>DATNHM010000068.1:0-87299 GCA_035604955.1 Candidatus Limnocylindrales bacterium | reverse complement strand
TTTCGTTGCGACCGCAATGCGCCGCCGCGCGCGCCGAATGTTGCATTGGCGACGCCATTACCATGATTCCGCCCGTGACCGGCAACGGGATGTCCATGGCGTTCGAGTCGGCCGGGATGGCGATTGAACCGGTGGCGGCGTGGAGTCGCGGGGACCTTTCGTGGATGCAGACCCGGCAAACGCTGGCGAGTCAATGCGACGCCGCGTTTGCGCAACGGCTGGCGTGGGCCAAATGGTTGCAGCGGATGATGCTGGCGCCGTCGTTGCAGGACATTCTCGTCCGATTCATCGCGCACAGCGAATGGTTCTGGCGAACCGCCTTTGAACGGACCCGTTAAAGGGGCAGCAGCCGACGTGAGGAGGCTCATTATTTTTGATTTACGATATACGATTTACGCGCCGTGTCGCATGATTCGTAGGTCTCGTAAATCGGAAATCGCATATGGCAAATTTTACTGTAGCCTCGTTACCTCGACTGCTACGGGCAGAAACATTTTGGAGCGGGTTGTTGGCTTGCATTATGTTCCGTGTCTTTCGCGGCTTTCGCGGTTAAAGTTTTTCCGTGAAACCACTCGCCGCTTGCCGGCTTTATGCGTTCGTGGACACGGCCTGGTTGCAAGGCCGCGCGCCGGAAGTTGTCGCGCAACAACTTTGTGACGGTGGCGCCGATTTGATTCAACTCCGCGCCAAAAACTCTTCGCCCGACAAAATTCGCCGCATAGCGGAAATTATTCTGCCCATCACGCGTCGCGCCGATGTCGGTTTGGTCATCAACGATCATCTGAACATTGCCCGCGTCCTGGGCGCAGAATTTTGCCATTTGGGCCAGGAAGACTTTTTTGACGCGGGTTACACGCATTGTTCGGAAATCAGAAGTCAGAAGTCAGAAGTCAGAATAGGCCTTTCGACGCATTCGCCGGAGCAGGCCAAACGCGCGCTCGACGCCGGTGCCGATTACCTTGCCATCGGTCCGGTTTATGCCACCGGCACCAAGCCGACGGCGAAACCCGTGACATTGGAATATGTCCGTTGGGCAGCGGTGAATGTGAACGTCCCGTGGTTTGCCATCGGGGGCATCACTCTGGAAAACCTGGGCGACGTGCTGGCAGCCGGCGCGCAGCGCGTTTGCGTCGTGTCGGCCATTCTCAACGCGCCGGACGTGGCCAAAACCTGCGCGGAGTTTCGCCGCCGGCTGGAATAGATTTTATTACTGGCCGCCGGGCAGATTGCCGCGCTGTTGCAAGGCCCATTGCATGGCTGCGACTTCACCGTAGATATTAACCCGTTCCTGAAAGCTGACCTTTTCCGCGTCGGTCAAGGCGGGTTTAATGGCTTCAAAATTTTTGACAAGCTGGCCTGACAGGGCCTCCTGACGTTTAATTTCCCGCAACCGCTGGCCCGGCGTTTCTCCGTCCAGGAAATCGTAACTGGTATTGGAGTCCAATTGATCCAGCATCATGGATTCAACCGTCAGGCCGGCCAGTTGATTGAGGAGGTAATTCCCATTGGCCCCGCTGTTGAGCTGGTCTCCCAAAATCATTCCCAATTGCGCAAGATTTTCGGCGGAATTCTTGTCGCCGACATTCAATTCCTGTTTTTGCAAGTCTGCCATTTGGGCGGCAAGCTGTTTCAGGGACGCCAGGCCGGTATCTTGAGCCGAATTGGCCAGCGCCGTTGCAACTGATTTCAACGCTGACTCTCCGCAAAACAATCCCAATTCCTCCGTGTCCAACCGGGATTCCAGGAGGTAACTCTCAAAATCGGGCTTGCCGGTGGCGGTTACCAGATCCTTGACCGCCGCCTCGGACTGGCCGTTCTGGAAATAGGCCTGGGCCGACAAATAATTGGCGAGCGAATTGCTGGGCGACGACGCCTCGAACAAGTCGAGCCACTTGCGGCGGTCGTCAGGAAACGCGTTGCGTGTCAGCACCGTCAGCTCGACCCGCGGGTCGTTAGGGAAATTGGATGCCGCCTCTTTCAGATAATTGGTGTCATCCAGCACATGAAACGCCGCCAACAGGCTGTCGGCGGCACGGTGGTGCAACGCCAGCCATTCCTCGACCTTCTGGCGCAAATTTTTTTGAGCAAGAGCGGCATCCACGGCGGATGGTTTATTCGTTTGGGATATTGAAATTTCCGGTTTGTGGTAGGGGAAAGATTCCTGCGGTTCCAGAATGATGCGCGTGATCCTTTCCGCCTTTTGCGCGCTTTGATCGTAGAAATACACAATGGTCCACAGAATGACGGCCAGCAAGGTCAACGCCAGAAGCCACTTCCTGATCGAGGCGCTTTGCATGCGGCGAGTGTGGCGAATTGGCCGGCTGCCGTCACACCTTTTTTGAACGTGACAAAGGAACAACCTCCCTTCAGGCACGCCGGGTTCCTGGATTCTCCGGCTGCGTATGTGCATAACGTGAACTTGAAAAAATCATTCGCGCCGTTTATACTTGGGCGGTTGTGAAGCAATCGGAAGGCGTTTCTCGAATTGGTGTTTTTTCCCAAAGGCGTGCCGGAGTCTCCACGAGGATGGTTTGCGGACTTTGGCTGCTGGTGGCGGCCCGGGTTTTCGGTGGAAATTTTTACGCCGGCACTTCGCCGGCGAATGTTCCCTGGCCGGGCGGGATTGTGCCGTATGAATTCACAAACACGCTCACCCTTGCCCAGCAGCAGACCTACCTCGACGGCCTGCGGGAATGGGAGCTGGCCGCCAACGTCAAATTTGTCCCGCATACCAATCAAACGCACTGGATTCTTTTCGCCTACAACACCAACTTTCTCGATTTCGTTTCCGGCGGCAGTTACAATCCGCAACTGGTTACCGTTTCCAGCCTGAGCCGCGCGCAGGTCTGCCACGAGATGGGCCATTCGTTCGGCTTCACCCACGAAAACATCCGGCCCGACGCGACGAATTACGTCACCGTCCTGACCAACAACATCACCAACGAACCGGCCAACATTTATTGGTTCACGATTGATCCTGCCAGCGTCACGAATGGCAATTACGATTTCGAGTCCGTGATGCACCTGGGCTGGGATTTCGATTCGACCAATTTCGGCGTGCTGGCCACGCAACAGCCCAGGCCGCCCTATTTTCCGCGTTACCAGTTCCGCATGGGCAATTTCTGTCTAAGCCCCGGCGACCGCGCGGCGCTGGCATATCTTTACGGTCCGCCCGCCGTGCCGCTCACCAATGTCGTCACCACCACTGCCGACGTCGGCCCCGGCAGTTTGCGCGCGGCGATTTATTACGCGACCGATCATCCCGGCTCGGTTGTCAAATTCAACATTTCCACGAACGATCCCGGCTACAGCAACGGCGTCTTTAACCTCCATCTCACCGGCCAGTTGCCGCCGCTGGTGGCCAACGGCATGGTGCTGGACGGCTCGACGCAGCCGGGCTTTGCGGGCCAGCCGCTCATCGTCGTGGACGGCTCGCAAATCCTGCCCGAAACCTTCACGTCGGATACCGGCGTGCTGATTTATTCGTCGAGCAACCAGTTGAAGAACATCGCGTTCACCGGTTTCAACTGGAACGGCCTGACGCTGGAATACGCCGACGCAACGAACAACACCATTGCCGGTTGCTGGCTCGGCGTTGATGCCACCGGCAGCAACGCCGCGCCGAACGCTTTTCAGGGAATTCTCATCGCCAGCGGCGCGAGCGGCAACACGATCGGTGGCACGAACGCGCTCGCGCGCAACGTCCTTTCCGGCAACTCACAGTACGGCATTTTCATCACCGACTCCAACACGACCGGCAACGTTGTGCTCGGTAATTTCATCGGCACCGCCGCCAGCGGGTCCGACGCGGTTCCCAATGAAAGCAGTGGTGTGTTCGTCGGCAATGCCGCCGGCGGCAACACCATTGGTAGCGCTAATCCGGCGGGACGAAACATTATCTCCGGCAACGCCGGATATGGCATCTGGATTTCCAACTCGGTGAATAACGTCATTTGCGGAAATTACATCGGTGTGAACGCGAACGGCGAAACCGCGCTGGGCAACCAGTTGAGCGGCATCGGGCTTTTCGGCGGCACCGGAAACATCATCGGCGGCACCGTGGCCGGCGCGCGTAATGTCATTTCCGGCAATACCAACGGTTCCTATTACGACTATGGCATGTTCATCGCGAACCCCGTTACCAGCGGAAATGTGATCGAAGGAAACTACATCGGCCTCGGCGCGGATGGATTGACACCGGTGCCCAATTATTACGGCGTGCTTTTTGCCGGCGGCGCCGCGAACAACCTGCTCGGCGGGACGGCCGCCGGCGCAGGCAACTATGTTTCCGGCAACTCTTCCTACGATGTCATTATCAGCGATCCGGGCACCAGCGGAAATTTGGTCGAGGGCAATTTTATCGGCACCGATGCCACCGGCACCAATGGCATCGCCGACTCCATCAAGGTTGAACTGCAAAATGGCGCAACGGGCAACTTCATTGGCGGCGTGGCTCCCGGGGCCGGCAACGTGATCGCCGGCGCCGGTTTTCTCGGCGTGGCTTTATACGACACGAGCACCACCAACAATTCCATCCGCGGCAATTCCATTTTCGACAATTACATGGGCATTCATCTGTTCGGCAGTTATTACTACCCTTATGTGACGACCAACCACGTCGGTTTTCTCGACGGACCGAATAATCTGCAAAATTTCCCCGTCATCACCAACGCCTTCGGCTACGGGAGCGGCACCGTCGTTTGGGGAACTTTGAACAGCTCCGCCAACGGCAGTTTCCTGATTGATTTCTACCGGAATTTTCAGCCGGACAACAACATTGGCGGCTACGGCGAAGGTCAGTTTTATCTTGGGGCCATCGGCGTGACGACCGACGGCTCCGGCAACGCCGTGTTCGCCTACACGAACAACACCGGGAATTACGCCGGGCAATACATCACCGCCACCGCCACCGACTCATCCGGCAATACCAGTGAATTCGACCTTGCCGTTCTCGCCACCAATCTGCCCGCTCCGTTTGCTCAGTTCACCGGGCCATACGAGTCGCGTACCAATGGCTTTGCCTTCTCCCTGACCTTGCAGACGAATTTCAGTTACCGCATTCAAACCACGACCAATCTTGCCGCTCCCATTGCATGGACGGACCTGACCAATTTCACCGCCACCAATTCGCCTTTCTCATTTACCGACCATTTGGCCGCCAGCTATCGCGTGCGCTTCTACCGCGTCGTGTCGCCGTGACCGGGCCGGTGTCGGTGGTCGATGGTTGCAACCGCTCGAGTATTCGGTCAAAATCGGAAGAATGAAAACACGCGCTTTCGCCATCTGCATTTCCTTTTGTGTTCTGCTGTCGTCCGCCGCGTCACCCAATGACCAAACGGTTTTCAACGTTCGCAGCTTTGGCGCCGTGGGCGATGGGACCAACCTGGACAGCCCGGCGATCAACCAGGCGATTCTGGCGGCCTCCGCTGCCGGCGGCGGCACAGTCTTCGTTCCGGCGGGCACGTATCTGTGCGGCAGCATCCGCCTGACCAACAACATCCGTTTATATCTGGACGCCGGCTCGGTGATTTTGGGCGCCTCGCAAGCCATGAACGCGTACGACCCGACGGAAGCCTGGCAGGGCCAGGCGTATCAGGACGGCGGGCACACCTATTTTCACAACAGCCTCATCTGGGGCGAGAACCTCACGAACGTTTCCATCACCGGCGCGGGCATGATCAACGGCGGCGGGTTGGTGCGCGATGACAAGCTGCTGGATGACCTGTGCGGTTTTTCCCGTTGGAGTCCGACCAATCGCACGCCCGTCCTGGAGAGCAATCTCCCGCCTTCCCGGCTCGGCAACAAGGCCATCGCGCTCAAGCTGTGTCGCAACGTGCTGCTGCGGGACATTACCATTTTTCACGGCGGCCACTTCGCCGTTCTCGTCACCGGTTGCGACAACCTGACGGTGGACAACGTGACGATGGACACCGATCGCGACGGCATTGACATTGATTGTTGCCGCAATACGACGGTTTCCAACTGCCGCATCAATTCGCCGCAGGACGATGGTTTGTGCCCGAAGAGCACGTTTGCGCTGGGCCGGAATGTCATCACGGAAAACCTGACGATTGTGAATTGCCAGGTGTCCGGTTTTCAGGAAGGCACGTTGCTGGACGGCACGATGAAACCGGCCCGCGGCACCGGCCGGATCAAGTTCGGCACGGAGGCCAACGGCGGTTTCCGCAACGTGACCATCGCCAACTGTACCTTTCGCGGCTGCCACGGCCTGGCGTTGGAGGAAGTGGACGGCGGCATCATGGAGAACATTTCCATCAACAATATTTCGATGATGGATGTCGTCGGCTACCCGATTTACCTCACGACGGGTGAGCGAAACCGCGGCCCCAACGTGACGGCGCCGGGTCGGATGCGAAATATTTTCATCTCCAACGTCATCGCCACCGGCATTGATCCGATGAGCGGCATTCAACTGGACGGTCTGCCCAAACAACCGTTGGAAAACATCCGGCTGGAAAACATTCATCTGATATTCAAGGGCGGCGGCACCAAGGCGGATGCGGTGCGCCTGCCCCGGGAACTGGGCACGGACTATCCGGAACCGTCCCGGCTCGGAACCATGCCCGTCTATGGGCTCTATGCGCGGCATGTCCAGGGACTGGAACTGGCGAACATCAGTGTGGGCTTCGAGCAGTTTGACATGCGTCCGGCGATGGCTTGCCTGGATGTGGATGGTCTGGAGATTGACAATTTTAAGGCCCAACTCGTACGCAACGTCCCGGCGGCCCGGTTCGTTGCGGTCAAGAATGCCGTGATCCGGAATTCGCCGGTCCTCGATAATATCGTTGCCCAAATGGCGCAATAAAAAAGTTGGCGCAAACGGGTCGCGCCAACTTTGAAGAGAATCCGGCTTTGGAAACAACGGTGGTCGTCCTTAACGAATGCTCAGAGCGACGTTGATTTGATTGATGGCTTCGGCGATGTGCTTGCTGATGCGCGGTTGGGCTTTGACTTCGGCGGAATTGAGCACAATTTCGAGCAGTCCCCGGGCGTCGCGCAGTTTATCATCGGAGAGAACCTGCTTTTGACGGTCTTTGGCGTCGCCGGCCAGATCCATGCCCAGCAACTTGCCGGCGGCCTCAATCTGGTGCATGGCCTTCACGCGATGGCCTTGGTAATCGTGATCGCCGGTGGCCAGAATGAGATAAGCGCGGGTCAGCGTCTTCGCTTCCGAGAAATTGCTCATCGCCACGGTTTGGAATGGGTTTGGGCCGGAGACGCTGTCGTTCAACGTTTGCGGCAGGGATGGCGTGGCGGCGCGCAGGCTGACGCCGCAGGCCAGGACAGTGACAAAAACCGTGGATTTCGCGGTTGTTTTCAGGTATTTGGTTTTCATATTGGCGTAATTGACGGGGCGGGAGTCTGGAAAGTTACACGCCAATGTCAATGGCGGAATTCTGGGAATGGAGCGCGGGCGGCTCGCCCGCGAGTATCTACGGTGCGACGGAACACGCAGGCGAGCCGCCTGCGCTCCGATAACAGGAGCTGCCAAAAATCCATTCTTCCGGCAAGTTCACCAATCCTGCTTTCACGGGATTGTTTTCGATGTAATGCACTGCCTTGCGGAAATGTTCTTCGTCACGGATGAAGCGGTCGAAATACTCGGCTTGCCAGAAATTGGCCGTGCGTTTAAGCAGGCGATTGGCGGCTTTACCGGTATAGGATTTCCAGCCGTTTAAAATGTCGGCGAGCGGTGTTTGCGAGGTTTCAATCAGTGTATGAACGTGATTGGGCATCACCACCCAGGCCAACAGACGATAACGCGATCCATCAAAGTGCAAGAGATTCTGTTGAACCAGCGCCGCAATTTCCGGCCGTCGCAACCAACACTCGCCCCGGCCTGAATCCAGGTACGCCTCAATTTTAATCCGTTTTTCCCGTTCGTTTTCGAGGGCCAGCAAAGCCTCCCATTCATGCCGACGGCTCGCGGGCATCGCATCGCGCAGCCGGTAGGTGATCATTTGCCGGACCCCCGGCGCGTCAAAATGAGGCAGATATCCCCGCGAATACCAACCGCGAAACCCCAGCTTTTTGGCATCGGTGGTCAAAGGTTCTGTCCAGGCACGCTTATCACGAATGGACTCCTGAATGTTACGTTTCGCCTGCATTTTGCAACGGAGCGCGGGCGGCCCGCCCGCGAGTATCTACGGTGCGACGGAACACGCAGGCGGGCCGCCTGCGCTCCGTTCTATTCGCCACTGCACATTTTCAAAAATTCCGCCTCGTCCAGCAGCTTGACGCCAAGCTGTTGCGCCTTTTCCAGTTTGGAACCGGCCTCTTCACCGGCCAGGACGAAGTCCGTTTTCTTGCTCACGCTGCCGGTCACCTTGCCGCCGAGCGATTCAATTTTTGTCTTGGCTTCCTCGCGCGTCATCGTCGGCAGCGTGCCGGTGAGGACAAACGTTTTGCCGGCAAAAATCCCCGAAGTCGAAGCGACGACGGCTTTGACGACTTCGGCTTCGGGTTTGATTTTCAATTCCCGAATCCGGGCGAGCACTTTTTTGCCGGCGGGCGACGCGAAGTAATCCAGCACGCTGGCCGCTGCCACCGGTCCGACTTCAGCCATCCGGGCCTTCAGACCGCCGGCCGCCAGTCGCGATTCGATTTCCATAATCTCGGCCTTGAGTTCGGCGTCGCGCTTTTCGCGCGCGGACTTTTCGGCCTCGTTCTTCGGCGGATTTTTGCGTGAACGCGGGCTGATTTCAGCGCGTTCGCTTTCCGTCATGCCGAGGTCACGAATGTCGCGCAAAACTTCGGAATGCGCCAACGCTTCAAGTGAGCCGTGTGTGGCGGCAAGTTGTTTCGCCGTGGCTTCGCCCACGTCGGAAATCGCCAGTGCTTGAATCCAGCGCGACAGCGGCGCGGTCTTGGCACGCTGAAGCGCTTCCAAAACCTTCGTCGCGTTCTTTTCGCCGAATATGCGCGGTTCATCGTCCGTGCCGAGATTCAGTTTGGCCAGCGGCTCCAGTTTCAGGTCGAACAGGTCGAGCGGTTCGTTGACCAGGCCGCGTTCCACGAGTTTTTCGGCGACGATGCCGCCGAGCGACTCAATGTCGAGCGCCTTGCGGTGGGCAAAATACTCAACGCGCCGGGTTTGTTGCGCCGGACAGCCGGCCACGTTCTGACAGCGCCAGGCAACTTCGTCGGCGTCACCAGCCGAAACTTTTTCCCGGGCGATGTGACCGCCGCACGCCGGACATTTGCCATCGACATATTTGAACAGGTCAAATTCCTTCGCGCTGGGCGGACGTTTGGTTTTCACCACTTCGAAAATTTCCGGGATGACCATACCGGCCTTGCGAACGACCACGGTGTCGCCGATGCGGATGTCTTTACGGCGGATTTCGTCCTCGTTGTGGAGCGTCGCGCGCGAAATGGTCGAGCCTTGCACGAAGACTGGTTCGAGTTCGGCCACGGGCGTGAGCACACCGGTGCGGCCCACCTGCACGGTGATGTCGTTGAGCACGGTTTCGGCGGGTGTTATCCACGGCACGGGTTTGTGGACGATGGCCCAGCCGGGCGCGCGGGCGCGGCCGGGAATCCTTGCCCAATCAGTGAGCGTGTTGACCTTAAGCACGATACCGTCGATCTCGTAAGGCAACTGCCGACGCAGGTCTTTGACTTCGTCGTAATGCGCGACGACCTTATCGCGATAAATATTCAGCACCTCCTCGATGCTGCCGCAAACCCACCACAGCTTTTGCGTGGGCAAACCGAATTTGGCAAGCGCTTCGAGCATTTCGGAGTGTCTCTTGAACCCGATGCCGTCCACTGCGCCGGTGGCATAAAACACGGCGCGAATCGGGCGTTGTGCGACCAGTTTTGGGTCGAGCTGCTTGAGTGTGCCGGCGGTGGCGTTCCGGGAGTTGGGGAACGGTTTTTCACCGGCGGCTTCAAGTTTCTTGTTGATGGCGTCGAATTCCTTCACCGGCATGTAAGCTTCACCACGCACTTCGAGCAGCGCGGGCGGGTTTTTCATTTTCAGTTCCAGCGGGATCGAACGGACTGTTTTGAGATTAACGGTAATGTCGTCGCCTTCCGCGCCGTCGCCGCGCGTGACGCCGAGCGCGAGTTTGCCGTGGCGGTAGTGAACGCTGATGGACACACCGTCCACCTTTGGCTCCATGATGTATTGAATCTTGTCGCGTCCCAGATGCTTGCGGAGCGTCACGTCCCAGGCGCGTAGTTCGGTCAGCGTATTTTCATCCTGCTGGCGGTTGCGTTTGTCGCGATTCGGCTCCTCGGCACTGGTCGGGTGTTCGGCGGCTGCGACCTTGTCGAGCGAAAGCATTGGCACCAGATGTTTGACGCGGGCAAATTTTTCGCTGGGCACGCCGCCGACGCGTTGCGTGGGCGATTCGGGCGTGACGAGCTCGGGAAATTGTTTCTCCAGGTCCTGCAATTCCTTGAAAAGCTGGTCGTATTCGCGGTCGGTGATGAGTTGCCGGCCTTCGACGTAATACGCCTGGTCGTGCCGCCGGATTTCGTCGGCGAGCCGGGCGTGGCGTTTCTGGGCTTCAGCGTGCGTCACAGAAAGATGTTTAACGCAAAGGCGCAAAGAAGCAAAGGCGCCAGAAAAAGAAAAATCCTTGCGTCTCCGCGCCTTGGCGTCTTTGCGTTGATATAAAAATGATTTTGACCGGCTGACGGTAAGATGGTCTTGATCCAACTGGCAGAACGACCGGCGCTTCCGGGTTCATCGCTGTTGTGGCGGTTGCATCGCAGGTTCCGCGAACCCACTCAAGCTAATCATATAAATTAGCTTGATTTTATGAGGGTGACTGGTTAAGCTTCGTCGTATTCGGCGATCATGCAGAACGGTAAAATTTAGAACCAGCTTAGAAGGCACAAAACGGAGCGTAAAATGAAAACTGGCTCTGCAAAGCGCAAAGCGGGTTTTTTAGGGTTGCTTCTCGGATGCAGTTCTTCCACGGCTGTTGCCGCTGCCATCGGCTTCAGCATCAGCCCGTCCGTTTTCACCAACAATTATGTCGGCAGGGTTAACTTGAGCATCTCCAATCTCACACCCGGCATGACCGTGAATGTGGATGTGTATGCCGACTTGAACAGCAACGGGATCATTGATGCCGGCGACCTGGCGATAGCCAGCTTCCAAGTGACTGACGGTCAAGTGCCGCTGGTGTCTGGCGTCAGAAACCTGAATGTGCCTGGCGACGACGACGGACTGGCCAATGGCCAAATTCTGGTCCAATACAACTATCCTGATGCGGGTGGCGGCCTTTGGGCCGGGAAGTTTCTTTTCCGCGTCTCCGACCCCGCCGGCAACCTGACGTCGGCCACGCAGGCGGTGACCGTGGCGCAGTACGTTTATCCTCAAGCCATCACGGGCCGGGCCATCATCGCCGGCACCGGGTTGCCGCTGACGAACTGCCCCCTTGCCCTGGTTGGCTTGAGCAGCGGATCACATTTGGTGACGACTGACACGGATGGAAATTACACGGTCTATTGCCTGCCATCGGAGTATGTGGTCGCGGGGTTTAACCAACAAGGGGCGGTTTTCAATCAGAACCAGATTGTGACCGTTTCCTGCGGAGAGACCGTCACCAACAATCTCAGCATCACCAACGGGACCTTCTCGATCAGCGGAAAAGTGACCGACAGCGTCAGCGGAGCGGGCATTCCCAACCTGCAGCTGGACGCCAAAACGCCCGATAATTTGGGTGTTATAGGCTTTACCGACACCAACGGGAATTACGCGCTGCAAGTGACGCCGGACACATGGAACGTGCATCCGACCACCGGCCCGGCGGCGGCGCGGGGCTACGTGGATCAGACGCGCACGAACGTCGTGATAACCAGCGCCAGCGTTTCCGGCATCAACTTCGCACTCTCGAAACCCACTGCCCTGATTTACGGCACGGTCAAAGATCCGCTCGGCAATCCGGTCATCGGGGTCGGGGTGTCCATGCGAGACCTGTCGAACAACTACCATCCCGTGGGCCGCAGTTTTGCCACCAATGGCAGTTACAGCATCGGCGTCCAGCCGGACACCTGGACCAACGTCGCCCCGAACAACGCCGATCTCGCTCTCCAGGGATTCACCGCCAGTTCGAGTTCAAACGTCACATTGGTTGCGGGCCAGACGACCAACATCAACTTTGTCGTGACGCGGACCAACTGGCCAAGCCTGACAAATCCGGTTCATGTTTCCAGCAGCCAATTTCAATTTCTGCTGGATGGATTAGCGGGCCAGTCTTACACGATTCAGACCATAACCAATCTGGGAAGTACCAATTGGCTGGCGTTGCTCACCACCAACGCGCCCTGCGCTTCAGTGTACATACTGGACAGCCAAGCCACTAACGGTCAGCGCTTTTATCGCGCGCTTGTCGTGCCATGAGTTGAATAAGTACTGTCGTTTCCCATTCTGGCCAGGCGTGCGTCACTGCAGGGATTCTCCAACAAGGCCCCGCCTCAAGGACAGTTTTTTCGTGAGGCTGCAAGCAGCCTTTTTCAGGCCATCAGACCGTTTTGAAGCCGACCCGCCGGCAAACCGGCGCCCGTCAATGGGTCAGTGGATAGATCAGCCCCGCGACGCACAGAAGGAAACAGAGCAGAATAACCACAATGACTGTGCGGTCGACCGGACCGAATCTCGGCTCTTCAGAGCGGTTGGCAGGAACGACCGCGGTACGTACGACATTACCGCTTTCGCTCTCGCTATAAGCGATTTTCGTCATGACCGTTTGCCAGCATGGCTTGGGCCATGTTCTGCCAAAGGGGTGAAGACCCAAAAATCAAAAGGAACGACCTGATTTGGAACGAAAAGTCCTGAGATTTGACACCCAAAACCATCCTTGGACGCGTGGGTTTCACACCCTGTCCAAAGTCTTAAGACCGCGCGCATCAACAGGACATTGATTTTCTTTTCGGGAATGTCCGTTCGTCCAGGCGGCTTGATGGTGCGGAAAAACTATTTTGACCCGGCCCCGGCACAAGCCCTACGCTGGGCTTATGCGGGAAAATCTGGCCAGGGCGTTTGCACTGGCGAACACGCAATTGATTCGCCGGGCGCAACTGCCTAAATCCTACACGGATTTGGTGGGGCGAAAGCTGTTCCTGTTTTTGCTCACGCTGCAGGGGCTGGTGGCGTTTGCCCTCATCACCCTGGGCGTCATGCTGAGGAAATCGCGGACGGCTCGGAGCGTGATCCGCCCGCGCATCCGGCAGGAAATCGCCCGCGCCGGTGTGGCGTTGCTGCCGATGTTCATCTTTGTGGCGCTGGCGTTGGGATTTCTCGTCATCGGGCAGACGGTTTCCACTTTGGCAAAATTCGGCGCAACGGATTATCTCGGCACGACCATGGTGATTGTGGTGGTGCGCGAACTGGGGCCGTTGCTGGCGGCGATGCTGGTGCTGGCGCGCGTGGGCACGGCGCATGTCATCGAACTCGGCACGGCGCGGGCGATGGGCGAAGTCGAGGCGCTGGAAGCGCTGGGCATCGACCCGGTGCATTACCTGATTGTGCCGCGCGTCATCGGCATGGCCGTGGGCGTCTTCGCGCTGACGGTGTATTTGATCATTGGCGCGCTGGCGAGCGGCTATCTGTTCGCGTTTTTGCAGGACGTGCCGCTGACGCCGGGCGATTATTTCAAGCAGATCACCGAGGCGCTCAACTGGCTGGATTTTGTGTTGCTGGCGCTGAAGACCGTTGCGTTCGGATTTTTTATCGCCATTGTGACGTGTTATCACGGCCTCGCACAGCCGCTGCGGCTGGATGACGTTTCGCGCGTCGCGGTGCGCGCCGTTACGCAAGGAGTCATCGTGTGTGTCCTGATTGATGCGTTGTTCATCCTGCTTTACCTCGTCACATGAGCGAAACCGAAAACACGGCAGTGATTGAAATGCGCGAGGTCAGCATCGGCGCCATGCGCGACATCAGTTTCGTCGTGCTGGAAGACGTGAACTGGTTGGTGGCGCCGGGGGAATTCTGGACGGTCGCCGGCCAGCAGTTTTCGGGCAAAAGCAATTTCCTGATGCTGACGGCCGGGCTGATGGCGCCGGTAAAGGGTGAGTGCAGACTGTTCGGGACGGACACCCGGACGTTCGGCGAAGCTAAACTGGCGGAACGCTTGCACGTGGGCCTCGTGTTTGCCGGCGGGCAATTGTTCAATCAACTCACGATCCGTGAAAACGTGGCGTTGCCGTTGCAATATCACCGCGATTTGCCTCCCGCTGAGGCGGCGTCGGCGGTGCAGACGTTGCTGGAGCTGCTGGAATTGACGCCGCTGGCCGATATCACGCCATCCAATATCAGTGACAACTGGCGCCAGCGCGCGGCACTGGCCCGGGCATTGATTCTCAAGCCGAAAGTGTTGCTGCTGGACAATCCGCTGGCCGGTCTCGGCACGCGGCACCTGCATTGGTGGCTCCGGTTTCTTGACCAGTTATCGCGCGGTCACGATTGGTGTGGCGGCCGGCCGATGACCGTGGTGGCGACGACGGACGATTTGCGTCCGTGGCGGAACGCGAATCGGAAATTTGCGTTGTTGCGCGATAAAAAATTCTTTCCCCTTGGTTCGTGGAATGAAGTAGAATCTGCAAACGATCCGGTGGTGAAAGAATTGCTGGCAGTTCCGCTGGAAACAATCATCTGACAAAACCGAATCATGGCCTTGCAAGACCTGACCCCGCAACTGCGCACGCGCCTGAGCCGCATGGAACGCGCGGTGGGCTGGTTTGTGTTTCTGGCGACGGCGCTGTTATTGTTCGGTTTCGGCTATTACATCTACCACACGGCCGAGCGCAAAGGCTGGCTCAAAATCAAGGCGCCATTTCACATTTACGTCAAGACATCGCAGGGCTTGAATGTCGGCGACCCGGTGTACTTGATGGGTTTTGCCGTAGGGAGCATTACCAGCGTGGAACCGCAGAAGCCTTATGAAACCAACAACGTTGAGGTAAAATTTGAAATCGTCGAACCGTATTTCCGCTACCTTTGGACGGGCGGTTCCATCGCCAAGGTCAACGCAGCGGATTTTCTCGGCAAGCGCCAGCTTGAGGTGACCCGCGCGACGAATGGCTACGCGTTGGTCGTCACCCAGCCGGTATTCGTAAAGACCATTGACGAATTGAAACAGTTGGTGACGGAAGAGCCCGGCCAGTGGCAGCTTTCCCAGGACGTTTCAGATCAACATTCCAACGTCGTTTTTCACGCTTACGACACGTTGACCGTGTCGAATCTGGAAGTCATCGCGGCGCTGAAGGTGGATTCGCTTTACGCTTACAATAATCAGGAAAAGGACAAGCACCGCATTGTGGCATCGTGGGATGGACGGGTGCATCGTTACAAGATTTTCAAACCCGGCGACGACTCCGCCTGGTTGCGCGCTGTGGAAACGCCGCCAGTGGGCGACCAGTTGCAGGCCATGATTTTGCAGGTGCAACAGGCTTTGCCGAACGTCCTGGCCCTGACGAATCGAATTGCCGCCGTGCTGGACAACACCGCGGACGCCACGTCAAATCTCAATGTCACGGTCGTTGAGACGCGTCCCTTGCTGACGAATTTCGCCGTGCTCAGCGCGCAATTGCGTGAACCCGGCAGCCTGGGCGTCTGGATGCTCGGCACGAACGGCGCGCAGCAGACGCAGTCCGTGGTGGCCAATGTGGACACTAATTTGCTCCTCCTGTCCCTGACGTTGGATCATCTGGCCGACATCACCGGCAACCTCAATGTGCAGGTTCAGGCGAACACGAATATGCTGGGTGTTGTCTCCAAAACCGTGGGTGACGCCGACGATTTTGTTCAGGGATTGAAACGGCACTGGCTCTTCCGTTCCGCGTTCAAAAAGGAGAACAAGGGCGACACGAATGCGCCGTCGTCGGACCTGGTTTCGCCGCGAAGGCGTTAAGCCGGCTGGCCCAGGAACCGGCGCAGGCGGTTCAGCATCGTCGAGGCGAAGCGTTCGTAAGGCATGAGCACGCGGCCGTGAACCTTGATTTCGTCAATGGCCGCCAGCGTCATGGAAAAATCCAGATTGTGAAAGGCGCGGCCGTGCCTGACCCGGCGCAGCCAGCGGCCCAGGTCGGTGATTTCCTCGATTTCGTCCGACTGTCCGGGATGAAATGACATGCGCCATTCGTCGCGGCGCTGAAAGCCGTCGGCTTCGCCCTTGTTTTCGAACCACGGGTCACACAACAGAACGCAAATGGATTTTCCCAGACTCCCGCCCAGCCGGTAGAAAACAATGCGCTTGTCGGTTTCACAAAAGTGCTCGAACGCAATGTCCAGCGCGTCCTCGGGCGGCGGCGCGAATTTGGTCTGAAAGCCGAGGTGAAAGCCGCCCTGCGCGGCGTGCGATTTCTCGAAGCAAAGATTTTCCTCGAAAATCCAGCGCGTCTCAGTACCGAGACCGCGCGCGGTGAGCAGTTGTTTCCAGGCGTCCAGCGCCTCGTTCAGGGTCGGCCGTTTAAACGACGTTGGTAAACTCATGACGGAGACAGTCTATCACGAATTTTGGCGAAACCAATCCACAAATTTGGGGATGCCGTCCTCGATTTTGACTCGCGGCTGGTAGCCGAGCAGCTTTTGCGCCTTGGAAATTTCGGCGTAGGTGCGCGGCACGTCGCCCGGTTGCGCAGGCTGGCGATCAATGATGGCCTTTTTGCCGAGCGCGGATTCGAGCAGTTCGATGAGCCGGCTCAGTTTTACGGTCTGCGATCCGCCGAGGTTGAAAATTTCGTAGGCGAATTTCTTCTGCGTGCAGGCAAAGACACCATCCAAGATGTCGCTGATGTAGGTGTAATCGCGTTCCGTGGAACCGTCGCCGTAAACCGGGATCGGTTTACCTGTCTGAATGAGTTTGGCGAATTTATGAATCGCGAGGTCCGGCCGCTGGCGCGGGCCATAAACCGTAAAGAACCGCAGCATCACCACGTCCATGCCGTAAACGTAATGATAGACGTGGCCAAGGGCTTCGCAGGCAAGCTTGCTGGCGGCGTACGGCGAAATGACCGAGAACACGGGGTCGCTTTCCGCGAACGGCACCTTGGTGTTCACGCCATAGACCGAGGAGGAAGAAGCCAGCAACGCCTTTTTCACGCCATGCCGCCGCGCCGCTTCCAGCACATTGACCGTGCCCTCAACGTTGACCTGCTGAAAAAATTCCGGTTCGTCCAGGCTGGGCCGGACGCCGGCGCGGGCCGCGAGATGAATCACCTGATCAAACCGGACCTCGGCGAACAAATTTTCCAACGCCCGAATGTCGGACAGGTTTTTAGAAATGAAGGTGAACGGTTTGCCGAGCGCCGAGATTTCCTTGAGGTTTTTTTCCTTGATGGCCGGACTGTAAAACGAGTTGAGGTCGTCCAGGGCCCAGACCGCGTGGCCATCACCCAGCAGCCGCTCACAGACATGAGAGCCAATGAAGCCCGCGCCGCCGGTGACCAGAAAGTTCATGGCCGAACGCTAGCAGTCGGAATGTGGGCTGTCGAGTGTCAGGCTTTGGCCTTTTTCTGAGACTGGCCATAGTTGCCTTCCAGCAGACCACGAAATGACAAATCCTCGTCCAGTTCCGGCCAATGCAAGCCGAACGGCGAAATCTCGATATGATTCAATTGCGGGGGCGTACCGTTTGCCAGCCTGGGATTTTGCGCCACAGGGAAACGGATTTCCGCGCCGCTTTCCATACGGACGATAATTTCGCCATTGGCGTGAACGGCGGCGACAGCACCAGCTAGTCGAGTCATTTTTGTTGTGTTGTCGAAGGTGTATTTGTTATCGACAGCGCTGCTTTCAGCTTGGCCGAGATCTCCTCCACAGTTAGGTCAGAAACATTCGGGTCGTAATTACCTTTCGCTTCTAAGATGCCATCTTTAACTGAATCTTGTTGGTCTTTGATCATCTCCGCCATTTTGTCTATCACCAAAGAAATTGCATTCGTATTTGACTCGGCAATACCAGAGCAGCAAATGAGATGCAAATCTGCCTCTGACCAGTAATCACGCATACAATTTTCGTCAAACTTTTCCAATTCGGGGTACTCCGCTTGGATTTTCTCATTCCACCAGTGTTTTGATTCTTTGTATGCGTCCACACAATCGTTTACGTGACGCAAAAAATCTTGAGGGATTCCTTCACCTTGCAGGTCTTTAATTTTTTCCACAGACAGAACCTTGTCGGTTAGAAGGTCTGAAAACTTGTTGAAACTGCAACCTAGCTCAAGCGCTTTGCTAATCCCTTTCAACTCAGAAACAATTTCCTTACAGCTTTGTCGTGCTGCTTCGGTGTTTGGAAAATCACTTTCGTCGAAAGCATACAGACTAAATTCATCTTTATATTTTTGGATGGAATCAAATCGAGCAGCTTTCTCCTCGGCAATTATCCTTTCATGGAGAGCTTTTAACTCGGCGTCATCTTCCGCCTGACGTTCTTCATTTTCTTTGCGGATCTTTTCTGGGTCATAACCAAATTGTGCTTGGACCGATACTGGCATATTCGTGAATTGAACCCGCGTATATTGCCAATCGCCAAGGTGGCCAAAGCGAAACAAGACGTCGTCCGGTTCAATTGCTACGACAACGAGGTTGCTATAAAGCGTACCACTGGTATTCGTGAAAGTGAAGGTGTTGGTCTGCGCAGATGCGGATGACATCCCAACGAATAATAGCAGAATTAGAGCCCCAAATTTTTTCATAATCTACCTTCCAGGTTAATCGAGGATTTATTTACTCACAACCCGTTCAACTCATCAATCAACTGCCGCAGACGACCGTAATCGCGGCGATTGAAACCGAAGGCGATGCGCGCCAGATCCAGATTGTCCTTGTCTTCCATTTCTTCCGGCGTTGGCTTGATGGGTTTGATGGGCGTGCCATTGATGATGTCGGCAAAGTCCCTGTTCAAAGCGGCGATGGTGGCTGCCGGGGGCGCGGTTTTGAGCCGGATGACGAGCAAATCCTTCACGAAGCGGCTCGAGTGAAAATTCCGGTAAAAGTGCGTGATGATTTTCACGGCTGCCTCCGCGCTGTCGGCGATTTGGTAAAGATTCAGGTCTTCGGCTGAAATCAATTTGTCGTGCAGCAGATGTTCGCGGACGTTCCGATCCCACATTTTCCAGTAGGTACCGCCGGGCCGGTCCATGAGCACGAGCGGCATGAGCTGGCTCTTGCCGGTCTGCATGAGCGTGAGCGCCTCGTAACCCTCGTCGAGCGTGCCGAACCCACCCGGGAACAGCACGATCGCGTCCGAGTGCCGGATGAAAATGAGTTTGCGCGTAAAAAAGTATTTGAAGGTGATGAGTTTTTTGTCTTCGGCGATGACCGGATTGGCACCCTGTTCCCACGGCAGGCGGATGTTCATGCCGAAGCTGTTTTCCGGCCCGGCGCCTTCGTGGCCGGCCTGCATGATGCCGGGACCGGCGCCGGTGATGACCATGAATCCGGCCTTCACAATCTTGCGGCCAAACTCGACGGCCTGCTGATATTCCAGCTTGCCGGGCTTGGTCCGCGCCGAACCAAAAATTGTGACCTTGCGAATGCGGGCATACGGCGCGAACAACCGGAATGAGTAACGCAACTCCCGCAACGCCGTCTGGATGACGCGCACGTCGCCGGTGTCCTTCACGTCGGTCAAAAGTTTAAGCGCGTTCTCAAGGATGTCGGCGACCTCATTCTCA
This sequence comes from Candidatus Limnocylindrales bacterium, assembly GCA_035604955.1. Classification (GTDB taxonomy): domain Bacteria; phylum Verrucomicrobiota; class Verrucomicrobiia; order Limisphaerales; family UBA11358; genus UBA11358. The sequence goes on along the minus strand of DATNHM010000068.1, from coordinate 67,641 downwards.
TTGTAGCCGCCGCCTTTGGAGGCGATGAGTTCCTGGATTTGTCGTTTTAACTCCCAATCGGCGGCAGGTCTGGCCGCCTTTTCCCTTTTGTTCATGCGGGCAGGATAACTGCCTCGGCCATAATTGCAACGGTGCGCCGATTTGCATCCAAACGCGTAGCGCAGATTGGCAATCTGCCGTATCGCCGACTGGCAGTCGGCGGCTGTTCGGTTCTGATGCAGGTTGCCCACCTGCGACCAGCCTCGAATGCTTTCGGGGTACACAGACTGCCAGTCTGCGCTACAACGCAGCCGCGATTGGCCCAATTTACCCGTTGACTGGTCGGCGCGGAAAAGCCAGACTGCATTCCCCAATTTTGCCGGAGCCGTGGTGTTCCGGCGCAGAAAGGAAGTGAGTTGCTTTGACCGAAATTAAATTAAAAAAAGGCGAGTCAGTGGATCGGGCGTTGCGCCGGCTGAAGAAGAAAGTGGACCGCGAGGGCACTTTGAAAGTCGTGCGCAATCATCGGCATTTTGAAAAACCGAGTGAAAAGCGACGCCGCAAGGAAAAAGCCGCGCGCTTTTCCGCGATGTTGACCGCGCGTTACGCGGATTTGTAATCAGAAATTTGCGATTTCCCAAGCCGGGCGTGTCCCATTAGGATGCGCCCGGCATTTTTTATGTATTCGTTTTCCACCTGTTGGAATTCTCACCGTCATACCGACGGCCGCGCCCTGCTGCGCGAAATCCGGGAGCTGGGTTTTGAATACGCCGAACTCAGCCATGGCGTTTCCATCAGTCTGATGCCGGGCATCCTCGCTGCCGTGGAAGCGGGCGAGATCAGGATTTCCAGCCTGCACAATTTCTGTCCGCTGCCGATGGGCGTGACCCATGCCGCGCCGAACCTGTACGAATTCTCCGCCGAAAAGGATTACGAACGCGAACTGGCCATCCGGTACACGCTCCAGACGTTTGAATTTGCCCGGCGCGTCAAGGCGCCGGCCGTGGTGCTGCACCTCGGCAGCATGGAATTGAAGGATTACACCGGCCGGTTATGCGACCTGCTCGAACGCGATGGAAAGCCGACGCCTCAATTTGAAAAGCTCCGCGCCGAAGCCGTGGCCAAACAAGCAGCGGTGAAGGGGACATTCGTCGCCCACATGCATGAAACGTTGCGCCAGCTTTTGCCCGAAGCCGAAAAGCGCGGCCTGAAGCTTGGCTGCGAAAACCGGCAGGCGCTGGAGGAAATTCCGCTCGAAAGCGATTTTGCATCCTTCTTCCGAGAATTTGCCAACCCGAGCGTGGCCTATTGGCACGACGTCGGCCACGCGCAAATCAAGGAGAACCTCGGCCTCATCCGGCACGTGCAACACCTGGAATCGCTCGCCGACCGGCTCGTCGGATTTCACATTCACGACGTGCAATTTCCGGACCGCGACCACGCCGCGCCCGGTACCGGCATGATTGATTATGCCGCGCTCAAGCCGTTCGTGAAACCGGAACACATCAAGGTATTTGAACTCAGCCCGGCGTTGCCGGTGGAAAAGGTCAAGGCCGGTGTCGCGCATGTCAAAAAAATCTGGGGCGACGGATAATAAATCGTAAATGAGTACCACGACCGGCATTTCGTCACGTGAGCTGGCTGCAAGCATTGTCCAACGCTTGCAGCGGGCGGGTTTCGTCGCGTTCTGGGTCGGCGGTTGCGTGCGCGATGTATTGCTTAGACGCGAGCCGCAGGATTACGACATCGCCACGGACGCGCGTCCGGAACAGATCGAGAAGCTGTTCAAGCGCACCCTCGCCGTCGGACGCAAATTCGGCGTGATGATTGTCGTTGAAGGCAAACATCAGTTTCAGGTCGCCACCTTTCGGGCCGAGGCAGAGTATCGGGATGGCCGGCGTCCGGAAAAGGTCGTTTTCAGCAGCGCGGAAGCCGACGCGCAGCGGCGCGATTTCACCGTCAACGGGCTTTTCTTTGATCCGGTGGCGGAAAAACTTCATGACTGGGTCGGCGGCGAAAAGGATTTACGCGCCAGAATCATTCGCACCATTGGTTCTCCGGAGGAACGGTTTGCCGAGGACCATTTGCGCCTGTTGCGAGCGGTGCGGTTTGCCGCGCAACTGGGATTTGAAATCGAACCGCAAACATTCGCCGCCGTCAAAAAACTGGCGCCCAAAATAGAACTCATCAGCGCCGAACGGATTCGCGATGAATTGATAAAATTATTTGCGCCGGACAAGGCAGGGCAGGCTTCCAGCCTGGCAAAAGGCAGGCAAGATGCCTGTCCTGCGATTGCCGCCCGCGGCCTGGTTTTGCTGCGTGACAGCCGGTTGCTTCCTGGTGTTTTACCCGAACTCATTGCCACCCTCCTCTGCGAGCAATCACCGGATTATCACCCGGAAGGCACGGTGTTCGAGCATATCCGTTTGATGCTGGAAAAAATGCCTCCGAATGCGTCGCCGTCGCTGCCGTGGGCGGTGATTTTGCATGACATTGCCAAACCGGCGACGGCGGAGCGCGATGCCGCGACCGGCGCAATTCATTTTTACGGCCACGAAAAGGTCGGCGCGGCGATGGCGGAACGGATTTTGCAGCGGCTGCGCTTTCCCAAAAAACAAATCGAGGAAATCGTGGCTTGCGTGCGGCAGCACATGCAGTTCAAAGATGTGAAACAGATGCGCATGGCGACGCTGCGGCGGTTGTTATTGCGCAAGTCGTTTCCATTGGAGTTGGAACTGCACCGGCTCGATTGCCTTGGCTCGCACGGCCACCTGGACCATTACGAATTTCTGCTGGCGCAAGCGGAGGAATTGAAGAAGAAGCCGGCGATTCGCCCGCCGCTGCTCACCGGCAGGGATTTAATCAAGCTGGGCATGAACCCCGGCCCGGCGATGGGCGCGTTGCTGGACGAAATCCGCGAGAAACAACTGGCGGACGAATTGAAAACCCCGCGCGAGGCGAAGGCGTGGGTAAAGAAACAGTTGCAGAAAAATGGCTGACGAACCGATTGAACTGCCAATTGACGGCGTGCTGGATTTGCATACGTTCAAGCCTGGTGAGGTGAAGGACCTGGTGCCGGATTATCTGGCCGCGTGCCGGGCGCGCGGCATCCTTCAGGTGCGCATCATTCACGGCAAGGGCATCGGCAATCTACGGCGCACGGTGCACGCGATTTTGAAAAAACATCCGGACGTCATTTCCTTCACGCTCGATTATCCGCAATTCGGCGGCTGGGGCGCGACGTTGGTGAAATTGCGCGACCCTCACCCGGCCGGAGGCCACCCTCTCCCATCCGATGGGAGAGGGACGACATGAGGGCAAGTTCTGTTCGGTTATCTCAACGATTCCAGGTAAATCCTGCAGATTTCGATGTCGCCGCCTTCACTTTGGATGCCGATGCAGCCTGAGGAAACGGTGCATTGGGTCGTCTCATTCATGAACTTGCCATTGACGTAAGCTTTCACGTCGTTGCCGGAACAGACGGCCTCGCAGATATTCCAGACGCCAACAGGTCTTTCGGCCGATTCGCCGTGTTTGGGCAACGGCGTGTTGGCATCCATGCCCTGGTGTTCTTGGGATTCCGCGCCGGCCATCAAAAATAAATCCCCCTGATGGTCATGCTTTCCCTGGACCTGAACACATTCGGGCCAGATTTTATCGGGCGATTGGATGTGAACGAGGACACCGGTGTTGTCGGCTTTGGGCGTAATTTTTATAAAACGCCATACCACGGTGAGAACGTAATTGCTGTAAGCCTCGGTCGTCCGAAGATAGCCGCTTGGTTTGCCGGTGCAATGGATGACGCCGTTGGTCACGCTCCAGGTTTGCATCGGGTCGGCGTTGTCTTTCATGCAAAACGTCCAGCCTGAAAAATCCTTGCCGTTGAAAAGTTCAATATGATTGGTCGGCACAGGGATTTCCTGCGCCGAGGCGGTTCCGAGGGGTGCGAAGAGGAGACCAAGCAAAAAGGCGACGATTTTCACTGGTGAAAAATCACTGCCTGCCGGGTGTGAGTCAAGCGTGATGAATTACCGGGCATTATTGCCCCGCCGAAAATGGATGCTGCCGTTGACCGTGCTGGCCTTGACGGTTGCACCGCCATTGCCGAGTGCGCCTTTCAGGTGCTTGGCCATCGGGAAATCCTTTTTCACAACCAACTCGGGGAAGCCGCTGCTCATGCCGCCGTTGACGGTGTCGGCGGTGACTTCCGCGTCGGCGTTCGCAGGCAGGGTGGCTTCGATGGCCCCGTTGACGGTCGTGAGGGACACGGATTGGCTGCCCCCCAACGAAACCAACTCCGTTTCAATCCCGCCGTTGACGGTGGAAAGTTTCACGCTGCCGGCTACGCCTCGGACTCGCATCTGGCCATTGACCGTGGACGCTTCGATGTCGCCACCGACGTCGTCTATCTCAACCTGGCCATTGACGCTGGAGACATTGGCGAGCCGGGCGTGACGGGGAACTTGAATGGCATAATCCACGGTCGCCTTGTTATTTCCGCTGTCTCCGAACCAGGCCCAAAACCCCGAGGAACCGTTTTTATTGGATGGTTCCCGGGTATGGATGGAGATTTCATCCGGCGACGCATCCACTTTAATTTCGGTGGCTTCGACACTCTCCTGGGTTTTGCCGTGTTTGAGGGCCCGGATGACCACCTCGTTCCGGTCCCATCCGGCGATCTCAATCCGGCCATTGACGTTGTCAAGGCGGAGTCGGCCCTGGGCGGGGAGCGGGAGCGTCCGATTAAACGCCTGTTGAAACGGATCAGATGTCGAAAGATCGCCAATAATTTTCTCCCGGTGCGCTGCGGGTTGATTCAAGGTTCCGGCCGACTTTGCCGGGGCTGGCATTTCCGCGCTCGCCGTGGCCGACGGGGCGGATGGCGCCGGCGGAGCGGGTGGAACCAAAGGGACTGGGGATGTCTTCAGGTCAATCTTTGAAGCGGTCATGGTCGATTGACGATTGACGGTTCCAAGTTGGACTTTGTCGGCGGACAATGTGCCGTTGCTGGTGGCGATGACCACCCTCCCGTTTTGCGACGAGATGTTCATTGTCACCCCGGAGTTGCTGTCGGTGGATGACGGTGTGGCGGGCGACGCCGGCAGGATTTCAATTCCATTAATCTCAGGATTTTGTTGCTGGTGGATGAAGTAAATGTTCAGCCTGCCGTCGCTGACTTCCACCTCGACGGTTTGGATAAAGGCGCGTTGGGCACCGCCGGCTTCGGCCCAGACATCGAAATCCTTGAATTCGTGGCCTTCGACAATGAACGTAAACACTCGCTTGCCCGGCCCGGTAATGTCTTCGAAGGTTTCGGCGAAGTGCAGTTTTACCACGTATTTGCCGTTAGGAACCGGATACGAAAACGAGGTCATGCCGTACCGTTCCGAGCGATACAGTTCCAGGTCCTGGGTGTTGGCGATCGCCACGTCGGGACGTTCGGTGGTTTCCCCGTCGGCAAAACCCTGATCCGGCAACCAGAGATGGCCGTCATGATCCACGAAGGGTCTGAACGAGCCGGCCTTGATGCGGACCGGCTGGAACACCGGCGCGGTTGCGGCATTTGCCGGCGTCGCCACCGTCGGAGTTTGAATGGCCGCTTCTTTGGAAGATGAACTGTTGGTTTCTTCCTGGGGCACGACGACTAACAACGCCTTGGATTCGGGCTGCAACTGGAAATTCATGCTGACGTTCCGTGCGAACGCAAAGGTTTTGGGGCGCAAGGTGGTTAGTTTGGCTTCGTAACCGGGGGCGGACGCGGCAATGGTGTGTTCGTCATACCGCGTGCTGAACTCGTAGTGGCCCTTTGCGTCCGTCCAGACTTGTGCCGGCGTTTCGTTCGCATCTGCGCCATTACGATTATCGTCCACCCGTGCACCGGCGATGGCCTGCCCGGTGGCAGCGTCGGTGACAATACCCGTTACGGACACATCCGGCGTTTCACCGGCAAGTTTCACCCCGAGCGCGATGACCAGGACCAGGCCGGCTACACATACCGCACCTAAAACCCATGGCCATGGATTTATCCTGGGCAAACCGGAACGCGCAGCATTGGCGAACGTCTCCCGCACATCCTGGCGCGCCAGCACAATCAGCGCCCATATTCCGACAGGCAAACCGATGAGGCTGCAAGCGACGATGGACAAAATGCCAGCGGCGATAGACCAGGCGTAACTCCGGAACTGCAACATTTGAAAGGCGCCGAACAGAATCAACAACGCCGGAATCACTTTGAAAAACACAAAGCCTGCGTCAGCCATGCCGAAAAGCGGACCGATGTCAATTCGGCCCAACATCGATTCCAGCCAGTGAGCATGGCCAGAGAGGAACATCATGGCGGTCAGGGCAGAAAGCAACTTCCACAGGCCGACCACCATGAGACCCACGGCCGGTGCCACAATCATGCCCGTGCCGGACACGGGTGATTTCTCAGGTCCGATGGGTGGCGGTGGCGGGCTGGAGCCGGCCGGAGGAGCGGCCCCACCCGGTGGCGGGCTTGAAGGTGGACCGGTGATCGGGCTGATAACGGCTTTGAGATTGCCGTTTTGCGGGTGGAGCCAATGGCTCATTCTCTTTCCCTGGCCATCGGTGAAGGCTTTGCAGAGGATCAAAATCCAGTCAGTGACGGCCCAGATGAAGCATCCAAACAGGGAAAGCCCCAACACGATTCCGAGGGTGGGTTGCCAGTCGGCGCCCGTGGTGGCGCAGGCAATGATCATGAGGATACAAGCAACGAAGGCTCCCAGTTGCACAAACGCCGTTCCAATCTTTCCAGCATAGAACCGATGCGCACCGAACAGGCCGAAGGGGAAGGCCAGCAAAAGTGCCGGCAGCAAGGCCTTGTCGCTGTTGGTCTGGCCCGCTCCGGCCCTGCCCCCGAGTCCCGCGGTGCCCGTAATCATTTCCACATCCGACTTCACCTGGCTGGCGTGCTGGTAGCGGCGCGAGGGCTCCTTTTCCAGAGTATGCAATACCACCTCGTCCAGGCGCACATCCACGTGAACTTTCGTGGAGGGCGCCGCGAACTTGCCCAGGGGTAATTCGCCCGTCAGCATTTCGTAGAAGACGACGCCCAGCGAATAAATGTCGGCGCGGTGGTCCACCGCCTGCGGTTTCTCGATCTGTTCGGGCGCCATATAATGCGGCGTGCCCACCACGTCCTTTGCACCGGTCAGCGAAATATCCGTCTCTCCCCGGCCGACCATTTTGGCGATGCCAAAGTCGGCGATCTTCACGCGACCGGTTTTGTCGAGCAGGATGTTTTCCGGCTTGATATCGCGATGAACGACGCCCTGGTCGTGGGCGTACTGCAGCGCTTCGCAGATTTTCGGCACGATCGTCAGCGCCTGTTCCGACGACAATTTACCGGCCTGTTCGACCTGGCGCAGGTTGGTGCCATCCACATATTCCATCAGGAGGTAATAAAGCCCTTCCGATGCGCTCTCGTAGCCGCCGACGTGAGGCGGGGCGGCAGCCGATTGCGGGGCCTCCGCCTGGTCACCTCGGCGGCTACCAACGCGGCCGAAGTCGTAGACGGCGACGATATTCTGATGATTCAAGCGGGCCAGCGCGCGCGCTTCGCGGTTGAAACGCTCGGCGAAACCCGGGTCGCCGGCGACGGCGGGCGGCAACACCTTCAACGCAATAAAACGGTCCAACATGGGCTGCCGCGCCTTGTACACCGCCCCCATGCCGCCTTTGCCGATAAGGCTCAGAATTTCAAGATGGGGAAAGAGCCGGGCGATTTCCTCGATCGGCGGCGGTACGAATCGCACACCCGCTGCCTCACCCGGTCCGCCGGTTCCACTCTCCGTCGGGAAGCCGGATTTGATCAAACACTCCGGGCACAACCCCAGCGGCACGTCCGGCGGCAGCGGCTTCCGGCAATTCGGGCAGATTCTCAGTGTTTCCATATTGGTCTGGGTGGATTAATACCGCCGCTAAATTTATTTGGTTCCCAGGAGTTTGGCCCTTTGGTCCTGATATTCCTGGTCCGAAATGGCGCCGGCTTCCCTGGCCTTCTGCAGATCAACCAATTGCTGGCCCAGCGTCGGGGCAACCATTTGCTGGCCAACAACGGGATGTTGATCGGTGTTGGTCGTGTCACTCTTGGAGCCGCCGCCAAGACGCAAATCCAGACATCCGGTGAGTAAGATCATGGCCAAAAGGCCGACGAACAGGGAAATGAATATTGGTTTCATGAGTTTATTTCAGATTGTGTGTTTGATGTATTCAATACCGTTAACCATCGTTTCTTCCAAGTATTACTTAGGAAAAAGCGGCAAAAGGTTGCGCAAATTTTCAGTCGATAGTGAATGGTTGATAGTTGATGAGAAGTTCCCGCGCTGTCGGTCCTGGCCATCCACCCTCAACTCTCAACTTTCAACTATCCGGCCAGCACGGCAAACAGGTGCTTCAACTCTTCGTCCACTTCGCCGGGTTCGACCACTGTTTGCGCGATTTCATCGCGCAACAACTGGCGATACCGCTGGCGGAGACGATGGACGGCGGACTTTACAGTGCCTTCGCTGATGCCCAGTTTCACGGCCAGCTCGGCGTAGGGCTGGGAACTCCGGTCACCCACCAGGCAAGGGTGCAATGCGGCAAAAAGTTCACCCCGGCCATCCTGTTCGTACTCCGAGCGCAACCGCCGCAGGACTTCGTCGAGCAGGGTCAAAGCCCAACGCCGTTCGTAACTGTGTTCGGGCGTGACGTTGTCGGCCGGTTCATGGCTGTAACGTGTTTCCGCCACATCAAACTGCAGGGGGATGGGTGCGAGACCGCCGCCGCGTTTTTGCGCCCGGGCCTTGTCCCATTCGTCGGCCAGAAAATGGTTCATGGCCGACAACAGGAAGGAGCGAAAACGCCCCTTCTGCTGGTCCGCCTGCCCGACCCAGTTGCGTTCCAACAGACGCGCAAAAAAAGCCTGCGTCATATCCTGGGCATCCTCCGATGATTGTCCGCGCCGCCGAACGTAGGCGTAAAGCGGATACCAGTAGGTCTGGCAGAGTTTCTCGAGCGCGCTGGCGGCGCGGGTGGTGTCGCTGCGGCCGGCCGTCAGTACGACTGACCAGTGGGTGGTGACGAATGCCGGTTGCCGGGATGCATCATTTTCGGGCGAGGCTGTTTCCAACGGCGTGGCTGGGGTTGAAGTGCTCACCGATGGCGAAGCCTAGCTTAGCGCGGCAAAAGCGCAAGCAGGAGTCAGGGGGCCTCACGGTTTGGGTGATGTTGCCGGCACGCCGCCATTTTACTGGTCGGGTGGTGAAGCCACTCCGCCGTTCGTGAAGTGGATATCGTCCAACTCGATATTGGATATTGCCGCCGACTGGCTCAAAATCTCGAAGAACTGGCTGATCGCGGACAGATCCACTTCCGGGCTGAAGTCGGACATGGGTATGTCCACCACATGCCAGGCACCGTCGCGAACAAATCCGTACGGGTCACTGCCCGATCCTCCGAAGGTGATCCATTTCTGTCCAACCCCGTCGAGGTTTCCGCTCTTCATGCCGATCATAAACGGGGTGTTGGAAGTGGTCTTCATGGCAAACTCCAATTGGCAACCGGGGTAGCTGAAGGCGGTCAGATTGTATTTTACGTTCGGCGTGAAGGCCATTCCCGTCCAACCGAGCCCGGCCGAGGCAAGGCTGATATCGTTGGTGCCCTCATACGGGTGTTGCGTGGCGGGTACCATCGTGTTCGCCCAGACGAAAAAGTTCCCCTGGGTGCCCAGAGAGAATGATCCCGCGTTCATGTGTGATGCCGTCTCGGTGAAGACACCGAAATTGCCATTCTGAGGGGTCACCCGGGTGGCGCTGGGTTCCCACCAAACGTTGTCAATGGACAAGTTCAGTCCGGAAGCCGTGTTGCCGACACTCGCAATCTGGAACAATTGATTCACAGTGCGGAAATCGACGTTGGCAAACCGGTTCAGGGGAATTTTCATCGAATGCCATTGGCCGTCATGAGCAAACCCGAATTCCGACGTCTGGTCGGATCCCAACGGCAGCGTGAAATTGGCGGCATCACCGGCCAATTGGCCGGCTACGCAGCTTTGGATTCCCACTTGCATGGGCGTGGCGTCTCCGGCAGTGGTGCGAATGTCAAAGTGAAGATATCCGTCGGAGTAGTTCTTCATGTTGCGGAAATTCGGCAGAAAGACTCCCATGCCGAACCAGTTTCCTCCGGCGATGTCGAACGACCAGCAGTTGGTTCCCTCGGAAGGGGCCGGTGGATTGGTGCTCGGAGTCATGTTATTCCAGATGTACAGGGCCGCATTGGTTCCGTAGACAAAGTTCGGTTCCAGGCCGGTTCCGTAGGTCAGGGAGTCGTTGACCGGCGTGGTTCCGGCAAAAACCCCAAAGTTCCCGTTCTCCGCGTAATTATCGCCGAAATACAGTTGTGTGTATCCATTGTCCGTAACCCGAATATAATCCACATACATCCGTGCCGGAAACGTCGCCGTGACGGCGCCCGGACTGTATACCCCTGTGTACGAGGGATTGTAGCCGCCGATGGCAATGTTGAGTATCGGAAACATCGGCTGATGAAACTCGCTGAGGTAATCTGCAGTGATGTCCAGCGATCCGATGGCGGTACCGTCGAGATAAAACGTGATGGCGGTCGGCGTCCATGACATCTTGTAAAGGTGATAATCGAGGCTCAGGTCAACCGGTGCCGTCATCCAGGCAACATAGTTGCTATAGGTCCCGGCGGCATTTGAGTAGTGCAGGGCCGAGTCGATCAGTTTCTGCTGAGTCCCCGCGGCAATACCGGCGGCGGAGCCCATCTCGACAATGTCGACTTCCCCACAGCCTGGCCAGGCGATGGCGCCGGCATTATTGCCCATCATCCAAAACGCCGGCCACAAGCCATTGGCCGTATTCGGCATCTTGATGCGGGCTTCGAGATCACCGTATTTGAATGCGAATCGTCCCTGGGTGAGGATGCGGGCGGACGTGAAAGAATTTCCCCAATAATTGGTGCGGTCCGCCTCAAGCACAAGACTTCCATTCGTAATGTAAGTATTCTCGTGTTGGGCGGTGTCATATTCCAATTGGCCATTGCCCCAACCCTGATTGCCGACATCATAAGTCCATGTGCTGGAATCAAGCGCGGGGCCGTTGAACTCGTCTGACCACACCACCCCGCCACTGTTGCTGGAAACCTGAGCTTGGATGGCGGCGGACGGACTGCTCTGGCCATTGGAACTGAGCGTAATAATCCATACGAGATACGTATCACCAGAGGTCAATCCGGAGATGACGGTGCTGGTCACCAGACCGAGGTTGATGGAATTGGTCGTCGTACCGTTGGTATCGCTATAGAGGACTTCGTAGCCGGTCACACCCGGCGACGTGCTGGCGTTCCAAGTCAGGCCAATGGCATTGGTGGTTCCCGACGGAACCTGTTGCAGATTTGACGGAGGCAGGACAACGACCGGCGGGATGAGTAAGCGCAAAAACATCGCGCTATTGGTCATCGGGATCAGGAACGACTTGGTGGTGCCATCGCCCATGATCATGGGAAAGTTGGTGCTCCAAGGTCCCGCTCCAAGGGTGGTGGTGGATTCGGGTTGATACTCCATACCGGAGATGCTGGGCCAACTGATTTGAGCGATCGGTAGCATGGCTACTGACAGAATATTGGTTACGGCGGGGCTGCCTGGGCTGGAAACGCCGCTCCCGAGTGTGACGTCGTCCATATCAATCGTGGCCGTCACCCCCGGACTCGCCGCGCCCGCAAAATGGAAGTAGATCGTCCCTGACGTCGCGGCGGCCGGAGCGGTAACGGAGTTGCTGATGAGGCTGTAGGTGTTGTTTCCGGGATTAAAAATTTGGTAGCCGGTGTCTCCCCCGGCATTCCACAGGATTCGCCATTGGTCGCTGTCGCCAACGCTTCCCATCAACCGGTCGGCATAGAAAGTGAACGGGTAGACCGTTCCTCCCGTCACCGGGACCACCTGATTAAACTGAACCACCGGACCCGCGCCGGTGCTGGCCAGATGAACCTGGAAGTCAAACGAGCCGCTGCCGTGGGGGTTGTCGTTCGTGCGGACGCCGTACACCGGGCCGCCCGCAGCCGTATCCACAGTCCAATTGCTGGCGGTGGCTCCGTTTCCGTTTTCGAATCCTCTATTCGTGACCAGGTTGCCGGAAACCGCGGGGGTACCCGGAACGACGTCCAAAACCTGGTAGAGACGTGTTCCGCTGGGGAAGGGGTCAAGAACCGTGTTCGTCGTGCCATTGCCTCCCACCACGATGAGGTCAGTCCATACACCAACGGGATTAGGCGACCATTGCAGGTGATAGGTGTCCTTCATGTTCGTGAGCCAGCTCAACTGCACACCCGGTTGAACACTGAGCTGAACTTGAGCGTTGACCACGCCCACACCCATAACCAGCACCAGGACTCCAACCAACGCCCGCTCGACGAGCGCTGTACGAATAATAAGATACATTGCGGTCATTTTAATAGACATACTCTGACGGTTGTTACTTCAACTGCATCCGACTGGTGGCCGGGAAAAAAACAAAGAGCCTGCGATCACAGGCTCTTTGCTCCAATTCATCAAGCTGCCTCAGGCTTTCCGGCTGCGGCGAAACGTCCAAGCCCCCAGCAGCCCCAGCGCGGCCAGTGAGAGGGTCGCGGGCTCCGGAACCTGGGTCAGCGACACATTGTCAACTTCAATGGCTTCGGTACTGCCACTGGTTGCGCCGGTTGTGCAATCAATCTCGATTTCAAAGTGATTGACGCCAGCCGGCGCGGTCCACGAACCGGTAAGTGTCGTCCAGCCGGTATTGAAGTAAGGGCCCTTCAGGCCAGGTCCCTGATCGATGACCCCGCCGGTTGCATTTATATCCCAGAAATGAATGAAGACAACTCCACCGTTAAGTGAACTGTCAACTTTCAGATCAAGCGAGTAGTTCACCAACCCGGGGGAGGCATCGCCCAAGGCTGTGCTCTGCTGGAGCGCAAGATTGGCGGCCGGGATCACATTGTACATATACGCGTCGTATGTTCCAGTCGCTGACGGACCGTTGTTGGGCGACAGCACGTTAACGTAAGCAGATCCGCCGCTTGCACCCAGCACCGACCAATCCGTCAAATCGCCGGTTTCAAATCCGGGATTGAGAATCAAATTTGCCGCGAAGACCGAGTTCCCGATTAAGAGTCCCGCGAGACTTGTCAACCCGGCGATGGTTTTTATTGTTACTCTCATGATTAAACCTTTGTTTTTATAGCAAACCTGATTGCTACATTAATAGTGTTGTAATGTTTTCAGTCCGGCGTGACGATTTTTATCAAAACGACTCCGTTTTGTCAATTTTTTAATTACATTCCAGCCGAACTCGAGCGCGGCTTGACACTGCGACTGGAGCGCCGGCCTCCGGCCCGGCTGGCAGGGACGTTGTACCTGGAACACGCCGGATCGGAGACCGTCGTTCCGCTGACACCGCAATGGCATGACGGCAGTGTCAAATTGCGCCCGCCGAACTCTGAATAATCGCCGGCTCCGTTCTGTTTTTCTGGAAGAACAAGATGTAAAGAATGGGCAGGATGCCGGCGGTGTTAAAGATAGCCAGACAGATGAACCACGCCAATTGGTCGTGGCGCGCGCTTTTCCACAAGGCAATCAGTTTCCAGACGCCGTCCCAGATGGCCAGGAGGATGATGACGGTGACAAACAACACGATGAATGGAGTTTTCATATTGGTTTTGGTTTTGGGTCTTCAATCAATTGATGTAATACCCGGTTGCCTTACAATTGCCATCTTCTTCCCGCTGAACGTGACGGTTTCAGCGCGGAGTTATTGTTGCCTTGGATGCGGCGGCTGAACTGGCATCCGTTGGGGCTTCAGAACATCAGAAGAAAAATAAACCTCTACGTGAGGCTCCCTGGCGTCTCGTTGAAACGAGACCATCGCGGAAAATCCACCCTGCCCGCCAACATCCAGGTGGCCCCAGTGATATGTCCCGTCCTGTAGTACCGTCGAATACTGCTCCGCCACAAATGGGCGCCTGCCATACCGATGCTCACACTCATGGTTGGCCAGTTCCGCCGCCAACTCTGCCGCGGCGATGTCACAGGCCGACGCGGCTTTTTGGTATTCGTCAGCAGTGGCTCTTCCAATCTCGCGCAATTGGGCAACGGTTTTGAGATCCAGTTCCGCCGCCTGCAGCTTGAGCCGGGCGACTTCAACCGCAGTGCCGTTCAGTTCCGCTTCGGCGATGTCACGGGCGATTTTGGCCTTCTCGAAATCAACCTGCGGAGCCAGCCCGACTTCGACTTTCTTCTGGACCAGCTCAAGTTCCCGTTCGGCTTGCTGAAGTTTCTGGCGCGCATTTTCCTGGTTTGCGTTTTGTTCCGTTTCGGATGCCGTTGAAATATTTCGTCTGCTATTTTGCACCAGTTTGTAGCGGAGTTTCACGTTGGAGGTGTTCTCAGCGAAACCAAGAATTTGCAAAATACCTTTTCCGCCTTCTCGAGTTTGGAAGAAAAAGGTGTCGGTTTGTCCTGGACTGGCAGCGAGCACCTGCATTTGCCGGGGTTCATTCTCTTGGCATGCCCAATTGTGAATGACATCCGCAGCCGTGACAATGTCCCAGCCGTTGGTGGGAGCAGGTGCAATGATCATGTCAATGCCCAACAGACCCGGTAGATGTTTGGCAGACTCGGCGGGAACAACATCCAGGCCGTGAGCCCGGATCCAATCATGTCCGGCGCGTGTTACCCAATCCACCGACGAATTGGTTATGATCATTCCCGAATCCAAATCCAGCAATCCGTACCAGGCATCGGGAGATGGTTTGAGCGGAAGAATTCTTTCGTAAAGAGGAGAAAATCTCCACGTTTCGGTCGTTGGCGGTGCAGTCCGGTTCAAGTAATCCACGATTTCGTTAACCTCGCCGGCGTTGGTCAAGCCGGTAACCTGACATTCGCCACCGGGGATGACTGACTGAATCACGGGGGCCGAGAGCACTTGTTCGCGGAAGACAATCCCCAGTTGACGGCCGATGTTCGTGGTCGTAATGGCTTCGAATTTTTTTGCGCCTGAATCGGTGAACCGAATTTCAATTATCCGTTCCCTCATCGGTCCGCCCAACAAACCAAAATCCACGCCGGCTCGGGCGATGTCCGTATCGTCGAGCAGGACCTGGCGCGAGAGACGGAATCGGTACGGCCACGAAGGCGACGGCAAGTCGTCAGCCGGTGCGGTAGAATTTGGTGGCAGGACGAGGCGGAATTGAAGGGTGGAAGCAGCTGCGGCATTTGTAATCCAGCCTGCCTTGCTTTCTTCCAGCGCTTCGGCCTGGGTCCCGAAATAGAGGCTGGCGAAGGGATGGCCATCGGCATACATCGAAACGTGCGGCAGTCCGGGAACGACAGGTAAATAAACCAAGGCAAAATCGCCGTGCCCTTTGGAAATTGGTCGTATTTCTCCCTTGCCTTCAGAAACATTTTCATTTGCCACAGTGATATAGAGTGCAAGCTCCGCGTTGTCGTGGCTGACCAGATTGTAATGGCCTTTAACCGTCAATTGATTTTGGTTTCGCTCGACGGAAGTGATTTCAATCAAGTCGCCGCTGGGAAACCAGGTTTGGCCGATGTAATCGGATTTGATCGAACCGGTCGTCGGCGTCAAAGCCGCCGAAGATATCTTCTTGAGCACGTAATAGGGTGGCTTTCTACCCAAAATCATGGAATCGCCGCTCTTCCATTCGAAGAACATGTAAAGCGTCCCGTTGATCTCCCGGATTTCGTAGCGGCTGGCGGTTTTGTCTCCGTGATGCATCACCACGCCTTTGGTCCATGTCAGCCATCCTTGCTGCATCCGGCCGTTCGCCAGGAAGGTTAAACCTTTGAGAAAAAGTGCGCGCTTCCACTGCGGCTGGTCCGGATTAAAATCGGATGGCTGGGCGACAAAGTCCACACTTTGCCATTCGCCGATGACTGGCGGATCGTCGATGAAAGGCAGATTGATGTTGTCCACCGTTCCTGCCTGCACGGTGAATTGCGTGTCGCCCAGCGCCCCCTGCCACTGGCTGCCGCCGATGTATTGCATGATGAATTGACCGTCCGCGCTGGCCGGCCAGTTGGGATCGGGCTGGCCGTCATGAGTATATTTGAAATGGCGCAACCCTTTGTAACTGACCGTAAATGGCGTGCCGCTGTCCCGTTGTTCGGCAACCGTCACCTGCAGGCTGTCGTAAGTGGCTCCCGCTTGGTGCAGTTGACGCCCGACCTCGGTCTGAATGGTTTTACAAATTACCTGCGGGACATTACGGGCTTTGAAGAAATTTCGGAGGGCGAGGTTACCCAGCAACCCCAGAACAGCCATCACCACAAAACCAATGACGATGAAACGCCAGAAATGGTCGGGACTCTGTGCGGCCGGTGGAACGGAGGGGATGGTTTTGTCCGCGGGCTGATGATTCGCCGCGAAGGCTTCACGCACCTCGCGACGATTCAACGTCACCAACGCCCAGATGCCCAGAGGGAGGCCGATCAAATTGCCTGGTGAAACCAACATGGCCAGCACGCTGCCGAACATTACCCAACCGCGTCGCTCCAGTTGCATGAACTTCAGCCCTGCGTAGATGATGCAACCACTCAATGCCATCGCCAGAAGCGGCAGCCAGACAAACATGCTGCCCGGCGATTCCAAGGCGATACTGAAGGAGATAAAGACGCAAAAAGCTGTCATCAACACCCAGTCGAGCACGCCGGTTACAACCAGCCCAACAGCCGGGCCTTTGACCTGGGCGCGCGCGAAATCCATTTTCCCGGAATCCGGCCTGGCTGTCGGCCGGGTCGCAGACCGATTTGCCGCGAAGGCCGACCGCACCTCGGGGCGGAACAGTTCCACGCACGCCCAGATTCCAAATGGCAAACCCAGAATCGCGCCCGGCCCGGCGACCGCCGCCACCACGCTCGCCACTACGGTGAAGGTGTAACGGCGCAGCTTCAGCATGTTAGTCACCCCGGTCAGAACCACCGCGGTCGGAATCAGAAAACCGATGACAATAAAGCCAATGACAGCAATACCGACCAGGCCACCGCTTTCGCGGGCCACCCCCGGAACGGCGAAGATCAGCAACCCCAGGGCGAAGAGCAGTTGCAAAACGGTTGAGGCAATCAATCCGCGGGCCGGAATTTTCAGACGTTTGCGAACCGCTTCGATTTCCGCTGCCGTTTGGACAGGCGCATTCAGGTTCGAAGGACTGCCACCGGGTGACGTCGCCGCAATCGTTTCCACTGCGGTCTTTACCTGGCTCGCCTGCTGGTACCGGCGTTCCGGTTCCTTTTCCAGCGCGTGCAGGACCACCTCATCGAGCCGCACGTCAATGTGAACTTTTTTCGACGGCGGTGCGAACCGGCCCAAAGGCAGTTCGCCCGTGAGCATTTCGTAGAACACGACGCCCAGCGAATAAATGTCCGCGCGATGATCCACCGACAGCGGTTTTTCAATCTGCTCCGGCGCCATGTAATGCGGCGTGCCCACCGCGTCTTTGGCGCCCGTGAGCGTTTGTTGACCGGACTCGTCGCCCAGCATTTTCGCAATGCCAAAATCGGCGATTTTCACCCGGCCCGATTTGTCGAGCAGGATGTTCTCGGGTTTGATGTCACGGTGGACGACACCTTGCTCATGCGCGTACTGAAGTGCTTCGCAGATTTTTGGCACAATCGTCAGCGCCTGGTCCGACGGCATCTTCCGGGCTTGCAATAATTGTCGCAGGTTAAGGCCATCCACGAATTCCATTACCAGATAGCAATGCCCGCCTGCCTCGCCAAAATCGTGGACGGTGACGATGTTCGGATGGTTCAGCCGCGCCAGCGCTTGGGCTTCGCGCGTGAACCGCTCGGCGAACCTCGCATCCTGCTCCTTTTCGCGTGCCAGGATTTTCAGCGCGACAAAGCGGTTCAAGCGTGGCTGGCGGGCCTTGTACACGACGCCCATGCCGCCACGACCGAGGCATTCGAGGATTTCCAATTGCGGAAACAACGCGGCGATTTCGGCAGGCGAAGGCGGCGGATGGACGACTTTGGTTCCCTGTGGGCCGGTGCCGCCCGGTCCCTCCGTTTGGGTGGCCAGACCGGCCTTCAGCATGCATTCGGGGCAGATACCACCCGGGGCTGACGGCGGCACCGGTTTACCACAGTGAGGACAATTATCGTGAATTGCCTTTGTAGTTTCAGCCGGCGATGGAACCGATGAAATTGCCGGTGGATTCGGCGGCGGCTGACGCCGCCGAAGCAGGAGGTAAATGGTTGCAACGACAATGGCTGCTACCGCTAAGACCACCGCAAGGGCGAGCAAGAATAGAAAAAGTGTCGTTATTTCCCATCCGCCAAGGAGCGCGGCGAGCAAAGGATGTGGCGTCATAATCGTTCTCCTGATTCAAGGATTTTCACGTTAAGACTGTTCATTCACCACATACAAAGGAATTGCCGGTCAAAGGTTACAGCAAATCGTGAGGCGTGAAACGTGAAACGTGATCCGCAAGCCGAATTCACGAATCGCGTTTCACGTTCCGGCCAATGTCCGGAACAGATAACGCAGTTCATCTTCCACTTCATCCGGGCTGGACACGGTGTCAGCTATGGTTTCGCGCAACAGCGCGCGGTAACGCTGGCGCAACCGGTGTACGGCCACTTTCACCGCCCCTTCGCTCAGGTTCAGTTGCCGGGCAAGCTCCGCGTAAGGCGCGGCCTCGCTCTTTCCGGCCAGCGCAACCCGCAGTGTATCGAACAACACCGCCTTGTCCTGCGTGCGGTATTCTTCTGCGAGCCGTTGATAAACCTCTTCGAGCAGCGTGATGGCCCAGCGATGTTCAAAGGCCTTCTCTGGGGTGAAATGTTCCACCGGGATTTCGCCCAGCCGCGTCTCGGCGCTTTGCAGGTCGAGCGGAATTACTTTTCCGCCGCCGCGTTTTTGCGCCCGGGCCTTGTCCCATTCGTCGGCGAGGAAGTGATTCATGCTCGCCAGCAGGAAGGAACGGAATCGGCCTTTCTCCGGCGCAACGTTGGCGACGGCGTTGTGCTCCAGCAACCGCGCGAAAAATTCCTGTGTCAGGTCCTGGGCGTCTTCGGGCGAATAACCGCGCCGCCGCACATAGGCATAGAGCGGATGCCAGTAAGTCTGACAAAGATTTTCGAGCGCAGCGCGGGCACGGGTGGTGTCGCTGCGCGCCGCCGTCAGCACCACCGACCAGTGCGTGGTGACAAACACAGACCGCTGAGGCGTCTGATTGCCGGGCGAAGTGGTTCCCGGGGGTGTCGCTGAGGTTGAAGTGCTCACCACGGTGAGCCTAACGCCGCCGGTCATGAAATGGCAAGCGCGCGGAATTTGTGGCGGTGTCCTGATCGGAAAGCAGGGCACGACGTAAGGAGTGCTCGCACAAACGACTCGTTACCTCGTCGCCTGCAAATCGGGACACTGCCAAATTTGCAGCGCCGAGCCTGTGGCTCGAAAATCGGCGCGCCGCCGCCGCTACAACGGGAATTGTTTTTGAACCCGCTCACAAACCATCGCCGGTGAAATGGCGTTCAGGCATTCGTTCGTTTTTTCGTAATGGCAGCGCGCTCGGAGACAAGGCGAGCAGGGCAGGTCAATTCGCAAAACACTATCAAGGCGGCGATACGGCCCGGTGCGGCGCGGTTCGGTGGGACCGAAGAGCGCCACCAGCGGTTTGCCAAGGGCGGCGGCCACGTGCATCGGGCCGGTGTCATTGGTGATCATCAAGTCACAGAGCCGCAGCCATTCGACCATTTCCAACAAGGAAGTCTGGCCGCACAAATTAACACAACGTTCCGGTTCAACGCGCGCAATAATTCCACCGAGCGATTCGTCTTCCTTGCTGCCCAGAACGGCAAAACGCGCGGCGGGAAATTTTTGAGCCAGCAACCGGACCAGTTCGGCAAAATATTCGACCGGCCAGCGTTTGTTCGGCCAGCGGGCACCGGGCTGAACCGCCATCCATTTCGGAGTTCGGAGTTCGGAGTTCGGAGTTCGGAATGGTTCAAGCCATTTATGTTTTACTTCGGCGGCGACTTGTGGTCGTTCCGGCAGCCATTGGAAATGGTTGTGAACCGGTATGCCGAGCTGCGGCAGCACGGCCAGATACCAATCCACGGCATGCGTGTGAAACGATGCGCGGCGGACCGCGAGGTCGTAAAAACCGCGCGCGCCTTCGCGGACTTCGTCCAGGCCGATGAGGAACTTCCCGTTGGCCAGCCAGGCAAACGCGCCGCTGCGCGCCAGGCATTGGAGGTCAATCACCCAATCGAAATTCTGTGCGCGCAGCCAGCGGACGCTGCGGAACATTTCCGGCCAGTGCCGGGGTGCCGCCCAGCGCCGGCGTTCAAAACCAACGATGCCGCTCAGGTCGGGATCGTTTTCGAGCAAGGGCGCGAGGGTGGAATCAATCCACCAATAAATTTCACTGGCGGGCAGATGACGCTTGAGCAGGCGCAGGACGGGCAGCGCCTGGACCACGTCGCCCAGCGAGCTGGGTTTGAGGATGAGGATTTTCACAGTGGCAGGTGACAGGTGGCAGGTGACAAGTTTTTTGCTCGCACGCCCCCGATCATGTCACGTGTCACTTGTCACGCGTCACCCTGCGATTATCTTCCCAGTTCGAGGCGTTCGGCGAGGCGTTCGGGCAGGCCGGCGGCGCGGATTTTTTTCTGGGCGGTGGCGATGTCGTATTCGAGCCGGCGCAGTTCAATGGTACCGGCGTCCACGTCGTAAATGACATAAGCGGCCTTGGGATTATTATCGCGCGGCTGGCCCACGGCGCCGACGTTGATGAAATACTTTTTGGCCGGATCAATTTTGAATTTGGAATAGGTGCCGCCGCGCACCACGGTGTCGCGCATGAAGGCGACGGGCACGTGGGTGTGGCCAAAGAAACAAAGCTGCGTGTTCTGGTAGGGGAAACTGGCGGCGGCGGCGAGCTTGTCAAAGACATAGCCCCAGCGCTGGGGCGCGTCGAGCGTGGCGTGGACGATGGTAAAATTATGGACCAGTTTGGTGTATTTCAGGTCGCGGAGCCATTGGCGTTCTTCGGCCGAAAGCTGGGCGCGCGTCCAGCGGACGGCTTCGGCGGCATTGGGATTGAAACCCTCCAGATGATCGTCCGTGGAGCAGTATTCATCGTGATTCCCCTTGACGCAGGGGATGTCCATGTTGCGGACGATTTCGAGGCATTCCTTGGGGTTCGCGTTGTAACCGACGACGTCACCGAGGCAGACGTAATGCGTGGGCTTCTGTTGTTCGGCGTCCGCCAGGACGGTGCGGAATGCCTCCAGGTTGCCGTGAATGTCAGCGATGACTGCGAATTTCATTTGAGTTTATCGTTCAATCTCGAATCCATGTAAATCATTTTGCGCGTCACTCCACGTGATGCTTTCGTCACGGACAAATACCGAAAGCCCCGCATCCCGAACGGCCGCGCGAAAGGCTTCCAGTTCCGCGCGCGCGCCTTCGGCAATCAATTCCACGCGACCGTCCGGCAGATTGCGCACCGAGCCGGTCACTTCAAATCCGGCGGCAACGGTCTTCGTGGTATAACGAAAACCAACGCCTTGCACGTGGCCCGAGTAAAAAATGCACATGCGGCAACGGTTCATGCTCAATCGTTGGCCGGCGTTCGTCCAGACACGACGAGGATAAAGCCAAACCTTGCACCGGGGCGCAATATTTTAATACAGGAATTACAGGATGGGCGCAACTTCGCACCACCGCCCTGAGGATGCGGCCAGAACGGAGCGCCGATCAACCGTATCGGCGTGACCCTGGCGAATGCCGCCACCGGGCCGAAACGGTGTTCGGCGCTCCGGCCGTGGTGCGAAGTTGCGCCCGTTGCCGGATTTAATACAAAGATTTTTCCAAGTTTTGTAATTGACCGTCCCAAAAATTTACAGTAAGCAACACGGGTTGCACTTATAAACAGTAAGAATTCAGGCGTCTTTTGTCGGCAGCGCACGGCGCAAACACAGCAATGCTGAACGCGAAGTCATTTTTGGCGGTTGATTTTGGGGCGGGCAGCCTCAAAGTGGCGACCTTTGAAATCAACGAAGCCGGCATTTTATGTTTGAAGGATTTCAAGCTGAAATCGCTGGGACCGGAGGGGGCGGCGGAAACGACGCGGGAGACCGTCCTGCTGAAGGTGCTGCGGGAGACGCTGGCGGAAACGGGGGCGGTGGCGCGGAACATCAACGTCTGCGCGCCGGGCTTTCAGGTCTTTTCCAAATTTGTCAAACTCCCGCCGGTGGACGCGGGCAAGGTGACGCAGATCATCCAATACGAGGCGCAGCAAAATGTTCCCTTCCCGCTGGCGGAGGTCGTCTGGGACTATCAGATTCTCGGTTCCAGTTCCACGGGTGAACTCGAAGTGCTGCTGGTCGCGATCAAGTCCGAGATTGTGGAGGGATTGTTTCGCATCGCCGAAGAGGCGAAGTTGCGGCTGCAATTATGCGACGTATCGCCCGCGGCGCTGTGCAACACGTTTCGTTACAACTACGGGGATTTGGAAGATTGCACGATGTTGCTGGACATCGGCGCCAAGACGAGCAACCTGCTTTTTTTCGAAAAGGGCAAGGTTTTTTCCCGCAGCATCAGCCTGGGCGCAAACTCCATCACCCAGGATTTTGCGAACGAAGCGAAGTTGAAGTTTGAAGTGGCCGAACAAATCAAAATCACCGAGGGCTTCGTCAGTCTCGGCGGCGCGTACGAAGAGCCGGAGAATCCGAATCAGGCGGCCATTTCCAAGATTGCCCGGCAATTCATGACGAAGCTGCACATTCAGGTCAACCAGACGATCCAATTTTACCGCGGCCAGATGGGCGGGGCGGCGCCGCAGCGGCTTTTCCTGGCCGGAGGCGCTGCCATCATGCCGTACACGGCGCAATTTTTTGCAGAGAAACTGAACGCGCCGGTGGAGTACTTCAATCCGTTCCGCAACGTGCAGATTGATCCCGCGGTGAACTTGGAAGAACTGGCCCGTGTGGCGCATTCCCTGGGCGAGGTCGTCGGACTGGGCCTGCGCAATCTGGCGAATTGCCCGGTGGAAATGAATCTGATGCCGGAAAGCACGCTGCGCTGGCGCACCTTCAACGAAAAGAAACCGTATTTCATTTTCACGGTATTCGCTCTCGTCGTGGTGGCGTTTGCGGTCGGATTCCTCTTCGAAAAGCTGGCCAAATCGAAGGAAGACGAACTGGACCGGCTCAAACCGGAAGTTCAGCGAATGCAGGAAAAGGCCGACCGGTTCAATAAAATTTACGGTGAAGTCGGCGCCACCCGGCAGGAAGCCGATCAAATCGCCGCGTGGATGAATGATCGGTATTATTGGGGCAACGTGCTGGCTGACCTGAGACAAGTGCTCATTCGTGCCGAGAATGACGTTCAGAAAAAATTGTCCGCGGAACGGCAGGGGGTCCAGGCCGGCATCTGGGTCGAGCAGTTGACCAGCCTGGCGCCAACGGAGTCGGGCAACACACCAGGGAGGCCGCTGTCAATGGGAGGACCGCCAATGGGTTACAACAATGGTCCCCCATCAGGACCCGGCATGGGGAATACAACGCCGACGCTGACCAATCAAACGGGCGCCATAACCCTGGTTTGCCGTGCGGTCAGTTTGTCCTCGGTTGACCCGGCGGCGAACAGTGACATTGCCTACACGTTGGAGAATGAATTACAGGCCAGCCCGTATTTTGATCCCAAGGCCACGCAACTCGTTGGCCAGATCAATCCCGAGGACGCGTCGGGGACGTTTACTTTTGGGATTACGGCGGTGCTGAAAAACCCGTTGAACTTGTAACATGGCCTGGATTAAGAGAAATTTGTTTTTTTTCATCGGCGCCGTCATCGCCGTGGGATTGCTGGCGGCGGCGGGCGTCTATGATTTTCAAAACTGGCGGCGCAACAACGCGGCCCTGGACGCGTTGAATCAAACGTACACCACGATGCAGAGTTTACTCCGTCAAAATCCCTCACCGGGCAATGACACGGTTAATAATATCGAAATTGCCGGCGCCCAGGCAAAGCAACTCCGCGAGTGGATTCAGCAGTCGGAACAGTATTTTCAGCCAATTAGTCCCATCCCCAACCCGACGAATGGCGTGGTGGTGGATGCGGAGTTCGCTGCGGCGCGCGACCATACCATCAACCAACTGCAAATTGAGGCCGGCAATGCCAGCGTCACGTTGCCGCCGCAATACGGGTTCTCGTTTGAAGCGGAACGAACGATGGTGAGGTTCGCGCCGGGCAGCCTCGGTCCGCTGGCGCAACAGCTCGGCGAAGTCAGGGCGCTCTGTGAAATTCTGTTTGCGGCCAAAATCAATTCCCTGGACGCCATTCGCCGCGTGCCGGCTTCGCCGGAGGACGCCAGCGGCCCACAGGCGGATTATCTTAATACGCCGGCAGCGACAAATAATCTCGCGGTGTTCATGCCTTATGAAGTGACTTTCCGTTGTTTCAGCCAGGATTTGGCCAATGTCCTGTCCAGTTTTGCGTCGTCGCCACATGGGTTCATTGTCAAAGGCGTCAACGTGCAGCCGGCATCGGGAGTGACGACCACGTCCTCATCCGGTCCGCAAGCCATGGGGGGCCCTGGCCAGTCACCCTTTGGCTATGGCGGACTGCAACCGGGTTATGCTCCGTCCTCTCCGCCGGCCGCGCCGACGGGCAGAGGAGGATTACAAACGGTGCTCAGCGAACAGCTTTTGAGCATCACCCTGGATGTGGAGATCGTCAAACTATTGCCGGCGAATTAAGCGCATGGATTTCCTCAAAAAACATTACGAAAAAATTCTGCTGGGGGTCGTGTTGCTCGGCCTGGTCGGGGCCATGGTCTTTTTGCCTTTCCTGATTTTACACGACCGCAATGTGCTGGAAGAAACCCGCACCGGAATCATTCACCATGCCGTCCGACCGCTTCCCCCGCTGGATTTGACGGAACAGAGCAATGCCATTGAACGCCTGCAATTGCCCTACCGTCTCAACTTTGAGACGACCAACCGGCTTTTCAATCCCGTTGAATGGCAAAAGGCGGTGAACGGCATGCCCATCAAGATTGAAAGCGGCAATGAAGTCGGTCCGCAAGCCGTCAAAATAACCGAAATCACGCCGCTCTATTTTATCCTGACATTGGATTCTGTGGAAACCAACGAATTCGGAGCGCGATACGTCATCGGCGTTGAACGGCAAGCGGCGGCCGCAGGGTGGCAGCGGACCAGGCGGCAGCACTACGCTTCCGTCGGCGATAAGAACGAGGCTTTCAGCATTATCGCGGCCAATGGGTCACCCGGGAATCCGACCCAATTGGTTCTCCGATTAACGGATTCCGGCGAGCGGGTGACCTTGTCCCCAAATAAACCGTTCCGGCGTGTGGATGGTTACAGGGCGGATTTGAAATATGGTCCGGAGGGGAAAAATTGGCAGGAGCAACGGGTTGGCGACGATCTAAAATTTGCGGGCGACGATTACATTATCGTTGCCATCAGCGAGAACGAGGTGGTATTATCCGCCAAATCAAACCAGAAAAAAACAACAATTTACAGTTCCAAATGACATTGGTCCGCAACGACGCCAGCATCGGGCAGCACTGATACCGGCAAACCTGAATTCAGCCATGACAAAAGCAGTTTCTGTCCCACTCGGTTTCAGTTTCATTCTGATATTGGCCGGCGCCTTGATGGCCCCGGCCCAAACCAACAGTCCCGCCGACGCAGCCGTGACCGAAGCGGTCCTGCGACAAGCCAACACCGTGGTTCTGCGCCAGAAACTGGTGCAAGCCAGGGATGCCGCGGCGCACGGCGAGCTGGTGGTTGCTGCCCGGCTTTACGAAGACGCCTATGGCCTCGTACAGACGATCGGTTCCGGCATTCCTGACGAATCGGCGCAAGCCATTTCAGGACTTGTGGCCGTGAGATTGGAACTGGCCCGGGAGGCGCAACGTCAAGGTGATGTGCGAGAGGCCGACACCCAGATCAACCGGGTTTTGAAAGTGGACCCCCAAAATCCCGCCGCACTGGCTTTCAAGAAACAAAATGACCGCATGATCGCCTCCCTGCGCGGGAAAGTGCCCGACGACGCCACCCTCCAGGAGGTTCCCATCATTGCCAACGACAAGACGCAAGCGGAAACCCTGGTGCGGGACGGCAAGCTGCTTTATGAAATGGGCAAATTTGAAGAGGCTGAGGTCAAGTTGCAGCAGGCGCTGAAGCTGGATCCGCTTAGCCAGGGCGCTTTTTATTATTTGAGCCTGGTCAAACAGGGTCTTTATGCCCGTTCGGAGCGAATGCACACGACCGACAATGATACCCGCATCTCGCAAGTGAGCAAGGCTTGGGAATCCCCCGTCCGAAACAATGTGCCGATGCCCGTGCCCAATCCCTATGCCTCCACCAATCTCATTCACACCGGCCCCGGGCGCGAGGCCATTGAGAGCAAACTGAATCGCATACGGCTCGACCGGGTGTTTTACGATGGCCTGCCGTTGAGCGAAGTTGTTCGCAACCTGAGTGAACAGGCCAAATTGCGGGACCCGGACAAGGTGGGCATCAACTTTCTGATTAATCCCAACCTGGATAATTCCGCATCAGTGATAACCACCGCTCCTACAACTGGCGCGGGTTCTCCGTTTGGCGGCCCCGGCGGGCTTGGAGGCGGACCCGGTGGGGTCGGTGGCGGTGACCAGCCACAGATTGATCCGGCGACCGGTTTGCCAATCAACGCGGCGCCGACGGTGGGATCGGAAGCGGTGGATATCAATTCCGTCATCATCAGGATCAATCCGGCACTCAACGATGTGCGAATGGCCGATGCGCTGGATGGAATTGTTCTGGTTGCGGACCATCCCATTGAGTATTCCATCAATGATTATGCCGTTGTCTTCTCAGCCAAGGGACCGCGTTCGCCCCAGCTATACTCGCGGACATTTAAAATAGATCCAAACACTTTTGTACAGGGCCTGGAAAGTGTCGGATCGCTGGTTTTTGTTAATAACAATAGTAGTGGCAGCAGTGGCAGTGGCGGCAGCGGCGGCGGCGGCGGCGGCGGCGGCAGCAGCAGTGGCGGTGGTGGCAGTGGCAGCGGCAATAACAGTACGACTGTCGGACTGCTTGCGGTGGTTAATCCTTCATCGGGTTCGGGAACCACCTCCGGTGGGGGTGGTGGCGGGGGTGGTGGCGGGGGCGGGGGTGGCGGCGGCGGCGGTCAAAATGGCGCCGGCGGATTGTTAAATGTAACTCTCACCAACAACATGGTGAGCGTTAGCGTGACGGCCCGGAATTTCTTCTCCACCCTGGGGGTGAATTTGTTCCCGCCGAAAAGCATTTTCTTCAATGACCGTCTGGGGCTTCTGTTTGTCCGTGCGACCATGCAGGACCTGGACACCATTGAAAGCGCCATTCAGGCGTTAAACCAGGTGGCCCCCGAGGTTCATATCAAGGCGCGATTCGTTGAAGTGGAACAAGACGACAACGTCGGCCTGGGTTTCGACTGGTATTTGGGTCAATTCAATATTGGGAATTCCGTCCAGGGAACGGCTGGCAACGCGGGGTCGGTCAGTGTGCCGGTTTCACCGGTTAATCCCGGGGGAACGTTTCCCGGTAACACTTTTAATGGCACCACGATCCCGACCTCGGTGCAAAGCCTGACCAGCGGCCTCAACAATTCACAGCTTCCTGCCATTGCCAGCATCACGGGGATTTTGACCAATCCCAATTTCCAGGTTGTGCTCCACGCTTTGGAGCAGCGCCTGGGCACCGAGGAATTGGCCGAGCCGGAAGTGACCACCACCAGCGGCCGACAGACCGAGATGCGGGCGACGCAAATCATATCGGTCATCACGGGCTTTAGCTTCCAACAAGGTTCAGCCAACACCACCGTCGGCGGCACACCTTAACGATACTTCTTAAGCAAAAAATGAAAGCGAACTTAATAAATAAAATTCTCCAGCTGGCGCTGGGAATTTTTGTTGTCGTCAGCACTGCTGAAACAGCCTGCGCCCAGACGGTGGTTTCTCAACCCAACGTCTCTGCGATTACACCTAATACCCAACTGCTGGAAACCGGGCCTTTGTTGGATGTGGTGCCGTATGTTTTGTCCGACGGTTACACCATCAACCTGACCCTGATCCCGTCACTGACTGAATTTAACGGCTATGGGCTCGTGCCAAACATTGCCAATGTTACCGGCAGCCTGAATGTGGTGCAATTGCCCGTCATTCTGCCGCAGTTTACCGTGCGGCAGGTCATCACCACGGTAAATGTTTGGGACGGCCAGACGGTGGTTCTGGGTGGATTGATCACGTCCACGACCCAGACCGAAAAGGACAAGGTGCCGGTGATCGGCGATTTGCCGATACTCGGCCGTCTTTTTCAAAGTCAAACCAAGTCTGCCGTAAAAAGGAACCTGATGATTTTTGTCACCACCACCATTGTGGATCCCGCCGGTAATCGCGTTCATTCCGATGATGAACTGCCGTTTGCGCAAAGCAGCATTCCGTCGCAGCCGCCGGGCGCCGGGCAGATGACCGAAACCGACAAAAAGGTAGTACTGCCTCCGCAATAGTCTTGATTCGTTTTAAGATCGGCGCCACCCGTCCGGAGGATGCAATGAAAAAACAAGGGGCAAACCTTGAAAGCCAGATGAATTTATGGATCGGCTGCTGATTGTTGACGGACACGCTTATGCCTATCGCGCCTTTCACGCGATTCGCGATTTGCGTTCGCCGACGGGTCAGCCAACCAATGCCATTTATGGTTTTGTCAAAATGCTGGCGAAGATGCGCGCCACCGTTGAGCCCACGCATTTAATCGTGGTTTGGGACGGCGGACTGAGCGCTGAACGGCTGGCGGCGCTGCCGGAATACAAGGCGCAGCGTCCGGAGATGCCGGAAGATTTAAGACCGCAATTGGATGAAATCGTCAGTTATTTGGAGTCGGCGGGGATTGCCTCGTTTTGCCGCGAAGGCGTGGAGGCGGACGATTACATTGCCTGCCTGGCGCGGCGCGCGGCGGAGGCGGGCATGGCCGTGGTCATTGCCAGTTCCGACAAGGATTTCATGCAATTGGTTTCCCGGCAAATCGGGTTGTTGAATCCGAACGACAAGACCGAAACCATTTGGACCGAGGAACAGGTTCGTATGAAAATTGGCGTGACCCCGGCGCAAGTGGTGGACTGGTTGAGCCTGACGGGTGACAGCGTGGACAACATCCCCGGCGTGCCCGGGATTGGCCCAAAAACCGCCACGGAATTGCTGAACCGATTCGGGTCGGTTTGCGTTTTGTATGAACGGTTGGCTGAAGTAAAGTCGGAGAAACTTCGCGCGAACTTGCGTGCCGCCGGGGACGCAGTGCGGCGCAACCGGGAGCTGGTGCGGCTGCGTGACGATTTGCCCTGCGCATTTTCGCCGGTGGCCCTGGCGGAAAAGCCGGCGTTGGCCGGCCGCTTGCGTGAACTGTATCGGCGCTGGGGGTTCAAGACGCTGCTGGCGGCGCTGGGGGAAGAAGCCCACGAAGGTCAGGCGGTTTTGATTTAAAAAATGAAATTGCGAAGCAGGCTAAAAAATTTGTTTCCGGTGGCCGGGCACGGAACGTGCCGAACGGGTTTTGCCGAAGTAATTTTTGGACAAAACCAACGTGCGTGTTTAGAATGGGAAAAATTGATTATGCTATTTTTGTTCAGCCGCCAGACTGGCTTTTGTAGTGTCAAACACTATAGGAACAGTCGTATCCCAACTGACAGACAAGTACCACTGGCTCGCCATAGATTCATATCATGAGTACGGCCACCCCATCAGGCTTTTTCTGCCGCCAGAGCGTGGTTTGCCTTTGCTGGGGGTGGATGCTTGCGCTTCCAGCCGTCGTTTGGGGCCAGACCAATTATTACGCCACCAATGGAACTGAATATGCCATCATTGGCTCCTTGCCCGGCGATCAGGTTCATCCCGATGTGGCACTGACGACCGGTGGCGGTTTTACCGTCTGGCAGGACAACATTACTGACGGCGACGGCTGGGGGGTGAGTGCGATGCAACTCAATGGCGCCCTCTCCGGCTCCGGCAGTTCCTTCCGCGTCAACGTGCAAGGCGCGGGCAATCAGGAAAATCCGCGGGTGACGTTGTTGAAAGGCGGCGGCGCGGCTTTTGTGTGGCAGGGCGGGCAACGGGGATTTCAGCACATTTACGCCCGGTTTCTCTCTTCCAGCAATACGTGGCTGACGGGTGACGTGATGGTCAACGCCTCCACGAATTATTTTCAAATCAGCCCGGCCATCGCCACCTTGACCAATGGCAATGTCATCGTGGTCTGGGCCAGTTTTAATGAAGCCGCCTCCGGCAGCATGCAGGATGTCTATGGCCGGATTTTTTCGCCAGCGGGCGTGCCGGTCACCGGCGAATTTTTGATCAACCAGTTTACATCGTTCAACCAACGCACGCCGGCGGTGGCGGCGCTGGCCAACGGCGGGTTTGTGGCCGCTTGGGTGTCGGAACAGCAGCGAACCGCTGCGCCCAATCCGGGTTCAGGTTCATTCGAAGTCATTAACACGGCTTCCGTGCCCAGTGTGGACATTTACGCGCAAATTTACGACGGCAACGGTGTGGCGCAAGGAACGAATCAATTGGTCAACTCGGATTTCAATCCTTGCGCCGATCCGAACGTGGCGGCCGGTGCGGATGGCGGTTTTGTTATGACTTGGGACGCGCGCGACATGACCAATCCCCTTGGCAACGGTCTGGATATTTATGCCCGAACGTTTTCGAGTGCCGGCGTGGGTGGCACGGTGATGCGGGTGAATTCCTATCTTTACGGTGATCAATACGGACCGCGAATCAGTTCGCTGGGAACGGATTATTTGATTGTGTGGACAAGCATGGCGCAGGACGGTTCGCAGGAAGGGGTTTATGGACAATTTGTACGCGGCAATGGCTCGGTGGTGGGCGGTGAATTTCGGGTGAACACCACAACGGCCAATTCACAAATCCAGCCGGTGGTTGCGTCGGATGGTGTCGGCCAATTTCTGGCGATCTGGACCAGCTTCACCGGTTTGCCGTATGGGTTCGATTTATACGCGCAACGTTATATCAACACCCGGCAGCCATTGGCGCCGCTGCCGGCGCCGTTTGTCTATGCGCCGTTTGTGGTCAGCAACGGAGTATATCAACCGCAATTGGCGGTTTCCTGGCCGCCGGTGACAGGACTTTCCGTTTCCAATTACGAAGTTTACGTAGACGGCGTGGCCTCGCCGATGGCGGTGACCACGAGCAATGTGTGGACGATGACGGCGGCAAACGGGTTGGCTGCCGGCAGCACGCATTCGTTCCAGGTGGCTTATGCGACAACGGATGGCCGCCAGTCGCCGTTGTCACCCTCGGCCAGCGGCACAACCTGGAGCGGCGCCAACTATTACGGCATCCCGTTTGAATGGATGGAGCAATATTACGGCTACAACTTTGTCAACTGGCCAGCCAATGTGAATGCGCCACTGGCCTCCGGCGGGTTGAGTTTGATGCAGGTGTTCCTGAGCGGTGGCAATCCGCTGAACCCCGCCACCTGGCTGCGGACGGTGTTGAGTAATACGCCGGAAGGCTTGTTCCTGAGTTGGAACACCCAGCCCGGCTTCACCTATCAGGTGCAGGCGGCGACGAACCTTGGGGCGTGGGCCAATATGGGGTCATCGCGATTTGCGGCCGGAACCAATGATTCCATTTTTGTCGGCCAGGGTTCGGCGGGCTATTACCGTGTCCTGCTCCTGCGCCAGTAAATCTGTATGAGGCAATTGAAAAAAACAATTTTTTGGATTGGCTGTCTGGCCCTTGGTCTTCAGACCGCGGGGGCATTTTCCTTGTTGGGTCCCATCACGGGAACGCCGGATGCGACCTGGCAGATTACTTTAATCGGCTACAATCCCGTGCCGGGTTTCGGTCCTCCGTTTTTACTTGATTCGCTTGCGGTCGGACCTAAAAACATCGGTGAGGGCTATCGCCGCAACGCGTCTGGAATGTATTACGCGTTTGATGCGAGTTTTGGAGATTTCTTTGGGTCGAACGGCGAGTTCGCCGTGCAACAGGCCTTTGATCTTCTCAATGGCGTGATGAACGGCCAGGCGAACAATTCCCTGTATTTGTACAGTCCGACCAATGGCCTTCTGGGTGACACCAATGGTGCTCCTGCCATTTCCCTGTTTCCGACCAATAGTGTTGACAATTACAGCGCGAATTTGGCGGAATTCCCTTTCAATTCGGAGGGTGAGAACTACACGGCAAGTGCTTTGGGGCTGCTCGACCTCAAATCGTTGACTCTTTCCATGCTCATGGAACAGTTGGGGCTGGCGGATTCGGTTCGTTACGTTTGGACCTTGCACGATCGGTTCACCGGTTTGGTCGGGGAGTCCTGCACCGCGCCCGGGCCAGGCTTCAATATCAGATACTCAGTCGTGCAAAGAAATTTTGACATTGTTCCGAGCGCGCTCAATCAACTTCAGTATTCGGCTTACGTCAACGGCGAGCTTTATTCCTATTGGATTGATGAAAACTGCGGCGCCGGCGGCGCCTCGCCGCCGGACGTGGATGCGCTGGAAATTCCCGCGGATCCCCTGAATAATGTCCCCCCGGTGTCTTCCGGGCACGGCGTCTTTTTTCTGCCAAGCGGCTTTTTCTATACCGGATTGACGCGGGACGACGTGGGCGGATTACGCTTCTTATATAGCACCAACAATTACGACACCCCTTCTGTACAGTATCGGGAATCGCCGGCGGCCGGGAGTGCGCTTTTCAGCACCAATTTCAACGCGCCGCAAGTGTTGTTCACTTCCAATTTCAACGCCCTGGTTTTGGCATCCTTCACCAATAATCCGGCCACACTGCAGGCATTGTTTCCGGGACTGGTTGTCAGCCCCAATCCTCCCACGTATTTCAGCAACGTGGTGTCGCCTAATGTCGTTGCCTATTTCACCAATTATATCGGCAGTCCCGCGGGCGCGCCGGCATCGCTGGTCGTGGTGACTCAATTGGTCACCAACATTGTGCAGTTTTACCAGAACTCGTTCGTCAATGTCGTCACCAACAAATCTTACCCCAATACCACGTTTGCCCTCCAAACCATCACCGTGGGCCCGATGGTCGGTTCGCCGGCCGGTTCCCCGTTTGTGACCAATGTCACCTATCAAACGTTTCAGTCCAATGTGGTTTCGGGAGATTATTTCATCATCAGCAACGGCGCCTGCGGACCCGATATTATTTCAACCCAGCAGACCTTTGTGAATATCGTAACGAACCTGGTCGCAGGGACTACGAATGTGAATGGTCAGACTTTTGTCCAGAACCTGATTTCCTACTTCACGAATTACGCCTTTATCGTGCAACCTTGCACCCTGGTGACCAACTCGCTCGCCAACTATCAGGGCATCGGCCGAATGCAATTCTTCCGGGTGAATGACGGTAACTATGATTACCAGAGCGGACTGTTCGTCACGCCCATTACCAATCAGTACACCATGGTGATCTTTACCAACGGCCAGTATCTTACCCAGACCTTCCAGCGGGTGGTGACCGCGCCTGATTTTCTGTTTGGCGCGCAGGACCAGGCGAGCGGTCCCGATGGCATTCCCCCGGATCCCGATCTCCCCGCCCGGAATCTCAATTTTAACCTGGCCAATATACAAACCGGTCTTTCAGGTCCGGGGACGATTAATCCCGGTGCCCCAAGTATTGTCTTCAATAAAGTGGGATCCCTCTTTATTAACTTGTCTCCGGCTTCCATGATTGGGCCCAGTGGCGCCACTAAACTGTATCTCTGGGGGTCGTTTGACGGTACCACCAACGCACCGGTGGTTTACCCCAATGGCACCAGCCTGGAAAACCTGGCCAATGAGGCGGTAATTCAGATATCTCCGCCGCCGCCGGCCTTGCCAACTGGCACCAATGGAGTAGCTTATAGTGTTACGTTTACGGCCACTGGCACAAGCGGAGCTGTCACTTGGACATTGGCGAATGTTTCGGCGGGACTGCCGCCGGGGCTGAATCCTCTGTCACCCAATGGTGTGTTGTCGGGGACGCCGACCCAGAGGGGGACCTTTGACAATATTGTGGTTCAGATGACGGATTCCAGCACGCCGCCGCGTGTGGTGCAGACAAGCTATTCGTTGACGATCAATTAACCAGCAATACCCAAGTGAAATTGACATTTTCCAAGTTCGCCGGTTCGGCTCGGTCAGGATTCCTGTCCTTATGGGCCGGCGTGTGCTTGTGCCCGCTGGCGGGTATGGCCACGGATCAAATATTCATCAACAACGGTATCATCAGCGGTACGCCGCCCCAGGTGGACGCGATCAACTTTTACAATTCCGGCACGTGGGCTATCGCCACGGGCTCTCCGTATGTAACCGCCAACACGCTCACCTACACCAACACTGGCGGCGGCTCGATGTCCGCTTCGCCCGGCTGGGAGTTTGATTTGGGGCC
This sequence comes from Candidatus Limnocylindrales bacterium, assembly GCA_035604955.1. Lineage (GTDB taxonomy): Bacteria > Verrucomicrobiota > Verrucomicrobiia > Limisphaerales > UBA11358 > UBA11358. Next base: position 33,183 of record DATNHM010000068.1, on the reverse strand, counting down.
GACCACTGCTGGCTCCCGCACCAGTTGGTCTTCGGTTTTCTTCAATGACAACGGCTGTACGGTTCAGGCGTTCGACGGCGTCATCATCAACGTGGCAACTATTACCGACGGCGGCAGTTCTCTGCTGGTGCAGGCTACCAATATCATCAACAAGGGCAGGTTGCTGGCCACCCCCTCGGGCCAGATTAAATTGATCGGCTCAACCGTAAACCTTAGCCGCAGCACGCTGAACATTCCTCCCATTCAAGGCCTCGGAAGCGCCAATGATTTTTTTCGAACGAACTTTACGCCCGACGCGTCCATTTTTGACGAATATTGGGGGGAAGGTAACACAAATTTATTCAGTCCGGGAGTTTGGCAACACGGGACTGCCGTTTCGGCCGCTTTCCCAAACCTTACCGTGTTTAACCCTTGCGCCACCTCCAACGCCGCCCCGCTTCTAAGTTTTACGCCCAGTTTTTCCGCATGGACAAATGTTGCGGATCCCAATTCGGTAACGAACCTTACCAACGCATCAGGGAGCAGTATTAATGTCACCAACAGATACTTCAGGCAAGCCGTGTTTGTGACGGTCCATGACCCCAATTTTGTCACCAACAATCCTGGCACCAATTCTCTGATTCGGTTCACGCCCACCGGCAGCGTCTCAAACCTGTTCCAGACCGTCAGTGTTTGGTTGCATTCCACCAACGCCACCGATTTGTACATCGTGGATACTTTGGGTTCTCAGACCAACCGTGGAGTGCTGTCGAATAGCGGCAACACCAACCTGGTGCCCGGCTCAGATCCGATAAATCCCTGTACCGCTCCGAGGTTTCGGCCGGCTAACTACACAGTCGAGCGGGTGGATGGCGGCTTCAGCAACGGTTTTGCCGGCAATGTCACTCCGCCGCCGGCCAACTTTTTATACGATGTCGGTTCGCCGCCATCCATATTGACTTTCAGCAATACTACAGTCATTGCCGATGTTTCCGCCTATCAGGCTTACGTGGATGATTTGGCCTATAATCCCAGTTGGGATGCTATTTCAAATCTGCCCGGGCGAATTATCATTGACGCCAATAATCTGGATCTGACCCGGACGGTTATTTCCAATTCGGGTCCGGAGGTGGTGATTCAGGCGAATAATCTTACTGGTAGCGCCAGCGCTGTCATTTCCTGTCAAAACCTGAATTATACCCTCGGGTCATCCAACGGTATGGTGAACGTCAGCAACCTGGCCACCAATGGAACACTTCCCGCTTTGAACGGGACGGTTTCCCTCTGGAGCGCTGAGTGGACTAATTTCCAGGCCTTCGTCTATTTTCCCGGCACAACCAATAGCATTACGAACAATGTTGAATATGATTTTCATGTGCTGTTGGCGGATGCCTCGCGACTTTCTACAACCGTGCCGGTCACGGTCCAGAATTTGATTCTCCAGACCAACGCGGTGATTAACGATTCCATGAACCTGGCGGGTACATTTTTCTTCGGCGGCCAGAGCCTGACGCTGAATGGAAGTCTGAGTCTTTCCGGCAATCTCCAGAATTGGAGTTCCGCCCTCGCGCCGACACTGCTGTATTTCACCAACAACAACTTTCTTTCGATTCCCAATGAAGCCCATTTTGGTGACGATCGCCCCGCGCCCTACAACGAATTTGTCAATGCCGGACAGATTTATGCCAGCGGTCAGACCATTCGCAGTCTTGATCTTCAAATCGTTAATGGCGGGTTGAACCAAACACTTTTTGGTAATTTCTCTGCCACCGCCCAGTCCATGGAAATGACCGCCGGAGCCTCTATCAGTTCCGCGGCGAACATGCAGTTAGCGGCCAACACGGTGAATTTGAGCCAATCCCTCCTCCTTGCCAACGGCGTGATGAACTTCATTGTCACCAATTCGTTCCTCGACAACGGGTTGGCCACCATCTTTGAATGCGGCAATGGATTTAATTTGTTGGCCGCGCCACAAAGCGGAAACCTGTCCGCCAGCACGATCATAGACGTTGCTTCCTCAAATACCTTCAATAACGTTGGTCCGGAAATTGACCATGACTGGGAGGGCAAGGACGCCGGGCCGGCTGCCGCCGGAACCGTGAATAATGCGGCCCTGGGCACCTTGTCATTGGTTGCCGTGGCCCCGGCGCAATTGCCGACCTTCCATTTCTACGGCAACAGCCAACCCAACGCCATGTATGTCAAAACACTGGATTTGTCTCAGCTCACCGGAAATCCAGGAGACCTGACGAGCATGATCCAAATTGATCCGGGCATGACGATCTATTTTGCGAACGTTACCGCCAATGCCACCTTTATCTCGAAATTGACCGGCGGCCAGACCCCGGCCACCTATCTGCAATCCCAATTCCCAAATCAGTTTATCAGTGACGGGAATGTGGGCCTGAGTATTGGTGGCACATCGACAAATATTGTAATTTCCGGCATTGCTGCCCGACCCGCCGGCTCTTTTGTGCTGACCTGGAACTCGACCGCCGGCGCAACCTACTCGGTGCTCAAGTCCGGTGTTTTGAGCCCCTCGACCAACTGGCCGGCGATTGTGACAAATTATCCCGCGGGCGGAGCCATCGGCGGTCCGCTTTCCTACACGGATACAACCGCCACCGTCAGCCCGGCATTTTACCGGGTAATGGTTGGACCGCAGGTGGCCCAATAACCGCTTCGTCGCTTCGCCAAACTCTGTTATCAGGACGGGCGTGACTTTCGTGTCGCGCAACTAAACTTGTGCTTAGAATTGCGGTGATGAAACTTTTAGGATTAACCGGCGGCATTGGCATGGGCAAGTCCGTCGCCGCCCAATTTTTCCGCGAACGCGGCGCACAGGTCGTGGATGCCGACGAACTGGCACACCAGTTGGTTGAACCGGGCCAGCCGGCTTTGGCGGCAATCCAGACGGTTTTTGGCCGGAACGTAGTCGCCCCCGGCGGCCAACTGCGCCGGGATGAACTGGCGCAAATTGTATTTGCGGACCCCGCTGCCCGCAAAAAACTTGAAGCCATTTTGCACCCGCGCATCCAGGCGTGCTGGCTGGCGCAAATTGAAACCTGGCGCCGGGAGGATCGCCCACTGGCCGTGGCCGTGATTCCATTGTTGTTTGAAACGAAAAGCGAATCGCGTTTTGACAAAACCGTCTGTGTCGCCTGTTCGGCGGCACAACAGCGCCAAAGACTTTTGGAACGCGGCTGGACGCCAAAGCAAATCCAACAGCGCATCGCCGCCCAATGGCCAATTGAGCAAAAAATCGCCCACGCCGATTTTGTCGTCTGGACCGACGGCTCGCTGGAAACCCACGCACAACAAATTGAACTAATTATTGCCCACGGATAACGCTCGTTCGGAAGAACATTTCCTTTTGTCGTCATCTTCTGTTAGGTTGGGTCGGCATGATTCTCACGTCCGACGAATTACACAGCCTGGTTGAACTGATACATCAGTCGCCGCACACGCTGCTCGGTATGCATCCGCTCGGCGATGAATCGGGTCTCGTCGTTCGCGCGCTCCTGCCGGATGCCGCCAAAATCGAAATCCAGCCCGTCCATGAAAAGGATAAGCCGCGGTTCGAGCTGAAGCGGCTTCCCCATACGGACATTTTTGAAGGCGTCATCCGGTCGGCAAACAAAGTTTATGCCTATGATTTGGTCGTCACCACGCATCAAGGCCAGGTCCGCCGGACCCGCGACGCGTATTCATTTCTACCGACGTTGGGCGAATCGGATTTGTTCCTGTTTGGCAAGGGTGACGAACGTAAAATTTACGAGAAGCTCGGCGCACAACTGCGCGTCATTGATGGCGTCCACGGAACCAGTTTCGCCGTCTGGGCCCCGAATGCGCAACGCGTCAGCGTCGTCGGTGATTTCAACCGTTGGGATGGCCGCTTTCATCCGATGCGGTTGCTCGGCGCGTCCGGTGTCTGGGAGATTTTCATTCCCGGTGTCGGCGAAGGTGCACATTACAAATTTGAGATCCGCGACGCGCACGGAAAGATTTCGCTCAAGACCGACCCCTATGGATTTTTCTTCGAGGTGCCGCCGAAAAACGCCGCCATTGTCTGGGACACCCGCAAATTCAAATGGACGGATGAGGCCTGGCTGAAACGCCGCCGGGAACAGGCGCCCCTCCGTTCGCCGGTGAGCATTTACGAGGTGCACCCCGGTTCCTGGCGGAAAAAATCCATAAGCGAATCGTTCAGTTACCGCGAACTCGCCGCGCCGCTGGTCGAATATATCAAGCGCATGGGGTTTACCCATGTCGAATTTATGCCGCCGGCCGAACATGCCTTTTATCCGTCCTGGGGTTATCAAGTGACCGGTTTTTATGCGCCGACCAGCCGCTACGGCACGCCGGATGATTTTCAGTTTCTGGTCAATGCGCTGCACGCGGCGGATATCGGCGTCATCATAGACTGGGTGCCGGCGCATTTCCCGCGCGACGATTGGGCGTTGGCGCGTTTTGACGGCACGGCGCTTTACGAACACGAGGACCCGCGCAAGGGCGCGCACCAGGATTGGGGGACGCTGATTTTCAATTACGGCCGCCATGAGGTGAACAATTTCCTCGTCGCTAACGCGCTGTTCTGGTGCGACCGATTCCACGTGGACGGCTTGCGCGTGGATGCTGTGGCCTCAATGCTTTACCTCGATTACTCACGCAAGGCGGGCGAATGGATTCCCAATCAATTTGGCGGACGCGAAAACATCGAGGCGATTGAATTCCTGAAAAAATTCAACCACCTCACCTACATGGAATTTCCCGGCGTGGTGACGATTGCCGAGGAATCCACGGCCTGGCCGCTCGTCACCCGGCCACCGTATCTCGGCGGTCTCGGTTTTTCCTTCAAATGGAACATGGGCTGGATGCACGACACGCTCGGCTATTTCAGCCACGAACCCATTCACCGGAAATATCATCAAAACGATCTCACCTTCGCGATGTTGTATCATCATCACGAGAATTTCATCCTGCCGCTTTCGCACGACGAGGTCGTGCACGGCAAGGGCTCGTTGATTGGCCGGATGCCGGGCGATGACTGGCAAAAGTTCGCGAACCTCCGCGCGCTCATCGCGTATCAGTGGTTGTTCCCCGGCAAAAAACTCCTGTTCATGGGCGGCGAATTCGGCCAGCGCGCCGAGTGGAATGAAAACGGTCAGCTCGACTGGTGGCTGCTCGACGCCGGTCCGTATCATCACGGCCTGCAAAAATTCGTTGAGGATTTGAACAAGTGCTATGTGGCGTCTCCCGGGCTCTGGCAATCCGATTACGACCACGGCGGCTTTTATTGGATTGATTGCACGGATCGCGACAACAGCGTTCTTTCCTTCGTTCGCCAGACGGCTGACGGCTCCAACCAACTGGCGGTGATTTTGAACCTTACTCCGGTACTGCGGGAGAAATACCGCATCGGCTTGCCGCGTGCCGGCCAATGGCGTGAAAGGCTGAACAGTGATGCCGCCGTTTATGGCGGCGGCAATCAGGGAAATCTCGGCGGTGTCACGGCGGGAAACATTCCGTGCCACAGCCAGCCTTGCTCGGCAGAATTCCGCCTTCCGCCGTTGAGTGCTTTGGTTTTTCAGCCTGAGGCTTAGGGGACACGAAGATTTTTAATTGCCGGCACAGCGCCGTTGCGCCGGTCAATTTGAAAATCCACCGTCCACCAGCGTACGGTAAAGCTGGTTTTGCCGGTCCAGGCAATGGACTCCAGCATTCCCCATTCGGTCACGCCGCAGGCCGCGAAATTATGGCGGTAAAAATGCCAGGAATCCGGTGTGTCTGAAAATGGCCTCAAACCAACGCTCAATTTTTTGCCCAAAACCGCCCGGACCTCATCCCAACCGGCGTCGTTAAACACAACCCGGTCCGGAATGGATCTTATTTGCAATTTTGTCGCGGTGGATTTGCTTTTTATGACCGCGATGACATTCGTCGGGTCTTCGGTTGTGCACAGCAACAGCAGAGGCGGCTGGAACGTGGCTTGAATATAGGTTTGATTGGTCAGCGCTACAACCGCGTCCAACAAGGATGGATTGGCTTTGGCCAGTTTCGCGTGTGCCCGTCGGAAAAAATACAATTCGTCCGTTGCGCCCGGCATAAAAACAAGCGCCTTCACGACGGCGTTTGACTGAAACGCGTCCAACATCAGCGATACGCAGTTCGTCCGGTTCAATTCCGTCACGTTGACGCCCAACGGCATCCGGCTCAACGCGCTTTGCCAGGTTTCCTCGGCCAAAACGATTCCGCTCGCGGTCATTAACCACGCAAAGACAACCAGGCGCGTTACGGTTTTCATAGTGACAACTGGACGATTCGTTCTTGAATCTGGCCGTTCCAGCGGTTGAAATAGCCGAACAAACGATAAAGCTCCTCGAGCCGGTTCAACCAGACCGTTCGTTCGCCGGATTGGCATTTTGCCAACCACAAAGCATCAAGCGATTTCAATTCTTCAACCAGCCGGTCGTGCAGCCGGGCAAGCCTGGTTTGCAAGCTCCGCAACTGCTCCACCCATTCCTGCGCCCGTTCAAACAATTGGACCTGCAATAGGGGTGAAGCCACCTTGCTTTTTTCAGTGAGGAACTCGTCGGCGTTCCGGCAGGTCGTTGCCACTTCGGCAAACAAGTCGGCGAGCACGGATGGAATTTGCTGGATGTCCTTGGGCTTCGCGCCGAGCTCCAGCTCCAGCAAATGCAACAACCGGGATTTGGGTTCAGCGAGACAATGGTACGCCGCGTTCAGTTCGGCATATCGCCGATTGGCCGCGAGTTTTTCCGTTTCACTTGCACTCGGTTGTTTGTCGGGATGTATGTCGGCGGCCAGTGCCAGGAATCTTGATTTAAGTGCTTCCGACTCGAGCCAGGGCCGGCGCGGCTCATCGAGCAGGGCGAAATAATCGGTCATGAAAGAGTCCACAGTCATCAGTCCACAGTCGGAAATCTGCCGGCGCCCGCCATTGGATTTGACTGTGGACTGTAAACTGAAAACCGGGGACTGATTTTCACGCGCTGAAACTTTCGCCGCAGGAACAGGTCGTCGCAGCGTTGGGATTTTTCACCTTGAACCCGCCGTCCAATGCGTCGAGGTAATCCAGCTCGCTGCCGGTCACGTACAGCGCGCTCTTGGGGTCCACCACCACGCGCACACCGCTGGATTCAACCAGGATGTCTCGATTGGCCGGGTTATCCTGCAAATCCATTTTGTATTGCAAGCCGGAGCAGCCGCCACCGACTACCGCCACGCGCAGCACGCCATTCGGCCGGCCTTGTTTCGTTAACAAGGCTGACACTTTTTGGGCTGCGCTGGGCGTGAGTTTGACCAGCCGTTCATCGCCGACGCGGAAGCTCGGCTGGGCGGATTGGGTTTGGGTCGTTCTTGCAATCATTCGTCGCACAACAAGTTAGCCGTCGCTGGCGTCAGCGTCAACGCGCCAAAAAATCCTCCTCGTCCTCGTTCTCGTGATCGCACCGCGCCGGATTTCGAGGACGAGGACGATTTTTCAATCTCAACATCCGTGTTTATCCGCGTTCATCCGTAGTTTATGCTGTTGCGCGTGAAATTGATTTCCTGGAACGTCAACGGCTTGCGCGCCGTGTTGAAGAAAAATTTTCTCGATTATCTCGATATCGAGAAACCCGATGTGCTCTGTCTACAGGAAACCAAATGCAGCCCGGACGACGTCGAACCGCTTTGGCCGGCGACCTATACGACTTATTGGAACAGCGCGGAAAAGAAAGGCTATTCCGGCACGGCGATTTTTGCCAAAACCCGCCCGCTGAATGTCATTCCGCATATTGACATGGCCGAGCATGACAAGGAAGGCCGCGTGCTGGCCGCCGAGTTCACGGATTTCTTTCTGGCGAACGTTTATGTGCCCAATGCCAAGCGGGATTTGTCGCGGTTGACGTACCGCCAAAAGTGGGACCGCGACTTTTTGAGTTATCTGAAGAAGCTGGAGAAGAAGAAGCCGGTGATTTTCTGCGGCGACCTCAATGTGGCGCACACGGAGATGGATCTGGCCAACCCGAAGGCCAATGTCCACAACCACGGATTCACGCCAGAGGAACGCGCCGGGTTCAGCGCATTCGTGAAGGCTGGTTTCCTCGACACCTTCCGCGAATTTGAAAAGGGCGGGGGACATTACTCCTGGTGGAGCCAGATGGGCGGGGCGCGTTCCCGCAACGTCGGCTGGCGCATTGACTATTTTCTCATTTCAAAATCGCTGCGTCCACGCCTGAAGCGCGCCTTCATCCGGCCGGACGTGGAAGGTTCTGATCACTGTCCCGTTGGCATCGAAATCGGGTGAATAAAAATAAATATAATTTAGCTCGCCACCGCTTTTAATCGGGCTTAAAGTCATCCTGCGGAATATAGATTACTTTAATGAACATACTTCTCATCAGCCCGAAAACGCCCGACACATTCTGGAGTTTCAAGCACGCCCTGCGTTTTGTTTCCCGGAAGGCGGCCATGGCGCCGCTGGGGTTGTTGACAGTGGCGGCCATGTTGCCGCCGGAATGGGAACTCAAACTGGTGGACCTCAATGTGACACGGCTCAAGGACGAGGACCTTCGCTGGGCGGATTATGTGTTGCTGGGTGCGATGATTGTGCAAAAGGAATCCGTCCGCGAAATCATTGCCCGGTGCGCGGCGTTGGGCAAAACCGTTATTGCGGGCGGGCCGCTGTTTACCACCGGCCACGAAACTTTCCCGGAGATTCAACACTTCGTTCTCGGTGAGGCCGAGGAAATCATGCCGCAGGTCGTGGCCGACATGAAGAGCGGCCGGCTACAGCCCATTTATCGCGCTACCGACCGGCCGGACATCACCCGGACCCCCCCGCCGCGCTGGGACCTCATCAATTTGCGGCATTATGTGACCATGTCCGTGCAATTCTCGCGCGGCTGCCCGTTCGATTGTGAATTTTGCGACATCATCGTGATGAACGGGCGCGTGCCCCGCACGAAGACACCGGCCCAGGTGATTGCCGAATTGGACGCGCTCTGCCGGCGCGGCTGGAAGGACATGGTCTTTATCGTGGATGACAATTTCATCGGCAATAAACAGCGGACCAAGGCGCTGCTCCGCGAATTGATCAAATGGCGGCGGCGCACGCGGCCTCGCATCGGATTCCTCACCGAAGCATCCATGAACCTTGCCGATGACCCGGAATTGTGCGCCTTGATGGTGGAGGCCGGGTTCAAGAAAGTTTTCGTCGGCATCGAAACACCTTCCGTGGAGGCGCTGGAGGAATGTCACAAGCTCCAGAACCGGAACCGCGATCTGGTCGCCTCGGTGCAGATACTGCAACGCGCCGGGCTGGAGGTGATGGCCGGATTCATTGTCGGGTTCGACAGCGACAAGAGCGACATCTTCAAGCGGCAATTTGATTTCATCCAGCGTTCTGGCGTGGCGACGGCGATGGTGGGCTTGCTGAACGCGCTGCCACAGACGCGATTGTGGCAGCGGTTGAAGCGTGAGGGCCGGCTGGAAACCGAAAGCTCCGGCAACAACTCCGACGCCACGCTGAACTTCAAACCCAAATTAAACCGCGACTTCCTGCAATCCGGCTACCGCGAACTGGTGAAGAAACTTTACGAACCGCGGAATTATTACCAGCGCATCCGGACGTTTCTCAAGAATCATCGGCCAACCGGGCCACGACTGCGCCTGTCCCGGGCGGATTGCGTGGCCTTCCTGAAGTCCTTCTGGGTGCTCGGCGTGTGGCATCGGGGGCGCGTGAGCTATTGGCGGCTGTTCTGGGGCACGCTCATCCGGCATCCGCGCCAGTTCCCGCATGCCATCGAACTGGCCATCCTCGGTTACCACTTCCGCCGCGTCGCCAACTCGCTGCAAGTCAGGGATGACAGATTGCGCCCTGACTCGCCACGCCGGCGATGAAAGCGGAAAATTATGTAATGTGCGGGACTGACTCCTTTACCAAGGCGTGAATGCAAAAGTCCTCTCCCGGGGGAGAGGATTCAGGTGAGGGCGGGCGTAAAACACATAAAATAAAGGGATCAGGTGCCAATCATGGTTGTCGCGCTCCGGGAGGTTGTTCTGGCTTCAGACGGGATGACTTGTAGTTATAACGTTGCATCGCAAATGGACAGGCGGCCTCGACAAGGTCCATCTGGCCATAAGCTGGATTGCGGTGATGGACTTTTCCAATGCGGGCAAATTTTTCGATGAATCGGCTGTTGGAATTCTCGAACGGGGGCAGCTCGCAAAAGGCCAGAATGCGATCAATTTCATTCTGCGGGTTTTCAAGAATGTCTTCATACCGGACTTCGAGCAGATGGGGAAGCGTGCCTTTGATTGCGTCCATCAGGCGGGCGCTTTCCTCGCACAAGCCCGCGGTGGTGCGGATGTCGTCCGGACCGAATTGATCCAACAGCACCTTCAGTCCGGGCAGTCGGGGATACGGAACAAAGGGCCTGCCGCCGCCTATTTTCAGGCCACCGGCTCGGAGCCGGTCAAGTTGCTGCGCACAAAGCCTGCGGAATTTCAGCATGGAATTGGCATTCAGGCGTGGATCGCGAACCAGATAAATGATGCGAACGTCCGGGAAAAGTTTCACGAGTACCGGCAGGTGAGGAATGGCCGCCGGATTCTTGCAGAAGAAGCGTTTGCCTTTCCCGCCAAAGCACCAGAGAACGCGTCTTACCGATTCATACACATGACGGATTTCATCCGGAGAGAAATCGGCGAACGCGCGATGCGTGCAGGTGACTTCGTAGGGATCCTCGCGAAACCAGTCCGCCCACATGACGACCGGGTCGGACGGGCTGGTGGCTTCAACCTCGACACTGTCGCCCAGGAACCGCTCCCCCCGAACGTTGAGCTTGAAGCGTCGTCTCAGCATCTCCGCCCCGCAAAAGCAGGTGCGGAAAGTGTGCATGGTGTGGGTGATGTAGGCGAGGTCCGGATGTGTGCAAAGCAGGTCTTGCAACATGGAGGAGCCGGATCGTGGCATTGAGACAAGGAATATCGGCCGGTCGATGACGATGCCGGAAGTGCTGATTTTCAGGACCGAGTGTTCATACCATGTGAGAAAACGTTCTATGGCGCGGGGTGGTTTTTCGGGAATGACCCATTGATTCTTGAAACATGCCGCCAGGAAGATCCGGGACAGAAGATTCGGAAACCAGGGCGACACGTTCATGCCTTTTTTATAATCGCTGCGAGTCGGTCCACAAAATCAAAACAGATTGGAATTCGCTTTTGGGCGCATCTTGACGTTTGACCGCCGCCCTGATGGGGCACCTCTCTGTGACAATGTGGACTCAAAATCGGCCGGGATTATTTCACATTCAACTCGCGCTGGATGCCGAATTTCTCGATGCGTTTACGCAACGTGGCGCGGGTGATGCCGAGCAGCTTCGCGGCATGCACCTGGTTGTTGTTCGTTTCTTTGAGCGCCTGGATGACCAGTTCGCGTTCGACGGTGGGAATGACTTTCAACTTCGGATCGCGCTTGGCCCATTGGAACAATTGCCGCGCCATCGCCGTGGCATCGTTCACGACCTCGTCGCTGGCCGTGCCCGGCACCGGAGGCAGAGATGCACCGCCTGAATTCTGGCCGGAAATCTCCGGTGGCAGGTCGCTTTGCAGAATCGCGTCGCCCTTGGCCATAACGTACGCGCGGCGGATGATGTTCTCCAGTTCGCGGACATTGCCCGGCCAGTGATATTTTTCGAGCGTCCGGATGACGCTGGTGGCGATGGACCTGGGCGGGCGTTGCTGTTCGCGCGCAATTTTTTCCAGAAAATAATTCACCAGCAACGGGATGTCTTCGCGCCGGTCGCGCAGCGGCGGAATGTGAATACGCACCACATTGAGCCGGTAAAACAAGTCCTCGCGGAATTGTTTCACGGCGACGGCCTGTTCCAGCGCCTTGTTGGTGGCGGCGATGACGCGCACGTCCACCTGAATCGGCTGGTTGCCCCCGACCCGCTCGAAGGTTCCGGATTGCAGCACACGCAGGATTTTCGTTTGCGTGGCCGGCGTCATGTCGCCGATTTCGTCTAGGAAAATGGTGCCCTGGTTGCATTGCTCGAACTTGCCGATGCGTTGCAGGGTCGCGCCGGTGAAGGCGCCGCGTTCGTGGCCGAAGAGCTCGCTTTCGAGCAATTGCTCGGGGATGGCCGCGCAGTTGACGGCCAGGAACGGCTGCTGGCTGCGGTGGCTGTGATGATAAATGGCGCGGGCAACCAGTTCTTTGCCGGTGCCGCTTTCACCGGTGATGAGCGCCGTAGCTTCGGTCGCGGCGACCTGCCCGATGAGCTTGAACACCTGCTGCATGGATTCGGCACCTCCTACGAAGCCAAGTTCGTAATCCTCGGATTCGAGGAGCGGCTGATACGACACGACCTGCTTCATGTCGCGTGCCGCTTTGAGGGCGTTGGCGACAAGTTCCTTGATTTTCAGCGCGTCGAACGGCTTGAGCAGATAATCGTAGGCGCCCAACTTCATCGCCTCGATGGCGGTTTGGGTCGTGCCATAGGCGGTCATCAGGATGACCAGGAGTTTGGGATTGCTCGCGCGGATGCGGCGAAGCGTTTCCAGGCCGTTCATGCCGCCCATGCGCACGTCCATGAGCACGAGGTCGGGCTTGTATTTGGGGATGGCTTTCAATCCTTCCTCGCCGCTCGAAGCGGTGGCCACTTCGATTTCCGACGAATCAAAAATCCGCTGGAACGAATACCGTACATCCTCTTCGTCATCAATCAGCAGCAACTTGCTCATTTTTCCCGCGCAACATAGCTGATTTTCTCCGGACGAACAGTGAATTTTACGAATGGCGGTAAGGTCAGGGATTGAGCACCGCGCGATAGAACTGCTGGTTGACCGGCAAACTGTTCGTGTAAGTCCAACGACTTGAAGTGAGAGTGTTGGTAATGATGGGTAGCCAATTACGCAGATCGAGCGAAGATTGAAGCACAAAGGTCTGGCCGGAAATACCATTCACCCCGATGCGAAATTGTACGGTGCCTGATGGTGCGATGTCCAGAACCGGCGGTTGCCGGCTGGAAACGATTTCGACCAATTGCGGTGCATAAAGATAGCGGGTGTGCGGGCCGTCTGAGATTTTCCCGTAAATGGCATAAGTGCCTGGCGGCACGTTGGTGGTAGTCAGACCAGGATTTGAATTATAATACACCGAACCGGCACCGGTACTTGCCACCTCGCCCTGGAGAATGAGCGTGCTGTTGGTGTTATACGGGTTGAGGTCCTGATCGAAATAAATTGAAAGCGTCACATTGGAACTCCCGGCATATTGGTAATACAAGGCGGTGGCGATCAAATTGCCTGCGGTGACAACGTTGGTGCCGGTAACGTCGAATTTGATAATGTTCGGCCACGTTCCGTTGTTCACCGGCAACAGAGTGCGATTTGCGTTTGTCCCGCCTCCGAAATCCCACGATTGATTGTAACCATCGCGAATGGCGGGATCGCCGGGAAGGCCCAGCGGATGATCCATGCTGGTGCGGTCGCCGCCGCCGATGAGGCTGTACAGAAAACCAGCGCGAACGCCAAAATCTTCATACGGAACCCACCAATTGGTCCGCATGGTTGCGTCCAGGGTGATGGTTGTGCCATCATCGTTATACGATGTCGGGATGTTTAGATCAATTGAGCCGTAATACCAAAGATGCACGTTGGAGTGATATTCGTTTGGATCACCAGAGAAAGGAGCAGGAGGGTAACCGCCTGTTAATGCTGTCAATTGTCGCCGGTAGGCGCCTGCCACCGGTTCGCCATCGGGATCAAGATCAGCAATAAAGCTGTTCCCCAAATCTTCCCAATAATTATCGGCAAATAAAACGTTTGCGTAGGTGTTGCTGGCAGACGCATCTACCACGGAGCCTATAATTTTATCATTAAATCCATCATTATTAAGCGGGTGCGGGTCGAGCGTTGTGAGTTGATCAACCCAGATGCCGTTTGTCCCCAGCAGGCGGCTGATTTCAGATATCAATGAACCACCGCGACTATGGCCAATCAAATGAATTGGAAATTCCACCAGCGCATGGCCATTCAGGTCCGAAATCGCGTTCGTTTGCGACAGCACATAGCTGGCGACCCAGGCGACGTTGGAGGTACTGATGTCATAGGGTGCGGTCCCTCCGGCCATTTGACTCCAATCGAGTTTGACAACTATCTCGCCGGTGTCCGTGCTCAAAGGCGGACTGTTGGTGTCGCGTTCCCATTGATAAAAATAATTGCTGCCGTCCGTGGTGAGGATGATGGTGTAAATGGTCATATTGGTGCTCAACCCCGGATAGCGAGCGTGGAAGTAAGTTGGTATTTCGCCGGCCATGGCGGTTATCCAGCCAGTGACGTCGCCATTATAGCCATGCGTGATAACAGTCACCCCGGCCGCCTTCGAGGAACACGGGACCAGCGCGCTTAAAAAAAGAAGAAACACGCTGAACCAGCAGCTTTCCATGGCGAGACGGATGGACAGCTTCCTCATAAGATCGCTTGAAGAATAACAGCAGTTTGATTTGGGGGCGAGGGAATTTCGCCGGATTCCTTGATTGACTTGTAGCGCGCACGACCTAGACTGACGTTCCTTTTGAAAATGAAAATTGTCGTTTGCGACCCGATCTCGCCCAAAGGCATCGCGCTGCTCCAGCAGCGGCCTGAATTTGAAGTGGTGGTTTTGCCCAAACGGCTGCCCGAGCCGGAATTGCTGCCGGTCGTGGCGGATGCCATTGCGCTGCTGGTTCGTTCCGAAACCAAGGTCACGCGCAAGGTGATTGAAGCCGCCCCGAAATTGCGCGTCGTGGGCCGCGCCGGCGTCGGCGTGGACAATGTGGACATTGAAGCTGCCACGCAGCATGGCACGGTGGTGATGAACACGCCGGGCGGCAACACCGTGACCACGGCCGAACTCAGTTTTGCCATGTTGCTGGCGCTCGCGCGCAAAGTGCCGCAGGCGCACACCTCCATGGCGGCGGGCAAATGGGACCGCAAATTGTTTCAAGGCATGGAATTGCTGGGCAAAACTCTCGGCATCCTCGGCATGGGCCGCATCGGTTCGGAAGTCGCCAAACGTGCCAAGGCGTTCGGGATGCGGGTCATCGCCTACGATCCCTATCTTACGGAGGACCGTGCCAGGGCCGTCGGCGCGGAATTCGCCGACAGCGTGGATGATGTTTATCGCGTGGCGGATTTTATCACCGTGCACATGCCGGTGACGCCGGAAACCAAACACATGTTAAACGCCGCAGCGTTCAGTAAAATGAAACCCGGTGTCCGGCTGGTGAATTGCGCCCGCGGCGAAATCATTGCCGAGAACGACCTGATCGCCGCGCTCGAATCGGGCAAGATTGCCGGCGCGGCGTTGGATGTTTTTGCCGTGGAACCGCTGCCCGCCGATCACCCGTACCGCAAACAGCCCAATGTGATTTTAACGCCGCACCTTGGCGCGAGCACGCAGGAGGCGCAGGAAAAATGCGGCATTGAAGTCGCCGAAGTGGTTACGGCCTATTTGCTGACCGGTGAAGTCCGCAACGCGGTAAATCTGCCGTATCTCGACGCCAAAACCTATGAGCAGGTGAAGCCTTATCTGCCGCTCGGCGCGGCGCTCGGCAAATTGTTGGCGCAACTTTCGCCCGCCAGCGCGGATCGCATCTACGTCACCTATGGCGGCCACGCGCGGGAATTGCCGAACACGGACCCGGTCACCCGCGCGGTGTTGCAGGGATTTCTGGCCAGCAGCGCGATCAAGGACGTGAACAACGTCAATGTCCGCGCGGCGGCCGCCAGCATCGGCATCACTGTCGAGGAAAAGAAATCCGACGAACCGGTCACGTTCAATGAATGGCTGCACGTGCAGGTATTCAACAACGGACAGAAGCTGATTTCGGCGGGCGGCACGTTCTTCGGTTCTCCGAACAATCCGCGCATCGTACGACTATACAGCACGCCGGTGGAGATTCCGATCAGCGGCACCTTGTTGCTACTCAACAACAAGGACCGGCCGGGCATTGTCGGTTATCTCGGCACGTTGTTGGGGAAACATAAAGTGAACATTGCCAACATGAGCCTGACCCGTGACACAGCGGGCGGGCTGGCCCTGACGGTATTGAATCTCGACAGCGCCCCGCCGCCGGCGGTGCTGGAAGAACTCCAAAAAGACGCTGACATCAGCAACGTGAAAGTGATAAAATTGTGACTGTGATCAGGAAGCACAAACGAAATATGAAAATAAAAGCCGAAATAATTTTTTTGATGGCGCTGGGCGCATTGTTGCTGGCGCTCCCGGTCGCGCGCGCCGCCAAAGCCAACGCATCAACCAACGCGGCGTCGGCCGACACAGGCACCAATGTCAACCTGAATGCCACCATGACCGCGTTGTTTGGCAATCCGGTGGTTGCCCGGGGCAAAGGTTTTGAAATCAAGCAGAGTGATTTGGACGAGGTGATGACCGGCATCAAGTCGGCCGCGGCCATGCGCAACCAGGCTATTCCTCCAGCGCAAATGAAACTGATTGAGGCTCAAATGTTGGACCGGCTCATTCAGGTCCAGCTGTTGATGCAAAAGGCCACGGATGCCGACCGGGCCGCCGGGAAAAAGATGGCTGATGTGCAAATGAAAACACTTTTGGAACGAGCCGGTTCACAGGAGGCGCTGAACCGTCAGTTCACGGCCCTGGGCATGTCGATGGGCCAGTTAAACGCGCGCCTGGTCCAGGAAGGCACCGCGCAAACAGCCTTGGAACGTGAATTGAAAATCACCGTGACGGATGCCGAGGCCAGGAAGTTTTACGACGATCATCCGGCGGACTTTGAACAGCCGGAAATGGTTCGGATCGCGCAGATTTTTTTGAGCACGCGTGATCCGCTCACGGGTGCGGAATTATCGGACACGGACAAGGCCACCAAGAAGAAAGAAATCGAAGATATTTTGAAGCGCGCCCGTGCCGGCGGGAATTTCAGCAACCTGGTGGAACAATATTCTGAAGATTCCGTTTCCAAGGATAAAGGCGGGGTGTACACCGTTGCCCGCGGCCAGGCGCCGCCGGAAATTGAGGCGGCGGCATTTTCTTTGAACACGAATCAGATCAGCGACGCCGTGACCACGACGGTCGGTTACCACATCATCAAATTGCTGGAGAAAATACCGGCCAAAAAGCTGGATTACGCCACGGTTGCCGATGACCTGAAGCGGGCGCTCATCCAGCAAAAGGCGGCCAAGCTTGCGCCACCCTACATGGCCACCTTGAGGAAGGAGACGGGCGTGGAAATTCTTGACCCGGATTTGAATGCCGTCGAGCAGCAAATCCAATCCGAGGCCGCCACCAACGCACTCGCGGCGCCGGATGGAAAGTAACGGAATGTTGAAGTGTGCTTGCCAAACGGTCCGGGTCGCCTCATTTTGGGGAGCATTATGAAAACACAGTCAGGCATAGTCATTCTCGTGGTGGTTTGTGTGGGAATGGTTGTGGCTTTGGTGGTGGAAAAGAAACACGCGGATACCGAGCAGAAAAAGGACTCGGATACGATCCTCGATTTTTCCAACCAGTTGGCCACCGCCAACATCAATCTCGACGGATTGCGTCAGGTCAATCTGATACTGACCAACGATATCGTGGCCGCCCAACAGACGCTGACGGTGCTCAGCAACCAGTATGTCGCAACTTCCGCTTCGCTCTCGAATACCACCGCCGCGCTCAAAACGGCACAGGACCAAATCGCCGATTTGGAGGCGCAGAATCAGGCGTTGGATCAGCAAGTCGTGAACATGACCAACACCATTGCCAATTTGTCCACGCAGATTGCCGAGACCCAGATGAAACTGGTCGAGTCCGAAACGAACAATGCGTTTCTCGAAAACGAATTGAAACGTCAGGTGGCCGAAAAAGTCGATCTGGAACGCAAGTTTAACAATTTAACCCAGGTCCGCGCCCAGGTGCGGAAATTGCGGGACGACTTGCTCATTGCGCGCCGGTTGCAATGGATGCGCGACGGGACCGATCCCAACCAGCAACGCAAGGGAGCCCAGGTGCTCATGGCGCGCGGATCCGTGACCAACCGGATGGTCGGGCCGGCGCACTACGACTTGAACGTCGAAGTCAGTTCTGATGGTTCGGTGCAGGTGGTTCCGACGATGACCAACGCGCCGGCAACGACCAATATGTCGTCACCGTGATGCGCCCGAAACGGGTCGCTTGTTGATTGTTCATGCCGACGTACGAATACCTCTGCCGCAAATGCGGGTGCGAGTTTGAGACGTTTCAATCTATTGCCGCCCGGCCGTTGGAAGTTTGTCCGCAGAACCTCTGTCCGCGAAAAAAATGGGGCCGTGGCCGCGTAAAACGCAAAATCAGCGCCGGCGCGGGGCTGTTGTTCAAAGGCAGTGGCTTTTATATTACCGACTACCGCAGTGAGGGCTATAAGCGGGCGGCGAAAAAAGATTCCACGCCGGCCAAACCGGCCGGCGGTGACGCCAAACCTGCTGCCAGGCCGGAAAGCAAACCCGCCCGGCCGACATCGGCCAAAGCTTGATCATGTTCCGTAAGCGTTGCCTGCGCGACATGGGTTGCGCCGTTGCTTTGTTCGGCGCTTTCTGCGGGAACGCGCCCGCCCAACTTTCGTTGCCGGATGTGAATTTAACGCGCAGTGTTTCCGGCCAATTTGTTGTCACCGATGCAGGGTCCGGCCTCTGGGTATCGCCCCTGGCCGCGGCGTTGACCAACGCCGACTTCGTCCGGCTTGAACCGGCGGTGCTGGCCGTGTCCGCCGAACGAATCAAACAAGCCCTGTGGCGCGAGCTCGGCGTTGATGCGGCAACGCCGTGGCGCGGAAAGATTTTCCTCACGCTGCACCCGGCCCGGTCGCTTGACGAAAATGTCACCGTCATTTCGGAACATTTCGCTAATGGCTGGGATTATCAGGTCGCCCTGCCGGATGTCCTGCCCCGCATCCGTTTTGTGCGCGCCTTGACCAGTGTGGTGTTGCTTGAATTCGCCAACCGCGGCGCCGGCGCGCAATCGGCGGAGATTCCCGGGTGGCTGACCGATGGCTTGTCACAGCAGTTGCTGGCGACGGGCGCGGTGGAAGTTGTCCTTTCCTCGCCCGGCCGGGCGGCGAACGGCCTGGTGGAAAGCCGGCTGATCGCGACCGAACGCGGCATTGACCCGCTGGCCGGTGCGCGCGACGTATTGCGTGATCATCCCGGGTTGACGTTTGAGCAATTAAGTTGGCCGACGGATGCGCAAGTCTCCGGCGCCGATGGCAGTGTATATTACGCGAGCGCACAGTTGTATGTAACCGAACTGCTGAAATTGAGAAACGGCCCGGCGCATTTGCGCGCCATGTTGCAGGCATCGCCCGATTATTTCAACTGGCAGACTGCCTTTCAAAACGCCTTTCGCGCCGATTTTGCCCAGCCACTGGACGTGGAAAAATGGTGGGCGTTGCAGGTGATAGACTTTGCGGCGCACGATCCCGGCCCAACGTGGACGCCGGCGGTCAGTCGCGAAAAGCTCGACCAGATTCTCAGCGTGGCGGTGGACTTTCGCACGGCATCGAACGCCCTGCCCGCGCATGCGGAAGTTTCGCTCCAGGCCGTGATTCGCAACTTTGATTCCGCGCGGCGGGCGGCGACTCTCCAGACCAAATTGCGCGACCTGGAACTGGCACAGCTCCGCATGGCCCGGCCACTGGCGGCCTTGACCGCTGGTTATCGCGCCGCCCTGGCTGATTACCTGGGTCAAAGCCAGGAAACGGCGCCCGCGCCCCCTTTCGGCAAGCATCCCCTGGCCGTGACGCCGAAGGCCGGTGCCGATGACACGTTGAAAAAATTGGACGCACTTGATGCCCAAAGACGCGCCATCGAATCATCCATCAAACCGGACCTCTGGCGACCGTAAGCTGGGTCTCCTTGAACGGGGTGGCGGGGAAATGGTCAACTTGACAGGGCGCAATTCAAATCTATAGTTCGCTACCAGGAAAATGAAGGATGACCATTTAACGGCAAACGGCGAGGAATCGCCGTCAGACCACCGACTCCAAAGTTTGAAGGCGTTTCGCTCCGCCGGGCGCGGCTTCTGGCGTGACGTTTCGGATGCCGAGTGGAACGACTGGCGCTGGCAGCTTAAACACCGCATCACGACCCCGGAACAATTGCAGCGGCTGATGCCCACGCTCACGCCGGAGGAATTCGCCGGCGCGAAACTCGCGAACCACAAGCTCGCGCTGGCGATCACGCCATATTTTTTCAACCTGATTGATCCGGCGGATGAGCGCTGTCCCATCCGGCGGCAGGTCATTCCGCGCGTCGAGGAAACGCACACCGCGCCCTGGGAAATGAGCGACCCGTGCGGCGAGGATTCGCACTCGCCGGTGCCCGGTCTGGTGCACCGTTATCCCGACCGCGTGCTATTTCTGGTCACCGACCGGTGCGCCGCGTATTGCCGTTATTGCACGCGCTCGCGGCTCGTCAGCAACGCGAACGGCTATGATTTTCATCCCGAATTCGACAAGCAAATTGGATATATCGCGCAGCACAAGGAAGTCCGTGACGTGTTGCTGAGCGGCGGCGACCCGTTGTTATTGAGCGATGACAAGCTGGAAAATCTGCTGAGCCGCCTGCGCGCCATTCCGCACGTGGAATTCTTGCGGATTGGCTCGCGGATTCCAACGTTCCTGCCGCAGCGCATCACGCCGGAACTCTGCGCGATGTTAAAGAAATTCCATCCGCTGTTCCTGAGCATTCACTCAAACCATCCGCGCGAACTGACAACCGAAGTGCGCGACGCAGTCGGGCATCTGGCCGACGCCGGCATTCCGCTCGGTAACCAGTCCGTGTTGCTCAAACAGGTCAATGATGACGCGACGGTAATGAAGGCGCTCGTTCAGAAACTGCTCATGTGCCGTGTAAAGCCATATTATCTTTACCAATGCGATTTGATCTCCGGCTCGGCGCATCTGCGGGCGAGCGTCAGCCAGGGATTGGAAATCATGGAACAACTGCGCGGGCGCACGACCGGCTATGCCGTGCCGCAATACGTCATTGACGCACCCGGCGGTGGCGGCAAGGTGCCCATTAATCCTGAATATGTCCTTTGCCGCAACGCGGGCCGCGTGCTCATCCGCAATTACGAGGGCAAAATTTTCGAATATCCCGAGGCGCCCGACGGCACCCCGCTCGTGGAAGCGCCAAAGGAAATTGAAGAGCCGCAATTGGTCTGATTCCCAGCCAAACTGTGGTTGAGGGGCAAACCCTCATCATCCTTGGTGTGGGTGAAACGCCAAAATATTTTCCGGTTGCTGCTCCAACGGTTCGGAGCAATGATCGCCGCAAATCAATTTTTCGTCCAATCGCGCTTTCGCCCACAAATTGATTGCCTGCACCCGTCTCCGTACACGCTCATGGTCAAATAGCTCATCCGCGCGATCCGCTTGTTATTCGAAGTGGCTGGATCAATTTTTTCGAGGGACGATGCAATAGTCGCACATGGGGTGAACACCCCATATGCGAAAGTCCAGCCCATGGTGCAGAATGCTTCCCGTGAGATTACCTCAGTCAAGATACTCACGCTCTTGCTGGTGCGATGCCGCCCGGACACTGAAGATCGAGGGGCGTTGGCCGATAAACTTACGCTCCTCCCGCTGGAGCCACAAACCCGTAACAGTAAACAATTCAACTGAAACTCAACCAAAACAAACCTTTATGAAAATCATTATAAAAGGAACGTTAGTCCTGACGCTCGGTGCCGCGCTCGCCCTTGGGCTGGCCGGTTGCAGCAAGAACGAACCCGTCACGCCTGCCGCTGGCGACGTGAACAAGTCCGCCGATTCCACCGCCGTCGCAGCGACGAACGCCGTTGCTGAAGCAGCCGCGACCGCCGTCGCAGCAACGAATGCCGTTACTGAAGCAGCCGCGACCGCCGTCGCAGCGACGAACGCCGTTACTGAAGCAGCCGCGACCGCCGTCGCAGCGACGAATGCCGTCGCTGAAGCAGCCGCCACGAACGTCGGGGACAACAGCAAGGTCCAGGCGTTGATTGATCAAGCAAAGAGCCTGGTTGACCAGAAGAAATACCAGGACGCCTTGGATACCTTGAAACAGTTGAGCAGCTTCAATCTGACGCCGGAACAACAGAAAACGGTGGACGATCTCAAAACGCAGATTCAAAACCTCATGTCGAATCAGACAGTGTCCAATGCGGTCAACAGTGTTGGCGGACTTTTGGGCAAGTAAGGCGCAAGCGATGCCAAATTTCGCGATGGCCATCGCTCACACATTTCAGGCGAGTGTTCAGGGTCGGCAGGTGTGACTGGAATGTTGCCACTTTTTCACCGGCGGCAATCCCCGACGATTCTGTTGCCTGTTGCCCCGATAACTGGCAGTCTCAAACCACCGTCGGCTGCGCTTTAAACCAACAACATCGTTAAGCCAATCTATGAGAAATCCCGCGACTTCCTCCTATCGCTGGCGGTTCTTCCGCGCCGGTGGCTTCAACCAGGTTGTTCTCAACTCGGGAGCGGACCTCCTCAACCTCGACCAGCTCGACCAGAAGCTTTGGGTCGCCCTGGCCTGTCCCACCACGGGCGTCGAGTTTGATAAAACCACGCTCGCGCTGATTGACACGGACAAGGACGGTCGGATCCGCGCGCCGGAGTTGATTGCCGCAGTCAAATGGGCCAGCGGCTTGCTTAAAAACCCGGATGACCTGCTTAAAGGCAGCCCGACGCTGCAACCGGCGGCGATCAACGACGCCAATCCGGAGGGCAAACTAATTGCCAGTTTTGCCAGGCAAGTGCTGGGCAAGACGGACAGCGCGGAAGTCACCATTGACGAAGCCGCCGCCGCCGCGCAGACCTTCGCCGCCAAACCGTTCAATGGCGATGGCATCGTGCCCGCTGATTCCGCCAATGACGAGGTCACCCGGGCGGTCATCGCCGACATCATCACCTGCCTTGGCGCGGACGCTGATGCCAGCGGCAAGCCCGGCGTCAGCCAGGCCAAAGTGGACCGGTTTTTCTCCGATGCCGCGGCTTATTCCGATTGGTGGAAAAAGGCCGAAGGCGCCGCCGCCGTGTTGCCGCTGGGCGTGAGCACCGAAGCCGCTTCCGGCGCCGTCAAGGCCGTCAAGGCCAAGGTGGAAGACTATTTTGCGCGCGGACGGCTGGCCGCTTTCGATCCGCGCTCTATCAACGCGCTGAACCGCGACGAGAAGGAATACGCCGCGTTGAGCGCCAAAGACCTGACCAATACACACGCGGACATTGCCAGCCTGCCGCTGGCGCAAGTCGGGGCCACCACGCCGTTGCCGCTGACTCAGGGCATCAATCCTGCGTGGGCCGACGCCATTGCCGCGCTGCAAACCTATGCCATCGTGCCGTTACTTGGCGCCCGGACCGTGTTGACGGAGGCGGATTGGAATGCGCTGCTCGGCAAACTCGCCACTTTTGATGCCTGGAACGCGGGCAAGACCGGCGGTTCGGTCGAAAAAATTGGATTGAAACGCACGCGGGAAATTCTCGCTACCAACGTCAAGGACACGCTGACGGCGCTGATTGGCAAGGACCAGGCCGAGGAAGGTCATGCCCAGGCCATTATTGGCCTGCACCGCCTGATTCATTATCATCGCGACCTCGCCAGGCTCTGCCGCAACTTCGTCAACTTCAGCGATTTTTATGGACGGAAGGACAAAGCCATTTTTCAGGCAGGCACACTTTATCTCGACCAGCGCAGTTGCGATCTTTGCCTGTTGGTGGATGACGCGGGTAAACACGCCGCCATGGCGGGCATGGCCGGCACCTATCTCGCCTATTGCGATTGTGTGCGCAAAGGCAGCGGCGAAAAATTGTCCATCGTCGCCGGATTCACCGGCGGCGATTCCGACAATCTCATCATTGGTCGCAATGGAATATTCTATGACCGCCAGGGGCGCGACTGGGATGCCACCATCACGAAGATTGTAGACAACCCGATCAGCATTCGGCAGGCGTTCTGGTCGCCTTATAAGAAACTGGTGCGCATGATTGAGGAGCGCGCTGCCAAACAGGCCGCTGCCGCGGATGCCACCTCTAACACGCAATTAACGGCCGTGGCCAATACGCCCATTGCTCCGGCTGCCCCGGCGGCGCCGGCCGCTCCCGCCGCCTCAGCGGCTCCGGCTAAACCCGCCTTCGATCCCAGTGTCATCGCTCTGCTGAGTTTGGCCTTGGGCACTTTGGCGGCGGCGTTTGCCGGTCTTCTGGGTTTCCTTGGCAAATTTGAAGCGTGGCAGGTGCCGCTGGTCATTGTCGGCATCATGCTGGTCATTTCCGCCCCGTCCATGGCCATCGCCTGGTTGAAGTTGCGGAAGCGCAACCTCGGCCCGATTCTCGACGCCAACGGCTGGGCGGTGAATGCCAAGGCCAGGATGAACGTGCCGTTCGGCGGGGCCCTGACCGGTGTGGCGGCTTTGCCTCCAGGTTCCACGTTTAGTGCGGCGGATAAGTATGCCGAAAAACCCTCCATCTGGCCCAAACTGCTGCTCGTCGCGTTTGTCGTCTGGTTTATTTGGGCATTTCTCAATGACAGCCAGGGCCGGCTTTACAATTGGACCGATGGCAAATACGGCACCCCGCCGCTGGCGGTTCGGGAACAAATTGCCAAAGACAAGCTCGACAAGGCTGCGGCGGACAAAGCTAAAGCCGCCACTGCATCGGGGGCGGCACCGGCGGCTCCGGCAACACCGGTGGCTCCGACCAATTCGGCCGTTCCGCCCAAACCATAATTCATCGGTTAAACTTACGCCTATGAAAGTTACAATACCGGAAGAGTTGAAGAAGGATATGCCTCAAACCAGATGGGGCAAAATTCTCGCGGCCACACCCATCGTCATGACCGTCATCGCCACGTTGCTGGCCGGACTCGCCTCCAGCGAAATGACCCGCGCCCAATACGACCGCGCCCTGGGCGCACAACTTCAATCCAAGGCCGGTGACCAGTGGGGTTATTTCCAGGCCAAGAAACTGCGCGCTGCCCTGATGCGTAATTCGCTGGAACTCCTCCGGGCCACCGCGGATGCCCATCCGCTCGAAGTTCCGGCGCTGGAGAAAATTCCTTCCACGGCCGTTCCCGCGCTCGACCCAAATCTGCAGACTGCGCTCGAAGCGATTGAAACGGAGAAGCCTGAAACCGAAATCGCCGGTGACTTGAAAGAGGTGGATGACAAAACGCTCTCCGCAGCACTGCAAGCCGCCCGTGATCAGGCGCGGGAGTTTGATGCTGCGCTCGCCCCGGCAAATCAGGCCATCGCCCAGCTTGAGAAGTCGCTGCCCGCCGGCGATAAATCTGCGGCGAGGAATTTGACCGCCACCAAAATGAGCTTTTCTGCCACGCGTTACGATGCCGAAGCCGCCTTGAACCAGAACATCGGCTATTTGTTGGAACTCCAGGTCCGCAAGGCAAACCTCTCGGCGGAACGACACCACCGGCGCAGTCAGAAATTTTTCTTTGGCATGCTCGCCGCGCAGGCTGGCATCATCGTTTCCACCTTCGCCATGGCCGCACGGCAACGCAATTTGCTCTGGATCCTCGCGGCTGCTGCCGGTCTCGCCGCCGTCGTCTTTGCCATTTACGTTTACCTGCGGGTGTAGTGCCGCGTAGGAAGAGGCGTGCGACTCAGCAGGTGAAGCAACAAAGTTTTCTTCGTGTCTCTGTTCCTTTGTTGTTAAATCTTTGGCGTAAATGTCACGCGAAATACTCAAGGCCAGGATCACACGATTGAAGAAAATCATTGCCGCACTGGATCAGACTTATCCCGAAGTCCACTGCGAGTTGGATCACCAAAGTCCGCTGGACTTGCTCATCGCCACGATTCTTTCCGCCCAATGCACGGATAAACGCGTCAATATCGTCACGCCGGAGTTATTCAAAAAATATCGCTCGGCGGTGGATTATGCGGACGCGCCGCTTGCTGAATTGGAGCGGGCCATCAAGACCACGGGTTTCTTCCGCAACAAGGCGCGCAATATTAAAGCTGCCTGCCAGGCCATCGTCCAAAAACATGGCGGGAAGGTCCCGCAAACGATGGAGGAATTGATTCGACTCGGCGGCGTCGGCCGCAAAACGGCAAACGTCGTTTTGGGGAACGCCTTCGGCATCAATGTTGGCGTCGTCGTGGACACGCACGTTGCGCGATTGTCACAGCGGCTCGGATTGACGAAGCAGAAAACGCCGGAAAAGATAGAGCGGGATTTGATGACGCTTGTGCCGCAGAACCAATGGACACTGTTCAGCCACTGGCTCATCTGGCATGGCCGCCGCCGCTGCTCCGCGCGCAAACCGGATTGTGAGAATTGCGAAATTTTCAGATTGTGCCCGCAAATTGGCGTTAGAAAAAGTTTTAACCACGGATGAACACGGATGGACACAGATTTGGCACTTGCGCCGCTCGCCTCATCCCTCTCCCCGCCGGGCGGGGGGAGGGTGGCCGAAGGTCGGGTGAGGGGATTCTGTTTTTGGCCATCCGTGTTTAACCGTGTCAATCCGTGGTAAAAAAATGAATTGGCTTCTCCTCGATTCAGGCAAGTGCGGCCCTGCCTTCAACATGGCGCTTGACGAAGCGTTGCTGGAGGCGGTGGGACGCCTGGGCAGACCGGTCCTGCGGTTTTATGGTTGGACCGAGCCGGCGGCGACCTTCGGTTATTTCCAAAAATACGCAGACGTGGAACGCGCAACGTTGCTGCGGCCGCTCATCCGCCGGCCCACCGGCGGCGGCATCGTACCGCACGACGCCGACTGGACCTATAGCCTCGCCTTTCCGCCGAATCACGAATGGCATTCGCTCAAGGCCGAGGAAAGTTACCGGCGCGTTCACGAATGGATTCAATCCGCCTTCACAAAATTAAAAATCGAAACCGAACTGGCGCTCTCTTGCCGCCACTCGTCACCTGTCACCCGTCACCCGCCACATCCCGCTGCGTGTTTCGTTGGCCATGTAAAATCCGATTTGCTCCGGCGCGGCAAAAAAATTGCGGGTGCGGCCCAACGACGCAACCAATTGGGATTGTTGATCCAGGGTTCGGTCCAGCCACCGGTGCCGCTGTCCCGAACTGCCTGGCAACAGGCGATGGGCGACGTCGCACGGGCCGCCTTTGGAGCCGGATGGCTGGATTTTGAACCGGACGGGCCGTTGCGCGAACGGACGGAAGCATTAGTCCGTCAGAAATATTCTCAACCGGAATTTATAACCAGGCGCTGACCATTTACATTTGGTCACGATGTGGGAACATGTCCCGCAATCATCGTGAAGAAAGCTGCCTCGGGACTGGCCGTATTCATGGTTCTCGCCATCACGGCGGAGGCAGTTGTATTGTTCAGTGATTCCTTCGATTATCCCGACGGTGCGTTGGTGACGGTGAGCACCAATTTATGGTCACACCACAGCGGCTCGGTCACTGGCGAAGTTACAGTCGCGTCGGGCCGGGTGTTATTGAGTGAAGCCAATACCGAGGACGTCCATGCGCTTCTAACCGGCCAGCCCTATCCCGCTTCCGGCGCCACCAATGTATTTTACGCCGGTTTCAAGGTGAAGTTCACCACGCTGCCGAGCGAAAGTGGAACCTATTTCGCGCATTTCAAAGATGCCGGCAACGGCTTTCGGGCGCGCATCTGGGCACTGACGAGCGGGTCGGCGCCGGGCAGATTCCGGCTGGGGCTTTCCTCCACCAGCAACGCGGTCGTCAGTGTTACCTGTTCCCTGGATTTGCGCCTCAACACGGATTACATCGTTGTGACCCGGCTGGTAAACAGTAATTCGGTCAGCACCCTTTGGATCAATCCCACAGCGGAAACGGATACCAGTGTTTCAACCAGTGAAGGGGTTTCAACTTTTACTGTGGCCGGTTATGCATTTCGCGAAGCGACGGATGAAGGCGTGTTGAGTGTGGATAATCTGAAAATCGGCACCACCTTTGCCGATATCATTGGCAGCGGGCCGGTTGCCGAG
This sequence comes from Candidatus Limnocylindrales bacterium, assembly GCA_035604955.1. Taxonomy (GTDB): domain Bacteria; phylum Verrucomicrobiota; class Verrucomicrobiia; order Limisphaerales; family UBA11358; genus UBA11358. The sequence goes on along the minus strand of DATNHM010000068.1, from coordinate 5,234 downwards.
CCGCCAACTATCGTCTCCGGGCCGCGGCATCAAACGGTTACGAACGGCGGCGATGTTGTTTTCAGCGTGACGGCCACCGGCACGCCACCCTTGGCATATCAATGGCAGTTCACCCCGACATCGGATGTCGGGATTCACGGCACCAACCTGCCTGGGGCGGTGAATTTCAATCTCACCCTGGCTGGTGTGACTTTTGCCCAGTCGGGTTTTTATACGGTTTCCGTCAGCAACGCCGACGGTTCAACCCTCAGCGACGCGGCGGCCTTGAATGTCTGGTGTGCCGCGCCGCCGGCCTTTTCGTATCTGACATACAACGTGCACGGTAACGGCCTGACCAACTGGAGCACGAACATGTGGCACGTGCAGGCCATCGGTCGCCAGATGCAATACCTCGACCCGGACATCATCACGTTCAACGAAATCCCGGTTACCAATAATTGCACGGCGCAAATGGCGGATTTTGTTGCTGTTTTCCGCCCCGGTTATTACCTCGTCACCAATTCCGCGGACGACGGTTCCATTCACAGCGTCATTCTCAGCCGGTATCCCATCGTCGCATCGCGCAGTTGGTTGCACGGCGTTGATCTTGCGCCGTTTGGCTACACCAATCCCATCCCCGCCCCCTATTTTACCCGGGATTTGTTCGAGGCGCAGATTTCCCTGCCGGGTTTTCTCCGGCCGTTACACATTTTTGTGGCCCATTTAAAATCGAGCCAGGACGCCAATTCAGCGGCAAAGCGCGCGGCGGAGGCAGTCGCCGTTTCCAATTTTTTTGCCACCGTTTATCTGCCGGCCCACGGCGATGAATCCTATGTGTTGAGCGGCGACATGAACGAAGACATTTTTTGGCCAGCGGCGAACCAACGGCAATCTCTCCAGCGTCTGATCGGTGCGCCAACCGGTTTGCATCTGACGACACCGCTTAATCCGTTTAATGGCAGCGAACGGACCTGGTCGGTGCAGGATACCAACACCGGCCCGACGCTGCGTTACGATTACATCCTGCCGTGCTCGGCGCTGTTCTCGAACATCGTCAGCGGCCAGGTATTCCGAACGGATTTAATGGATCCACTGCCGGCCGACCTCTACAGCAATGATGACAGGATCGCCTCCGACCATCTGCCGGTGTTCATGGTCTTTGCCAACCCGTTTAACGTGCCGTTCCGGATGCTTTCCGTGGAGATGACAAATTACATCGTTTCATTGACCTGGGAATCACAGAGCAACCGCTTGTATGACGTCGAAATTTCGTCGAATCTGATTACCTGGACGCCGCTGGCCACGCATCTGGTGGCAACCGGAGCCAGTTGTACTTTTCAAACCAATACATCCGATGCCTTCCGATTCTTCCGTGTCTATCGCGCTCCATGAATCTGGTTCAAGGGAACCAAACCAGTTTGGGATTATTGGTAAGGCCTTTGTTGCTTCTAAAATTCCAGTATTCCGTGTTTTTGAACCACGCGGCGTGACCATCGAGGAAGGTGAACTGAGCCCCGTGACTGTGTAGATTGGAGTGAACATTACTTTCTGCTGCTACTGGACCAACCCCTCCGTTGTCAAAAAGCCAAACCGTGAGCGTGGGATGCGGAATGGAAACGAGCCTGATCTGATTGCCGGTACCAGTTCCATTTACATGTTTATTGAGGCAATAATGAAACAGATTTGTACCATTGCTGCGTCGGCGATTTGACGGGCAAATCCATATGGAACGTCCTGGATCAACACCGGCATTCGTACACCACGGCATTTCCAAGTAAGTATGCAAACCCATGATGCGCGGGAGATCAACGTACCAACCATGCTCGGTGGATCTGCCACTTGTTGCACCATCCTGGGGCAAACGATCACCGTTTTCCGCTGCAAACAACTGTGTTGCCGTTCCCCATTGCCTGAGATTGTTCCGGCAAGCAATAGCTTGCGCCGAGGCTTTGCAGTGGCCGATAACAGATAACAACAACGCGGCCAGGATGGCAATAATCCCCATTACCATCAGCAGTTCGATGAGCGTGAATGCCCGGGTCCGTGGCATGGTTCATCATCCAACACCCCTGGATTAATCAGTTCGATAAAATAAATGTCAGACATCTGTCCAGTAAAACTTATTCACTGCTGACACCGTTGCGTTGCCTGTCGGCGCGGCAACAGTTAACTTCTTTGCATGGTGCGGCTTGTATTATTCGATATTGACGGCACGCTCGTTCACACCGGTGGCGCGGGCATCAAGGCGTTTGCCAGGACCTTCGCCACCGAATTCAACGCCCTCGATGGCGTCGAAAAAATCAGTTTTGCCGGGCGGACGGATGTGAATCTCGTCCGCGAATTTTTCGGCCTGCATCGCATCGCCGCGACGCCGGAGAATTTTCAGCGGTTCTTCGAGAATTATGTGTTCTGGCTCGACCAGACCGTCGCCCGGAGCAACGGTGGCGCCTGTCGCGGGGTATTGGAGTTCATCGACGGCCTGCGAACACTGCCGAATCCGCCGATGCTGGGTTTGCTCACCGGCAACATCCGCCTGGGCGCGGAAATCAAATTGCGCCGCTATGATCTATGGAACGTTTTTGAAACCGGTGGCTTTGCCGACGATAGTGAAGACCGCAACCATATTGCCGTTGCGGCACTGGAACGCAGTAACCGCCTGCTGAGCCGGCAATTGCGTGGTGAGGAAATCGTTGTGGTGGGCGATACGCCGCACGATATTCGTTGCGGGCGATTCATTGGTGCGAAAACGTTGGCCGTTGCCACCGGCGGCGCCAAACTGGATGAATTAAAGAAGCACCAACCTGATTGGGCGGTGGAGGATTTGACGCAAATCAGCGCGCAAGAGGTTTGTGGGCAGGTGTAGCAGCGGACGTCAGTCCGCTCAAATTTTATAAAGGGGGAGCCGACTTACGTCGGCTGCTACGGTTATTCAGCGGGAGTATGTCTCTAACAGATGCAGAAAGAGGATAGCTTAAACAGGGCCAAAAAGTTATGGGAAATTGACTTTCCTTGCGTTTTGTGAAGTCACATTAAGCGGGTGTGAACTTGAATTGAAACGGGATGATTACATTAACGAAAGCTGCTCCCTTGCTGCCTGCCTCAAATCTGGCTATGGCAAACTTGGCATCTGGGCAAGGGGCGAAAATCGGCCACCATTCACAACGAGCATCTTCAGGATGTCTGATGTATGCCACATCTTTTCCAAATTTCTTGTGAGAATACGCGATTTCGCCAGAAAATAGTATTTTAACCAAAACATCTGATGGACTTAACCGTTTTACAACCACCCGAGCATCCGAAAGAGGCGGAATCGTCTCATGAAGCAACCCGTAGGATTCAAGACCAAGAAGCTCGAAACCAAGACGCTTTTCATCCGCTGTTATTTCTTGAGGATAATTTTCGTCTTTCATCGGACGATAAAAAATGGATTTTGTGCGGTTATCATAATGTGCCAAGCATCCGGCAAACGATTCGCATATTGGCGCAATCATTCAATAACGCCAGTAAAATGCGCACCGCAGGTTTAGGCGCGTCTGGCGGCGGCCAACAGCTTCTTGCGCACCCATTCAGTTTTGGCCTCACCAGAAGCGCGCACCGCTTGTTCAATTTCCTGATATTCCGGCGGTGACAGGCGCGTGGAGATGAATCTCCCGCGCTTTTCCTGTTTCGGTAGCGTTGGCCTGCCCATGTTGTTTGTTTTTGTCATAATAGAATGTGTCACATTTAGTATTGACAAAAGATACATTTTGTGTCACACTTAGTCAAGATGAAAACTGAAGTGGACGCAGATGACATAAACCTGATTAAACTCGCCAAAGAGTATTCCGATGAGGACAAGGCGCGGGAACTGTTTGAGGCATGGCGTTGGCCGAATGGCGTTACCTGCCCGCATTGCCATTTCAATGAGGCATACAAAATCACTTCAAAGCCAGACACTAAAAACAAGGCGCGCAAAGGTCTTTATTGCTGTGCGGCGTGCCGCAAAACTTTCACCGCTACCGTTGGAACGGTTTTTGAAGATTCCCGCGTGCCGATTTCAAAATGGCTCATGGCGATTTTTATCCTTTGCTCGTCCAAAAAATCCGTCAGTGCATTGCAGCTTTCTCGGATGCTTGGCACCACATACAAGACAGCGTGGTTTATGGCGCACAGAATCAGATTTGCGATGGCAACAGATTTGAAAACAGCCAAGCCGCTTGAAAACACCGTTGAGGCAGACGAGACGTTCTTTCCAGACCGCAATGCCAAGAAGTCCTTAATGATGAATCGTAGCGTCACGCTGGCCACAATCATTGAACGCGATGGAGAAGCCCGGACGCGGGTTATTCCCAGTGTGACGGCAAAGAACGTTGGCCATTTCCTAAACGAGTGTGTGAGCAAATCAGCAACGGTTAACACGGATGAACACCGTGCTTATAGAATGCCATTGCGACGTTACAAACGGCATGACCGCGTGAGCCACAGCCGCTATGAATATGCACGGCACAATCCAGACGGCACGGTTAGTCATGTGAACACCTGCGAAAGCTTTTTCAGCCTGCTAAAGCGCGGTGTGTTCGGTTCATGGCATTGCATTTCACGTGAACATCTTTCCAAATACGCCAATGAATTTGAATATCGTTGGAACACCCGCCACGACACAGACGGCGAACGCATGGAAAAGTTTCTGCCGATGATTGAGGGCAAACGCCTCATGTATCGCCGCCCAAAGAATTGAGGGAATAAAAACATCGTTTGCTATTGGCTTATCAAACCACGATTGCCACGCTAACGCGGCGGAAGGAAACGGACGCGGAAATCTAAATCTTCTCAAGTGCGAAAGGCGGCTTCTTAGGGTCTAAATAAAACATCATTTTGAATTGTGTAGGAGATGCTTTTATGCCGACAGCCGAAGTTTCAAACGTCAGAACATATTCGAGGGGAACTGAGTTTTGATATTGAATCGAGAAAAGATTTTCAAACTCGCTTGCCCATTTCCATTTAGTAGCAAATTGAAGCGTTATCCCAGATGCATCCCTTTCAACAATAAAAATTCTGGCAGTGGTAGTTTCGCCGGGATTCAGCGTGATTGCAGCAGAATCATTTCCCCAAAAATTGATGGCGGAAAGCGGATACCTACTGACTTTCGCATAATATAGTGACAATTGGCTCAAAACAGTTCGGCCTGTTTCCAGAAGGATTCCACGAGAGTCGGACGCCGGCGCATCCGGCCCAGCGCCTTGCGCGCCGCCCAACTCAGTTGGGCAAAGTCCTTC
>DATNHM010000067.1:0-41950 GCA_035604955.1 Candidatus Limnocylindrales bacterium | reverse complement strand
CACTACAATCATGATTTCCACCAGTGTGAAACCCGCTTTGCGGGAGGTTTTCATTTTCATACTACTTTTCTTTCGCTCGGCGGTGTGAACGACGCAACAGGCGGGTTACTATGATTTCGGTTTTTGTTCACTGATTGCCTGCTACTACCGCGTGGCATAAGAACCAGCATCCAAAAGACCAAAAAACGATAATTGCCCCTAAAGGCAGGTGGCAGGTCATTTGATTTGTCTGTTATGGCCGGAAATGAAGAAATCATCCCACTCTCTGTCGGGGTAAAACTGGCAAAGCCCGGATTTGAAATTTGAAATTGACTCAAATTGGGACACTGCCAGTAAAACCCGCTGGCCTGTCCGATTCAATCAGGATGGGTTGAGCCGGCCATCTCTCGGCGCCTTGAATAACCCGGCTTCATCCACAAGGCGCGTCAGTTCAGCCACCGACTGCACTCCCAGTTTTCTCGTGATATTTGTCCGGTGTAATTTCACGGTTCGCACATTTATATTCAGGTTGGCGGCAATTTGCTTGTTCATCCTGCCCTGCACCACGTGCGCCAACACCTCCAGTTCGCGTTTGCTAAGCTCATCAAAACGACGACGCAAGACCTGCGACCGTGCGCGTTGTTGCCGCTCCTGCGCATCGCGTTCAAACGCCCGCTCCACCGCCGCCAGCAACTCTTCCTTCCGGGCGCGCTTTGTCAAAAAATCCTCCGCCCCGCTGCGCATCGCATTTACCGTCGTCGGAATGTCCCCCTGCCCTGTCAGAAAAATGACCGGCATCGGGTTCGCCGAACGCCTCAACGCGTCCTGCAATTCCAATCCATTCATTCCCGGCATCTGCAAATCGGCCACGACACAACCGGACATCTCCGGAACCAGCCGGTCCAGAAATTCCTGCGCGGATGCAAAAGCCTGCACGGTATAACCAACCGCGCCCAGTAAACGGGACACCGACCGCAAAAAGGACAGGTCGTCATCCACGATGAAAATCGTGCCGGATCGGCGGGGAAGCGTGGCAGTCATGACTTCAATTTAAGCTTCAACGGCTCGCTGGCAAGCCGCCATCCGGCGCCTGCTCAGATTTCATCCGGGGCAGGGTGAACGTGAACGTTGTTCCTTTCAATGCGTTGCCCTCCACCCGGATGTTCCCACCGTGTGCTTCGATGATGGTCCGTGAAATGGCCAGTCCCATGCCCATGCCATCGGGCTTGGTAGTGAAGAACGGTTCAAAGATGTGGCCGGCCGCGTCCGGCGCAATGCCCATTCCGCAATCGCTTACCGCTACTTGCAGGGTTCCCTCCTCCGTCTCTCCCACCCGCACAACCAATGACCGCCGATCTTTGGGGACGGCGTCCATCGCATCCATTCCATTCAAGATGAGGTTCAGCAACACCTGCTGCAAATGCACCCGGTCTCCCTGCACCGCCGGCAATTGGGGCGATATTTGCGCGGATAATTGGATTTGCCGGGCTTTGGCATCGGCCCTCACCAAGGCGACGGTGTCTTCCACCAAATTGCGCAAATCCAAACGGCCTGAGGTCAGGCTCCGCCGCTTGAATAAAGTCCGCATCCGGTCAATCACATCTCCCGCCCGCTTGTCGTCCCTGCGAATGTCGGCCAGGATCGCCCGGATCTCTTCCAGGTTGGGTTGGTCCTTCTGGAGATAGATTTCCGCCGCTTCCGCGTTTCGCAAAATGGCGCCCAGTGGCTGGTTGAGCTCATGGGTTAGCGCCGAGGCCAATTGTCCCACCGTCGAAACTCTGGCCACATGCATCAGCTCCATCCGTTGTCGTTGAATTTCCTGTTCCGCCCGGCGGCGCTGTCTCCGTTGCACCAGCAACGCCGCGATCGTGATCGCTTGTGCCAGCAGGACCACCCCGACAAACACAATTAATGCCCGATGTTGCTCCCACACTGAGTGTGGGCGGTAGCGAATCACACAATTTGCCGGCAACCGGCTTTGTTTTATGTCCCAGCGTTCCAGTGCGCGCCAGTCCACCATCGGCGTTCCCTTCGTCACCACCTCGATGGGCAGCTTTTCAGGGTTTGCGCCGTTGAGCAAGCGCACTGCCAGTTCTGCCGCCCTCGCGCCCAAATCTTCCGAATCCACCACCGAGCCGCCCACCGCCCCGCTGCCCAGCACCCATCCGCCAAGCACATACACCGGCACGCTGGCGGAAGACGCCACCACTTGCACCAGTTGCGACATGTAAAAAGTCTGGCCATTCACATCGTTGATCATGGTGCTAACCAACACCACCGTACCTTCGGGCAATGACTTGAGAGCTCCCGGCAATTCCACCGCCGGGCGGTTGGTCCAGAAATCGAACTCGACTCCCTCCAGCGCCCGTGACGCCTCCGTAATTCGGCCCAGGGTCGCGCGATCCACGTCCGACACGCCTCCGATCACCACAATGCGACGCGTGTCGGGTTGCAGACGCATAATGAGTCCCAGCGTGCCTCGAATATCGAATCGCTGCACAATCCCGGTGACCCCGAGTTTGTGCAGCAGCTCCGGCACTTCCATCTCGTTGACCGCGACGAAAACGACCGGCACATCCGGGAACAGCGCCTTCGGCAACTCTCCGGCCAGTCGGTAGTCTCTCGAGGGAAACGCCAGGATGAGATCCAGTTTCTGTCCGGCATATTTTTTGCCGATGTAATCCTGGAATACCTGAAAGTGTTCCTTGTCCGAAAAATGGCTGGCATCAAGAAATTCAGTCAAAAACTCGATCCGGTTGGTACAGGCTCTCTGTAATTCTGTCCGCACAGCCTGTTCCAACACGATATTCCCTGGCACATCTTTGCCCTCGTTGAATATCATCAACACCCTTTTAACCGGCAAACCCGGCTCGTTGGTCGAGGCCTGCGCCTGACAGTCGGATACGCCAAAAGAGATCAAACCGAAAACCAACGCCGCCGCCAAAGCCCTTCCGGACTTCTGGCTCAATCGCGGGAAAAAATGGCTGGGATAATTCAGATGAAATCCAGCATGTTCCACCTGCCGCCTTTTTTCAAGCCTTGACCAGTTGTAAAATGTTTGGTGTGGAGGCCAAAACGGTGCCAAAAGGGTGAGGAGATCATCAGGTTCCACGATGAGCGATAGCAAGAACTTCGACGGAACGCCAGGAACATTGGTTAAAGTCACCTTATGACCGTTGATGTCACAAGGGGTCACCAGGTTGGGAATGGCGGGAGTGGCGGGGCTCGAACCCGTAACCTCTGCCGTGACAGGGCAGCGCTCTAACCAATTGAGCTACACCCCCACCAGGGGACGGCGAAGCTAAAAAATGCTTTCGGGAGCGTCAAGCGACTTTACAAACATTCGGGCGGCAGACGCCAAGGAGGTGGGGGTGGGGAACCCCGCTGAAGAAACGTACTGCCACCCGAATGCATCAATGTTACTTTTTTGTAAACCTTTGTCAACAAGTTATCGTTCACGGGCACAACTATTTCAGCCCCGCTCCTTTTCCGGGCTTTACCTGGCTAAACTTTTCCATAAAGTTCCGTTATGGTCGAATTGGAGTCGGTGGGACTTTTTCAAGGATTGAATGCCGGCGAATGGCAAAGCCTGCGCCGCATGGCGCAGGAACGGCACTTCGCCACCGGGCGGGAAATCTTTCGCGAGGGAGACCCGGGCGATGGGGCCTATGTTGTCCGCGACGGTCTGGTGGAAATTGCGCATTTCGTGGATGGGAAGGAACACCGTGTGTTTTCGCAGCTGGGACCCGGTGAAATTTTCGGTGAAATGGCTGTAATCGAAAACCTTCCGCGCTCGGCCACCGCCATCGCCGCCAGGGACGCGCGGGTCTATTTCATTCCCCGCGATGCAATGCTCGCCCTGCTCAAATGTTCGCCGGGGCTCGCTTTTAACCTGTTGTCGGAAATCAGCCGGCGCCTGCGCGATTTTAACCAGTTGCATCTGCGCGAAGTCATCCAGGCCGAGCGTCTGGCCGTGGTCGGCAACTTTGCCCGCTCCATCCTCCACGATTTGAAGAATCCGCTGACCATTATCAGCCTGGCCGTGGAAACATTGGACCGGCCTAATCCTGCCCCGGAGAAACAAACGCAATCGCTCAATTACATCCGCAACCAGGTCCAGCACATCAACGAGATGATCGGCGACATCCTTGAATTCACCCAAGGCGCCGCCACCCGGACAGCGCTGGCACCTGTCGATTACCACCGATTCATCAACGAACTGTTGCCTGAATTGAACGCGGATGCCGAGGTCAAATCCGTGCGCATCGAATTGCAAAATGAACCGCCGTCTGTCCGGCTCCGGCTGGATGCCCGCCGCCTGCGCCGGGTCTTTTTCAATTTGCTTCACAATGCTACGGACGCCATGCCCGCGGGCGGCAAAATTTTTCTGCGTTTTCAGCGCGACGAAAAGGAAGTCATTACCGAACTGGAGGACACCGGCCCCGGCCTCGCGCCGGAAATCGCCGACCGGCTTTTTCAGCCATTCGCCACGCACGGCAAAGCCCACGGTACCGGCCTCGGCCTTTCCATCTGCAAAAAAACCGTCGAGGACCACGGCGGCCGGATGGAAGCGCGAAGTGAACCGGGACACGGCGCGATTTTTTCCTTCGCCTTGCCATTGGCAAAGGACGTTGCAGGATTGAAAGAATGAGGGGGCAAAGCGAAGCTACAATTCCTCTGGACATCCCGCTTCAACACCTCAACCCTTCAACCGTTAACGAACGATGAACCGCATCCATCTCCTGCCCGAACACGTCGCCAATCAAATCGCCGCCGGCGAAGTGGTCGAACGCCCCGCCAGCGTCGTGAAGGAGCTGGTCGAAAACGCGCTCGATGCGCAGGCAGCGCGCCTCACCATCGAGATTCAGGCCGGCGGGCGCAGTCTCGTGCGCGTGACCGACGACGGCACCGGCATGAGCCGTGACGATGCGCTGCTTTGCCTGGAACGCCACGCCACCAGCAAAATCCAGCGCGCCGAGGATTTGGCGGCCATCGCCACGATGGGTTTTCGCGGGGAAGCGCTGCCCAGCATCGCCAGTGTCAGCCGGTTCACCCTGACGACGCGCGAACGCAGCGGGAGTTCGCCCGAAGGCACGCAGATCATCGTCAATGGCGGGAAAATTGCCGAGGTCAAGGCCGCCGGCAGCGCGCCCGGCACGAGTGTCGAGGTCCGGCAACTCTTCTTCAACCTGCCCGCGCGCCGCAAATTTTTGCGCGCCGAAGAGACCGAGGCGGCGCACATCCAGCATTACCTGACGCTGGCGGCACTGGCGTATCCCGAAGTCGCCTTCACGTTTGTGAAGGACGGCCGCACCATCTGGCAACTGCCGGCGCAAAAATCCGGCGTGGCGGTTCCCAGCCGTCTGGGAGCCCTGCGGGAACGTTTTCGCGCCCTGCTCGGTGACGAGAAACTTTTGTCCGTGGATTTTGCTGCGGCTTTGGCCGGGGATTTCAAACCCGAGGGAGCCGAAACCATTGAGACGTCATCGCCGGAGAAATCCGACCCCCGACCTCCGACCTCTGACTTCCGAATCTGGGGTTTGATCGGCGCGCCGGGGGTTTCCCGCACGACCCGCGACAGCCAGTTTGTTTTTGTCAATCGCCGTCCGGTGGAAAACCGCGGACTCAACTACGCGCTGATCGAGGGTTATCACACGTCGTTGATGAAGGGCCGTTATCCGGTCTGTTGCCTGTTCCTGGAAATTGATCCGGCGGCGGTGGACGTGAACATTCATCCGGCCAAGCGCGAGGTGAAATTCCATCGCGAATCTGAAATCCGGAAACGGGTGGCGCAAACCATCAAGGAAACGTTGCTCACGTTTCACACCGAACCGGCAAAAGCAAAAATAATTTCCAACGCACCGACGCAAAGGCGCAGAGCAGAACAATTCGACGCCATTGGAAAAGCGCTTGAAGTAAGAACCGCGCCGGAACTTTCAACGCAATCGCCGCCGGAATTTCCTCTACCAATAAAGCCAGCTCTCGAATGGCCGTTGCGACCCACCGAACAACCACCGTTGCAAATGGGTTTTTCGAAAGCGATTCCGTCGGCACCACCTGCTTCCAATCTTCCCTCTTCGCAGCAGACAGCGCCCTCGACCCTCGACCCTCGACCCTCGACCGCTGCGACACCGCTACTCAGTGTCCCGCTCCGGCTCGTCGGCGTCATCGGCAAACTCTACGTCCTGCTGGAATCCGACCGCGGACTGGTATTGCTGGACCAGCACGCGGCGCACGAGCGGATTTTGTTCGAGCAAATGATGAACCGGATCGAGCAGAATGCTTCCGCGCCGTCGCAAAAACTGCTGTTGCCGGAGACCATCGAACTACCGCCGCGCGACGCGCAATTCCTGCGCGAGCAACTGGCCGTCCTCACCAAACTCGGGGTCGGTTTGAGCGAATTCGGCGAGCGGACGTTTCTGCTCGACGCGCTGCCGCCGTTCGTGAAGGCCGCCGACCCGCGCCGGTTTGTGTTCGATCTCGTGGATGAACTGCGCGCCGCCGGCCGCGAAGTGAACCTGGCGCGGCTGGGCGAGCACACCGTGGCCAAGACCGTCTGCCGCCACGCGGTCAAGGCCAACGACCCGCTCGTCGGACCGGAACTGGAAAATCTCGTCGAGGATTTGCGCCGTTGCACCATGCCCTACACCTGCCCGCACGGCCGCCCGACGCTGATTGAAATGAATTACCGTGAACTGGAGAAAAAGTTTGGGCGGACTCAGTAATATTTTCGTTTCATGCGGAAATCGAGCCGGAAAATGGAGAAGGACAATGAGCCAGTGAAGATTTGCCCCGAATCGTCGGGTGAAAACGTTTCCGGCGAGCATTGGCGGTTTTGTCCGCAGTGCGGACATGAGCTGATCAACGAAAAGTGCAAGCTGTGTTGTCCGCGCTGCCATTATTTCATGAGCTGCTCGGATTTTGATTTCGCCGGTTGAGACACGGATTTCACGGATTTTCACGAATTGCAGAAAGGCGATTCCTCCGTGTTAATCCGTGTAATCCGTGTCAAAATAGAAAATTTTCTTCGTGTCCATCGGCTTCATTCGTGGTTAAATTTCCGTGTCCATGAACGATTGGAACATTCAATCCCGCGCGTCGGCCTGTGAGTCGTGCGCGCAGCCGTTTACCGACCGGCAGACGCTGCACACGCTGCTCTTTGACGAGCATACGGAGGATTTGCGCCGCATGGATGTGTGCGAAGCGTGCTGGCAAAGCCAGTTCAGCGACGGCGCACGTGAGCGCAAAGGGTTCATTTCCCACTGGCAAAGCATTTACGAGGCGCCGGCGCCGCCCACCGACGCGATTCATAAGGACACGGCCGAGACCTTGCTGCGGAAGCTCATCGAGCAGAATGATCCGCGTTACGCACCCGCTGGCTATATTCTGGCCGTCATGCTGGAACGCAAGCGCGTGCTCAAAGTGAAGGAAGAGGTTGTCCGCGATGGCAAACGCGTGTTTGTTTACGAACAACCCAAAACTGGCGACGTGTTCACCATTGCCGACCCGGCTCTGCGGCTGGACCAACTCGAAGAAGTCCAGCGGGACGTGGCCGCATTGCTGGAACACGGATTGAATCCGCCGGCGTCCGTTGGTGAAAATCCTCCTCCGGCGCAAGAAAATCAGCCGATGGTTCAAAATTGAAAACATTGAACATTCAACATCCAACATTCAACATCCATTGCGCTGGCCGAGGTAAGCCCGTTGGATGTTCGGCGTTGGACGTTGAATGTTGAGTGTTTCCGACCTGATTCATGTCCAACTTCGATGATCTTCAGACCCGCCTCGGCTACACGTTTCGCGACGAGGGCCTGCTGCGGCTGGCGCTGACCCATCCGTCGGTGGCGCACGAGGGCGGCGCGCCGGTGCCGCACAATCAGCGGCTGGAATTTCTCGGCGACGCGGTGTTGCAACTCATCCTGACTCACGAGCTTTACGAAAAATTTCCCGCGTTCGATGAAGGACCGCTGACCAAGGGTCGCGCCAAACTGGTCAACCGCCGCACGTTGGCCGAGCATGCCCGCGGACTCGGCCTGGGCACACACTTGATTCTCAGCCACGGCGAAGAAACCAGCGGCGGGCGTGAGCGCGCGTCCACGCTGGCGGACGCATTCGAGTCCTTGCTCGGTGCGATTTTCCTGGATGGCGGCTTTGGTGCGGCACAGAAATTTGTTTTGCGCGAATTTGACTCGGCGTTCGGCAAGTTGAGTGTGCCGCCGACCATCGAAAATCCGAAGGGCGAGTTACAGGAATTATTGCAGGCACGCTCGCCCGAAGCGCCCGAATACCATGTCCTCTCCGCCACCGGGCCCGATCACGACCGGGTGTTTGAATGTGTCGTGCAGCACGCCGGTGTGGAACTGGCGCGCGGTTCCGGTAAAAGCAAAAAAACCGCCGAAAGCGCTGCCGCTCTGGCGGCGCTAAAAAAATTGCGGGAGGAAAAATCTTAACGGGAAGGACGGCGTGTCGTACCGACCGGACGCCGCGGCGCGGCGTCCCTACCTTTTATCCTCGTCCAAAAACGTCAGTTTCACACCACCATCCTTGGGTTTGGAAAAACTGTCGAGCAAAGTTGGCGTATTGGCGGGGCCGGCAGGCTTGCCTTCCACCTTCACCGGTTCGAGCGCGGAACGGAGTGCGCCTTCGACGAGCTGGGCGCAATGAATTTTCATTGGCGGCAATGGGCCGAGTTCGCCGGCCAGTTCCTCGGTCTTGAGCGCGAGGGCCTCCTCGGCGGTCTTGCCGCGAATCAATTCCGTGGCGAGGCTGGCGACGGCGATGGCGGTTTCACAGCCAAAGGATTGAAACGTGGCGCGATCAATCACCTTTTTGCCGTTCTGTTCCTTGAATTTGACCCACAGCCTCAGCATCTCCCCGCAATCCGCGTTGCCCACCGTGCCGACGGCGTCGGCCCCGGTCAGCTCGCCCATGTTTTGCGGATTGGCGAGCGCGGCCTGAATACGTTTCTGCAAATCGTCGTTCACAATTTCAATATCTTGGCACGTTGGAATCAATTTCCTCCGACCAGGCGTTGATGCCGTCCCGGACATTTTTGACGTATTTGAAACCCTGCTCGCGCAAGAATTCCGCCGCCTGATGCGAACGTGCGCCAACTTTACAGAGCAGATAATACTGCTGGTTCGGGTCCAGCTCGGTAAAGCGCTGCCGAAGCTGGCTCATGGGCAGCAGCGGCACGCCGTCAATATGCGCAATCTCGAATTCAAATGGCTCGCGCACGTCAATGACCTTGATGCCGAGCCTGGGATCGTCCAATGCCTTCTTCATGTCCTGCACCGTCACTTCGTTTGGGTTCGCCGTCGTTGGCTCGGGCACGATGCCGCAGAACTGCTCGTAATCAATCAATTCCCTGATGGTCGGATGCTCACCGCAAATGGGACATTCGGGATCGCGCCGCAATTTCAATTCACGGAACTTCATGTCGAGCGCATTGAACAACAGCAACCGGCCGACGAGCGAACTGCCTCGCCCGATGGCGAGCTTCAAAATTTCCGTGGCTTGGATGCAACCGACAATGCCCGGCAACACGCCGAGCACGCCGCCTTCGGCGCAACTGGGCACCATGCCGGGTGGCGGCGGTTCGGGATACAAACAGCGGTAACACGGCCCGCCCAGATGCGGTGCGAACACGCTGGCCTGGCCTTCGAACCGGAAAATCGAGCCATAAACGTTCGGTTTTTTCAGCAGCACGCAGGCATCGTTCGTGAGATAGCGCGTCGGGAAATTATCGGTGCCGTCCACCACGATGTCGTAGGGCCGGATGAGCTCGAGCGCGTTCTCTGAAGTGATGCGCGTATTGTGGAGGACGACTTCAACGTTCGGATTAATGCCTTGAATGGTTTCCTTGGCCGACTCGGCTTTGGAGCGGCCCACGTCCGCGTCAGTATGGAGAATCTGGCGTTGCAGATTGGAATAATCCACGGTGTCGAAATCCACGATGCCGAGTTTGCCGATGCCGGCGGCGGCCAGGTACATGGCGATGGGCGAGCCAAGGCCGCCCGCGCCAATGCACAGGACGCTGGCGCCCTTGATTTTCTTTTGGCCGGCCAGACCCACGTCTGGCAGAATCAAGTGCCGCGAGTAACGGCGGATTTCGTCATTGTTCAATTCCATAAATCGAGCAAGCCATAATATGGCAAAAAGTGAATAAATCAAGCCGTGCACCCGGTGTTACAAATCCTCGAACTTTGGGTACTTGCGTTCATAACGCTTTGTCTTGCCCTCCTGTTGCTGGCCATTTTTTTTGCCCTGATTGAAAACGACGTCACCTTGCACAGCCGTGGAAAGGAAGCGGTGATAGCCGCCGTTGCATCGTTGATTGAAGGCGCAAGCGTCTGGGTGGTGGTAACCTTCCTCCCGCTGGGCGGACCATTCATAGCCTCACGACTGTTCGTTCCAGCCATCATCGTAGGAATCATCTACAAATTCACGCATCTCGAAGACTGGAGTCGGTATGAAATTTTGGCGCTGCTGTTGTTCCAATTGATGATTTCTTTCTTTTGCGCTTCCTTGCTGCTGGGTCATTTCCTGGCGGCATTGGGTGGTTTGTTTATCTTCGCCGTCTGTCTGGCGGTCACTGTTGCTTTTATGAGAGGTCTGTAATGGAATTCAATATTGCATCCGAGACCGCTGCCGCCCGGCTAAAACGGATTTCCAGGTTGCGCCCGACGCTGGCCATGGTGCTGGGCAGCGGATTTCAACACGTCCTGACGGCATTGCGCGTGGACAGGAAAATTTCCTACGCCAGAATTCCCGGGTTTCCCAAACCGAGCGTGAGCGGACATGCTGGTGAATTAATTTTCGGCAGGCTTGGCGGCATACCGGTGCTGGTGTTGAGTGGGCGGGCACATTTTTACGAAGGCTATTCGATGGAGCGGGTGACGTTTCCCATCCGGACGCTGGCGGTGTTCGGCATCCGCGATTTGCTGCTGACGAACGCGGCGGGCGGCATCAACCAGAAATTCCGGCCCGGCGATTTTATGGTGGTGACCGACCATATCAATTTGATGGGCGCCAATCCGTTGCGCGGCCCGGCCATTTCCGGATTAAACCGGTTCGTGGATTTGACCGGCACCTACAATAAAGGCTTGCGCGCGCTGTTAGTTCGAGCCGGTAAAAAATGCGGCTTGCGGCTGCATCGCGGCGTTTATCTGGCGGTCAGCGGGCCGACTTATGAAACGCCGGCGGAAATCCGCGCGTTTGCGCGGTTGGGTGCGGATGCCGTGGGCATGAGCACGGTGCCGGAAGCCGTCGCCGCCCGTCAATGCGGTTTGAACGTAGCCGGCATTTCCTGTATCACCAACCCGGCGGCGGGCATGGGTAAAGGCCCGTTATCGCACGCGGAAGTGTTGAAAACCGCAAAAAAGGTGGAGTTTTTGGCAGTGGAATTGCTGAAAAACTTCACGGATTTATATGGTAAAACTGATAGGGCGTGGCGGCGTCAGACAGAAACAACCGCGCGTTGACCGACATCAGCCATGGGCGCGGCCAAAGCTCCGGCCGGCGCTATTCAATGGACGTGCCTTGAAATTTTGGGCGCGAGACGTAATCTAAAGTTTCCGCGGTGGAATGAAGCCGGAAATCATATTTGGTCTGGAGAGCGCTGCCTGGCCGGCGTTGCTGGTGGATGGCAACGGCGTGATCATGCGCGCCAATTCGTCGGCGTCCGCCGCATTTGGCGCAGTGCTGTCAGGCGAGGCGCCGTTGCTATCGGCCATCTGGCCGGCGGAAAACGGCACGACGGCGGTAGACTTTCTCACGCACTGGGAGCGGTCCCCAACGCCGGTGGTGAATTTGAAATTTCGCGCGCCGAACGGCCCCATGGTTGCCTGCACCGTCTCCATCTGCACCTTCGCCAAGGACAGCCGGAAATGGTTTGTTTTCCAGTTGTTGCCCCTGACCACACCGCCGTCCCCAACGAACGCGCCGGCGGCGCCAGCGGCCTCGCCCTTGGCCGAGGGCAAAACCGAAGCAGACGCAGGGCTGACACTCAAGCAGAGGCTGGATTGCGCCCTGCAACTGGCCCGCACGATGTCACTGGATTTCAACAATGCGCTGACCAGTATTCTCGGCCACACATCGTTTTTGTTGAGCAAGGCCGAGCCAGGACATCCCTGGCGGCATTCACTGATGGAGGTGGAGAAATCCGCGTCCAAGGCGGCGGAAATCGCCAATGAACTGGCCATGTTCAGCCAGCATGAGCGGCAGCAGACGCGCCGGGTGCCACCGGGCAATCTGAATGAGGTTACCCAGCGTTGCGTTGAATTTTTCCGCAACGCCAACGCCGGGCAGATTATCTGGCACACCCAGTTCGAACGGGAATTGTTTGCCGTGCGCTTCGACGAGGCCAAAGTACAACAGGCGTTGACGAAGATTCTGGAGAACGCGGTGGAAGCGCTCAATGGCGCGGGGCAAATCGCCGTGCAGACGCGGAGTCTCGAATTGACCGAGCCGACGCAGGACGGCGGCGTGCGTCTCAATGCCGGGACTTATGTCTGCGTCGAGATCGTGGACAACGGCAGAGGCATTGAGGCCGATGTGTTATCACGGATTTTTGAACCGTTTTTTACGACCAAGGGCAGCAGTCACCGCGGATTGGGGCTGGCGCTGGTTTACGGTATTATGACCAATCACGGCGGCGGCGTGGCGGTGTCGAGTCAGCCGGGCTCGGGCACGTCCACGCGCGTTTATCTGCCGGCAGAGAAACAATTGGTCCGGGAAAGCGCCGACACGGAGGAAAATCTGAATGGTACGGAAACCGTGCTGGTGGTGGACGATGAGGATATTTTGCTGACGATGGCGGAGACGATCCTGTCCGAATACGGCTATCACGTGCTGATGGCCAACAGCGCCCAGAAGGCATTGGCGATGTTGTCGCGTGACGACGTGCACGTGGATTTGGTGGTGACGGACCTGGTGATGCCGACCATGGGCGGTCGCGAATTCGTTGAACGGATTCACCAGCTCCTGCCGAAGATACGCATTTTGTGCGCGAGCGGCTGTGTTTTGCCGCCGGACCAGCAAATCGGTCTGCTGTTTCTGCAAAAACCCTATACCAGCCGGGAATTGCTGGGCAAAGTACGCCAGGCCCTGGTCACTGAACCGGCTGCACAATCGGCTGAACATAATGTTGACTGATGTTTAGGTTTTCTGCTAAACAAATAACCCATGCAAATCGAAAGCCTGAAAGTATTCTGTGATTTGGCTGAAACCGAAAGCTTTACCAAGGCCGCGCAAATCAACGGCGTGACCCAATCAGCGGTGAGTCAGCAAATCAGTTCACTTGAACGCACATTCAAATCCCTGCTCATCGAGCGCAGCAAAAAGAAATTTCGCCTCACGCGCGAGGGCCAGGTGTTGTACGATTACAGTAAACAGATCATCCAGACCTACGAGTCCCTGCACAGCAAGCTGCAGGAGTTGAAGGACATCATTTCCGGCACGATCCGCGTGGCAACCATTTACAGCATCGGCCTGCACGATTTGCCTCCCTACGTCAAAAAATTCATGAAAGTTTATCCGACGGTGAATGTTCACGTCGAATACCGCCGCGCCAACCAGGTTTATGAAGACGTGCTGGGCAATGTTGTGGACATGGGGCTGGTTGCCTATCCGGTGAAGGACTCCAAGCTGGAAATCATCCCGTTGCGCAAAGAACCTCTGGTGCTGATCTGCCACCCGCAGCATCCGTTTGCCAAATCGAAATCAGTCAAACTCAAAGCGCTCGCCGGGCAGAAATTCATCGGCTTCGAGCCGGACATCCCGACGCGCAAGGCGCTGGACAAGATTTTGAAGGAGTACGACGTGAGCGTGAACAACGTCATGGAATTCGACAATATCGAAACGGTGAAACGGGCGGTGGAAATTGACGCGGGCATTTCCATCGTGCCGGAAGGCACCGTCGTGCAGGAAGTCGCCAAACAAACCCTGGCCGCCGTGCCGCTGGAAGACGGCACTTTCTTCCGGCCGCTGGCCATCCTTTACAAGAAAAACAAGGTCCTTTCGCCGGCGATGAAACAGTTTCTGACGATCCTCAGAGACACGATTTAACAGCTATTTCAGGTTCGTCGGATTCAGCGGTTTCAAATCCTTCGGGATAAACGTGCCGTCCTTGCGGATGAGTTCGCCGTCGAACCACACCTCGCCGCCGCCCCACTCCTTGCGCTGGATCAACACCATGTCCCAGTGCACCGCCGAGCGATTGCCGTTGTCGCACTCCTCATAGGCCTGACCAGGGGTGAAATGCAATGAACCGGCGATTTTTTCGTCGAATAAAATGTCGCACATCGGGCTTAGAATGTAGGGATTGAAACCCAGCGAAAACTCACCGACGTAGCACGCCCCGGCGTCCGTGTTCAAAATTTCGTTCAGCCGTTTTGGATTGTTCGCCGTCGCGTTGATGATTTTGCCGTCCTTGAATTCCAGCCGCACGTTTTCGAATTTCGCGCCCGAATAAATCGTCGCCGTGTTGAACTGGATTACGCCGTTCACGGAATTCTTCACCGGACACGAAAACACCTCGCCGTCGGGGATGTTGCGGTCGCCTTTGCACATTTTCGCGCCGATGCCTTTGATGCTGAATTTCAAATCCGTTCCCGGCGCTTTAAGATGAACCTTGTCGGTGCGCTTCATCCGGCGTTCGAGCGGAACCATGGCGCGCGCCATCTTCGCGTAATCCATCGTGCAAACGTTGAAATACAGATCCTCGAACGCCTCGGTGCTCATACCGGCGGCCTGGGCCATGCTCGGCGTCGGCCAGCGCAGCACGCACCAGCGGGTTTTGTTGATGCGCCAGTCCAGCACCGGCCGCGTGATGCGCGAGTAAAGCGCCAGGCGATGGCCAGGCACGTCGGAATTTTCACTCGCGTTTTCGCTGCCGCGAATGGCGATGTACGCCTGCACTTTTTTCATCCGCGACAATTCGAGGTCACGGACCAGCATGGCGTGCCGGTCATTCATTTCCAGCAACAGCTCGCGGGAAACCCGCGTGTGGCGGACTTCCACCAGGGGCGTGGCGCCCGCCGCACGTGTGGCGCGGATGAGTTCAATGCTGAATTCATCGGGCACATCAATCATGTCGAGCAACACGCGGTCGCCTTTTTTCAATTCGGTTGAATATGCCACCAGCAGTCTGGCCAATTTTTTGTAGCGCGGATCGGTCATAAATTCTCAGGAGGTTAATTTAGATTTTCCCGTTGTCGAGCCGCCGATTTAACGCAAAGGCGCGAAAGCGCGGAGACGCAAAGAAAAGCCCTGGCCATCTTGGAGTGCGGCGGCAAGCGGAGCGCGACGCCGCTTTCAGACTGCTCATTGCGAAAGCGGTGTCAGCCACGTTCTCCGCCAGCCACCGCAATCCAAGACGCTGACGCGCCATCCAAGACTGGCTGAAAATATAAAATATCGTTATAGATAAACTATTTCGGGATTATGTATTTGATACAATGTTGGTTCGTTTGTCATATAATCAGGTTTTCCCGTCTTTTTTCTACTTTGCTTTGGCGTTCTTTTTCACCACGCGATGGACGTGCTCAATCACTTTTTTGGGAAAGAGCCGCCGGATTGCGTGGTGCGTTTTTAACGCCATCGGATGTTTCTTTTTTTGCGCCATTCGTCAGTTGTTCGTAAGTGAGTTTTTCAGCGGACACCAGCTTTAACAAGGCGTCCCGAAATGCCCACTCATTTTTGCGGTTGTTATACCTAAATTCCAGTTCATCAAGGTAGGCGTCCAGATGTTTGACGCTGACCTTGTGATACGCGCCGATGATAGAGCGTTTAAGCAGACTCCATATACTTTCAACCGTGTTGGTGTGGACGTTGCCGTTGACCCATTCATCGTGGCTATGGTTGACGGTTCGATGCGGGACGCCTTTTTTTAAGGCTCCGCGATATGCCTGTCGTTCGTCAGTGTAAAGGGCTTTGATGCCCGGCGCGGCATGGCGGCGGACAAAATCGTGCAAGACCGCGCGATGGTTGCTTGGCACGACTTCCAACCTGGCCGGTCCTTCGCGTTGAACCGCGCCAGCCACAATCAACTTGTTGCGCTTGTAACCTGACCCGAATCCACGCGCCTTGCCGCCGATATACGTCTCGTCCGCTTCCACAATCCCGCACAGCGTATTCAGAGCATCGTCTCTGAGGGCGGCGCGTATCCGGTGGCACAGATACCACGCCGTCTTGTAGGACACCGCCAGCGTGCGTTTAAGCTGTAGCGCAGACACGCCTTTCTTGGCTTCGAGCATCATATAGGTAGCCAGAAACCATTTCCACAATGACAGGTGACTATCATGGAAAATCGTGCCAGATGTGACGGAAAACTGGTACTGGCAGGCGTTGCAGTTGAATTGATCGCGTTCCTTGACGCGGGCAATCTCCTTTGATTTGCAGCGCGGACATTCGACGCCATGCGGCCAGCGTAAGCCTTCCAGATATTCGCGGCATTTCTGCTCACTGTTAAATTCCTCCACCAGCTTGCAAATATTCATGCTGGAATCATCCTGTTTAAGTGTCTTATTCATCGTTTTTGATCCTGTTTTGAAAGTCGTTTAATGGCTTCTTCGATTTCTTCTGCGGTGGGGGCCATGTCCCATCCACAATGAGTGGAGCAAAAAGCGGCATTACCTTCGTAGGAAGGACTTATTGCCAAAGGCATGTGACATTGGGGGCAGAAAGCATTCCAACAGTTAAAAGTTTTTGGCCCTTTCCTGTATTCAACCGTGCCTATAATTCTAATCTGTTCCGGAGTTTTGTCGTCGCTCAACCCATCTGTGGGGGTTCCCCCCTTAAATAATTCAAAAGCTGGTTTCATGTGGTCTATCGAAAATGACAATCGAAATTGAGTTTCTTGTGTTGGTACTCCAACGGCAGATGTTTCAAAGGTTAAAATATACTCTCTAAACACCGGAGACATCACCTTCTCATGGCCTACGACCTCGGGTAAAAAGTCGTTCAGCCATGAGTTCCAACGGGTGTCACTCGGAAGTTGTCCCGCGAACTCAACGCTTATTTCAAACACGCCTCGTTTAACAATAAGAATATCGAAACGGGCTGTTTGGTTTTGCTTTAATAAATCCCCAAGCACATCTTTGGACGAAAACTGGATTGATGATAAACAGACCTGTTCCGTGGAGATGCCCCCTGTCCGACTGAGAAGTGGAGGCTCGATTTTCAACAATCTTAGCCCAACTCCACTCACCCCTTGGTTTGGATTGTGGACAACAACTTCACAATTACGCGCCTCACTATCCTTGGAACGTAGAGATTCAATTCCAATCGGTTTGGCCACTAGCATCTGTTGAAGTTTCGATTCAGCCTCTTCCAATTTCTGTTGAATATCTTTGCGCATCTTTGCCGGGGTGATTAAAAGAAGCCTAATCCCAAATTCAACAAAGAGGCCAATCACCGCACCGCCAATGCCTATAAATATCAACTCAGCCAGTTCGTCTGTTCTGGTAAAACCATAATGCCAAGAAAGCAGCGTGGCCATCATACAACTGACCCCTCCCGTGATTGCGCCGACAATTCCAACATCCTTTTTCGTTTCAACGCACGCATCAAACCAATACCAACGATGCTTTTTATGATGTTCCACGTGAGAATCATAAATTTCTCCATTTTTGTGTCAAGTAGATAATCCCGAACTATTTATTGTTTTACATTAAAAAATGGTTGACATACGGAATAGTTGCGTTTATTTTGGCACCATGAATACGAATGAAAATGCCTCTAAAACGAGCCCCCGATTGAGCCGGATCAAGGCCGTCAGCAAAGTTTTGCGAGCTATTCTGCTGGCCGCCTTGATTGTCCAGGCCACCGGAATTCTGGCAGCCGTAATTGTCGTTCCTGTTGCCGCTGCGAATGCGGGATTAAAATCACACGTCTTTTTTTTAACTGCAGCATGCTGGCCATCCTGCCGTTTGGGTTTATGGTTACGCTGAATTTCTTTCGTTTTTTCACCCGGCTTAAGGACGGCCGCCTGTTTGATGCGCCTACCGTCCGGTATCTGGAAACCGCGGGCAAATGGTGGATTGTTCTGGGAGTGGTTCAGATCCTTACGGGCCTGGGGGAAGTTTACCTTTTCTCTCCTCGCGGTTTCACCGTTTCGGGAGATGCCATCGTGGCGGGCTTGATCGTCTTTTTTGTCGCTTGGTTCTTCCGCGAGGCACAGGAACTCCAGGAGGAACAGGAATTGACGGTTTAAGTGTATGCCTATCATCGTCAATCTGGATGTGGTTCTTGCACAGCGCAAAATGCGGCTGAACGATTTGGCCGAGGCCGTCGGCATCACGCCACAAAACCTGTCCATCCTCAAAACCGGCAAGGCCAAAGCCGTCCGCTTCTCCACACTCGAAGCCATTTGCGAAACGCTGGAATGCCAGCCGGCCGACATTTTGGAATATCGCCCTGAAGCCGCGAAACGGAAATTGGCTGCTCGTGGCTAATCCGCTGCAGCGGAAGTGAGCCCGCTCATTCTTCTTCAAAAGAAATTTGAGCCGACTCACGTCGGCTGCTACAAATTCAGGCGAAATGAATCGTGAAGCTTGGGATCGTTGGTGCGAACGGGGCATCCTGTTTCTCGTGGTCGCCATTCTCGTCTTTGGCCCGCTGGCGATGGGCGCGGTGGACGCGTGGGCGTTTCTCATTATTCAAGCATTGGCGATCGGCGTGATGCTGATCTGGGCATTGCGGTTGTGGATCAATCCCAATCCCCGATTGTTCTGGCCGCCGATCGGTTGGGTAGTGCTGGCATTTGCCGTTTATGCCATTGGCCGTTACCTCACCGCCGACATTGAATATGTGGCACGGCAGGAAATGATCCAGGTGTTGCTATACGCATTTTTGTTCTTTGCCATCGTCAATAATTTGTATGCACAGGAATCAGCGCAGATCATCAGCTTCACCATGATTTTTCTGGCGGCGGGAATCTCAGGCTACGCGGTCTGTCAATATCTGACGCGCACAAATCACGTATGGATTTACATCTCGCCCTACCCGGGACGGGCAACGGGCACCTACATTTCACCGAATGATTTTGCCGGTTTTCTCGAAATGCTTTTGCCGCTGGCGGTCGCCTATGCGCTGGTGGGCCGCGTCAAACCCCTGGTGCGTGCGCTGCTCATTTACGCGGTGGTCGGCATCATGGCCGGGCTGGCGGTCACCTTTTCTCGCGGCGGCTGGGCGGCGGCCGCAACAGGGTTGCTGGTTCTTTTGCTGGTTTTGTGCTGCCATCGCAATCATCGTTTGCCGGCCCTCGGGTTGTTGATTGTTTTTGTGGCCGGGGGCACGGTTTTTGCAACCAAATATCTCGCAACAGCACCCAGCTACGCTCAGCGGATAAATGGTCCCCAGAAATTCACACAAGTAGACTGGAGCGTCCGGCGGGACATGTGGGGTGCCGCCATCCACATGTGGCAGGACCATTTCTGGTGGGGGGTCGGGCCGGCGCATTACGACTATCGTTTCCGGGAGTATCGGCCCGAAAGCATGCAATTGCGTCCCGGCCACGTCCACAATGATTACCTGAATTTGCTGGCTGATTGGGGCACAGTCGGTGGGGTCATGGTTTTGGCGGGCATGGTGGTTTTTGGCGTCGGATTGTTGAAAACAAGGAAATATGTCCGTCCGCCGGAAAATGATTTTGGCCTCGGCTTGGGCAGCCGGTTCGCCTTTTTTCTCGGCGCCGCCGCCGGTTTGCTCGCGTTGGCAGTTCATTCACTGGTGGATTTCAACCTGCATATCCCGGCTAACGCGATTGTCGGAGTAACCCTGCTGGCGTTGTTGAGCGGCAACCTGCGATTTGCCACGGAGCGTTATTGGTTGTCGGCGGGACTTCCCCTTAAAACGCTGACGACCCTGGCGTTGATTATGGGGGGGGTCTATTTGAGTGATCAGGAATGGCGCCAAGGTCACGAGCAACTCTGGCTGGCCCGGGCAGAGCAATTGCCGGATTTTTCATCTGCCCGCACCGCCGCACTGATGAAAGCGTTTGCCGCCGAGCCGATGAATTTTGAAACGGCGTACGATATCGGCGAAGCCTACCGCCTCCAAAGTTTCAAAGGTGGACAAAACTACCAGGATCTGGCGAAGACGGCGATGGAATGGTATGCGCGCGGCCTAAAACTCGACCGTTACGATGGCTACGACTATCTACGCAGTGGAATGTGTCTCGACTGGCTGGGACAGCATGCCGCGGCCGGGCCGTATTTCAGCCATGCCGAGGCACTTGACCCCAACGGATATTATACGGTCGCCAATATCGGCTGGCATTTCGTACAGATCGAAGATTACGCGGCTGCCCGGTCCTGGTTGGCACGATCCGTGCGGCTTAACTACCAGGACAATGTGATTGGCCGTTCCTATTTGGAAATATGCGAGCATAAACTGGTTGAAAACGCCTCCGGGCAGAGCCTGTTACCCGCTGGTTTTTAAGAACTTCCAACACGAAAATGAGATTTGACATTTGATTGCAGAGATTTATAGTTTGACTAGAGTAAACCGTTCTGGAAAGGTAACTTTATTTATGAAATACATACAGACGTTGATTACCATGGTGGTTAGCGGCGCCGTTCTGGCATTGGGCAGCAGTGTGATGGCGCAGACCGTGAAACCTTGTGTAGTAACAGTTGTGCGTATCCAGGGCCAGGCACGCTATTCCCTGGGCGACAATGCATGGCACCCGTTGGTGGTCGGCAAGGTGCTCGGAGCCGGTGCCATCATCCAAAGTGCCGTCAACTCATCGGTGGACATCGTGCTGAGTGGAAGTGCGGTGGCGATGCCTCAAGCTGCTCCGTCCCCCAATACGATTGTATTCGCACCCGACCCGAACGTTCGTGGGTTGGTCTCCTACAAACCCATGGTTGAACAAAACGTGATTCGCCTGTGGGGCAACACCGTGCTGGCCGTTGACAAACTGACCCAGTTTGACACGGGTGTGCAAACCGTCAGCGACACGGAGCTCGATTTGCGCGCGGGCCGCATATTCTTCAGCGTAAAGAAAATGTCAGCCACCTCGCAGTTTATTATCAAAATTCCCGACGGTGTTGCCGGCATTCGCGGTTCCGCCGGTTGGGGAGATTACGCTGGTAATTGGGCAATGATTCAAGGTTCCGCGGTGCTTTCGCAAATCCGTAACGGCCTCGCGCACACCGTCGTCATTAATAGCGGATCCGAACACGATGCGGCGACGGGGAATGTTACGCTGATACCGAAGGATATTATGGGTAATTTGATGGGCACATTGACGTCGTTGATTTCGTTGTATCAAGTTCCCGGCGGTGAACAGCCCCCACAATTCGATACGTCTCAGTGTTACACCTCATGGATCACCGGTAAGCGGGAATGAGTCTTGTTTGCCGATAAGGCAAAAGCCAAAACCAGAGCAGCCTTGAGTTGCTCTGGTTTTTCGTTTAATCCGACGAGGTGCAGTTCAAACCCATCCAACGAACAGCGGCCCTTTTGGCCGTGGCGATTCTTCTGTGCGTTTGCGTCGTTCGACTTTTGCAGCTCGATTTTTTTGATCGCCTGGAGGGGTTGACCTACGATCTGCGCGCGCGGACCACCTTGCATTTTGCCGCCCCCGTCGTAACCAATCTCGCCTTTGTTGCCATTCAGGATTCCAGCATTGTCGCTGTGCAAAGCGGACGGCTGGGATACCAGTACGGACTTAAATGGCCCCGTCAAGTCTATGGCCGGCTGGTGGAAGAACTTTCGGCGGAAGGCGCCAAAGCCGTCGCCTTCGACGTGCAGTTTGGCGAATTGCGTCCGGACCATCCCTCCGTCCCAATGGCCGACCACAGTTTCATTGAATCCGACGACTTCTTTGCGTTGCAATGCCGATTGGCCGGCAATGTCATTCTGGCTGCCACACCCGACCTGGTGCCGCCAAGTTTATTTGCCACCAATGTACTTGCACTGGGCGACATCACGACCGACAAAGATTCCGACGGCGTCTTGCGGCGGGTGAAAGCCTTCCAATCGGTTCGCCGCTGGCATCCGCTCATCGAGAATGCGGCGCAAAAATATGGCATCAGTTTGAGCGACCTTTTGGTTGAAAAAGACCGGATTGTCCTGCCGTTGGAACACGGGCAAACGCTTGAAATCCCGCTTGATAACAATGGCGAAATGGACGTTAAAAGTCGAAAGGTTCCAGCGGAACCACCCGCGAAAGCCAAACCATTTACCGACGAGCGCGTCTGGCACATGGGCATCGTCCTGGCCGCCCAGGAATTGGGGCTTGATCTGGCCCATGCCGACGTGGATTTGCCCGACGGCCGGATCACCCTGAATGGCACCAATGGTCTGGTGCGCGTGATTCCTGTGGATGCCAACGGCTATTTTTATGTGGATTGGCGGCTGAAGCCAAACGACCCGCGTCTCACCAGCGCGCCGATTGAAAACCTGCTCTGGCAGGACAAAGAGCGTTTGCTCGGCCAGACCAACGGACTCAGTGACGCGTTCCGGGACAAACTGGTTGTAGTTGGTTCGTCCGCGCAGGGTAACGACCTGACTGACCGCGGAGCGACGCCACTGGAGCGAGACACGCTGCTGGTCAGCAAACACTGGAACGTCGCCAATTCCATCATCACGGGCCGGTTTATTCGCCGTGCTTCAATGAACGCCGAACTGGCCCTCATTGTTTTTCTGGGTGCCTTGACGGCATTTCTGACCTGGCAACTGCGTGTGGATATGGCCTCGACGGCGGTCTTTCTGTTGGTGCTGGCTTATGTCGCCGCTGGTTTCTACGTTTTCGTGGAGTCCCGTGTATGGCTGCCGCTGGTTTTTCCTGTCGCCGGCATTCTGGTTGAACATTTGAGCCTGGTCACTTATCGCGTCGCTTTCGAAGAGAGTGAACAACGCCGCGTCAAATCCGTTTTTTCCAAGATTGTTTCGCCGGACGTGATGAATGAATTGCTCAGCGCAAAAAAACTTTCCCTGGGCGGAGCGCGCCGCGAGGTGACCGTTTTTTTCGCGGACATCCGCGGTTTCACCTCGATGACAGATGAAACCCAGGAACGCGTCGCGGAATTCCTCAACAAACATCAATGGGATAACGCAACGCAAGAAGCCTATTTTGACGAATCCGCCCGCGAAATGCTGAACACCGTGAACCTTTACCTCGCCGTCGTTGCGGATGCGGTGAAAAAAAACGGGGGCACCCTGGACAAATACATCGGCGACTGCGTGATGGCGTTCTGGGGTGCGCCGACTCCGAACGAGAAGCACGCACTGGCTTGCGTGCGGGCGGCGATTGACACGCAACGTGCTGTTCATGAGCTGAATCAAAAACGTCTGGCCGAAACTTCCAAGCGCGAAGCCGAAAACCGTTTGCGGGTTTCCGCCAGCCTGCCGCCCCTGCCGCAATTGACCGCGCTCCAGTTGGGCACCGGTATCAATACCGGTCTGGTAACTGTCGGTTTGATGGGGTCGGAAGCGCACCAATATAACTACACAGTCTTTGGCCGGGAAGTGAACCTCGCCAGCCGCCTGGAAAACTTTTCCGGCAGCGGCCGTATCATCATCAGTGACACTACCTACAAGCGTCTGCGTCGGGACGATCCGGCGCTGGCGGCAACGTGCATTTCCCTGCCTCCGGAAAAAGTCAAAGGCATCAGCACGCCAGTCAAAATTTACGAGGTGCCGTGGCAGTTGCCGGAGGCGAAGTGATTTTTCTTCCTCGTCAATTTTGTCATGCGTGCTAAAGTGAAGGTGATGCGCACGGCAATTTATCCCGGCAGTTTTGACCCGCTGACCAACGGCCATTTGGATGTGGTTCAGCGCGCGGCCAAGCTGTTCGATCGCGTGGTGGTGGCCGTGGCGAAGAACGAGGATAAGTACCCGTTGTTCACACTGGACGAACGGCTCGCCCAGGTAAAACATGCAGTGCGCCATCTGCCCGGCGTCGAACCCGACACCTTTGACGGCCTGCTCATCGAATACGTGGTGGAGCGGAAAGCGCAGGCCATTGTGCGCGGATTGCGCGCGGTGTCGGATTTTGAATTTGAATTCCAACTCGCGCTGATGAATCGCAAGCTGAACGAAAACATCGAAACGATTTTCATGATGCCGAAGGACACGTACACGTTTTTGAGTTCGCGCATCGTGAAAGAAATCGCGCGGTTGGGTGGCGACGTGGGCGCCTTTGTGCCGGCACACGTGCGAACCGCCCTGGCGAAAAAATTTCCCGGAGCAAGGACCTCTTGAACGGAGCAAGTCATGCCGCTGACTGTCAATCTGCGCCATCTGGAGGAGCACAATGCAACCTTGTGCGGTGAACTGCCCGTGGACGAGTTGGACCTGGAGACGGGCGACGAAATGATTCAGGCTGCCGGGCCATTGCAGTACGACATCGAGGTCCAAAAATTGGAAGACAGTTTGTTGGTTCGCGGTGCGTTGCGGCTGGCGTTGGGCTGCCGGTGCGTGCGGTGCCTGAAACCATTCACCCGCGGGCTGGAATTGAAGGCGTGGACTTGCCATCTGCCATTTGAAGGGGAGGACCGCGTGGCCATCGTCAACGATTGTGTGGACTTGACGCCTTTTGTGCGGGAAGATATGCTCTTGGAATTTCCGCAGCATCCGCTGTGCAAGCCGGATTGTGGCGGACTGAAAACAAAGACGGGCAAGGCCCAAAAAAACGCCGATGAAATTGCCCCGTCCGCGTGGGCTGAATTGGACAAACTGAAACTGTAGTTTTTTAATTTTGCTTTTTTTAATTTTTAATTGATTTATGGGTGTTCCCAAACGCAAACCGTCCCGCAGCCGGCAGCGTATGCGCCGCGCTTATAACAGCGTGTTAACGCTGCCGCAATTGAGTACCTGCCCGCAATGCGCCGCGCCTTATGTGCCGCACCGGGTCTGCCCGGCCTGTGGCTATTATAAAGGCCGCCAGGTATTGAGTGTTACGGCCGGCACTTGATCGGCCGGCACTTTGCGGGAAATTTCCGCGTTCTTTCATCTATGCGAATAGCGGTGGATGTCATGGGCGGCGACCACGGATGCGGAGTCGTCATCGAAGGCGTCCGGCGGGCACTGGAGGAAAACAAGAAAATCACCGCCCTCTATTTGGTTGGTGACCAGGCCCGAATCCACGCCGCCTTGCCGGTCCGGGGTTTTCGCGACCATCGCGTGCGCGTTGTTCACACCAGCGAAGTCGTGGAGATGGGCGACAAGCCGGCCAGTGCGCTCCGCAAAAAGCGCGACAGTTCCATTGCCCGCGCCGCGGAACTGGTTCACGAAGGCAAGGCCGACGCGCTGGTTTCACTCGGCAACACCGGCGGCATCTTCGCCGCGGCCACTTTCAAGGTCGGCCGCATTCCCGGTGTGGATCGCGGTTGTATTGCCACGGTCATTCCCCGCCAGGGAAATGAATTTGTCCTGCTGGACGCCGGTGCCAACATTGAATGCAAGCCGATTCACCTGGCGCAATTCGCCGTGATGGGCAACATCTATTCCCGCGAGGTTTTGCGGCGCCGCAATCCCCGCGTGGGCGTTTTGAGCATCGGCCGGGAGGATTCCAAGGGAAATGAACTGACCCTCGAAGCCTTTAAACTTTGCCAACGGCTGGATCTGAATTTCATCGGCAACGTCGAAGGACATGACTTGTTCAAGGACCACGTGGACGTGGTGGTGTGTGACGGGTTTGTCGGGAACATCGTTTTAAAGACCTCCGAGAGCCTGGCCGTCGCCATGTTCTCGATGCTCAAGCGTGAGTTGATGAATTCGGCCCAGCGGCAGATCGGCGCGTTTCTCGCGAAGGGCGCGTTTCACGCCATCCGCAAGCGGATGGACCCGGAAGTGTATGGCGGCGCGCCGCTGCTCGGCTTCAATGGACTGGTGTTCAAGGCGCATGCTTCAGCGCGCGAACGGGCCGTCGCCAGCGCGTTGCAAATCACCGCCAATGCCGTGCAGCATCGCGTCAACGAGATCATCGCCCGCGAAATCGCGCACGCGAATGAAAAACTGGAGGCCGCACAAACTCCCAGTCCGGTTTCTACATGATCCCAAAATTCAAAAACCCGCGCGCCCGGTTCAATTTTCAAGGGCGCACCTGTTCCATCACCGGTGTCGGCTCGTACGTGCCGGCTAAAGTCCTGACCAATGCCGATCTGGAAAAAATGGTGGACACCTCGGACGAATGGATCACCACCCGCACCGGCATCAAGGAACGGCGGGTGGCGGCGAAGAATGAATTCACGTCGGACATGGCGGTCAAAGCGGCGCAACGGGCGATGAAAATGGCCGGTGTCACCGCCGAGCAACTCGACCTCGTGGTCGTGGCGACCATCACGCCGGACATGCCGTTTCCCGCCACAGCCTGTCTGGTGCAGCAGAAGCTCGGCGCTCGGCGCGCGGCGGCCTTTGATCTGGAGGCGGCCTGCTCGGGGTTCATTTACGGCCTGGAGGTCGGGCAGCAATTCATCATGTCGCGCACCTATGACACGGTGCTCGTGGTCGGCGCGGAAAAACTTTCCTCCATTGTGAATTGGAAAGACCGCAACACGTGCGTCCTGTTCGGCGACGGCGCCGGGGCGGCGGTTCTGCAAAACCGTCCCAACGCCCACGGTTTGTTGACGGCGGTGATGGGTGCCGATGGCGGAAAGGCGAATTTGCTCTTTATGCCTGGTGGCGGCAGCCGTTGTCCGGCCACCCTGGAAACCGTGACCGGAAGACTTCATTATCTGCAAATGGAAGGGCGCGAGACATTCAAGAGCGCCGTTCAGGCCATGTGCATGGCGGCCCAGGAGGCGTTGCGCCGCTGCGAGGTGGATATTTCCAAAATCAAATGCATCATTCCGCACCAGGCCAATCGCCGCATCATCGATGCCGTGGGCGAACGCCTCGGCGCAGCGCCGCACCAATTGTTCGTCAATGTGAACCGCTACGGCAACACGTCGGCGGCCTCCGTGGCCATTGCCCTGGACGAAGCCGTCGCTTCGGGAAAAATCCATCGCGGTGATCTGATTTTACTGATCGTTTTTGGCGCCGGCCTGACGTGGGGGGCGGCGGTAATTGAGTGGTAAAGACTAATCTGTTCAATCGCAGTCACTAATTTGACGTTTGTCTTTCGCGTGTTATTTTAAAGTGTTTTTATGAGTGCAAGAAAATTCGAAAGTGTTGGTTCATTCCAGCAACAAATCACAGTCGAAGCGCGGCAAACCCGCCTTGAACTTTCCCCCGATTCAGTCGTTATCCACAAAAGCGGCGTTGAATTTCGCAGTCCGGTGCCGTTCAATTTGTGGACGGAAATGACGATTGCCCTGCAATCGCCCCGGGAGGAAAGCCCCATCCAGTGCAGCGGCGTGGTCATTGCCTGTTCCGGCAACAAACACGTCGGTTACCATGTTTCACTCCTCTTTACCGGCATGTCCAAACAGGCGCAATCGCGGCTCAATTCCATGGCCTATTCTGAACTGGGCGCGGGTTAGAGTGCCAAATTTTCATAACTACCGGCACTTTTTCATTAGCCTCCGTGATTGATGCGGAGGCTAAATTTTTTGTACCCTGATTCGCATGAAAATTTTGCTGACGACGACTTCATTTCAAGACACACCCGGCGCTCACCACGATTTACTTGCCCGGACCGGCTGGGAAATCATCCGCGCCCGCGGCCCGCTCAATGAGGCCGACACGCTGGCGCTGGTCGGCGACGCGGAAGGCTACATTTGCGGTGACGACGCCATCACGCGCAAGGTGCTCGAAAAGGCGCGCCCGAAACTCAAGGTCATCAGCAAATACGGCATCGGCGTGGACAAGATCGACGTGAAATCCTGTACCGAATTCGGAATTCCCGTGCTCTTCACGCCCGGGGTCAACCATACCACCGTTGCCGAACACACGTTTTTGCTGTTGCTCTCGTTGGAGAAAAACTTTCTGTTTCATACCGACTCCACGCGCAGCGGCGGCTGGAAACGCAAGACCGGTCATGAACTGCTGGACAAGACCATCGGCATAGTCGGTTTGGGCCGTATCGGCAAGGAAGTTGCCATCCGCGCCAAGGCGTTCGGCATGACGCCGATTGGTTTCGACATTTATTGGGACGAGAAATTTGCAAAAGACCACGGCGTAAAACGCGCCGCCTCGCTCGACGAAATCTTTGCCGCGAGCGATTACATTTCGCTGCACACCAACCTCACGCCGGAAACGCGCGGCATGATCAACGCGAAGTCGTTCGCCAAAATGAAGAAGGGCGTTTTGATTCTGAACTGCGCCCGCGGCGAGGTCGTGAATACCGACGACATGGTGGCTGCGCTAAAGTCCTGCCAGGTAGGCGGTTACGGCATGGACGTGCTCGACAAGGAGCCACCGCCACCCGACCATCCGCTGCTCAAACTGCCGAACGTCGTCTGCACGCCGCACATTGCCTCACGCACTTATGAAAGCGTCGTGCGCCAGGCGACGACCTCTGTGAAAAATCTCATCCTTGCCATGAACGGTGAAAAACCCATCGCGCAGGTCAATCCCGAGGTACCGGTGAAGAAAGTGGTTTGATTTAATTTGAAATGAACATTCAACCGCCAACATTCAAGATTGAACGTCCATTAAGAATCGTAGCGGATGCTTCAGGGAATGTTGGGCGTTGAATGCTGAACGTTCGATGTTCCAATTTTTATGCCCGAAACCTATTACATCGTTCCCAAGGAAAAACATGATGCGCTCGTGAAGGAGGCGTATCTCAAGCGCGGTTACGACGCTGCGGAAGCCGCTGCCGGCGCGCGGTTTTGCTCCAGCGCGTCCTATTACGGCATCCGCACGCACAACGCCATCAAGGCGCTGCACCTCGACGAATTGTTCGGCAGCAAGGTCGGCCGCTGGAAGCCGGGTGCCAAGATCGAAAAGCTGCCGGCGCGCTTCGCCGCTGCCGAAATCTGGAACGCCAATTTCAAACTGGGCCAGGCCGTCGCTTACGAGGCGATGGATACCTGCATGAAGCTCGCCGACAAATTCGGCATCGGCATGGTGAGTGTGGACAACGCGACGCATTATCTCTGGGGCGGTGGCTACGTCATGGATGTCGCGCTCAAAGGCTACATCGCCTATACGAACTGCACCTCGGCCACGTCCGAAGTCGTGCCGTTCGGCGGCAAGACACCGACGATGGGCACGAACCCGCATTCGTGGGCGTTCCCGACGCAAGACGCCATCGGCTTTCCCATCGTGATTGACTGGGCGACTTCAACCGTGGCGATGGGCCGTGTGCAGGTGATGAAACGCGAAGGCAAACAGCTTCCGCCCGGCTGTGCGGTGGATGCCGAGGGCAAGGAAACGACTGATCCGAACAAAGCGGTGGCGTTGCTGCCGTTTGGCGCGCATAAAGGTTACGGCCTCGGTTTGATTGACGAACTGTACGCAGGATTCATTGGCGGTGGGTTGCCGGAGATTCGCGGCACGTCACGTGGCGACGCGGCGGAGAAACGCAGTTCGACGTTTTATTTTCAGGTGATTCATCCCGAAGCACTGAATGGGAAAAATTTCGCCAAAGGCCGCACGCAGGCGCAGAACGTAAAAGCGGTCATCACCGACATCCTCGGCCACGGTAACGAGAAATGCCTGTTGCCGGGCCAGCCGGAAGCGCGCGCAGGCGAACTTTCCAGGAAACACGGCGGCCTGCTGTTTACGAAGGCGGAAATCGAGGAATTCAGCCATCTGGCCAGAGAAATCGGCGAACCGGCCTGGAATTTAACTGAATTCAAGTCCGTGCAAGTATAAACTAAAAAAATAAATCCGCTAATTTCGCGAATTCCCGCGAATTTGATTTTGAAAGTGATTCGTGAAAATTAGCGTAATTCGTGGATAAAAAATTTATGAGTATTCAACTTCGCGAAAAATCTCAATGCAAATACGACATGCTGGCGCTCGGGGAAATCATGCTCCGGCTCGATCCGGGCGAAGGCCGCATCCGTTGCGCCCGGGAATTCAAGGTCTGGGAAGGCGGCGGCGAATACAACGTCGCCCGCGGCCTGTGCCGGTGCTTCGGTTTCAAAACCGCCGTGGCCACCGCGTTCGCCGACAACGACGTTGGCCGGCTGCTGGAGGATTTCATTTTGCAGGGCGGCGTGGACACGGATTTCATCAAGTGGGTGCCGTTTGACGGTGTGGGCCGCACGGTGCGCAACGGCCTGAATTTCACCGAACGCGGATACGGTGTGCGCGGCGCGGTGGGCATTCCCGACCGTGGCAATTCCGCCGCCAGCCAGCTCAAGCCCGGTGATTTTGATTGGGACCACATCTTCGGCAAGGTCGGCGCGCGCTGGCTGCATACGGGCGGCATTTTCGCCGCGTTAAGCGACAGCACGCCGCAACTCGTCATCGAAGCGGTCAAAAAGGCCAAGCAATACGGCACGATGGTCAGTTATGATTTGAATTACCGCCCGTCACTCTGGAAATCCATCGGCGGCCAGAAACGGGCGCAGGAGGTCAACAAGGAAATCGCCAAATATGTGGACGTGATGATCGGCAACGAGGAGGATTTCACCGCCTGCCTCGGCTTCGAAGTCGCGGGCGCAGACGAGCACCTGCTGCACATTGACGTGGGCGCGTTCAAGAAAATGATCGAAACAGCGGTGAAGGCGTTCCCGAATTTCAAAGTCACTGCCACAACCTTGCGCGCGGCGAAGACGGCGACGCGTAATGATTGGGGCGCGATTTGCTGGATGGACGGGAAATTTTACGAATCGAAAAAGTATCCGGATCTCGAAATCCTCGACCGCGTCGGTGGCGGCGACAGTTTCGCCAGCGGCTTGATTTATGGTCTCATCACCACCGGCGACCCGCAAAAAGCGGTGGATTACGGCGCGGCGCACGGTGCGCTGGCCATGACGACCCCCGGCGACACGAGCATGGCATCAAAGGCCGAAGTCGAAAAATTGATGAAGGGCGGCAGCGCGCGGGTGCAACGGTAAAATTACGAATCGGAGGGCCGAGTGATACCAGGCCCCAATTATTAATTGAATCAGGGACTCGCTAGCTCGTCCCTCCGGGAAACAAATTTATGAAAACACCAACGGAATTATTTTCACTCAAAGGCAAGACAGCTGTCGTCATCGGCGGCACGGGCGAATTGTGCGGGGCGATTGCGGAAGGGCTGGCGGCGGCAGGCGCGACCATAGCCCTGGTGGGACGAGACGCGGTGAAAGCCCAGAAACGACTCGACAAAATTTCAAAGGAAGGCGGCAAGGCGGAATTCTTTCCGTGCGACACGACGTCCAAGACCGGCCTGCAAAAGCTGTTGGCGGACGTGCTGGCCAAATTCAAACACGTGGATGTGTTGGTTAATGGCGCGGGTGTGAATTCGCCGACGCCGTTTTTCGACATTTCCGGGGAGGAATTCGACAAAATCATCACCGTGAATTTGAAAGGCTTGATGCTGGCCTGCCAGATTTTTGGCAAGCACATGGTCGAGCGCGGCTCCGGGAGCATCATCAACGTCGGCTCGGCATCCGGCTTGAGTCCATTGTCCCGGGTGTTCACCTATTCGGCGTCGAAAGCCGCCGTGCACAATCTTTCCAAAAATCTGGCGCGCGAATGGGCGACGCAGGGCGTGCGCGTAAACATCCTGGTGCCGGGCTTTTTCCCGGCTGAGCAAAACCGGAAGGTGCTCAGCCCCGACCGGGTGGCGACCATCATGGCCAAGACGCCCATGAAACGGTTTGGTGAAGCCCACGAACTCGTCGGCGCAGCGTTGCTGCTGGCGTCCGACGCGGGCAGCTTCATCACCGGTACGGAGCTGGTGGTGGACGGCGGTTTCGACGCGATGACGATCTGAAAGGTTTTTAATTATTAGTTTTGAATTTTGAGTTGGAAGGCGGCCCGGCCTCGTTTTTTGTACTCAAAATTTAAAATTCAAACCTCAAAATTGTTATAAATCGGTGATCGGTTTGTGGCGCGGCACAAGCGCTTTCATGATGCCCCACGCAATCAGATAACTCAGGGCGCAAACGATGAACATAATGAGGTACGCGGTTTGCGGGGTTTGGCTGAAGGCATCGCGCAATCGGCCTTGGAGCATTTGAATAATCACGCCGCCGATGCCGCCGGCCATGGTGCCAATACCGGTGACCGATGCCACGGTTTTCTTTGGAAACATGTCGGAAACCGTCGTGAAGAGGTTTGCCGACCAGGCCTGATGTGCCGTGCAGCCGATGCAAATCATGGCCACGGCGAGCGTTGCGGCCAGATGGCCAAAACGGTTCACATCTCCGAAGTACTGTGTCAACAAGACCGTCAGCGGAAAGACGGCGATGGCCAGCATCGTCATCATGCGCGCTTTGTAAACGGCCATGCCGCGTTTGATGAGGGTGAACGGAATGCTGCTGCCGTAAATGCTGCCGAGAATGGCGACGCCATAGACGACAAAGGTGGGCATCCGCACTTCACTTTGTGTCATCTTGAATTGATCGTGCAAATAAGCCGGCAGCCAGAACAAATAAAACCACCAAATCCCGTCGGTCATGAATTTGCCCGCGATGAACGCCCAGAGTTGGCGATAGCCAAACAGCCGCAGCCACGGAACGGCAGCCTGGTCACCCGTCTGGGCGTCGGCGGCAGTTTCGTCATCGATGTGAATGTAATCATATTCGGTCTTGGAAAGCTGTGGGTGTTTCCCGGGCGGGTGATAGAGCCGGAACCAGAAAATCAGCCAGAAGAACCCCAGGGCTCCGGTGATGATGAACGCCCATTTCCAGCCCTGTTGATCCCCGAAATAGACCATGAAGGTCGGAACGAGCAGCGCCGCGATCATGGCGCCGGCGTTCGAGCCGGCATTGAAAATCGAAGTCGCCAGCGCGCGTTCACGCTTGGGAAACCACTCGGCCACCGTTTTAATGGAAGCGGGAAAGTTGCCGGCTTCGCTGACGGCGAACAGGCTCCGCACCATAATATGCATCACCAGCAATCGCCCGGCAAAGGCGTTGAGAATCCCGAAGATTGACCACGCGATCAGTGAAAGCGCCAAACCCAGCCTGGTGCCGATTCGATCAATGAGCCATCCGGCGAAGACCGTGGCCGCCGCGTAAACGCCGGTGAAGGCCGACGTCAGATAGGAAAAATCGGAATTGGTCCAGCCGAAGCCGCCCTGGGCTTCCGGCCGGCAGAAAAACGGCTGCAGATAACTGATAACCTGCCGGTCCAGATAGTTGAAGGTGGTGGAAAAAAACAGCAGCGCGCAGATGATCCAGCGATAATTACGAAAACCCGGCGGAGGTTGGCTTGGGGAATTCATGCCGTGCGGGAAAATAGCCGGAAAAAAGAAGGCCATTCAAGCGTTAAATCCAACTTTACAAACCACCGGCGCTTGTGTAAAGCTGCCTCCATTATGTGGAAGAAAATCTTGCCGGTTCTCCCTGTGTTGTTGCTGACGGGTTGTGCCGCGACGTTTACCAATTTGACGCCGCTGGAACAGCCCCGCAACGCGAACAACCTTTATCCCGTGGAAGTCTCCTTCCTGTCGCAACAGCAATCGCTGCGGTGGGATTCACTCCATCCTTATGTGGTCGCCAACGGCCAGCTCTATGACATGCGCCCGACGCCGCTCATGACCAACCGCTGGGAAGGTTATGTGCCTGTGCCGCCCGGCGTCAACGGCGTCACCTACCGCTTCAAATTCGAGTATCTGTACAATAACCTGGGCAAGCCGCCCCAACACGATAGCGCCACTTCCCGGGCGTTTAACTTGACCATTCTCGGCCAGTAACGCCCCTCAGTGTCTGGGCCGGAGCAGGATGGCTTTCTTTTCGGAGCCTTCGACCTCGACGCTGTGGGTTTCCACATCGGGGTCGTCCTTGAGGGCCTGATGCACCACGCGACGGTCAAACGCCGTCATCGGCTCCAGTTCCACCGGATCGCCCCAGCGCCGGACCTTTTCCGCCGCGTTCTTCGCCTTTTTCACCAGCGCTTCGCGCGCCTGCGTGCGATAGCCGCCCACGTCCACCATTACTTTCGGCGCGGTGGCGTCCTGCTGAAACAGCAGGCGGTTGGTGATGTACTGAAGGTCTGAGAGCGTTTGTCCCTGCCGGCCGATGAGCCGGCCGGCCTCGTCGGTTTTTATTTCCAGTAAATAGCCCTCTTCCAGTTGGTGTTCCTCGACGGTGGCGGTAAAACCAAGAGTTTCCAGGATTTTTCCCAATGTTTCTTTCGGTTGCGCAGGCATAAATTAGCGGTCGAGGGTCGAGGGTCGAGAGTCGAGAGCATAACGGCAGAAGGCAAGGGCATTTTTCTGCGCTCGTCCTTCGACCCTCGACTCTCGACTCTTTTGCATCGCCCTTATTTTTTCTTTTTTGGCGGCGGCGTCAATGCCGGAGTTGCCACGGCCGGGGCCGGAGTCTGGTTCATTTTGGTGACCTTGGTCTGAATCACGCTCATCAGCGTGCTCATCGTCATGTAGAGCGCCATGCCCGAGGAGTAAGTATAAAGAAACACCAGAAAGATCAGCGGCAGATAGCGCATCATTTTTGCCTGGGTAGGGTCCATGCCCGGTGATGGCGGCTGCAGATGCGCCTGCCACACCATGACGCCGACCATCAACAACGGCAACAGATTGAAGGGAAAATTCAGCCCCGGAATCATGAACAATGTGTCTGGTTTTGACAGGTCCGTGACCCACAGGAAATGCGCGCCGCGCAGCTCAATCGCACTGCGCAACATGGTGAAAAAACCGAAGAACACCGGCATTTGAATCATCATCGGCAGGCAACCGCTCATGGGGCTGACCTTGTGCTTGCGGTACAGCTCCCACTGTTTCTGGGTGAATTTCTGCATGTCGTCCTTGTATTTCGCCTGGAGCGCCTTGATTTCCGGCGCCAGGGCCTGCATCCGTTTCATCGAACGCGTGCTGGCCGCCGTCAATGGCCAGAAGATTCCCCGAAGCAACACCGTGATCAGCACCACGATCCAGCCGTAACCCAGTCTGGTCACGTCGTGCATCCAGTTCATGCAGATCAGCAGCGCCTTCGCAAAAAAAGTTCCGATGCCCCAAAAGCTCATATAGCCCGTGCCAAAATTCATCGCGAGGTCGGCGTGGTTCTGGAATTGCGAGCCGATACGCGCGAGCGTCCGGTATTCCTTCGGACCCGCATAAAGAACAATCTGCCGCTCAATCACCTGATTGGTTCCGAGGGTTTGTGCCGGATATACCAGGGCGGTTTGAATGCCTTCCGGCAGCGGCATGCCCGGCATCCATTCGACATTGGTGTAGGACGGGAGATAAACCGGGCGCGCAATGACTTGCACGGCCGGAGTCCGCGGCATCGCCAGCAGCGCAAAAAACTGGTTGTACGCCGCCGCCCAAACCACATTGCTGGACCCTTCGCGGTATTCGGATTTCGGGGTGTGGGGAAAGACAAACAAAAACGTGGTGTTGGTGCTGAAATAGGACAGGTTGATCTGTTGCTCCCTGGCCCCGTCATACCACATCGTTCCCCCGTACATGGGAAAATTATTGTCATCCGGCCCCATCGGCGTCGCCGTGCCGACGACCCATTCCTGCGTCGGCAGTGGCAGCGATTGGCTCGATGTGTTTTCCAGCCGCACCGTCG
Organism: Candidatus Limnocylindrales bacterium; assembly: GCA_035604955.1. Lineage (GTDB taxonomy): Bacteria > Verrucomicrobiota > Verrucomicrobiia > Limisphaerales > UBA11358 > UBA11358. The sequence continues at coordinate 6,434 of DATNHM010000067.1, read as the reverse complement.
CGCTCATCAAACCATCCGCGCCGATGTGAAATTCCTTCACGATGCGCAGACCGTTGGGGAAAACCTTTTCCGCGTGCACGCCGTCACCCATCTTGATCAGGTTGAAATTGCCGTCGCCAATCAAGCTGGACTCACCGAGGATCGCCATTACCGGGACAGACGAGCGCGCATTCAGCGTGGCGACACCGGCCGACGCGGCTTTTCCCTTCCAACGGGCGGAAATGGTCTCCGGGTAATCCAGCAGTTCGACCGATTTCAATCCACCGCCGCGCGAGGTGAACGTGTAACGCTCGAGCGCGTTGGTAAGCACGATGATTTGCTCGGGCACATTGGTGTCGAAGGAGTAACCCAGGGGCGTGGCGGAAGCGGCCGGCAAAGTCGTGGGCGCGGCGTTGGAAGCCACGGTGGCGGTTTGGGGTTGTGCTGCGGCCAGCGCGTTGGTGCCTGCCTGCGACCGGGCCAGTTGCGAGGCATATTTCTGCTCTGCGACAAACCACACGCCCATCAGAATGACGCAGAGCGAGACAACGATGATGCCGGTGCGGTCCATGATTATATTCTGAATTCTGACCTCTGACTTCCGAGTTCTGGTTTCGGCGCCGGATCGTGCCCGCCATCACCCCACGGATGGCAGCGGCAAATCCGCCTGATTGCCAGCCCGCTGCCGGCCAGCACGCCCTGCGCACGGATGGCGTCCACCGCGTATTGCGAGCAACTGGGCGTAAAACGGCAGCCGCCGGTGGGCCCGAACAGGAAAACGAGCAGGGGCGAGACCGTCCAGCGGTACAGCCGGATGGCGAAGATCAAAACGAATTGGGGAACATTCATTTCAACAAACCGGCCCGCCGCAGCGTCGTCAGGAAATCTTTTTCGACCTCGACAAATTTTTTTCCGGCGATGGAATTCCGGGCGACCAGCACCAGTTCAACCGGTTGGGCAAACTCGTTCTGGTGCTGGCGGAAACTCTCGCGCAACAATCGCCGCGCCCGGCTGCGCACCACCGCGCCGCCGATTTTGCGGCTGGTGACGACGCCCAATCGCGGCACCGCGCCCTCCGGCAGCGAATGCCAGTTGGCAATGAGGCAGCCCAGCACCAGCCGCTGTCCCTGCTGCCGCACACGCGCGAAATCGCGCTGCTGCTGAAGCCGCGCCGTTTTGCGCAACCGCAGGCGCCCAGGTTCCGGCGTCTGGCCTCTGGCGTCTGAAGACGAGGCGGTCATGGGCTGGCGCCTCAGACGGGTGTCAGGCGCTTGCGTCCCACCCGGCGGCGGTTATGCAACGTGGCACGGCCGCTCTTGGTGGACTTGCGGGCAAGGAATCCGTGCTGCCGTTTGCGCCGGATTTTTGACGGTTGATACTGGCGTTTCATAAATCAAATTCGATTCGCGCCTTCTGCGCGGGAAAACTCCGTTTGACGGAGCGCCGAGATTAGCAATGAAACGCCTTCTGTCAAGGCGCGGTTCTGGAAATGATGGCCGAGGAGCCGGGAAAGGGTACTGACTTTATTGCCGATCTGGCCCGCTGCTTGTAGGATGCACCGTCATATTTCGACCATGGACAAGCTCATTGACGCGCTGTGCCTGCAATGCGGCCTGTGTTGCAACGGTGTTCTATTTGCCGACGTCCGGCCGGAACCGGGCGATGCTTCGCCGCTGTTCAACGGCGGCCGTTTGCGCGTCGCGCAACCGTGTCCGGCCTTCAACGCCGCCACGTGTGCCTGCGCCATTTATGCCGAACGTCCCGCGCGCTGCCGGAAGTTTGAGTGCCGCCAGCTCCTTGGAGTGCGCAACGGAACGACGACAACGGAAAAAGCCCTGCGGCAAATTCGCGCGGCGCGCGGACTGGCCGTTGAAGTCGAGAAACTGCTGGCGGAACTGGGTTTCAATGACAAGCGGTTGCCTCTCAGCCGCCGGTTTCAACGCTGCCAACGGGCCGCCGAGAATGGACAACTGCCGGAGGCGCAGTTCGACCGCCTGGCGGACCTGCAACTGGCAGTACACCAGTTGACGGGCCTGCTGGCCAGGGAGTTTTACGCGTGAGAACCATCCGTTGGACGGAATATGGCGAATTGGCGGTGCTGTTCCTGATCCAGTCCATGGCCACCGGCATCTGGATGGTGCCCTTGAGCGTGGTGTTCAAGGCACACCATCTGGTCGGCATCGCGCCCTATGCCTTTGCCACCTCCGCGCTCGCCGCGTTGATTTCACCGTTGATCTTCGGCGCGATGGCGGATCGTCACGCTTCACCCGTCGCCGTCCTGCGCGGGCTGTCCGTGGCGAGCGCAGCCACCGTGTCGCTCGCCGCCTGGAGCATCAAACAAGGCTGGTCGCCGGGACTGGTGCTGCTGCTGGTTCAAATCTACGCGCTCTGTGCCGCGCCCACCGGCAGCATCGTCAGCACCATCGTTTTCTCGCGCTTGCAGGATTCCCAACGGCAGTTCGGGCCGATTCGCGCCGGAGCGACTGTGGGCTGGATGGCCGGCTGCTGGCTGGTAAGTGCGTTGAATGCTGATACCTCCATATTGTCGGAATACACCTGCGCGGTGACCTGGCTGGTGCTGGCGGCTTTCACCTTCCTGTTGCCCAACGTGCCCCCGCCGGAACCTACCGGGCATCCGACCCTGCTGCAGCGTTTGGGCTGGGACGCGCTCGTGCTGATGAAGAACCCTGATCATCGCGCGGTCTTTATTACCGCCGCGTTGTTCAGCATTCCGCTGGCGGCGTTTTATCCGTTCACGCCGCTGCACCTGCAACAACTCGGTTTCCAACACACGTCCGCCTGGATGACGCTGGCGCAAACCACGGAATTAATCGCCATGTTCTCGCTGGCCGGGCTGTTCCTGAAGTGGCGGTTGAAATGGATTTTTGTCGCGGGCCTGGGCTTCGGTCTGTTGCGCTTCGTCCTGTGCGCGGTGAACGGCAAGGGGTGGGTGCTGGCCGGCACCAGCCTGCACGGCCTGTCCTTCACCCTGTATTTCATCACCGCACAGATTTACATCAACGAACGGGTGGGACCCGAATGGCGGGCGCGGGCGCAGGCCATGATGGCGTTGATGACCAATGGCGTCGGCAACCTTCTGGGTTACCTCGGCACCGGGTGGTGGTTCAACGCCTGCGGGCAACCCGGCGGCACCCAATGGCCACTATTCTGGAACGGCATCACCGTAACGGTCGGTGTGGTGATCATTTATTTCCTTTCGGCGTACCATGGAAAATATTCTGGAACCACGCGCCCGCCGGGAAGCGGGTCCGCCATTAAAGCGACCCTCCCGCTTGGCGAAACTCTTTAGATTGTGTCTGAAAGTTCCATTTTCTCCAGCAGGAGCCGAGGTGACGAGGCTCAAATCTCCCGAAGTTGAAGAGGGAATGAGCCTCCTCACGTCGGCTGCTACTATTTTTCAGACACGCTCTTTGCCATAATGTAATCGTCCATGACAAACCCACCGCCGATGTCGGTGACCACAGATTCAGCGATGACAAAACCATTTCTTTTGTAAACGGCAACGGCTTGGGTGTTGCGTTTGTTCACGGAAAGAATCAAACGATGCGCCCCCGCCATCCGGACTTCGCGCTCGCAATGCTGCAATAACCGGCTGCCCAGTCCGCGACCGTGCAACGCCGGCATCAGGTAGAGCTTGTGCAGCTTCATCACGCCGGGTTCGGAAGTCGGCCCATGGGACGCAAACCCGGCCGGCTCGCCATCCACAAGCAGAAAGTCATAACGGATACTTTGTGAACGAATCTCCTCGCGCAGGGTGTCGAGCGCATACATTCGCGCCAGCATGTAATCAATTTGGGCACGGCTGATGATGCCGGGATAGCACGCCCGCCAGATGACACCCGCCAGTTCGGCAATGGCCGGCAGATGTTCTTCGGTGGCCCGGATGATTTTCGTCCGGTCTGGTCCCGGGCCATTCATTTGCGCCCGCGGAACTCGTCCATCAGCTGAAGGATGCCTTCGCGGATTTCGAACAATTCTTTGCGCATCCCAAAAACCATTCCCTCCGGCAACAGTTTCTTCGGAGTGACCGCTTCGAGCCCGGCCTGGGCCTTGTGCAAATGGTCAAGCGCCCGCTTGAGGTAAGCGACCGTGAAAGCCCGGTCGCTGAAACCCTCGCCACGGGCAATACCGGCTAACGCACCTCCCAACTTCACGCCCGTGGTTTGAAATTCAAAAATAAACTGCTGTAAATCCCTGTCCTCAGATTCGGCGAGGCCCAAGGCATCGCATTCGTGCCAGACCTTCAATGCGCTCTCGAAACAGCGATGCTGGAGTGGATGCCGGAGGTCACCATCGGCGGTGCGAATCCAGTCAATGCCTTCACGATGCGGTTCAGGTTCGGGCGGCGGTTCGTTCAGCGCTTCTTCGGTAATCCGGTTCATCTCCTCAACTGACATCAATTCGTCGTCGTCCCCTGCCGCGCCGAAGCTTTCGCGCGAAGGCGGGTCCTCGGTCAACTCGCGATCCCATCCCATTTCCTTTGCGATTTTTTCCTCGGCTTCGGGTGAATCGCCATATTTCTCCTGCAACTCCTTGTATTTGTCCGTACGCGCGTCGCATTCCTTCATGAACTTTTCGTAATCGTGTTCGTCCCATTCCGCTTCCGGGTCCTTCTGACCGCGCTGTTGCGCCTCGACGGACTCGGTGAGTTTCTGCATGAAATCACCCATTCCGGCAGCGGCTTGTTTCGCGCGCTCCACATCCTCCTCCGGTGTCATTCGCCATTCGGGTGCGGAAATGTTAAGTTCATAATCCGCGCTTTCGATGACCACCCGCCCGTTGGCCTCGCTAAACCATTCGAGGTAAAGCGAGTTGGCCATGTGCTCCGGCGGTTTCTCGCCGCGCTTGCACATCAAATAGGCTTCCGGCATCGGAATATCGAACACCCGCACTTTCCGCGACGCTGTGAGATCGCCAATCGTGCCGTGCTGGAGGGGATGCAGTGTATCCAAGCCCGGATGTGAAATACGCCTTTGCGGATTGACGAAAGTGAGCAGGCAACCGGCCAGGTCAGGCCAGGCGTTGCCTTTGAGTTCGAGCATCACCGGCTCGGCCCGGCCTTCCACCCAGATTTTACCGCGCACAGTCCCTTTGACTCGGTTGTCAATCTCACCACGTACCACACTGTCATGAATCCGGAAAGCCATGCGGATTTTTACCACGGATGACACGGATGGGCACGGATTTGTTAAGCCGGGATTGTCCGCATACCCGCCCACCTCGGGAGCGGGCGTGGATATAAAAAAGGGACCGGTATCAAACCAGCCCCTGATAAAACCTAACTATTTTTCCAAACACCACGAGGCAGCCGGCTTAAGGCGCCGGTGTAACGGACAGTACCCGTGTGTCGTAGCTGATGGCGCCACCATTCGGGTCGAGGAACTCCAGGAGCACCGTCCTGGTCTCAAAGGGGAGCAGAACTTCGTCGTTGTCACCGTCGCCGTCGCCAACGGGCACACTGACATACGGGCTGCCGAGCGGCGCGAGGATGGAGGCCGTTCCGGCCGCGTTCAGCAACGTTGCATTGGCGCTCAGATTATCCAGCACCAGCCATAACGGCGCGGGTGCCGGCGTAAAGCCGACATTGGTGATGAATGCCAACTCATAGGCATTGTGAGTCTGGGGATCCACGAACGGACGAGTGTGGGTCACCGAGAATTTCGGTACCGCCGGAATCGCTCCCGGCACAAACAGGTCGCTCAGGTCGTTCACCGTGGCGACGTTATTGTAACCGATGCCGGTCACGTCCGTCTCGTTGGTCGGAATGGGGTTGTTGACGAACGGCAGATGAAAGACCTCCGACCAGGTTTTGATGTCCGACGAATGATTCACTGGCACATTGCTGGCGTAGGCATTCCCCTTGGCCAGCGGCGAGATAATGATTTCGGGTATCGCGCGGTTGGTGTCGTCGCCGCCTTCGGATTCATCCCACCAGATAACAATCACGCCGTTGTTTTGGTACTCGGGGGATGCCATGATTTGCGGAACGACTTGCGAAAGGAAGTTATCGCCCGCCGCAATGGAGGACTGGTCGCCGGTGTAATGAACACCCTGGTAGGTAAAGCCACCATTCAATGAGCTGTGGGCGTCGTTATACTGGTCAGGCGTAATCCAGTTGTAACGTCCCACCGTGCCATTATTGAGGTCCAGAAAAAGCTGGGCGAGCGGATACACATTCGCGGTGGCAGTGTCGGTGAAGAAGGCCATCGGGTTGTGTTTGACGGCGTAGTTGAACTGGGTGGTGCCGTTATGCGGATTGACCGGGCCGTTGGTCCCCGAGGCGCTGTTGGTCGGGCTAGAGCATTTTAAATAAAACTGTAGCCATGTGGTTCCGGGTTTGGTAGAATTCGTTCATGCGAACCATATCCTTGGACTTGCGTGAACGAATCCTCTGTTCCTACGACCAGAAGGAAGGAAACCGTGAGGAAATTGCT
>DATNHM010000066.1:0-56269 GCA_035604955.1 Candidatus Limnocylindrales bacterium | reverse complement strand
GGGCGGGCAATCGCCTGCCCGCCGCCGATTGTTGGACAGAATGTTTAATTTTACCACGACGTCGCGCACGGAGTGACGCGCCCTACCAAGGAGCTCGTTTATCCACATCCATTCGTGGTTAAAACCTCAGCCAGTGCGCTGACCGTCCTTGCCAGTTGCGCCTTGGTGATGGTCAACGGGGGCGTAAAGCTGATGACGTTGGCGTGCTCGCCTTCGGGTAAAAGAATGAAACCGCGACGCAGCATTTTCTCAATGGTTTGCATCGCAATTTCAGCCGCCGGTCTGCCGTCCGGTAATTGCAGTTCAATGCCGGCCATCAGGCCCAAACCACGAACAGAAATGCGGAGTGCGGAATGCGGAACGCGGAGTAAAGCCAGCGCGGCCAGCAAAAATTTGCCGAGTTCAGCGCTCCGCTGGCAAAGGTTACGCCGCCGGATTTCCCCGATTTGCGCCAGCGCCATCGCGCAACCGACCGGATTCCCGAGAAATGTGCTGGTGTGAATTGCCTCACCGCGCGACTTCGGCCAGGCCGCGTCCATGAGGTCCGCGCGCCCGACGCAGGCCGACAGTGGAAAACCGCCGGTCAATGCCTTCCCCAGGCAGATGAGGTCGGGCACCACGCTGCTGTGCTCGCAGGCAAACCATTTTCCGGTACGACCGAACCCGGTGTAAATTTCGTCCAGAATCAACAACACGCCGTGTTCGTCGCAAAGCTTGCGCAGCATCGGCAAAAATTCCTTCGGCGGGACATTGATGCCGCCCCGCGCCTGCACCGGCTCGGCCAGAATGGCGCCGATGGATTCACGACGGAAGAGGTTGCGAATGCGCTTCTCAATTTCGTAGCAGCCGTGGCAACAAGGCTCATTCTTGCCTGCTTTTAATTCGAGACTCCTTACGTCGTCTCCTGCGGGAAACGGCACGAAATGGCCAAACTTGCGAAGCTGGTAATGGAACGGGCCCCGGAAAAAATCGCGGTGCGTGACGTTGAGCGCGCCATAGCCGAGCCCGTGATACGCGCCGGAAAAGGCAATGACCCCTTGTTTGCCGGTGGCCAGCATGACGGTTTTGAGCGCGGATTCGACGGCTTCAAAACCGGAATTGGAGAAGATTACTTTTCCGGAGGGACGAGTTACCCGATGCCCTGATTTCAGGGGCTCGCGGAGCTCGCCCCTCCGGGGACCGGCCCAGCGCTCAAAGGTGAGGCGGCTTAATTCTCGCGCGAGTTCGGCCTTGCGCGCGTGGGGATGTACGTCACCCATCGCATGGGGCAGCCGGGCCAGTTGCCTCTGTGCGGCTTTTACCACACGCCGGTTGGCATGGCCGGCCGCGGCCACACCAAACGCCGCGGTCAAATCAAGATACTTTTTCCCGTTGGCATCCCAAACATGCACGTCCCGGGCGCGATCCCAAACAATCGGCCAGGAACCATCCGGGTCCTGGAAGGTGACATTGCGCGACTCAAAGTCACGGAGCCATTGCAGAATGTTTCTGGGTTTCGCCACGAATTTTCGATTTTGGATTTACGATTTACGCGCCCGCTTGAAATTTCGGATCCATCGTAAATCCGAAATCGTAAATCGTAAATTGCTAAACGCCGCGTTCTTCCGGTGGCCAGATGATCTTGTGCAGTTGGGCCTGAAACCGGATCGGCAGGGCATCAGCAATGATTTTTTCCGCCAGCTCGCGCCGTGAAATCGGTGTCTGCCCGGCCGGAACCTTTTTCAAAGACTTGTCCTGCTGTTCCGGCGACAGCGGATACACCCAGGAAATCAGCAAGGGACAAATTGAGTCGAGTTTGCGGTCCGAAATTTGTTGTTTCGTCCAATCGTAATCCTGTCGCGTACCGATGACGAACTTGATTTCATCCGCAGCCTTAAGGTATTTCAGGTTCTCCCAGAGATTGCGTTCCACTTCGCCGCTGCTCGGGCATTTCAAATCCATGATGCGATGGACGCGCGGGTCCACCGATGAAATATCGTGTGCGCCGCCGGTTTCCAGCAGCACGGTGAAGCCGTCGTCGCAGAGCGATTTCATGAGCGGCAAACAATTTTTTTGGAGCAACGGCTCGCCGCCGGTCAATTCGACCAAAGGCAATGACGAGTGACGAGTGACGAGTGACGGGTCTTTGAATGGCGCAGCCAGTTTACGGACTTTTGCCAGGACTTCCGACCCCGGCATTTGTTTGCCCTCGGTAAAAGCGTAGGCGGTGTCGCAATAAGAGCAGCGCAAGTTGCAGGCGGTGAGGCGGATGAAGATGCACGGCAGCCCGGCAAAGGTGCTCTCGCCCTGCAAACTCAAATAAATTTCGTTGATGACAAGCGTGTCGGACATCGCTTGGCAGTGTAATGTTTTGGCTTTAAAAAGGAAACAAAGGCCGCTATCCAACCGGTGAAAACGGGAGAAAAAGCTCGACTTGTGAGCATGAAACTTGCTCTAATTAATGCGAATTACTGATGAAAAAAACGCGTTGTTTGCGGCGGCTGCAGCTTCTGGTGATTTTTTGGGGAGGTTGTTCAATGGCTTTGACTGCGCAGGCGCAGCAACTTAATGCCATCGGTGTGACATTGCTGCGAAGTGTAGTTACCAACGCGGATGGCACGGGCGTTCGCGTCGCACAACCCGAAGCGCAAGGCACAAACATCCCGCCCGACTTTGAAGTCAACCCGGCGAGCAGCTTGGTACAGCAACCGGTCAGTCTCTTGCTTTACCTCAACACCAATGGCACCGCCAATGTTTTTCCCAACAGCCTGGGTACGGAGTCGGTTCATGCGGACACCGTGGCCTCTTATTTTTACGGGTTGCCGGGCGGGGTGGCCTCCAATGTTACGCGCGTGGACAATTACAACGCGAATTATTTTTATACCGGCATTATCGCGGCGGCACAACCGACGAATATTAATGATCCCGTGGTGAATCAGAGCTTTATTTTCCCCGGAACGACAATAGCCGAACAACAGAGCATCGATTCAGTTTACGACAATTATGCCGCAGAATACGGCACTCTTTTTGTCTCCGGCGTTGGCAACGGTGGTTCGGTGAGTCCGCCGTCAACCTGTTATGACGGCATAGGGGTTGCCGTTTATGGCGCCAGTACGAGCGTGGGGCCGACGCTGGACAACGGCCGCGCGAAGCCGGACATCACCGCGCCGGCTGGTTATACCAGTTTTTCCGCGCCGCAAGTGGCTGGCGCGGCAGCGGTGCTGAGGCAAACGGGCCTGCGTGGCGACGGCGGCAGCAACACCAATTCCGCCGCTGACATGCGGACAGTCAAAGCTTTATTGCTCAACGGGGCGGTGAAACCGGCCGACTGGACAAACAATCCACCATCGCCGCTCGACCCGCGTTACGGCGCCGGCATATTGAACGTCTTCAATTCCTATGAACAACTCGCCGGCGCCGAACATGGTTACATCGCCGCTACCAGCGTTCCTTCCGGCGGGGCGCACCCGCCCAATGGCGCGACCGGCACGATTGGCGTCTTGAACGGCTGGGATTTCAACACCAACACCAGCGGCACCAGTTCCGACGAAATAAACCATTATTATTTCAACGTCACCAACAGTTTCAGCAACGCCACTTTTGCCGCCACAGCGACGCTGGTCTGGAATCGCCAGCTAAATCAAAACAGCATCAACAATCTCAACTTGTTTTTATATAACGCTGCCAACAGCAATCTCGTCGTATCCAGCACCAGCCTGGTGGACAACGTGGAACACATCTTCGTACCACAACTGGCATCGGGCCGTTATGACCTGCAGGTCTGGAAGGCGGGCGGAATACCCAGAGTAAGCATCGTCAGCTCATCCGAGACGTACGCCCTGGCATGGGAATTTTCCTCGACGTTGCTGAACGTTGCGCCCTCCGGCGCCAACCTGGCGCTCTCCTGGCCGATTTATCCGGATGGTTTTGTTCTCGCCTCGGCGACCAGTCTGACTCCGCCGGTTGTTTGGAACACGAATAATCCGGCGCCGGTGGTGACGAACAATTTGAACCAGGTTATGATCAGCGTGACCAACGCCGGCCAGTTTTTCCGACTGCAGCCGCCGTAAGTTCAACCTGCACCCGGTCTGACCTGGTCGGCTCGAAATTGTTCCGAAGAAGTGCTTTGGTTTCCATCGCGAATCGAGGTATTGTTTGCCGGATATTTTTGGCAGCATCAAGGACATGAGCCATTCATTGAAAGGAAAAGTCGCGTTGGTCACCGGTGCCTCACGCGGGATCGGCCGGGCCATTGCCGAACGCCTGGGTCGGGAGGGAGCGGCGGTGGCCGTCAATTATGCCGGCAACACCGGCGAAGCGCGAAAGGTTGCGGCGCAAATCGAAGCTTCCGGCGGAAAGGCGTTTGCGACTCAGGCCGACGTCGGACGCGTGTCGGAAATTGTCCGGTTGTTTGACGAAACCATCGCCCGGTTCGGCAAGCTCGATATTCTGGTAAACAACGCCGGCATCATGCCCGTCAAGCCGGTCAGCGCCGTCACGGAAGCCGAGTTCGATCGCATCTTCGCGGTAAACGTCAAGGGCACGTTTTTCGCGTGTCAGCAGGCGGCGACGCGTCTGGCCGACGGCGGGCGCGTCATCAATATGTCCAGTTCGACGACGGTGAGAATGATGGCGAGCTACGGCGCGTATGTCGCCACCAAGGGCGCGGTGGAACAACTGACGCGTTCGCTGGCCCGGGAACTGGGACCGCGCCGCATCACGGTCAACGTCATTTCACCCGGCCCGACCGAAACGGAGTTGTTCACAAATGGCAAGACACCGGAACAAATTCAACAGTTTGCGCAGGCGTCCGCCTTTGGCCGGCTTGGCCAGCCGATGGAAATCGCTGAAGTTGTCGCGTTTTTGGCCAGTGAAGCCGCCGGTTGGGTCACCGGTCAGAACATCCGCGTGAATGGCGGAATTGCCTGAGCCGCCAGCACGAAACTGCGCATTGCCATGTCTGCAGGAAAGGGCAAATATGTTGCCGGTCAATTTCACAATTCATGGTTGGACGCGTATTCCTTGTTATAACGCCAGCGATTTTGGTTTTCGCCGCTGAACGGATTCCGGCGGAAACGGGAACCTTTCCGGTCGCCATCCGGGTTCAGGCTGACCGTCCGGTTGGCGAATGGAAACCGATCTGGCGCTTCTTCGGCGCGGACGAACCAAATTACGCCTGCCTGCCGGACGGGCGAAAACTACTGGGCGAATTGGGCGCGTTGAAGACAAACGAGGTTTACTTCCGGACCCACAACCTGCTGACCAGTGGCGATGGCACACCCGCGTTGAAGTGGGGTTCAACCGGCGCCTACACCGAGGATCAGCAAGGCAACCCGGTTTACAACTGGACGATTCTGGACCAGATTTTTGACGCTTACCGCAACCACGGCATCCGGCCTTATGTCGAAATCGGTTTCATGCCAGAAGCGCTGTCCACCAAGCCGGAACCGTATCAACATCATTGGACGCCCAAGGCAAAGTACAACGAAATTTATACCGGTTGGGCTTACCCGCCGAAGGATTACGCGAAATGGTCGGAACTGGTTTTCCATTGGACGAAGCACGATGTGGAACGATATGGGAACGCAGAAGTGAGGAATTGGTACTGGGAAACGTGGAATGAGCCGAATATCGGGTACTGGCAGGGTACGCCCGGGGAATTTTTCCGGTTGCACGATAACGCAGTGGACGCCGTGCGGCGCGCCTTGCCTGAAGCAAAAGTTGGCGGACCAGACTCAGCGGGCGGGGGCACAAAATTTCTGAAGAAATTTCTGGAGCATTGCCTTCATGGAACCAACTGCGCCACCGGTAAAACCGGGACGCCGCTTGATTTTGTCTCGTTCCATGCAAAAGGTTCTCCGACTTTCACCAATGGCTACGTGTGCATGGGCATTGCGAACCAGTTGCGTGACATCAATTCCGCCTTTGGTATCATCGCGTCGTTTCCTGAATTGAAAAGTGCTCCGATAATTATCGGCGAATCCGACCCGGACGGGTGCGCCGCCTGTCAAAACGAACAGTTTGGATACCGCCACCGCCCGGTTTATGCCAGTTACACGACGGACTGTATCGCACGCGAGTTCGAGCTGGCCGGTAAATATGGTGTGAATCTCGAGGCAGCACTGACCTGGGCGTTTGAATTTGAGGACCAGCCACCGTTTACCGGTTTCCGTTCGCTGGCGAGCGACGGCATTGATTTGCCGATCCTTAACGTCTTCCGCATGTTCAGCCAAATGGGCGGCCAACAACTCGCGGTGGAAAGTGACCACAGTGCCTCGCTGGATTCGATCTTAAAGGGCGGAGTTCGAACCCAGCCTGATGTTTCGGCGCTCGCCAGTCTGGCTTCAAACCGGCTGTGCGTGCTGGTTTGGCATTACCATGACGATGACACGCCCGGCCCGGCAGCGGGCATCAAACTCACACTTGACGGGCTGCCAGCCAGAATCACGAGTGCCCAAGTCAGGCATTTCCGCATAGATACCGACCACAGCGACGCCTTCACGGTTTGGCAACACATGGGATCGCCCATGCAACCGACACCGCAACAATTCGCGGAACTGGAAAAGGCAGGGCAGCTCGCGGAGTTGGAGCCGTCAAAAAAAATCCGTCTCAGAAATGGTCAAAGCGTCCTGCAGATAACCCTGCCACGGGAGGCGGTTTCGTTGCTGGTTGTCGAGTGGAGGATGCCTCAGTGAAACAGCGGATTCAACGCAAAGTGTTTCCCGACGCGATAACTGCCGGCGATGGCTTGAGTGATGTAATTTTTGGCCAGCCCGACGGCTCGGGGCAAATCGTGGCCCAACGCCAGCGCTGCCGTGATGGCCGCCGAAAAGGTGCAACCGGTGCCGTGCGTCCGCACACCTTTGATGAACCGCGCGTTCAAAAGCAATTCTGCCCGACCATCAAAGAAAATGTCCACCGCTTCGTGCGTTCCACGCCAGTGGCCACCTTTGACGAGCGCTGCGCAGCCAAACCGCGTGTGAATTTCGCGGGCGGCGGCGCGCATATTTTCGACGGACGTGATCTTCCGGCCGGTTAAAATTTCGGCTTCGCGCAAATTAGGTGTGACCAACGTTGCGAGCGGCAACAACCGTTCCTGCAAAACTTTGATCGCCGCCGGAGCAAGCAAGCTGGCGCCGCTGGTTGAGACCATCACGGGATCAACCACCAGCAGCGGACGCCTTTGGCTTCTGAAAAAATTGGCGACGGTACGGACATTTTCCACCGAGAGCAACATGCCGGTTTTCACCGCCGCCGGACGCAATTCCTGGAAGACGGCCTCGATTTGCTGCCGTAACATTTTCGCCGGTGTGGATTCCACCGCGAGAACACGCCGGGGATTTTGCGCCGTGAGGCAGGTAATGGCGCTGGCACCATGGACACCAAACGCGGCGAACGTTTTCAGGTCGGCCTGGACGCCTGCCCCACCGCCGCTGTCCGAACCGGCAATGGTCAGCGCCACTGGATATTGGTGTGACGGGTGACGGGTGACGGGTGGCGAGTCACGCAGGTTGAGGTTCCGCTTGGACATTTGCAGCCATCGTAAACCGGGTTTACCCCATGGAGTAAAGCAAGATTTGCCCACGGGCTAGAGCGTGCACTGGAGCAGAAGTTACGGCAGGGCGTTACGGACCGCATTTTACTCTACGGGGTAAATCGTAAATTCAATTGGCCTTACGCGGTAAGTTGAAGGATCAAATTGTTCAACTCCTGGATGCGCGGGGGTTTGCCAACTACGGCGTCCACTTCGGGAGCGGTTTCGCCGTCCTCTTTCATAATTGATCCCCAGCCGGTCATCATAACGATGGGGGTACCGGGAGATTCCGCTTTAATGGTTCTGGCCACCTGATGCCCGTCAATGTCCGGCATACCCAGGTCTGTTATCACCATTTCATAGGGTTGCTTCTGAAGTATCGCCGCGCGAAACATTTCCACTCCCTGCTTTCCGCCTGAGGCAGTTGTCACCTGATGCTCCAGGGTCGTAAGACAATGTTTCAGCAACTCCTGTATCTGTGACTCGTCATCGATACAAAGGATGCGCAGCGAACGGCTTTGGCCATTGCGCAACGGGGAGGCCGAAACGGTTGTTTGTGAAGGCCCTTCCCGTAGGGGGAAATTCAGCCGGATGCAAGTCCCATGACCGGGTGCACTTTCAATTTCGATGTCGCCCTCATGGCGTCGCATCATTCCGTAAACCATCGCCAGGCCCAAGCCGGTGCCCCCTCGTTTGGCTTTGGTGGAGAAAAAGGGTTCCAGGCAATGTTGGCGGGTTTTTTCATCCATGCCAATGCCATTGTCCCGCACTTCAATTTGAAGCTGCTTTTCCGAAGACCCTTTTCTCCCTGGAACCGGGTGGCTGACGGAACGCGTGACCAGGGTGATGGTGCCGCCCTGAGGAAGCGCGTCAATCGCATTGAAAATCAAATTGGTTAACGCCTCCCGCAAATCGCCCGGCTCACAAAGCAGTTGCGGCAACTGAGACTCCAATTCGCGCTGAATTTGTATGGAAACTGACTGCTTTTGCGAGAGATCGCGCCAGCGAGGGCGGGTCAACTCGATGACTTCTTCGATAATCTGGTTGATATTGACTTTGGCCAGGTCCTCCGTGTCGGAGCGCCGGCGGTAGAATTCCCGCATCCGCGCGACAATATGCGCGACGTCCTCGCCGGCCTGGTGGATGATTTGCAGATACTGGCGGGTCGGGTTGGGCATACTCGTCTGGGTGGCCAGCAGTAATTCGGAATAGGCGACAATGGGCGACAGGGCGTTGTTGACGTCATGGGCTACGCCACTGGCCATCTGGCCCAAGGCCCGCAGGCGTTCCTGTTGTACCACGACCTGTTGCGTGCGGCGCAGTTCATCGTAGGCCTTTTGCACACCCTCGGTCAGGCGCACCTGGTCATACAAGCTGCGACATTGTTCCTCGGTGGTGAGGATTTTGACCTGTAACGCCTCTTTTTCAGACCGAACCTCGGCAATTTCCGCGCGCATCTGCTCGGCGTTGTAACGAACTTCCTCCATCACCAGCACCACCATGCTGACGGCGATAAACAATTGCAGCACGGCGGCAATGAGAAAGCCTGCGTTGTAAAGCTCCTGATACTCCTGGGAAAATGGAAAGCTGCCCAGGTAGAGTCCCCAGAGGAGGAAACCCATGGACAACATTCCCGCCCCGACAAACGGCATTTTCTTTCTAACCCGGTAAAAGCAAACTCCGGCAAACACACTGCTCAGACCGATTAAAATGAACACGGGCAACTCGATTTGCAGGCTGCTCGAAAGCATCTGCGTGCTGATAAACGTCCAGGCCAGGAGGAACAACATGAACAAACCGAACGAGGTCTGCCGGATTGGCAGACTCAGAAAACGAGCGCTGCCCCACAGAAGAAACACCGCAGAAATGGCAACGCAACATTGCCGCAGCATGAAGATGACCTTGTTGGACACCACATCATGCATCGTCAATCCCAAGGTCAACCAGAGTGCGTAAAACAGCCACGCGGTGGTCCAGACCGTAAAATACTCCCGTTTAGTGTATCGGTTTAAATAATAGAAAAGCCCGACCAACAGCCATACGCTCAGCAGCGAAACGAATAAGGTTGCCTGCAAATATTGCTCTGAAAAATTCAAATGTGCGCTCGCAAATTTCATTGTTCTGCTTCCCAATGCTTCCAAATCCTCTAAATTGATTATGATGTAGCAAGCGGCGGGCCATTTTAGGTTACTTTTTGCCCGGAACCCCGTTTGCCGTTTAACGGGGTTGCCGGATGCAAAAAGGCCCCGTTAATTTACTTTAAAACTGGTTCCCTTATTGCCCGGATTAGCACAGGCCGTTTTGCCCTAATCCGGATGCAAAAAGGCAACGTGGCCCGGGGGGCCGGGGGCAGCTCCCCCGGAGACGGTCGAAATGCACAATCGTTCCCACCCGACCCGGGTGCCACTTTCGCTTTTGAATCCTTTCGGCCGCATTTATACTCAGGTCATGGACAAAGATCAGGTGGCGGAAATTCTGCTCGAAATCGGAATCTTGCTGGAATTGAAAGGGGAAAATCCGTTCAAGACGCGGGCCTACCAGAACGCCGCCCGCACCATTGAAAGTTTGAGCGAACCGCTGGCGGACCTGGTTGCCGGGAAACGGCTGGGCAAGATCAAAGGCATCGGCGTAGCGCTGGAACAAAAAATCACCGAACTGGTGGAGACCGGCAAGCTCGCCTACTACGACGAGTTGAAAGCCTCGATCCCGCCGGGGCTGATTGAGATGCTGGACATTCCGGGGCTTGGCCCTAAAAAAATTCAGGCGCTCAACAAAAACCTCGGCGTGGATTCGGTGGAGGCATTGGAAGCGGCCTGCCGGGCGGGCAAGGTCGCACAACTCGAAGGCTTCGGCGAAAAGACGCAGGCGAATTTGATGGAAGGCATTGAGCGCCGCCGCACCTACGCGGCAAAACACCTGTTGAGCGACGCCTGGTTGGCGGCCGAACCGTTGCTGGAGGTGCTCCGCGGGCATCCAGAGGTCATCCGGTGCAGCGCGGCCGGCAGCCTGCGGCGGTTCAAGGAGGTCATTGGCGATATTGATTTGCTGGCCTCGTCGAAAAAGCCGTCGGATGTGATTGCATTCTTTGTCGCGCAGCCGGATGTCATCAAAATCACCGCCCAAGGCGAGACGAAGGCGAGCGTTCTGGTTAAAGGCGGCCTGCAATGCGACTTGCGGGTGGTCAGTGACCGGGAATTTCCGTTTGCCCTCGCCTATTTCACCGGCAGCAAGGAACACAATATCGTGATGCGCCAGCGCGCGATTCAACGGGGTTTGCGTTTGAATGAATACGGCCTGTTCAAATCCAAAATTGAAACCCGCGATCCCCAACGGCTCGTGCCGTGCCAGGACGAAACGGAAATTTTTGCCAGGTTGAATCTGCCGTTTGTGCCCCCGGAACTGCGGGAGGACCATGGTGAATTCGCCGCGGCTGAGAAAAACGACCTGCCCAGGCTCGTCGAGTGGACGGACTTGAAGGGCGCACTTCACAACCATTCGATCTGGAGCGACGGACACAATCGCTTGGAGGACATTGCCGGGTACATGGAAGGGCTGGGGCTGGAATACTGGGCCATCACCGACCATTCAAAATCATCGTTCCAGGCCAATGGTCTTGATGCCAAACGTGTCCGGCAACAAATAAAAGAAATCAGAAAAATCAACGGGCAACTCGCCCCGACACAAACGCGTCGGGGCAGCGAATTCCGGCTCCTCACGGGTTGCGAGGTGGACATTTTACGCGACGGGTTGGATTTCGATGATGAGTTGTTGGCGGAACTGGAAGTGGTGGTGGCGAGTTTGCATGTGCCATCCAACAACGAAGCTGAAAATACGAAGCGGCTGATTCGCGCGGCGCAAAATCCTTTTGTCCACATGATTGGCCATCCCACCGGAAGGTTATTGCTTGAGCGTGAGCCGTATCCGGTCAACATTCAGGCCGTGATTGACGCCTGCGCTGAGACCGGCACATGGATCGAGTTGAATTGCAACCCGCATCGGCTCGATTTGGACTGGCGGCTCTGGCCTTATGCCAAAAGCAAGGGGGTTAGATGTGTCATCAATCCCGACGCGCACCGGAATGAGCATAGCGGATTCCTCCGATTTGGCACTGGAATTGCAGCCAAAGGCTGGTTGGAGAGGCAAGATGTGGTAAACACATCTCCCCTCGAAGCCTTATTGGAAAAGTTAAGATTCAAGCGCCTGAAAAATAAAGCGTCTTGATGACACCATGAGGCCCTGAATACAAACATTGTTGCGGAAAAAGCAAAAAATGATGTTTGACAGGATTCCTGTTTTACTGATATTTGAACGGTAGTCAAAACTGGCGTGAAATTGTCCGTTTGGAATTGTCGTTAATTGTTTGTATCCTTGAACATCAAACAGATGTCAAGTAGTGTGGTGGTATAGAATGTAGACCTATGAGAAAATTTTTTGTCTGTGCGGGTCTGGCGCTAGCGGGAACGACCGGCCTTCAAGCTGCTTACGCGCCGGATTTAAACCAGATGGAAACCGCCAAGCTGTGGAGCGTGTCGGGCACCTTGCGCGGCTTTTATGATGACAACTACAACACCGCCCCATCGGGATCGCCCACCAAGCGCGACAGTTTTGGATTCGAACTTAGCCCTTCCCTCAGCTTGAACGTGCCGTTGCAACAAACGGAGTTGGGGCTCAAATACACCTACGGTTTGTATTACTACCAGGATCGGGAACAAATTAACGGGAGACCGATTGATCAAACGCATCAGCTTGATTTGTGGGTGGACCATGCCTTCACCGAACGCTGGCAGGCAAAGGTGATGGACACCCTGGCGGTGGGTCAGGAACCGCAACTGGTCAATGGTGGCACCTTATACCGTACGGAGGGTAATAACATTCACAACATGGGAGCCATTACATTGGACACACAATGGACCCGGCTCCTCGGCACGGAACTCAGTTACCAAAATGATCTCTACGACTACCAGAACAGCGGTGGGAATTTCCTCAACCCAAGTTATGCCGGACTGTTGAACCGGCTTGAGCATAATATCGCGTTGAATGTGAACTGGCGATTGCAGCCGACCTTGCTGGCGTTTATCGGGTACCAATTTGGGCTGATTAATTATACCGGGAATGAACAGATTGGCTTCACCCTCCTGGGTCCTTATAGCAGTGAAAACCGCGACAACTGGTCGCAATATGGGTATGTCGGCGCGCAATATACTCCCTTGGATAATTTGACCCTGTCGGCACAGGCGGGCATTCAATACGCAGATTATTACAATCCTCAAGCTGGCGCTCCCGCAACCGATCAACTTTCTCCTTTTGCAAAACTATCGGGAACTTATACCTATTTACCGGGAAGTTACGTGCAGGTAGGCTTCACCCAGACTCGGAATGCGACGTCGGTCATTGCCATAACCGGCAACACAGCCACCTTGGACCAGGAAAGTTCGGTGGTTTATGCCGCCCTTAACCACCAGATTACCCCAAGATTGACCGGCAATATTACAGGCCAAATCCAATACTCGTCTTTCAATGGCGGCGCCGTAAATAATCAATCGCAAACCTGGTACAGCGTGGGGCTGAACTTGGCTTACAGCATTACTCCACATGTCTCGGCTGAAATTGGTTACAATTACGACGATCTCACCTCAATCGCGTTGTACGCGCCGGGGTATGAGCGTAACCGCGTTTATCTGGGTGTCACCGGCACTTATTAAGCAGAAGACATTGCGTGAGCCGTATTTGAACGTTTGAACAGGAGCAAGGGTCTTTACTCTGGCTCCTATTTTTTTTTGAATTATGGACCCATCAAAACCCGATTCGATGCAGGAAGCCAAACTGCATTTCCTGGATTATTTGCGCATTTTGCGCATTCGCAAGGCCATCATCATCACCGTTTTTTTGATCACGTTTACCATTGCCACCGTGGTAACGTTTATTCTGCCGGAATCCTATTCCAGCACCGCCCGAATCAAAATCGAACCGGACACCATTGCCGACATCCAAGGCGTCAGCGGCGGGCCCGGTGACGCCACCTATGCCCCCTACGATCCTTACTTCATCCAAACTGCGTTTGAAATTATTCAGGATCAAGTGGTGCTCAGCAAGGTTATCGCCAAACTGGATTTAAATACCGAATGGGGCAAACGGTACAATGGCGGCGTGCCGTTTCAGACTCCCATCACCATGAAGATGCTCGAGCGGCGACTGGCTCTTGACCCGGTCCGGAACACCAAATTAATCGAGATCACCGTGTTTGATGAGGACAAGAACATGGCGGCGAACATTGCCAATGCCATTGTGGAAGCCTATCGCGATTACCGGCAGAACCTGCGCACGGAACAGACTCAACGCGGCATCAAGGCTTTGGAGGATCAGTATCAGGAAGACGAAGCGAAAATTGATGCCGCCCAGCAGAAAGTGGATCAGTTGCGCAGTGATCTGCACGTTAATGATTACGATCCCAATTCCGTCAGTCCATCCCCCACCCTGACCGCGGAGGAATTGCGAGTGATCAATAACCAGATGATTGAGGGTGAGGCGGCATACATGAAGCTGGAAAAAGAGGTGACTGAACTGCAACCGTTAAGCCCGGAAAAATTAAGAGACGTTCTGCCCACATTGATTCCAGACTCCACGCTGTCTGATTTGCTGGTCAAGCTGAATACCGCCAAACAGAATTTCGTCAGCCTGACGAATGATTACTCGCTGGCAAATCCGGATGTCATCCGTATTCAATCCCTGATTGACGAGTTGAATAATGAAATCAATGACCGGGTCAGCGGCATTTTGGCGGGACTGAACAGCCAGGTGCAATCCCAGAAGGCCGCGCTGGATACGTTGACTGCCTCGGTGAATGAGGCAAAACAGAAAGACCTGGACGACGCCGCGAGAACTCAGCCGTATTGGGAGGAAAAACGCAAATTGGAAAACATGCTGGATTTTCATCAGTTGCTGTCCAGAAAGATTGAAGCTGAAAAAATTGACATGCAGATTCCCAGGACCGCCATGGTGGAAATTGTGCGCCGGGCCGAACCGGGCAAAGACCCCGTCCGCCCGAACAAAACTTTGAACATCATCCTGGGTGTGGTGGTGGGGCTGATTGTCGGCGTTGGTCTGGCTTTCTTCATTGAATATCTGGATACCAGCGTTAAGACTATTGACGAGGTGGAACGCGCGTTCCAGGCGCCTGTGCTGGGTGTCATTCCCCAGAACGTCGGTTATTTGCTGGATGAAGGGCCGGACAGCCAGCACGCCGAGGCCTACCGGGTCTTGCGAACTCATTTTTTGTTCTCCCGCAAGGACGACAAGCTCAACAGCATCGTCATCATCAGCGCCGGGATGGGCGAAGGCAAATCCACCACCGCCCTGAATCTCGCCACCGTCTTCGCCCAGGCAGGCCAGCGGGTCGTGATTGTGGACTCGGACCTCCGTCGCCCGACCCTCCACAAAATACTTCACGTCAGCAACAACGTCGGTTTGACCAATTATCTGTTGAAACAAAATTCACTGGAGGAAGTCATTCAAACCACGCCGGTGCCGATGCTCGATTTCATGGCCAGCGGCAAACTGCCAAGCAGTTCCATGAGTATCCTCAATTCGCTGCAGATGAAAAATCTGATCGCTGAATTAAAGCAGCGTTACGATTTTGTGTTTTTTGATTCGCCGCCCATCCTGGGCGTAAGCGATGCCGCGGTGCTCGCCAGTGAAGTGGATATGGCCATTCAGGTCATCCAATATCGCCGGTACCCGCAACCGATGAACATTCGTGCCAAACAATTGATCGAAAAAGCCGGCGGCAATCTTGTTGGGATTGTTCTTAACAACATCACCATGTCGCAGGACGAAGGCTATTATTACTACTATTCCCGCAACGAAGACGAAGTGGAAGCCACGCCTCAAAGCCCTCCGGACGACCCGAATAAAATCGGTATCAAACAAAAGTATTGATTGTGCGGCCAATTTCGCGAGGATTGTCGGTAATGAAACTGTTTTGGACTCTGTCGCGTATGAAATGGTCGGGTGTGGGATTGTTGCTGGCCGGATTCATTTTGGGCGGGTGCTCATCGTCTTCCAATAACGATATTCTGTTTTCTGACAACCCTGCGCCGCCCCCGGCTGTGACCGGAGCAGAAACGGGAACCGGAACTACCGGAATCACATCAACGGACACAACGTCAACTGATCTGACTGCCGCACGTTTTCATGTAGGTGACTCCGTCACTGTGGACTACTCAGGCACAGTTACGCCAATCCCGGAAAGTGTCCAAACCATCACGGAAGAAGGCACCGTCTCTCTTCCCTACATCGGCGCGGTTCGGGCGCTGGGCAAAACAGCGGGCGAATTGCAAACTGATATTCATGATCTCTACGTGCCCAAATACTATGTCCGGTTGACCGTCACGGTCAGTTCTCCGCAGCGCGTTTTCTACGTCGGCGGAGAAGTGAAACAACCCGGCCGGCAACTCTACATCGGTGAAACCACGGTCACCAAGGCCATTCAATCCGCCGGTGACTTTACCGACTTTGCCAATCAGAAGAAGGTCAAGCTCATCCGCCACAACGGCGAGGTCATCACCGTCAACTGTGTCAAAGCCCTGAAAGACCAGACTTTGGACCCGCCGGTTTATCCCGGCGATCAAATCCAGGTGCCGCGCCGGATTTTCTGATGATTGAACTTCACATTCTGGCAGGAAAAAAGGCGGGCAGCCATTCGGTTGTCCGCCGTTTTCCTTTTCGCATCGGCCGCGCCGGTGGGAACGACCTGCAATTGAATGATGATGGCATGTGGGATCAACATTTGACGCTGGAATTTCACCGGCGGGAAGGTTTCAAACTCGCCGCAGCGCAGAATGCCCTGATCATGGTCAATAATCAACCGGTGCAAACCGCGCTGCTTCGCAATGGCGACATCGTTACGCTCGGTTCTGCCAAATTTCAGTTCTGGCTTGCGACCGCCCGCCAGCGCGGCTTGCGGTTGCGGGAAAGATTCGTTTGGGTGCTCCTGGCAGCGGTCGTCCTTTGCCAATTCGTTCTGATCTACCGGCTGATTCGTTAATGCCGGAAATGCCGCGTGCCGGTGAATGCCATGGCCACCTTCCGCTCATCCGCCGCCGCAATGACTTCGGCATCACGCACCGAACCACCCGGTTGAATCGCCGCCGTCGCACCCGCCTCCGCCGCGGCAATCAAACCGTCGGGAAACGGGAAAAAGGCGTCGCTGCAAACCACGCTGCCTTTGAGCGAGAGTTTCGCCTCGCCCGCCTTCCAGACGGCAATCCGGCTCGCATCCACGCGGCTCATCTGGCCGGCGCCGATGCCCAGCGTCCGATCCGCCGCCACATAAACAATTGCGTTCGACTTCACGTGCTTGACGACGCGCCAGCCGAACAGCATCGCGCTCAACTCCGCCTCGCTGGGCTGTCGCCGTGTGACAATTTTCAAGTCTGCCGCCGCCGTCTTTTTCAAATCGCGTTCCTGCAATAAAAAAGAATCGGCGCCAACGCTGCGGATGTCCCGGGATTGCGCAGGCAACGGCGATTTCAGCGACTTAAGCAGTCGCAAGTTTTTCTTTTTTTGCAGAATTGCCAGCGCTTCCCCCGAAAAATCCGGCGCGATGATGACCTCGCTGAAAATTTCCGCGATGGCGTCCGCACAGGCGCCGTCCAGCGCGCGGTTCACGGCGATGATGCCACCGAAGGGCGCCTGCCGGTCGGTCGCAAACGCTTTGTCCCACGCCTCGCGCAAGCTCGAACCTTGACCGACACCGCACGGATTCATATGCTTGAGAATCGCCAGCGTCGGCGGCTCGCCCGCGAATTCGGCGATTAAATTTGCCGCCGCCGTCAAATCCAGAATGTTGTTATAGGAAAGTTCCTTGCCGTGAAGCTGCTGGAAAAACTCGCGGAATTTGCCGTATAGCGCCGCCTTTTGGTGCGGATTTTCACCATAACGCAGCGGTTGCGCCAGCGGCGCAGAAATGCAAAGCAATTTTGGCAATTCCGAATTCCGAATTCCGAATTCCGAATTCAAATGTGCCGCAATTGCCGCGTCGTAGGCTGCCGTTCGCGCAAAAACCTTGGCCGCCAGTTCGCGGCGGAGCTCGAGCGTCGTGTTGCCGTTGGCCTGGATTTGGCCCGCGACTTCCGCGTAATCCAGCGGATCCACCACCACCGTCACGCTTTCGTGGTTCTTGGCCGCGCTCCGGAGCATGGAGGGCCCGCCGATGTCAATATTTTCAATCGCCTCGTGCAACGACACATCCGGCCTGGCGACGGTTTGCTCGAACGGATAAAGGTTCACCACCACGAGATCTATCGGCTGAATGTTGTGCTCCTGCACGGCGGCCTCATGCTTGGCGTTGCCGCGAATGAATAGCAGTCCGCCGTGAACTTTTGGATGCAACGTTTTGACACGACCATCGAGCATTTCGGGAAAGCCGGTGTGTTCGCTGATATCTTTTACTGCCAATCCGGCCTCGCGCAACGCCCTGGCGGTACCGCCGGTGGAAATCAATTCAACGCCTGCCGCCGTGAGCGCTTGTGCCAACGGAACCAGACCGGTTTTGTCGGAAACGGAGAGCAATGCCCTTTGAATTTTTGCCATAACCCCGTAAAAATCCCTCAAAGCCGCCAATGCCGTCAATGGCAAATCAGGATTCCGGATTCTGCGTTTGCCCCATGTCCGCGCCAATCGCGCGTTCGAGCCGGGCGCGGGCGGCGTCATAATCGTGTAATGCCTGAATCTCCGTCGTGCGCGCCTGCGTCAGCGAAGTCTGGGCGTCGAGCACGTCCAGTTGCGTGCCGGTGCCGGCAGTGGCGCGTGCCTCAGCTTCGCGCAAGGCTTCCTCGGCTTCCGCCTGAACGGTCTTTTGCGAATCCAGCACTTCGCGGGCTTCGATGAATTGGGAATACGCCGTGCGTACCTCCAGTTCGATTTGGCGCCCCCTGTCTTCCACGTCCGTCCTGGATTTCTCGTAAAGTGCCCGGGCTTGCACCACCTTGCCGCGCGTCAACATGCCGTCAAAAATGTCCCAACTCAATTCCGCCCCGGCGTTCCAACCGTGGATGTCATGCTCGAGGTCAACCGGCGGCGTGTATTGTGCATTGTACCAGTTGTAGCCGGCAAAAACTTGAACGGTCGGTTTGTAACCTGACCTGGCGCTGACCACGTTTTCATGCTGCAACGCTTCTGCTTTGCGCAGGGCGGCGAGTTCGGTCCGGTTCGCCAACGCCTGCTCGATGGCTTGCGGCAAATCAATCTGATATGGCTCGGCTTCGAGCTTGCCGGCCAGGTTCAACGGAATGTCCTCCCAAATATCCCGCGGCAGATTGTAACCGAGCAGGTTGGCCAGGTTGTTTTTGGCGATGCGATAGTTATTCCGCGCCTGGATCAAGACCGGACGCTCGTTGGCCACGGCGACTTCGGCCCGAAGCACGTTGAAATGCGGCACGGTGCCGGCGTTGTAACGACTCTGCTGGTCCTCAAGTTCTTTCGAAAGCAGCTCGACGGACGCCTCATGCACGACAATTTGTTGCGCAGCCAGCAGAACATCGTAGTAGGCGACTCGCGTGTTCAACAGCGTATCCTGAACCACGGTTTGATATTGCAACAAGGATTGTTCCTTCGTGAGCCGGGCGGCGCGGATGGCGGCAACCATCTTCCCGCCTTCATAAATCGACTGTACGATCTGAATGCCCGCATTCCAGTTTTGATCCGGCAACTCCAACTGCAACGGCGAACCGGGTAATTGAAGATTTTCAATCGCGCTGCGTTCGGTCCGCTTGTATTGGCCGGAGGCGATCACGTGGGGCAGTGCCACGGCCCGGGTTTGGATCACAATGCCGTAGTTCGCCTGCAAATCGCTTTTGGCCTTGAGAATCGTGGCGTTCTGGCTCAGCGTCAGGTTCAAGCAGTCCACGAGCGACAGCGGCCGGGTGATCCAGCCGGGCGCGTTGGTGGCGATGGTGGTGTTTTGCGCCGGCGCCTTCGAACCGGCGATAAAACAGGCAAGTATTAACAGAAAAATGAGTTTGGTCGTTTTCATATTTTCCAAATTCTTTCAACGCCGCCGGCGCTTGCCCCGTGGAGTAAGGTCCGCCGGTTTACGGCGCACATTGGCCTCTGCTACTCCACGGGGCAAGGCCGGGACCGGCTTGGACCTGGATGGTTCAGGGTCGGGCAAGTGTTTCATTGCGGCAAGCGAGAAGCGTGCGATGTGCCCGGCCAGTGGCGCCACTGCTGAGGCGTCCAGCCGCTGGTCGGGAAACAGCCGGGTAATCATCGTCCGGCAATGATGAAAAAAAACGCACTGACTGACGACGCTGAAACAACACAATCGGACCTCTTCGTCATCGGGCGAACCGCCGAGAATCTCCGAGACCAGGCCGCGAAGTTGATCGGCCATCGGCCGGATCCGCACTTCCAGCAACAAATCCAGCGCCCCGGTCGGCTCGACCATTTCCCGCGACATCATCTTGCCAAACCGGGTGATGGAACCGCTGTCGAAAATACGCAGCAGAAAAGACTGGATAAAGGCGCGCAGCTTTTCCTCCGGCGGCGCGTCCGCCGCCACGCCCAGCAACGGAGGGTATTTTTCGAATGCTTTTTGCTGCGAATCGCGCAGGACCTCGGCATAAAGCGATTCCTTGTCGCCAAAATGGTAGTTGACGGCGGCGACATTGGCGCCGGCGCGCCGGCAGATTTCGCGTACGGTGGCGTTGCGGAAGCCAATCTCGGCAAACACCTCACCCGCCGCTTCCAAAAGTTGGCGCCGGGTTTGGTCGAGAGTCGAGTGACGAGGGTCGAGGGCCGTTTGTGCTTGGCGCTTCGCGCGCTGTTTCTGGCTCTCGACCCTCAACTCCCGGCTCTCGACTGGTTTCAAATTCATGTTTCAAACAAATAATTAAAACATTTGTTTGACATGTCAACTTTTTTTTGTAAATTCGTTGAAAAACAAGTTGATCGGTCCAGATGAGGCGAACGAATCCGAAAACTGAAGCTGGTAGGGACGGCGCGCTGTGCCGTCACCGCGCCGTTCAGGCGCGGAAGTGTCCAGGCGAAACCCTGATTCTTTGCGGCTTGGCGCTGGCCGCGATTTTCATCGCCGGCTGCTCGTCGAATTCGTCGAACCCGTTTCAAGGCTACATCGAAGGCGAATACGTCTATGTGGCATCGCCCCTGAGCGGCACCCTTCAAAATCTGGCCGTGGCGCGCGGTGACCAGGTTGACGCCGGGCAATGGCTGTTTCAATTGGAGCGCCGATCCGAGGCTGACGCCGCCCGCCAGGCCAGCAATAATCTGGCGCAGGCGAAGGCCAACCTTGCCCTGTCCGAGGCCGAATTTGCCCGCCGTGAGCAACTGCGCGGCGATCAAGGGGTGATTTCGGCTGAGGAACTGGACCAGGCCCGAGCACAGCGCGATGCCGATCACGCGCAGGTGGCGGCCCAGACCGCCGCGCTCGCCAAAGCCAACTGGTCGTTCGAGCAGAAGGATCAGTTTGCACCAACGAACGCGTTTGTTCAGGACACCTTGTATCGCGTCGGCGAATGGGTGGCAGCGGGCAGCCCGGTCGTTGAGCTTCTGCCACCGGCCAATCTCAAAGTGCGTTTTTTTGTACCGGAAACAGTTTTGCCCCAAATTCGCCCCGGCCAGTCCGTCCGCGTGACCTTCGACGGCGGCCAACGCGATTATGCGGCGACCGTGAACTACATTTCGACACAGGCCGAGTTCACGCCGCCGGTGATTTACAGCCAGGAAAACCGCGCCAAACTGGTTTACATGATCGAGGCGAAATTTCCTCCCGCGGACGCCGCGAACCTCCGGCCCGGCCAGCCGGTGGATGTGGAGTTGAAATGAAACATCGAACATTCAACGCTCAGCACCCAATGCCCGTGCGCATTGGGAATTGGTTTGGCGTTGGGAGTTGAATGTTGAAGGTAGAATGTTTCCTCATGACTTCTGATTTCGTCATTGACGTCCAGGGCATCACAAAGCGGTTCGGTGACCGCACGGTCGTGAACAATATCCCCATGCAGGTGCGGCGCGGCGAGATTTACGGTTTCCTCGGCCCGAATGGCAGCGGTAAAACAACCTTTTTACGGATGCTCTGTGGCCTGCTCACGCCGGACGCGGGCAGCGGACGCTGCCTTGGCTTCGATATTCGCAAGGAGGCCGGCGAGATCAAGAAAAACGTCGGTTACATGACGCAGCGGTTCAGTTTCTATGAAGACCTGACTATCGCGGAAAATCTGGATTTTATCGCGCAGATTTATGGCGTGCCACAACGGGCAGTCGCCGTGGATAAAAGCCTGGAACGGCTCGGCCTGACCGAACGGCGACGCCAACTGGCCGGTGAATTATCCGGCGGCTGGAAACAACGCCTGGCACTGGCCGCGTGCCTGATTCACGAGCCGCATTTGCTTCTGCTGGACGAACCCACGGCAGGCGTGGACCCCAAGGCGCGCCGTGATTTTTGGGAGGAAATTCACAAACTCGCCGCCGAAGGCCTGACCGTGCTCATCACCACGCACTACATGGATGAAGCCGAGCGTTGCCATCGTCTGGCTTACATAGCCTACGGCAACCTGCTGGCGCGCGGCACTGTTGAGGAAGTGGTGCAGACCGCCAGATTGACAACCTGGGAAGTAACCGGACCGGATTTGGCGGCGTTGGCGGAAAAAATCCGAGGACAACCCGGCGTGGAACAGGTGGTTGCGTTCGGCACGACGCTCCACGTCAGCGGAAGCGACGCAGAGAAGTTGCGTGCCCGCATCGCGCCGTGGATGACCGGCGCATATCGCTGGCAACAGATTGACTCCGGGCTGGAGGACGTGTTCATCAGCCTGATGGAAACGGCCATGGATAATTTCTCGTGAACCTCAAATATCACCGTAGCAGCCGACGTAACGAGGCTCATTTTGATTCTCGCGCAGAACGTGAACGCTCATGCCGCGTTTTTTTTCAGGCCGTCCAATTTGCCGCCTGGCTGACGGCTATTCTCCCTCTCCCGGGGGAGAGGGCCGGGGCGAGGGCGGTCGTTTCAACCCATACGATTTTCCCGTGAAACTGCACGAGTTCAACTGGCGGCGGTTCTGGGCGATTGTCCGCAAGGAATTCATCCAGATGCGCCGCGACCGGCTGACGTTCGGCATGATGGTCGGCATTCCCCTGCTCCAGTTGGTACTCTTCGGTTACGCCATCAATTCCGACCCCAAACACCTGCCCACGGCCGTTTATTCGGCCGACAACAGCGTTTTTTCCCGGACCCTCGTCTGGGGCCTGCGCAACAGCAGCTACTTCGACGTCATCCGCGAACCGAGAAACGAGGCTGACATTCAGAAAATGCTCGCTCAGGGTACCGTCCAGTTCGCGGTGGACATTCCGGTGGATTTTTCCCGGAAATTATTGCGCGGTGAAAGGCCGGATTTGCTCCTGGAAGCCGATGCGACGGATCCCTCGGCCATTGGTTACGCCGTCGGCGCGGTCAATTTGCTCGCCACCACGGTTCTAAACCGCGACCTCACCGGACCGCTGGCCCGATTGCAGGGCGCGCCGCCGCCGTTCAATCTCGTGGTGCATCAACAGTACAATCCGGAAAACATCACCCAGTACAACATCGTGCCCGGTCTCATGGGCGTGATGCTGACCATGACGATGATTATCATTACCGCGCTGGCCATCACGCGCGAACGCGAGCGCGGCACGATGGAAAATCTGCTGTCCACGCCGGCGCGGCCCGGCGAAGTAATGATCGGCAAAATCGTACCTTACATCACCGTCGGTTATATCCAGATTTTTCTGATTCTGCTGGCAGCGCGATATTTGTTCAGTGTGCCGATCGTGGGCAGCGTGCCCTTGTTGCTGGTGCTGGCATTTCTGTTCATTGTGGCGAACCTCGCCGTCGGCATCACGTTTTCGACCATTGCCAGGAACCAGTTGCAAGCGGTACAAATGGCGTTCTTCTTCTTCCTGCCGTCGTTGCTGCTGTCCGGTTATATGTTCCCGTTTCGCGGAATGCCCGGTTGGGCGCAGGACGTCGGTGAAGCCCTGCCGCTCACGCATTTCCTGCGGGTCGTACGCGGAATTTTATTGAAAGGAAATGGTCTGGCGGACGTGGCTCCCGATCTCTGGCCGATTGCCCTGTTCCTGGTGGTGATGCTGACCATTGGCATCAAGCGCTATCGGCAGACGTTGGATTGAATAATTGACAGTATCACCATAACTTTTTGTTGCTCAGGAGGTTCCTCGCTGAACTTGCAAATTTGCCCCACTTCGGTTCTCCTTAGCCTGAATGTGGCGACGTAGTTGCCTGATTTTAACGGTGGTGATGGCCCTGACCGGACGAGTTGCGGCTAGTCTCGAATCCGGCGAGGTGAATCTGGATTATGTCATCAAGCTCGCCGAGGAGCGGGCACGCCATCCATTCCATTCGCCGCGTGCCGACCTGCCCAAGGTGCTGCGGCAGGATAATCTCGATTATGACAAGTACCGGCAGATTCGTTTCCGCCGCAGCCAGGCTCTGTGGCGGGTGGAAAACCTCCCTTTCCGCATCGAGTTTTTCCATCCGGGTTATCTCTATCAGGAGCCGGTGCACGTGTATGAATTCACGGCGACCCATTTGCAGCCAATCCGGTTTGTGGAAGATTTCTTTGATTACGGTGGTCTGAACATTGAAAATCAAATTCCGGCCAACACCGGTTACGCCGGTTTCCGGGTTTTATATCAACTGAACGGGACCAACCAATGGGACGAACTCGGCGCGTTTCTCGGCGCGAGTTATTATCGGTTGCTGGGCGAGGACCAGCGCTATGGCCAGTCAGCGCGCGGTCTGGCAGTGGATTGCGGCGAAATGGACCGGCCGGAGGAATTCCCCATTTTCACCGACTGGTGGCTCGGCAAACCGCAGCCGGACGACAAGGAACTGACGCTTTTTGCCCTGCTGGACAGCGTCAGTTGCACCGGCGCATATCAATTTATCATCCACCCCGGTGAAACGACCACGGCCGATGTCGAGGCGGTGATCTTCCTCCGCGAACCAAAAGAAATCCTGGAGGCGAACCCGCAACGGAAACTGCCTGTCAAAACCATCGGCCTGGCGCCGTTGACCAGCATGTTCTGGTACGGCAAAAATTCGGAACGCAAATTTGACGACTATCGCCAGGAGGTACACGACGCCGACGGCCTGCTGGTACGTATGGGCAACGGCGAGACGCTCTGGCGGCCGTTGGACAATCCGTCCATCCTGCGGCACCAGGTTTTTTACGCACCGCACATCCGCGGTTTTGGCCTGCTGCAGCGGGAACGTTCCTTTGCGGCGTATCAGGACATGTTCAACCTTTTTCAAATGGAACCCAGCGTGTGGATCGAGCCGCACAGCGATTGGGGCGAGGGCGATTTGCATCTGGTCGAACTGAGCGCCAACTACGAAGGTTTGGACAACATCGTCGCGTTCTGGGATCCAAAAAATAAACCCGCGCCGATGCAAGCTTACCGCTTTGGCTACACCCTCTGCTGGGAGAACGCCGACGCGGACCTGAAACTTTCGGAAAACCGGGTCGTCAGCACGCGCATCGGTCTCGATTCTGATAATGCCAACACCCGCGTCATTATGGTTGATTTTGCCGGACCCGAACTGGACGCCATTCCCGAAGGCAATCCGCCGCAAGCCATCGCCAGTTGCAGTACCAACGCGGCGATTGTGTGGAATCAGACTTTGCGCAATACTTTCCTGAAAACGTGGCGTGTGGTTTTGAAAATGCAGCCGAAACCGGGCAACACGGATCCGGTGGATATTCGATGTACGCTGCAGCGGGGAACGAATATTCTGAGCGAAACATGGACCTACCAATGGAGTCCGCCCTGACCGGCCCGGGCGCGCTGACCGATGTCTCCGGCAGACTGGCCGGCCGCCCGTTGGAAGAGTGGAACGCCGCCTACGCCAAGGTGGAAAATTATTTCCACGCCCTGCGGATTCGCAACAAGGCATTGCTGGGCCAGTTGGTGCTCCGCGTGCTCGAACGCGCCATGAAGCGCGCCCCGGTCGAGCCGGACCACTCCGCCACCCAGATTGCCGCCGAGGAAATGGACCGCATTGTGACCGAATGGTTTGCCGAAGTCTTGCACGAACCGCCCACCAACACCGACCAGATGCTGTCCACCCGCGGGCGGCTCGCCCTGCTCCTCGCCGACATGCCCGGCAAGTGGCAGGATCAATTCCTCCGCCCACCTCCCTGGCCGGAGGAATTTGTCCATTCCATGCGCGACGCCTACCTGCGGGCCGGACCGGGTTTTCAACTTTCCAAAATGACCCCGCGCCCGTTTGACCTGGGTCCCCTCACGACCCTGACGAATCTGGGCCGGATTCCTTATTTGAAAATGGTGGTGGCCTGGACGTTGTTCATCCTGTTGCTGTTCGCGGTTTTCTATTTCACGCACTGAACCATGCCCGGCGCTCCCCAGTCCGTTCCCGCCTCGGACCAGTCGTCACCCCTGGGAGTGACTCCCCTGCCCCGTGTCCACCGCGGTGGGCGCGTGTTTATTTTTTATTCCTCCGCCCTCCTGCTCACCGGCCTGGTCTCCCTGCTCTTTGCCGATTTGCTCTGGCGCACCGGCTGGTCCGCCTCCAGCACGGTGTTGTTCGCCCTGTTTGTCATTTTATTTCTCCTGATCGCGATCGGTGGCATGCACGGCGTGTTCGGCTTCATCCTGCGCACTTTCGGCGATCCCCGCCGCATCACGCAAACAGATTACCGCGGGCAAAGCATCGCCGGCACCAGCACGGCCATCGTTTTTCCCATGTTCAATGAAAACATCGTGCGCGTTTATGAAGGCCTGCGCGCCACCTACGAATCACTCGCCAAAACCGGCCAGCTCGAGCACTTCGACTTTTTCATTCTCAGCGATTCAACCGATCCCGACAAATGGGTGGAGGAAGAGCGGTGCTGGTATGAATTGACCCGCGAACTGGACGCGTTGGGACGGATTTATTACCGGCGCCGCACGGACAATGAAGGCCGCAAGAGCGGCAACGTGCGCGACTTCCTCAACGCCTGGGGCCGCCGTTACCGTTATTTCCTGGTGTGTGACGCCGACAGCATCATGCGTGGCGAGACGCTGGTGGATCTGGTGAAGTTGATGGAATTGCATCCAACCGTCGGATTGATTCAAACCGTCCCGGCGCTCGTGAACGCGGAATCACTCTTCGGCCGCATCCAGCAATTCTCCAACCGCCTTTACGCGCCGGTGTTCATCGCGGGGCTGAATTATTGGGCGCTGAATCTGGGCAATTACTGGGGACACAATGCCATCATTCGCACCGAGCCGTTCATGCAGCACTGCGACCTGCCGCAGTTGCCCGGACAAAAACCCTTTGGCGGCCAGATTCTCAGCCATGATTTCGTCGAGGCCGCGCTGTTATCGCGGGCCAACTGGGAGGTTTGGCTCGCCTATGATCTCGAAGGCAGTTACGAGGAAGTCCCGCAGGGAATGATTGAAAACGCGCAGCGCGAACGCCGCTGGTGCCAGGGCAATCTGCAACACGGCCTCGTCTTGTTCGCCAAAGGCCTGCGCGGTGTGAACCGGCTGCATCTGTTGCTTGGCATCTTCGGCTATCTCGCCGGGCCGCTGTGGCTGGTGTTTTTGCTGATGTTTAACTGGATCCATTGGTATCAAAAATACACCGGCCTGTCGGAATTCACGGTGCACGGCTACCTGACCAACCTCAGCGGCACCGCCCATGCCTTTTTGGTTTTCATCATCTGCATGGCCGTTTTGCTTTTGCCGAAGGTTCTGGCGTTGATTGACCTTTCGTTCGATTGGGAGCGCCGCCGGGCCTTCGGGGGTCTGGCCCGCACCACGGTTGGGGTTGTGGGTGAAACCGTTTTTTCCACGCTGCATGCGCCGCTGCTGATGCTCTGGCACACACGTTTTGTGGTCACAAACCTGTTTGGCGCCAGCGTAGGCTGGAGCCAGCAAAGGCGCGGCCCCGACGGCACGACCTGGCTGTCCGCCATCGGGCGGCATTGGGGCCACACTCTCATCGGCCTCGTTTGGGGCGTATTCATGTGGCGATTGAATCAGGTCCTGTTCTGGTGGTTCACACCGGTGTTCACCGGCATGGTTCTTTCCATCCCGCTCAGCGTGTGGACAAGCCGGCGCAGCCTCGGCGCGCGCGCACGAAAACTCGGGCTGTTTCTGACGCCGGAGGAAACCAAACCGCCGGTCGAACTCGTTTCTTTGCGCTCGCAGTTGAGAATCCACGAAATGACCGATGACACCACCCCGCGCCGTGCCCACGCCGGTCTGGCCGAAGCGGTGCTGGATCCTTACGTCAATGCGATCCATGTTTCTTTGCTGCGTGAAAAGCAGTTGAATCCAGTTTATGCCGAGCAGCTCGCCAAACTCGGCGCCGGACGTGAAGAAGTACGAACTCTCGGAAGAAAATTGCTGACGGAAGGTCCGGCCCAATTGACCGCAGTGGAACGATTTCTAATCCTGACGGATGCACATGCAATGGTCCGGTTGCATCAGCAGGCCTGGTTGCGCCCCGACGAATCGCTCGCGCCGTGGTGGCGGGCGGCCATCCAGGAATACAGTCACCGCGACTGATTAAGGCCGCCTGCCGGAATTTCCCGGAAATGATTTCCGGGCCGGGCGATTGCCCTCGGCTCACTCTGTTCGCCATCCGCTTTGACGGGATATTTCGTTCTGGCATCGGCCGGTTGGTGTTGTATAGCGTTTGCCTCATGCGACCAAAATATTTCCATGTCCGTGTCTTCCTGTTGATTACGTTCGCGGCCACGAGTCTTTGCCGGGCGCAAATGACAGTTGTACCGGATAAACCCGGCGGGGTGTACCCGGTCGGAGACACCGTTCATTGGAAAATTGAATGGAAAGGCGAATCCAATGCGCCAGCGGCCCATTACACTCTCAAAAGCGGCGGCCTCAAAGAGGTGGGGCAAGGCGACCTGAGTTTCAGCAACAATATCGCCGGCATCGTAACCCGGTTCGATGCACCAGGAACCATGCTGGTTGTAGTGAAATGGCAGCCGGAGAACGCCACCGATCGAGCCGTGGGCGGCGCCGTGGCCGCGCCGGACAAAATCCTGCCGGCCGCGTCAATGCCGGCCGGTTTTGATTCATTCTGGAAGGCCAAACTGAAGGAATTAAAAAAAGTCCCCACGGATCCAAAACTTGAAGCGGAATCCAGCGGAAAGTCGGGCGTGGCTTATTGGAAAATCACCATGAACAATATCCGTGGAACTCACATCCAGGGCCAGATCGCCCGGCCCGAAAAAGGCAAACAGTTCCCTGCTCTGCTCATTGTTCAGTGGGCAGGTGTTTACGGATTGCAGAAAAGCTGGGTGACGGACCGGGCCGCAGAAGGCTGGTTGGCGCTGAACCTGGAGCCTCATGATCTGCCGATTGATGAACCGGCGGAGTTTTACCAGAACCAATTCGCCGGGCCGCTCAAGGATTACTGGTCCATCGGCGACGATAATCGGGACACCAGCTATTTTTTGCGGATGTATTTGTCCTGCTATCGGGCGATTGAATATCTCAAAACGCGCCCGGATTGGAATGGCAAGACACTGGTGGTGATGGGCGACAGCCAGGGCGGGCAACAAACCATCATGATTGCCGGGTTGCATCCCAGGGACATCACCGCGGCGCTGGCACTTGTGCCCGCGAACGGAGACACGCTGGCGCCCGATATTGGCCGCGCGCCCGGCTGGCCGCATTGGTATTTCAACACCGAAGGCAAAGACCCGGCGAAAGTGCATGAAGCCAGCCGCTATTATGACATCGCCAACTTCGCGCGGCACATCAAATGCCCCATGCTGGTCGGCCTGGGGCTGAGAGACGAAACCTGTCCGCCCTCGAGCGTATTGGCAGCGGTGAACGAAATGACTTCACCGAAAGAAGTGGTCATCCTGCCAAAGTCCGGCCATCAAGACGAACACGGAACGCAAAGTGACTACAACCGGCGCCGCTATGGCGGCTGGCTGCCTGCCCTGCGGCAAGGCCGCCCGGCACCGGTCGAACAACCCTGAATCCCGCCAGCCGGAAAAACTCCCGCCCCCGGATGTTACTGGGCCGGGATGATTTCAATCCCGTCGATCGCGGGACTTTGCACGTTGGCCGTGAAAGTGATGGTCAGTTTGCCATCCGTAACCTCCACGTCGTCCACCGTTACGTCATAGGCCTTTTGCGGGCCGCCCGCCTTGACCCAGACATCGAAATCCTTGAATTCATTTTGTCCGCCCACGTTGAAGGAAAACACACGCTCTCCCGGGCCGGTGACGCCCTCATAGGTTTCGGCAAAATGCAACTTCACGGTGTATTTGCCGTTGGGAACATTTTGAGAAAAAGAAGTCATGTCGTAATGCTCGGTCCGATACAGCGCGGGATCCTTCGTGTTGGCAATGGGCATGTCGTCGTCCCGGGTTATCACCTCTCCATCCGCAAAACCCTGGTCGGCGAGCCAGACATTGCCTTCGGAATCGACGTAGTTTGTGTCCGAGCCGGCATCAATGCGGATGGCCTTGGGTACGGAGGCGGGCGCGGCCTCGGCGGTCGTGGCGGGCGCCACCGCCGGCGCCGTCACCGTTGCCGGTTTGCTGCTGGACTGCTCCCTGGCAGATTGACAACCGACGAGGAAAAACAGCGCGAGCGCCGAAATCAGCGATCCGCACGACCACAAGATTGGGTGTTTTGCACGATTCATATATTTTTTGTGTTGGGTTATGAGTGGTTGGTGAAATAGTGCAACGCCAGTCATTTGGCGACAAGTGAAAAAGGTTTCGGGGACCTGAAAGAGTTTACTGTTTTTGGAGCCGCAGCATCAGGACATCATGTCCCGGCAATTCGGCGTTCAAAGGTTTTTCCGTGGTACCCAAATCCGCCTTGGTCCACAGGTCGCGAATGCGGTACACGGTGGTGTTGAACTGCGTTTCTCTTTTGGAAAGATCGTCGCTGACCTTTTCATTGTTCCAATCGAAAAACACCTTCTGCGGCCGGGTGCTGCGGTTAAGCACGCACATGACCCAATCTCCGTCCGCCAGCGGTTTGAACCAGACTTCCCGAACGCCGTCCGAGGAATACCGGAATGCTTCAATCCCCAGTTTGTCCTGGTCAACCGCGATGGCGTCTTTGTTCATCAGGATTTCCGACGTTTCCGGAGACATGCTGCGCAAATCGTTTCCGGCAATGAGTGGCGCGGTCAGCAGGCACCACAGGGAAAAGTGCGCGCGATCCTCGTTCGTGGTCATGCCGTTGCCGACTTCCAGCATGTCCGGATCGTTCCAATGGCCGGGGCCGGCATACTTTCGTAAACCTTCCTGCATATCCAAAATCTGAAGAACGCCCCACTGGTACCACGTGCCATGGTCCTGCTTGCAATCAAAGCAGGGGCAAATATCGCCGGTGGTGCGCCATAAATTGCCGATGTTCCCCGCCCATTCCCAGGGCTTGTTGTTGCCCCATTCGCAGATGCTAAAAACCATCGGCCGGCCGGCCGCATGCAACGCGTCCCGCATGGTCGTGTAGGCGCCTTTGGCATTCAAATCTTCGCAGCCGCACCAGTCATACTTCAGGTAGTCAATCCCCCACTGGGCGTACATTTGGGCGTCCTGATATTCGTGTCCCCGGCTGGCAGGGTATCCGCCGCAGGTCTTCGCGCCCGCATCCGAGTAAATCCCGAGTTTGAGTCCCTTGGAATGGACATAATCAGCCAGCGCTTTCATCCCCGAAGGAAACTTCTTCGGATCCGGCTGAATGAAACCCTGACTGTCCCGCTCGCCCTCCCAAGTGTCGTCAATGTTGATATATTCATACCCCGCGTCCTTCATACCCGTGGAAACCATCGCGTCGGCCGTTTGCCGGATCAGTTCCTCGTTCACAGTGTTGCCGAATTTGTTCCAACTGTTCCAACCCATCGGCGGTGTCAGGGCGAGATCGGGAAATTTCTGGCCGCAGGCGTTAACACCCGCCAGACAGAGAAATAGAAGAATTATTTTCATGGAGATTCAGTGGTTTTCCACAGCATGGCGGACCAGTAGCACGGATGCAATGCCGGAAACCAGTTGTCTCCGTTTTCCATCAAACGTTCAACAGCCGGTTTTCGTGGTCGCGGGAAAACGCTGCTGGCAAATTCCCTCAAGGTCAATGGACGGAAGCCACATCGCCGTCCCGGAATATATTGTTTATTTCACCACGACCTTGCCAGTCATTTTGGGATGCACCGAACAGTAGTAGGGGTAAATGCCGGGTGTCTGAAATGTGAACGAAAATTTGTCGTCCGTGTCCAGCGCGCGCGAACCAAAGAGTTTGTCGTCGCTGGTAACCGTGTGGGGCACGTCGTCCTTGTTCACCCAGGTTACTTTCGTCCCGGCGGAAATGGTCAAGGCAGGCGGGGTGAAATTGAAGTTGTCGATCGTCACTTCGACGGAATTTGTTCCGCCGCCGTCCGCCAGCAGGTTGGCCGGCAACAATATCAAGCCGGCAACCGCTGCCATCAGCCCGGGCAATATTTTGATTTTCACTTTCATCGTCATTTTCCTGTTTTGGTTTAAGAGTCTGTTAAAAAATTCATTTGACCGTAGGAGACGAGGTAACGAGTCTCAAAATTCCTTCATTTTGAATGGCCAATCAGAGACTCCTCACGTCGTCTCCTACTTTTTGAACGGCCTGTTAAGATCCAACCAGAGTCGAGTCGACGACGGCCAGCGATTTCTCGCCCTGGACATAATTGACGTTGGTCAACCCCAGCACAGTGCGGAGTTTGTCCGCGGGGACTTTCATCGGGCCGGGCGATGGTGCGGTACCCGGGTGGGGTTGCGGAAAGGCGGTGGACATCGCGGTATGAAAACTGACGTTACCTTCGATCTTTTGCTGGACCTGATGAATGTGGCCATTCAGCACCGTGACGGAGCCGAAACGCTTGAGATACGAAAGCGCCTGGCCGGCATCGTCCGTGCCCCAACCCCAGTCGGGATAAACCGTCCAAAGCGGAACATGCGCGAAAACGACAATCGGTGTGCTGTCGGACAAATGGGCGACGTCGTCTTCGAGCCATTCCAATTGGTCGTGTCCCAGGTAACCCACACCACCGGGTTTAAGGTTCATCACGTTGACCAACCCGATAAAATGGACGCCTTTGTGGTCGAAACTGTACCAGCCGTCGCCCCGGCCTTCCCGACCGAAGCGTTCCCGATACTGTTTGCCGTTGTCGTTGAGCACATCATGTTCGCCGGGCACATAAAATATGCGGCCGGCCTTCGTGCCTTTGAGCAGCTGTTCCAGCGCGTCAAATTCCTCGGCTGCAGAAAGGTGTGAGAGATCGCCCGTGTGCAGAATGAAATCCGGCGCGGTGGGCAAGGCATTAATCCTGGCAATCGCTTCTTTGAGCGTACCTATGACGTCGGGGTTGGCGGGTTTATTGAAGCCGATGTGGCTGTCGCTGATTTGCACAAAACTGAAGCCGCCCCCAGGACTGTCCGCCGCCGCATTGACCGGGCTTAAAATCTTTGAGGCCAGCACCCCGCCGCTGATGGTCCACAGCATCCCCGTGCCGGCCCAGGCCATGCACTTCAAAAAACCGCGCCGGTCAACGCCCTCGTTTTCCAGGTTGCGCTCAATCTGGCCGGCGCCCGCTTCCAGAAAGTCGATCTCAATGCTCTTTTTGTCGTTTTTCATAATGTCAGATGGATTCAGGGTTGCAGACTGTGCAAACCCGACAATTATTCCCGGAAACAAAAATATTTTACGGGAATAAAATCCGCTGAAAATTGGTCTTGCCAAATGATGAATTGGCCAACAAACAGTGCGAGTGGACAAGCGCGAACGATTGAAATCCTTTGAGCAAACGGTGTTGCCGCACCTGGACGCCGCCTACAACCTCGCCCGCTGGCTCGCCGGCAACGACCACGACGCCCAGGATGTGGCACAGGAAGCCTGCCTGCGCGCGCTTAAGTTCTTTGGCAGTTTCCGTGGCGACAATGGCCGCGCCTGGCTCCTCACCATCGTGCGCAACACGTTTTACACCTGGTTGCGGAAAAACCGCTCCCCGGAAAACGTCATCGAACTCGGTGAGGAAGGCCTCGCGGTCGAAGACGTTACCGTGAACGCGGAGATTTTGAACTCGCAGTTGGCCGACACCGAATCCATCCGGCGCGCCATCGAGGAATTGCCGGTCGAGTTCCGGGAAATTGTCATTTTACGCGAAATGGAAGGATTCAGTTACAAAGAAATCGCCGACCTCGCCGACGTGCCCATCGGCACGGTCATGTCGCGTCTCACTCGCGCGCGCCGGCAGTTGCAAAAACGCCTCGCCGGCGAATTCAAACCCGGAGCCAAACCATGAATTGCCAGGAAGCCAGACGGTTGATTGATTCCTATGCCGACGGCGAATTGGATGCCGCCGGAATCCTGGAACTGGAAAAGCATTTGCACGGCTGCCCCGCGTGCGCGCTCGCGTTTCGCAACGTGCAAAACCTGAAAAAATCCCTGAAACAGGATTCGCTCTTTTTCACCGCACCGGCGGAATTACGGCAGAAACTGAAGGCCGAATTGCGTCCGCAAACCGAATCCAATCGGCCTTTCTGGACTTGGAACTGGTTTACGGCTGCGACCACCGGTGTCGCGGTGATTTGCCTGGCGCTTTTGCTTTCACTCACACTCACCCGCCCTTCGCCGCAGCAGCAGCTCGCACAGGAAATAGTTTCCAGTCATATTCGCTCGTTGATGGCGAACCACGAGATGGATGTTGCGTCGTCCGACCAGCATACGGTCAAGCCGTGGTTCGATGGCAAACTCGATTTCTCGCCGCCGGTCAAGGACCTCGCGTCGCAAGGATTCCCGCTCATCGGTGGCCGGCTTGATTATATCGACCAACGCGCTGTGGCCGCCCTGGTCTTTCATCGTTACAAACACGTCATCAACCTTTTCATCTGGCCAACCGACGAAAAGGATTCAAAATCGGCCGCGCGAGCGCCCATTAACGGTTACCATTTGATTCACTGGTCCCAAGGCGGCATGACATTCTGGGCCGTGTCCGACCTGAATGAAAAGGAATTGATGGAATTCGTCCGGGACTTCGGTCCCGATTGAAAGCTACTTGAAGCATTTGAACAGAGACACACGCCAACGGAATAGACAGACAAAGGAATCAAACTGAGACACGAGGCAAATCAACTCGCGCTCCACTGCCAGTTGCTAAAACTGGAACAAATCAAGGCGACACAGAATTTGTTTGATCGCTTGGCGTATTTGTCGTACGGACCGGCTCCCGTGTTTTGGGAGGCACCTCATTGGTCACGCGTGCTTTCCATTCTTCAAGGAATGGCTTGGCGGCTTCGGGATCAAATTTTTCCAGATCACCCACGACCCATGGCTGGTTGGGGTTCCATTTTTCAAAGAAGGGCCTTGCGGCTTCGGGGTCAACTCTCCAAAGCGCGACCAAAGTGAGCATTTGGCCCGGTGAATAGCCCTCCGGCCAGTCGGACTTTGATTCCAAAATGTGAAGCAGCCTGGACACGAACGGTTTGACGGCCTCAGGATCAATTTTCGGAAGCGTCAACAAAGCCGTAATTTTGAGTCCCGAATAATCGTCATCCGGCCATTCGGGCTTTGATTCCAAAATATGGACCAGCAGAGGGACGAATGGTTTCCCAGCTTGAGGATCAATTTTTGAAAGCGCAACCAAGGCTGATATTTGGGGTGACTGAACACCATACTGCCATCCAGACTTTGTTTCCACAATATGGACCAACGCTGGAACGGCCGGTTTTGCATTCGTCCCAAAATTTCCCAGCACGTTGATAGGACCCGAAAGCCCCAGCCAGTTGTTCGTTTCGCTCTGCATGTAGTGCATAATCGCCGGCACCACCAAAGGCGCGTCCTCCTTAATCAACCCAAGTACACTGATAAATGTAACAGCCACCTGGAAATTGGTCTCCGTTTGCAACGCATTCAGCAAGGCCGGAACCACTGTCGCGGGCGCATTGGTTCCAAACCTCCCAAGCGCAAGCGCAGCATTGTCCCGCACGAGGTTATCTTCATCCTTCAGACACAACTCCAAGGCGGGCGCGGCGGATTTTGGGGTTGGCAAAAATTCCAAAGCGCCCGCCGCGCCTCTGCGGGCTGGAACGTTGCCGTTACTGAGCACCGTCACCAATGGAGCAACCGCTGCAGGACCGATGGATGACAAATCCGATATTGCCGTGTAGACCACGTCGTCATTTTTGCTGTGGAGAATTTTCATGAGTGCCGGTATTGCCGGTTCGGCGGCAGGCCCCAAAAGAGAAAAAATGCCTGTGCTTTGCTGGTGCAGACGATCTGCGGAAATAAAGCCTGATGGCTGACGGAGATCAATTCGAAATAACCTTGCTTGGCAGCATTTGAAGGCATAGGGCAACGCGTTGGTTCCGATATGTAGAATGGCATTTGTCGCTTGGTCATAATCCTGCGGAGTAACGTCACTATCTGAATAAAAAACCGCAGCCCACTGGGAAAGTCGTTTCCCCCCATACCGCGGCTCAAAAGGATGAAAGGTAGCGAAAAGCAGCCAGACAAAAACTCCCACAAGAAGGGCGATGAAGAAACATTTTCGAGTGGTCGCGAAAGCTTTCATGCCGGGTCAAGTCGAACTGACCTGTTTTACGTCGGTTGCCGATATCTACCAAGATGTTTTTGAAATATTTTGAACCCGTCTTTCGTCCCTCACACGCCAACGGAATGGACAGACAAAAGAACAATACTGAGGCACAAGGCAATGGCACTCGCGCGCTACTGCCAGCCACAAACACAGGACGGAGGGCAAGCTTTTTAACCGCGGATAGACGCAGATGAACGCGGCTTGTTCCAAAGCCCGTAGGGCTGGCATCTTTGTAGAATACCAGATCCCAATAATCCCAAGCTCCGTTCGGAGCGACAAAAGAATCAAACTGAGACACAAAGCGGCGGCACTCGCGCGCTACTGCCAGCCGCTAACACTGGACCCAGGGCATCTGACATCAAGAGCGTTGCGACTGAACGTTGAGGAAAAGTGAACAACGTCCGCAATGAAAGGCTGGTTTTGATTCGCCCAATGCCGAAAGAAAAGGAAATGATGGAATTTGTTCAGGATTTCGGAGCGAACTGAAGGATTGGTACATCCTGGTGGGGCGAGGCTACTGACGAGCCGGCCTTGGCGTGTCAAAGTGAAGTGGCGACAGCTGCGAGTACGCTCGCTGTATTCAACCAAGCTCCCGCACAAGGATCCGATACTTTTTCTGAGACAGGTAGTTCAAAATGTTGATATGACCCGTTAGATCAATACCGAATCCCTGGAACAGAGTCATGACTCCGATTTCAGTTGCTGACTGAGAACTCATGCACCATACTAGTTGTTATCATGAGGCAGCGGCTCGAAAATCGGCACCTCGTTCTGTGGCTTCGCAGGCCGCCCATCGACAATTATGTCACACGCACTGTCGCGGCGCTCATTTACATCGTCGGATATGTTGCCGCAGCTCCTATGGCCCTCTGGTTGTTTGTAACGCCTGCCCAAGCGCAGCAACTGCGGACTTTGCCAAGCCACGTGCCGCCGGCGGTGGCACACTTGCAATCAATAGGCCGCGTGCCGGGGTTGACGCGGCTGAATTTGGCAATCGGGCTGCCGTTACGCAAACAAGAGACACTTACGAAACTGCTCCAGCAGATTTATGATCCCGCTAGTCCCCAGTTTCGTCACTACCTTACGCCGGAGCAGTTCACGGAGATGTTTGGCCCCACAGAACAGGATTATCAGTCTGTCATCGCTTTCGCCAAGACCAACGGTTTCACCGTAACCGGCCTACACCCCAATCGCTTGTTGTTGGACGTCAATGCGCCTGTGGCCGACATCGAGAAGGCCTTCCACGTGAAGATGAGCGTCTATCAGCACCCGACGGAAGCCCGCAGGTTCTATGCGCCAGATGTCGAGCCCTCAGTCGGAGTGGATCTCCCGGTGCTGGCCATCAACGGCCTCAGCGATTATACACGGCCGCATCCCGCCAATCTCAAACTGGCGCCGCGTCAGGCGACGACACGCGCCCGGCCGGCCGATGGCTCGGGAACGAGTGGCACCTACCTGGGTTACGACTTCCGCGCCGCCTACGCTCCGGGGGTCGCGCTCACCGGTACGGGACAGACGATCGGGCTGGTGCAATTCGACGGCTATTACTCCAGCGACATCACCGCCTACGAGAGCAACGCCGGACTGCCGAACGTTACCCTGACGAATATCTACATCGACGGGTTTGATGGTACTCCGGTCGATACCGATGGTAATATTGAAGTCTCGCTGGACATTGAGATGGTGATTTCCATGGCCCCGGGACTGGCCAAAGTGATCCTCTATGAAGCGCCGACCAATGGCATACCAAACGACATTCTGAACCGGATGGCCACGGACAATCAAGCCCGGCAACTCAGTTGTTCCTGGGGTTGGGGTGGCGGTCCCGATACAAACGCCGACCAGATCCTCCAGGAAATGGCGTTACAGGGTCAGTCGTTCTTCGCGGCTTCGGGCGATAGCGACGCCTATTACACGTCGACATCCACCAACTTCCCCGCCGATGACCCGTACCTAACGAGCGTCGGCGGGACAACCCTGACGACGACGGGTCCGTTGGGACCGTATGTGTCGGAGACCGTGTGGAACTGGGGTGTGGAATACGGTCAGGACGGTATGGGCAGCAGTGGCGGAATCAGCACTTCCTACCCGATTCCAACCTGGCAGCAAGGCATTGCGACGGGCGCCAACGGTGGATCGATGAGCATGCGCAACATTCC
Organism: Candidatus Limnocylindrales bacterium; assembly: GCA_035604955.1. Lineage (GTDB taxonomy): Bacteria > Verrucomicrobiota > Verrucomicrobiia > Limisphaerales > UBA11358 > UBA11358. The sequence goes on along the minus strand of DATNHM010000066.1, from coordinate 17,958 downwards.
CGATGTCGCTTTGACGGCGGACAACGTGGACGTCATCGCCGGTAATGGCATCGATTACGGAGCTCAAGGTGGCATCGGTGGCACCAGTTGCGCCTCGCCGTTGTGGGCGGCATTTGTCGCGCTGGTCAACGAACAAGCCGGGACCAACGGCCCGGTCGGGTTCATCAATCCGGCCATCTACCTCATTGGCACGGAACTGGATTATACCTCCGACTTTCAGGATATCACGACCGGCAATAACGAATGGATCGCCAGCCCAACACAATTCACCGCCGTGCCTGGCTACGATCTGTGCACGGGTTGGGGGACGCCAGCGGGCAGTAACCTGATCAACACGCTCTCCCGGCCCATCGACGCTCTGAGGATCAGGCCCGTCACCGGCTTTACGGCCAGCGGCCCGGTCGGCGGCCCATTCAACGTGACTTCACAGAACTACGCCTTGAGCAATGCGGGAACCACCACACTGAGTTGGTCGGTGCTCAACACGCCGGCGTGGCTCAATGTGTCCCCGAGTAGTGGCACATTGACCTCCGGCGGAACCCCGAAAACTGTTACCGTGAGTTTGAATTCTACCGCCAACAACCTTGCGGCAGGCATCTACTCGGCGAACGTCCAGTTCGCTAATCAGAACAGCGGCGCCACACTGAACCGGCAGTTTACGCTGCAGTTGGGGCAGCCACTCGTGCAGAATGGTGGCTTTGAGACCGGCGATTTCTCTTTCTGGACGCTCACGGGCGACGCCTCCGGTAACTCCAGTTTGGTCGACGACGGGTCGATAACCGGCGTCACGCCGTACGATGGAAACTACTGCGCGGACCTGAGCGAGTTCGGCTCGGTCGCCGACCTTTCCCAAACGCTGCCGACGCAGGCGGGAAAGGCTTACTTGCTTTCGTTTTGGCTGGCAAACGTGGACGTCTTTGGTTTTGGCACCTGTCCGAATGAATTTCTGGTATCGTGGAATGGAAACACCATCTCCAGCCAGTTCAACCAGCCTGCCTATGATTGGACGTATGTACAGTTTGTGGTTGCCGCCACCACGAATAGCACCGTGCTCCAGTTTGGATTTCGAAACGATTTGTTTTTTTTCGGCCTCGACGACGTCAGCGTGACACCCCTTCCCGGGCCGGTGTTCCAATCAATAACGCGCACCAACAAGACCATCGAACTGACTTGGAGCACGGTGTCCGGGTTGGTGTATCAAGTGCAGTACACGGCCGGTTTGAACCCAACCACGTGGAGCAATCTGGGCGGACCAATGACCGCCACCGGCAACACGCTGTCTGTCTCCAATGCCATCGGGACGGCGACGCAACGCTTTTATCGGGCCGTTCTATTGCGGTAGATGGCTGAGAGTCGAGAAGGTTTACAAACCTTCGACAAAAGGTGTTGAGCAGTCCATTGGACGCCCGCCTGCAGAATCATCGTCAGTGAAGTTCCGAGTGAATTGTTCGTTCCGTGATACATGTCACCCGCCAGATAAACGGCGTTGGTATCCACGCCGAGCGTCGGGAAATCCGCAAATCGAATCCCGCCCGGGGCGGCGAGAAAGGAACAGGCAGAAAATGGATGCACACACCCACAAACGAGGGTTTCTTCTGCCAGGATTCATCACGGCTCATAACACACCCATCAATCCGGATTTGTCGAACCATCCGTTGCCGCCGGGCAGTCAAATCTTTTTGACCTCAATTCCCGGTGCCAAATGCTCCACATCCAACTTGTTCACTTCACCTGGCATCAGCGTGAGCGCGTTGGCCGCGCCGGCAGCACTGCCCCAGCGACAGGCTTCACCCAAATCATCGCCGCGTAACAGACGCGACACCAGCCCGGCCGTGAAGGCATCCCCCGAACCGATCGGATTCACCACGCGGATTTGAGGCATGATGATGCGCCAGAAATCTTTCCCATCAAACGCCAATGCCGGTTCCTTCCCCGCCGTCACCACCACCCGCTGCGCGCCTCGCTCACATAACTGGTGAATCGCTTTCCGGACACCGGCATCGTCCTTCAGTTCAAGTCCAAGCGTTACCGCCAGCTCAGTCCGGTTCGGTTTAACCAGCGCCGGCTTCGCCGGCAATGCCTCCAGCAGGGCCTTCCCCTGCCCGTCCACCACCGAAAGCACGCCGGCGCTTTCCGCCAGTTGCGCGCAGTCGAAATACAAGTTCAGCGGGCCGCCGGTAACCACGGTTCCCGACATCACCAGCGCCCGGCATTCCGGCAATCGCCGACGGATGACCGCCCCAAGCCTATCGAAATCCGTCGCCTCAACCGGCCGGCTCTCTTCCACCAATTCGGTTTGCGTGCCCGCCGATTCGTCTATCACCGTGATGCACTGCCGCGTCGGCGTTGACACGGTCACGAAATCGGACGCAATCCCCTTCTCTGCCAGCACCTGCTGCAAAAATTCTCCCCGGTCACCGCCCAGAAAACCGGTCGCCACCGGCTGCTCGCCCAGCACTTTCAATACTTTTACCACGTTGACGGATTTGCCCGCCGCACCATCCAGCGTGGTCGTGGCGCGATTGACGGCGTCCAGATTGAGTTTGCGGAAAATCATCACCCGTTGCACGGCGGGTGTGGTGCCAAGGCACAGGATTTTTGACGGATTCATACTAAACGGGCGGGCGAGAGCAGAAATTCAGCCGCCGTCATCAGTTCATCCACGCACGATAATCTCCGGTCAACTCTCCACCTTCGCATCCATCGTAACGTTCGCCCGAAGCAGGCGCGAAATGGGACAACCGAGCTTGGCCACGTTGGCAATGCCGAGCACCTGGGTCTTGTCCGCGCCGGGAATTTTCGCCGTCACGTCCAGATGCGACGCCGTGACTGTCCAGCCCGCGTCGGTCTTGTCCAGCGTGACCATGGCTGTGACGGAAATGGCATCGGGCGTAATACCCGCCTTGCCCAATTCCGCGGAGAACGCCATCGCGAAACAACCGGCGTGAGCGGCGGCAACCAGCTCCTCGGGATTCGTGCCCATTTCGTTCTCGAAACGGGTGCTGAACGAGTAGGGCGTCTCCCGGAGCACACCACTCTCAGTGGAGAGGTTGCCCCGACCATTCTTCAAACCGCCGCGCCAGATTGCCGATGCTTTGCGTTTCATTGATTGTCCTTTCATCCTCGGAACATTAGCTCGCCCGACTGCCGGAGAGCCTAGCGCGGGTTCGAGTCAACCTCAAGCACGCCTTCGTCAGGAATAAAACACTTTTTCTTCACAAGCCTGGAGCCGTTTCGCCAGGAAGGCCTGCTCGGATTTGATTCCGGCCAGTTGCAGTGATTTACGGAAATGTCCGGCGGCAGCCTGCGCATGATTCAGCCGCGACTCGAATTCGCCCAGCACCGCGTGGAGCAGATAGTAGGTGTTCAATGCCTCCAAATCCCGGATGGCCGCCAGGGCATCGAGTCCCGCCTTCGGCCCGTGGAGATTGGCAATCACAATGGCGCGATTGAGCGCGACCACCGGCGAACCGTCCAGCTCTACCAGGCGGTCATAGAGCGACAGAATTTGCCGCCAGTCCGTGGACGCATAATCCTGCGCCGTACAATGGCACGCGGCGATGCCTGCCTGTAAATGATATACGCTGATTTCCCCGCCCGCCGCCGATTGCGCCAGGTGAAACATTCCCCCCGCTATCATCGGTTGCTTCCAGCGCGAACGGTCCTGTTCCTGGAGGAGAAGCAGATTACCTTCGTTATCCACCCGCGCCGGGATGCGCGCGGTATCCAAAAGCATCAATGCCAGCAAGGCGTGAGTTTTCGGCCGGTTGCCCGCCGGATGCTCCACCAGCAAACCCGTCAACCGAATGGCTTCCTGACAAATATCCTCGCGCACCAGCTTGTCACCACTGGACGCCTTGTAGCCTTCGTTGAACAGCAGGTAAAGCGATTGCAGCACGCCGTCCAGCCGTTGCCCCAGCTCCTCGCCGACCGGAATCTCAAAGGGAATCTTTGCCTCCCGAATCTTCTGTTTCGCCCGCACCAGCCGCTTGGCAATCGCCGCGTCCGACGTTAGAAAGGCCCGGCTGATTTCTGTTACACTGAAACCGCACAGGGTTTTCAAGGCGAGCGCCGCCTGCGCCTCCGCGGGAATGCTCGGATGACAGCACACGAACATCATCCGCAATGTGTCGTCGGTGATTTCCGATTCGGGAAAAATCGCCGCGTCCGGCGTGGAACCTTCCCGGTCCATCAAGCGGACGATCTCCGCCTCCTTGTCGCGGAAAACCTTTTGGCGGCGGACGACATCCACGGCGAGGTTGCGGGAAGCCCGCATGATCCATGCGGCCGGGTTTTTCGGCACGCCGTAGAATGGCCATGTCTGTAGCGCCCGCGTCAGCGCTTCCTGCACCACGTCTTCGGCCAAAGTAAGATGTTCAATGCCGAAAATCCCCGCCAGGGTGGCGACCATTTTCCCTGCTTCATGCCGGAAAAGATGCTCCACCACCGCGGAAATTTCCGGCGGTTTGTCGTTCGCAACCTTGAATCCGGTCTCCATTCAACCTCCCGCCATGGCCCCGACCACGAGGAACGGTTCTTCTCCACTGGCGACCGCATCGGGCAGCAGGGCCTCGGGTGGTTCAAGCGATAAATCGTCCTTGCAGGCAAAAAACCGCACGAATGGCCGCCGCTTCAGCGTGTCGTGGTCGCGAATCGTGCCGCGTAACATGGGATAACGAGTTTCGATCGCGTCGAGCACGGCGCCCAGCGTCACCGGCCCGGCAACCTCAACCTGCACCTCGCCGCCCACGCGTGCCAGATTGCGCAAGTGATGGGGCAACACCACCCGGATCATCGCAACACCTGCACTTCAACCGAATAAACCGCCGGCAGGTCGCGCACGATGGGGTTCCATGAATCGCCGCCGCTGGCCGAGGCATAAACCTGACCCCCGGTTGTGCCGAAATAGACGCCGCAAGGCTCGAGTGAGTCCACGGCCATCGCGTCGCGCAGCACGTTCACGTAACAATCCTTTTGCGGCAGGCCCTTGGTGAGCGGTTCCCATTCGTTGCCGCCGGTCTTGCTCCGATACACCCGCAGTTTGCCGTCCGGCGGGTAATGTTCGGAATCGCTCTTGATGGGCACGACGAAAATGGTTTCCGGTTCGTGCGCATGAACATCAATCGGAAAGCCGAAATCCGTCGGCAGGTTGCCGCTGACTTCAGTCCATCGCTCGCCGGCGTTGTCTGTGCGCAACACGTCCCAATGCTTTTGCATGAACAGCACGTCCGGCCGGGCCGGATGCAGCGCAATGCGGTGAACGCAGTGGCCGACTTCCGCATCGGGATCGGGCAGCTCATAGAGAGACTTCAAACCGCGGGTGATCGGCTTCCAGGTCTTGCCGCCATCATCCGTGCGAAAGCAGCCACCGGCTGAAATGGCGACATAAATCCGTTTCGCATTTTTTGGGTCGAGCAGAATCGTGTGTACGGCCATGCCGCCCGCGCCCGGTTGCCAGAGATGGCCTTTGGCGTTGCGCAAGCCAGGCAGTTCCTGCCATGTTTTGCCGCCGTCCGTAGTTTTGAAAATGGCCGCGTCTTCCACGCCCGCGTAGGCCGTGTCAGGGTCGGTCAATGAGGGTTCGATGTGCCAAACTCGCTTGAATTCCCACGGATGCTGTGTGCCGTCATACCACTTGTGCGTGCCGGCCTTGCCGGTGTACACGAACTTGTTGCTCTCGCCTTTCGGAAAGCCCTCCGGGCTTTTCAACTCCTCCAGGCTGCTGCCGGGCGTGTTCCAGGTCTTCCCGCCGTCATCAGAACGCTGGATGATTTGTCCAAACCAGCCGCTCGTCTGCGATGCGAAGATGCGGTTCGGGTCCGCCGGTGAACCTTTGAGGTGGTAAATTTCCCAACCCGCGAAATGCGGACCGCTGACTTTCCAGGTTTTGCGCTTGCCGTCCGAGGTCAGGATGAACGCGCCTTTCTTCGTGCCGACCAGGACTCGTATTTTGCTCATGGTTTCCTCCGGTTGGTTTATGAGTGAACAGGAATTTTTTCGGCCGCTGCCTCCGCCAACAATTTCATCTGCGCCAGGCCTTTTTCAAACTGACCCCCAATCATCTGGTCGCAGTTCACGACCAATCCGATCACCTTGCCGATAAAATTATTTTTGCCGGTCATGGTCCAGGTCACGATGGTCTGATCGCCCTCGGGTCGGAACGTGAACTCGGCGGCGTTGGTCGCTTTCATCGGCTTGGCGAATTCGAGCCGAAACCGCACCCGTTCGTTCGGCTTACTTTCCGTAATGGTGTTCCGTCCTTCGCCCACTTTGTTGTTGCCGGCCCATGCGTAGCTCGCACCCACGCCGGCGGCCGGACCGTCATAGGTCATTTTACAATTCGGGTCCAGTCTTCCCCAGGGGTTCCATGCCTCCCAGTTGCGAAGCTCATTAACTTGCGGAAAGACGTTTTCCGGCGGCGCGGTGATGGCCACCGACCGGGTGACGCGAAAATCGGCCGGCCGCGTGGCAACGATGATAAGGAACAACACAACAATGACGGCCAGGCCGACGAGTATTGGCATAAGCATAATTACCTCCTTTTCGGTTGGTTGGTTGATGTTTCAGTTCGTTGGTAAAACGGTCAATAGTCAGGAAGCCTGGCCCATTGCTCTTCAGTTGCCTCCCGGTTTTGCCCGCAGAACGAGCATGGGCCGAAAGGCGCTCCGATACGACCAGGCAAGGTAAAGCTCCAGAACCAGGACCACGATGCCCGGTGCGATGGTGGAAGGCATGAGGAAAATATGAAAGGCGATGATGTTTACGATCACCGGTGCAATCATGGCCAGCGCCAGCGGCACAAAGCAATTCAACAGGAGCAGCGCGCCGACGAGCGTCTGGGTGCCAAAAATCAGCGGCATCATGTAGCCGCTCTGCATGAATCCGCCCATCAGCGCCATGACGCCCTCCGGCATCGGTTCCTTGGGCTGCGGGATGAAATGTAGAAATCCATTGAGGCCGAACACGAAAAACATCAGGCCCATCAGGACGCGGGCGATGGCCGGCAAATGACGGGTAGGTGATTTCATAGTTTGTTCGATTATGGTTTGTGGATGATGGTTGGTTTCTATACGTGTTTTGTCGGCGATCCGTCAACGGTTCCGGCGTTTGCCGGAAGTCCGGTCGGTTGATCCATAAGCCTGTTTCAGTTTTTGGATGTCCAGTTTGACCATTTTGAGCAGGGCCTGCATGACCCGTTCTCTCTTCGCGGCATCCTTATCCCTCAACCACTCACCTAAAACCGCGGGTACAATCTGCCAGGAGACTCCGTACTTGTCTTTGAGCCAGCCGCACTGCACCTCTTTGCCGCCGGCGGAAAGTTTTGTCCAAAAGTAATCCACCTCCTTCTGCGTCCGGCAACTCACGACGAATGAGATGGCCTCGGTGAACTTGAAATGCGAGCCGCCGTTGAGGGCTGTGAATTTCTGACCTGCCAGCTCAAACGCAACGGTCATCACCGAACCCCTGGGTTTGCCGGAGGGTTTTTCCGTCGCCTCGTTGTAGCGGGCGATGTTCAGGATTCGTGATCCCCTGAAAATAGAAGTGTAAAACCTCGCGGCCTGCTCGGCTTGATTGTCGAACCACAGGAATGGGGTGATTTTTTGCATGATTTTGTCTGATTAAAGCCGGCTTTTCTGCCTCACCCTCTCGCCATATCCCCGCTCGAACTCCGCAGCTTTCGACTGAGATCGCACAGCAGGTCGGAATGGATATTCAGGCCGATGTTGGTGATGTTGTAAACGTGTTCGCTGGCCACCAGCCAAACGATCTCGCAAATCTCGCGTTCGGAATAATGGCGCGCCATGCGGGCAAAGGTGTCCGGGCTGACCTTTTTCGCTCTGGTCAGTTCCGTCACATAATCCAATGCAGCGCGTTCGGCCTCGGTAAAAAGACTGCTCGTGCGATAGTCCTCCAGCGCATCGAATTTGGCCTCATTCATTGACGCTTTGATAGTGAACGAACGGCCAATATCCATGCAGAAAAGGCAGACGTTGAGCCGCGCCACCTGTTCGCGGATGAGCAGGACCGCCTCCCGCGGCAGCGTCAGCTTTTGATCCAGTTTGCCGATCTTTGCATAGAACAAACCGAAGGCGGACGGCAACCGCGCGGAATGCACCTTCACCGGCGTCAGCACTTTGCCGAACTGCCGCCGAGTAAAGTAATACGCCAGCTTCTTGATCAGTCCCTCGGGCTGCTCGATGGGTGGAAGAAACGTATCCATAGGCTTTGACCAATTTGAATTTCTTCGTTCAAGATTTTGCCAGGTAATCGGCGAGTTGCTCGAACGTGCCGCTCCAACCCTGCTTCATGCCTTCGTGCGCGGAATCAAATGTTTGGCGCTCCTCGTCCGTGGGTTTCAATGGCAGCCATCGCACGGTCAGCAGCGTCTTTCCACTCTGTTCCGCGAATGTGACGGTCGTCAACATTTGCAACGGCCAGGTGAAACTCAGCGGGTGCCGGGTGATACCGCCGTCCCGGTCGGAAAAATGCTGGACGTAAACCAGCCGCTCCGGCGCCACGATTTCGCGGTAGATAAATTTGCCCCACATTTCGCGGCCATCCGGAAAGCGCAGGCAGGAATGACAGGTCCCGCCCGGTCGGAAATCCATTGTGGTCTCCGGCATCGTGGAACCTTGTGGCCCGAACCATTGCTTCAGGCGCTCACGCTCCGTCCACGCCTTCCAAACAAGTCCACGCGGCGCGTCAAATGTGCGCGCGATAACGAAAGGCCGTTCGATCGTTTGGTTGGGTGTTGTCGTGGTCATGTTCGTTCTGGCGTTGATAAGGGTAACTGTGTGGCTGGTTGATTTTGGTCCCATCAGCCAGGCACTTGCCGCACGAGGATCATCCACAATACGCCGAAGCGGTCGGTCACCATGCCAAAGCGCGGCGAAAAGAACGTTTTGGCCAGTGGCATTTGCACCTTTCCACCATCGGCCAGGGCCGTGAATCGCCGGTCCGCTTCCGCTTCTGTGGACACCGTGAGAGACAAGGCAAAGCCATCGAAATTTGTTTTACCCGTACACCGTCCGTCACTGGCCATGATTTGGGTGTCGCCGATGCGCAAGTTCGCGTGCATCACCTTGTTCTCGGAGCCGGGCGGGTGCATGTCGGGCTGAGGCGGCTCCGGGCTGTCCTTGAAACGCATCAACATATCCACCTCCGCGCCGAGCGCTCTGCGATAAAACTCGATGGCTTCTTCGCAACGGCCGTTGAAGAACAGATAGGCCTGAACCAGGGAATTATCTTTGGTTGCAGTCATACTTTTTAGCTTCCGTTTTTTGAAAGGCAGGGCGGAATTTCCACGCCGCCCTGCCCACCGTTTATCTTGATTTCTCCAGCCGCAACTACGCCGTCGCTTCCGCAAGTTGCGATTCGGGCAGGGCTTCGCCGGAAAGAGCGCATTGGTCCATGACCGGCCTGACCTCAACCTTGGCGCCATACGGCAGGCCCGGACATTGCTGGGCGATGGCCACGGCCTCCTCCAGGCTGCCCACCTTCAGTAAAAAATAACCGCCGATGGCCTCCTTGGATTCGGCAAACGGCCCGTCAGCCACGACCCGCCCGTTCTTCCCGGAAACAATTTTACCCTCGCGTTCCAGCGGGTTTCCTGCGACGACCTTGCCTTCCTGGGTCAACCGCTTGAACCACGCCATCCACTGGCCGGCGACCTGTTGCATTTGTTCCGGCGAAAGGCCGTTGTGCCAGTCGGTTCCACGGAATATCAGCAGGTATCCATTCTTCGTTTGTGTGCTCATAATGTTCTTTTGGTTGTTGTTAGATGATTGTTGGTTATTCAATAATACGACGAATGAGAAAATGCAATCAGGACAATTATTTTGCCTTGTCGTTCCGTTCCCACAGGGCGAAGATATTGCCTTCCGTATCCTGGCAGATGGCGAAGTAACCCATTTGCATCACGGCAGTTTTGGGGACGCAGACCTTGCCGCCCAGTTTCTCGACTTTTGTCATAAATTCCGTCACGGACGGCACGCTTACGTAGTTGGTAATGGGCTGTTGCGGATGCATGCGCTTCATCATTCCACCGTCGGGTGAAGCGTCCTCGCCACCGGTGTCAATGTGCAGGTAATTTTGCGCCTCGGGACCCGGCATACCCGGAAACGGCCCGATTTTCCAGCCGAACAACTCGCTGTAAAACCTCCTGGCGCGGTCAAGGTCGTCCGTCGGGATTTCAAACCAGATAATACTGGCAGCTGTCTTTTTCCTGAATGTGCTCATGTTCTACCTTTCTTTCCTTTGCTTTTCCTTTGTTTTTTTCGTCCTTTTCAATAAGACGACGAACGGGCGGAACCGTTCAGGACAATGGCGTGAAAAAATTTCATAATCAGCCGGAAAGTCCCGCGGTAAACAAGGATTGTAACCGGAATTTTGCCTGCCGGCGACAAACAGGCTATATTGAGTGCGGCGTGAGGTCGCAAACCTCCACGCCCTTTGTGCAAATATGCACCTGACTGAATCAGACCTTAAATTCGTCGTGGAAACCGTGGCGACCAAACGGCGGGACCATGACCACATCATCGGCCTGGTCCGGGACAAGGACGACCTCCTGGAACCGATGCTGGAAGACCCGAAACTGGCCGAGCGGCTCATCAACGAGCTGGAAGTGCTCGTCCGGATTTCGCCCTACCTGATGTTCACCGTGTTATTGCGCCGCGTCCGGCGCGATCTCGAAGGCCAGTCCTTCGTGCTCGAACGGGACGCGCGCGGCAAACGCATCCCGGTTTTCGCAGCAGCCCAGGCCGGCGAGCTGCTCGGCGACCCGCCGCTGCGCGAATATCTCACCGAGATGCTCTGCTCGTTCGTCCGCACGAACATCGCCGTGCTTTACCGGCAGGAAGGCCGCACCTGGCAAAAACGTAAATTCAGCGACATGGACATGGACGACATGATGGCTTTGTGCCAACTGGTTGGATCGGAATTGAAGCCGCGTTTTTACAAACGCATCGCCGACATCGCGTTGTTTCTTACAGGTATCTATCCCGATCACGCGTCGGCTTTTGTTCGAAAGCCCCGGAGTCAGGACTGGCGTCTGGTGCCCGATTACGAACGGGAAGGCCGGCGCTTCTACACGCTGGCCGCGCGGGAAGCCGAGCCACCCGGACCGGCCTCCGTGCTCGAGCAACTGGCGGAAAAATTCACGCTCGCCCGCGAAGCGTTGAACACCTTGAGCGACCATTACCTGAAACCGCTCCGGGCGCGGTATTTTGATCAGCCAGCCGGATAAAAGCCGATCTCGGAAAAATGGCATGGAGCGGATTGCCGGCTTGCCAGCCGGCATACGGCAATAGAACATTGCCGCCCGATTTATGAATCCAATCCAAATCCCCTCCGACGGCGGCAAGAAAGTAAACATTCTTGGCATTCCCATGGTCATTCGCATCCACGGCCGCGACACGAGTGGCGTGGTCAGCGCAGTCGAGTCGCACGACGTGCCAGGCGGCGGCCCGCCGCCGCACATCCATCATCGCGAGGACGAGACGTTTCAGGTTCTCGAAGGCGAATATGAATGGACCGTGGGCGGGAAGACATTCATCGCCAAGAAGGGCGCGACGATTTTCGCGCCGCGTGGGATACCGCATACCTACCGCTACCTCGGCCAGACGCCCGGCCGGCTCATGTGCGTCATCACCCCGGCCGGGTTTGAAAGATTCTTCGAGGAAATCGGCGCGCTCAGTCCGCAGCAACAGCAGGAAATTCCGCGCGTCATGGAGATTGCGAAGAAATTTGGATTGGAGATTCTGCCACCACCGGGTACGTGACTGGCTGTTAACAACTCCCCAAAATATGCCGAAAGAAATCATCGACCTGGGCCAGATCGAAATTTGCTTTCTCCTCGAAAGCAAGGATACCAACGGCCAATTGGCGATGTTTGAATTCACCGTGCCGGCGGGAGTCAAAGTTCCCGCGCCCCATTCGCACGCGCACTACGACGAAACCATCTATGGTTTGGAAGGCGTGATGACGTTCACCGTCAATGGTCAGCCGATGGACATTCATCCTGGGACATTCTGTTTCATTCCGCGCGGCGTGGTGCATGGCTTCAACAACCTCAAGCCGGCGACAGCCAAAGCCCTTGCGGTCGCGACCCCCGCGCTCATCGGCCCGGAATATTTCCGGGACATTGCCGCCATCAGCAACGCCGGCGGCCCGCCGGACCTGGAGAAAATCAAAGCCGTGATGAATAAGCACGGGCTGATTCCTGCTCCGCCACAGAAGTAAGATTGCGAAAACGTTCGGGCTGGAAATCCGCCGCCGCCCGGCGAGGCGACATGTTGATTGTATTTTTCGGGCACACGGGCAATCTGCGCCCATGAAATCATTCTCTGGCACCTTAAGGATCTTGATTTTACTCTTTATTGGAGGGGCTCTTTCGCTGCCAGCGCAGCCGGACGGAGCGGCCGTCACACCCAAAAAGAAAATTGAACTGTTCAACGGCAAGGATTTTTCCGGCTGGACGTTCGTATCCAAGGACACGAATAAGCCTGCCGCATCCATCTGGTCGGTGACCCATGGCGTCATCGCGTGCCAGGGCAAACCGAACGGGTACGCGCGGACACTCCAGACTTATTGCGATTACCAATTGCACGCGGAATGGCGCTTCCCGTCCGGCCCCGGAAACAGCGGCGTTTTTCTGCACATCCAACCGCCGGACAAAGTCTGGCCGTATTGTTTCGAGGCGCAATTGCTTTCCGGCGATGCAGGTGAAATCCGCTGCAACGGCGGCTCGAAAGCTAATGGCACGACGGCCAGGCATCCGAATTATATTCCGCGCCAGCAACCGAGTTCCGAGAAGTCCGTCGGCGAATGGAACAGCTATGACATCGTGTGCCGCGACAACACCATCACCGTGCGCGTCAACGGCGTGCTGCAAAATGAGGTCACCGGGACATCGGCCAGTTCCGGCGCCATCGGCTTGCAGGCCGAAGGCAAGCCGGTGGAATTTCGCAATTTGACGATTGGCCCTTTACCGTGAGTTGACCTTCAGGAAATCGGCGCGCCGAGTTCGCGCAACAGCAGGGTATCCCGCGCGTGATGGAGAAAGCGGAAAAATTCGGGTTGGAAATCCTGCCGCCGTCTGGCGCGTGAGCCGTTCTGCGCAATATTACATTCTGGACTGCAGCCACCAGCCAACCGCTTCAAGCTTGATACTTCAGTTCCGGATGATTGAGCGGTGTCCGGCGCCGCCGCGAAGGCGTCGTAATCGCATGAACAGGGTGACCGGCATCCTTCTTCATCAGCAACTCCAACTTGAGCTTCTTGAAGTGACGCGGGCAAATACCGTGCGAGATCGGGTCGGGATTTGTGCCCGGCCCTACACCACGCCTTTTTGGTTTGCACCAGGCACAAACCGCCACGCGCAACGGAAATTCACTTTGTAAAGGTGCGATCATCAACGCTTGGGTTGTTATCAGTAAACGCCCGTGGTTTGTCCACAAAAATTTTGCACTGATAAACGCAATACGCGCAAAGGAGACAGTCACCCGCCGTCAAATCACCGGGGACACTTGAAGCCGTTGCCCGGAATTTTCTTAGTCGCATCAATGCCTGGCTTGCCGACGGCCGCAATTTTGCTCATAATGGCAAGCGGCCATTGCCCCTGGCGATCAACCCCGAAAATGGTGATGTGTTGAAGCTGACTTCACAAGCTGCCTCATCCCGGCGGTATCGCGTCGAGTTGATCACCGCGGAATCCGAGTCATCGCGCTTTGTGCGTCACCGGCGCTTGATTCGGTTTCCGCAGCTCACGATGCCGCTGTTGGCGGGCTGCACGCCAGACCACTGGGAAGTGAGCCACACGGATGAGATCGTCCAGCGCGTGGATTTCTACCAGCGCGTGGACCTCGTGGGCATCACCGCGAACACGCCGGCCGCCCCGCACGCTTATTCATTGGCCGGGGAATTTCGCCGGCGCGGTGTGCCGGTGGTGATTGGCGGGCCGCATGCGACTCTGCTGCCCGGGGAGGTGGTTGACCATGCCGACGCGGTGGTGGTTGGCGAAGGCGAGCTGGTCTGGCCCGAACTCCTGGCGGACGTTGAGCGCGGCGAACTCAAACGCATTTACCAATCCTGCGCCCTGCCGGATCTGAAGAACATGCCGGCGCCACGCTGGGATTTGATCAAGGGCCGCGGGTACGGCAAAGGCGTGACCATCGCCACGCGCGGCTGTCCGTTTGCGTGCGACTATTGCACGGTTCCCCAGATATATCAGCGCCGCATGCGTTATCGGCCCGTGGGCGAGGTCGTGGACGAAATCCGGCGGATGCCCGGGCGCGCCTTGATCCTGTGGGACGACAACATCGGCGCCCATCGCGACTACGCGAAAGAACTATTCGCGGCCATCGCGCCGCTGAAACGCTGGTGGACGAGCCAATGCACCGCGGACGCTGCGTCCGACGACGAGTTCCTGTCGCTGGCGGCGCGCAGCGGATGCAAGGCGCTGTTCCTCGGTCTGGAAACAATTTCCCAGGCGAGCTTGAACGTCGCCAACAAGCGGCACAACCGCGCGGACGAATATCGCGAAGTCATCCGGCGTTTTCATCATCATGGCATGGCGGTGCAGGCCGGAGTCGTGTTTGGATTCGATCATGACGACCGTTCGATTTTCCGGACGACGGTGGAGTTCTTTCGCTCGGCGGGGCTGGATTCCGCCACGGTGAGTGTGTTGATTCCCTTTCCGAACACCCCGCTGTACCGGCGGCTCGATGCGGAAGGACGGATCCTCACGCGGGACTGGTCAAAGTATAACGGCAAGAAAGACGTGGTCTTTCAGCCGGCGCTGATGTCACCGCGCGAACTGTTGATGGGCATGGAATGGGCGGCCCGGCAGTTTTATTCCCTGGGTTCCATCATCGAACGAATGGTCCGGTCACGGACCGGTCTGTGGTGGAATATTCCACGAAACGTGGGTTATCACCTGGCCCTGCGAAATTTTGGCAACGCGGGTTTCAATCCGGAATGCGTTCCGGGAGGACAAACCGGCGGCCCGCAGGAATTGGAGACGATCCATGCGGTGATGAACCAGCATGGGCTGGTTCCCGCCCCGCCGCGGAAATAAGATCACGAGAAAATTCGGGCTGGAATTCCTGCCATCACCCGGCGTGTGAATGCAAATCTAGTTGGAATCAGGCCAAAGCTGGAGCCCGCGAAGGTATCCTTCGTTAAGCGCCAAGGGCGAAGGAACGAAAACCACCAGCCAGACAAACATCACCATCAAGCGCGGATGACCTTTCAGGAAGTGGCGTTCCACCAGGATGCCGACCGCTTGAAGGAGGAAGTAAACCATCATTGTGCCGAAGAGAATTCTGCCCGTGACACAGTAAAGCGGGACGTTAATCACGCATTCGTGCACGATGCCGGAAGCCGCAAAGACCAGGAACAGCGCGAACAGGGGACGACGGCGTAATCGGCCGAAGATGACGTAGCGAGACCAGTCGCTGAACCATAGATTCCATCGGTTGCCCCAAAAGTCCGCAATGCTCCGCGCAGCCCACGGACGGCAATGCAGCGCGGGAAGCAGGCAGCCACAGGGCAGCAGGAACAGGTTCATAATGGCAACGAGCGATTCTCCGATCAGAAGCAGAAGTGGCACGGCAAGATAGCTCAGGAGAATTCCGTGAATTCGAAAACCACGGACCAGTTGCCAATAGACCCAATAACTCAACAACACCGCGCCGGACAGCAGCAGGATTCGCAGCACCACCGGCCCGGCGCCGGTTGCCCGTTGCACGCGCAAGACCGAGTCGGGCGAAAACAGCACCCACGACATGGCGCTTCGCTCTATTTCACGTTTGGCTGGCAGCAGCAGCGCCACCAGCTTCATCACGAATGCCATTACCGCCAGCGCGAGCAGGAGAAACACGGTCATCTGCCAGTTGGGATTGTCCGGCAACATTATCCGATGAGGAAATTACTTGAGCGGCGCGCTTACATCCAGCCCAAGGTTGGCGCGGTGGTGGCCGTCTGCAAAGACCATCCCGCGCGGGATGGAGATTGCGAAAAAGTTCGGGCTGGAAATCCTGCCGCGGCGGCGGTGTGAGTGCGAAAATAAAAGGCTCGATTCGGGTGTGGTTGTTTGTGTGTGGGCAAGAAACAGAGAGGCCGCGCCGAGTTGCGACTATCCCAACGGGATTGCGCCCTCCAGCCCAAGGTTGCCAGCTTGCGAGGTTACCTTGGGTTACAATGTGGAGATGAATTCAACCGCAACGCGGTTGTGGCAAACTTCTTGAGCGCGATCATTCAATCCCAAACGTATTTCTCATCCCATTCAATTTCATGTCGTTTCAACAACGCGCGCAATTCGTCTTGGAATCCAACTTTGCGATGATGTTCCTCTTGTCCGGAGATGTATTGCTTCACCTGTTCGAGATTCGACTGGCTCACGGAAAAATCCGCGTACCCGCCCTGCCATTCGAAATCCGCGAAGTCTCGGCCGCGTTCCTTCAGCCAGACATTTGAGACGCGTTTCAATTCCTTCACCCATTCCGCCTGCGTGACCGTGCGGCCAAAACGCGCGAGCAGGTGGACATGGTCTTCCACGCCGCCGATCTGAATCGGCGCACAATCGAGTTGTTTGGAAATGCCGCCTAGATACGAATGCAGTGCGTCACGCGTGACCTTGTCGCGCAGCAAGGGCCGACGGTCTTTGGTGGAGAAAACGAGGTGAATGTAAACGGCGGATAAGGATTGGGGCATGACGGAAGAATGACAAACGGCGTTATCATTTTTCAATCCCAAAGGGATTGCGGCCTCCAGCCCAAGGTTGGCGCGCCAGCGCCTACCTTGGGTCACGATGCGGAAATGGATTCAACCGCAACGCGGTTGTGGCAAATGGCACGCGTGATGAACGGACGAGAATGGCCGCAACCGCGTTGCGGTTGGGAATTTTTTGCGGACGCTGACCCAGGGTAGCTCGTGCCTCGCAACCCTGGGCTTTGGGACGGAATCCCTTTGGGATTCTCGGATGCCGCGAGTGCGTGGCGGATTGAAGAAGTCAAATTCCATTCGGACGCAAATTCCGAACACCCCAACGTGGAGTTGCGACGAGATGACAAAGGAAGAATCTCGCGCTATGAGTATGATGAAGTCTATGGTAGCAGCCCCTCTCAAAGCCCGCCGCCAATATGACCCTGCCTTCAAACGCGAGGCGGTCGCCAAATGGCTGGAAAGTGGCAAGTCTGCGGAAGTCGTGGCCCAAGAACTGGGCTTGAGTCCCGCTCGGCTGCATGCTTGGCGCAGCCTCTTGAGCCCGCCGGCCCGGGAGGTAAGGGCGGCGTCTGGTTTCGGGGCTTACGAAGTAACAAGATTCATGCTCCGCCTCCTACGAGGCAGCTTGTCCATCGCAGATATCGAAAGGCACCTACTGAAACCAATTGGCCGTTCGGAACTTACCAAACTGCGCCAGGCCGCACTTGACGGGCCGCTTTACCTGCGGAGAAGAGCGCAAGTGGTGATATTCTACCGGTCTGGCATTAACTTGGAGGCGATCATGCGCGTTCTGATTCTGAGCAGAAACGCCGTGAAGAGATATATCCTCAGCTTCGAGGTCGGAGGTGCGGATGGACTTCTAAAGCGAAGGCATTGGAAATGTGGCACTAAACCGGAGAATCCTAAACTGCGAGAAGTAGTGCTTTCCATAATCCACTCTCCTCCCTCGAGATTTGGATTCAACAGAACCTCGTGGACCATAAAGCTGATGAAGGACGCTCTGCAATTAAAGGGGTATTTGATCGGCAAAAATAACGTTTCAAGAATTGTCAGAGCTGAGGGATACGGGTTTTGGAAGGCAAAAGTGTGCCTGACTAGAGCATTTTAAATAAAACTGTAGCCATGTGGTTCCGGGTTTGGTAGAATTCGTTCATGCGAACCATATCCTTGGACTTGCGTGAACGAATCCTCTGTTCCTACGACCAGAAGGAAGGAAACCGTGAGGAAATTGCT
>DATNHM010000065.1:0-116077 GCA_035604955.1 Candidatus Limnocylindrales bacterium | reverse complement strand
AGCAATTTCCTCACGGTTTCCTTCCTTCTGGTCGTAGGAACAGAGGATTCGTTCACGCAAGTCCAAGGATATGGTTCGCATGAACGAATTCTACCAAACCCGGAACCACATGGCTACAGTTTTATTTAAAATGCTCTAGTCGGCGGCAATATTGCCAGTTGTCACCGGGAAGCAGTTCCCTGCCATGCCCCCGCCCGGAGGGCGGGGGCGTGGCGGGATTGCTTGAAGATGAACTATGTCCTGATGGGAATGACTGAATATGACTGAGGACCTGACGCAAGCGGTACTGTCCACCTGGGCGGCGAAAGATTTGCCGGCTAGGTTGGATGTCGTGGCGACGGCGAAATTGCTCGGCTTTGCGGAGAGTGATATTCAGGTTTTGATGGCCGTGGGTAAGTTGACGCCCTTGGGCGATCCGGCTCCCAACGCGCCGAAATGGTTTGCCGCCGTCGAACTGATTCGGCTCGCGGCTGATCAAGACTGGCTGCACAAGGCCACAAAGGAGATTGCTAAATACTGGCGAAACAAGCGCGAGCGCCGTAATAGTTCTGAGGCTTCATCCCGAAAGACTCAGCACAGAACCATCGAGTGCGTTTGACGAGGCTTTGTGCTGTCGCATCTTGTTGCTTGTTTACCACTCACGCAAAGGGATTGGAGGGTAAAAGAGCAAAAACTAAAGCCCCCTCACACACCGAAAGCCACCGCTGCTGCTGGTGCTGACCGGGTTGCCGATGTAGCGAAAGGCACAGCGCGCATCAGCGGCGTCGTTGACCCAACTGCCGCCGCGCAACACACGGTCGCCCAACGGCCCAACAGGCCCGCGTGGATCGGTCCCTCCCAAATACGGGCTGCCGGCCGGATACGTCGGCCCCGCATACCAGTCCCAACACCACTCAAACACATTCCCCGCCATGTCATTCAACCCATACCCGTTTGGCGCAAAATAGCCCACCGGACTCGTGGGGAAGCCACCAGAAACAAAATTCGTGTTGTAGCCAGTGTATGGCCCCAAATCATAGGTATACCCGCTAGGATTGGGTGGATTAGGATCGGCATAATAATTGGCCTGACTTTCCGAAATCGTGTCACCCCACGGAAAACGCTGCCCGCTCAAGCCGCCCCGCGCCGCCTTCTCCCACTCCGCCTCCGTCGGCAAGCGATAGCCATTAGCCGTCCAATTCGCATAGACCGTCGTGCCACCGTTCCCATTCGTAAAAACCGCCGTCAACGCCGCATTCGTATAATACACCGGGGTCAATCCCGCCTGCTGCGACCGCGCATTGCTCCACTTCACACAGTCATACCAATCCACGGTTTGCACCGGATTATTCGCCGCTTTCCCGGCACCCGCATTCACAAATCCGTAGCCGTGGTTCGTCGCATAGCTGTAAACTGCCGCCCATTGATTGGAGCTCACCAGATTCACGTCCATGTAAAACGCCGACACATAGACGTTCGTGGGAATGGCATCACTCTCGCCGTCAAGAGTGTCTCCGATGGTGAACACCCCTGCCGGGATCAAGGCCATGCCGTCGGCCGTGGGCGGAACCAGAACCAAACGAAAGAACCTCGCTGATGAGGTATTGGTGACAGAGACGGCGGTCTGCGTACCGTATGTCACCGGGACGGCATCAGTAGCCGATACCCAATTTGGCGTGGCCAGGTTGGTGGTGCTTTGCAGAATGCCGTTCGTGCCGTTGTCGGTGGTGGGCCAAAAGAGAATGGCTTGATTGTTCGTCGGCGCAATACCCAATGTCAGTTGCGCCAGAGTGGAATTGTCACACAAGATTAGTAGGAGCAGGGTGGCAAGGCTGATGATGAGATGTCTCTTTACGTTTTGACCGGCAACGCCAATTTTCAGGGCACGAGCTTTCATATTTTCTTTCTCTTTGCAGCGATACCGTTTCGGTGGAAATCATTGCTCAATTGAATCAAGCTCGCTCAGAAACCTTGGCAACCCCCTCAAGAATGACGAGTAAGTGTGACGGGAAAAACATTACAAAATCGAATGATTATGTCAAGATAAGCTTTTTAATTTTTCCCTGCGCTCATTGGCTGGATCGTGCCAATTTGGATTGGGACAAAAGTTTCACCTGATTCTTCACCCAAAGTTACACCTGACGAGCAATAAAGGGGCGGTGACGGGGCAATGAGCGAGCGTTGAATGGGCAGTCGAAAAAACAGCTTGAACCCCTGTAAAATCAGGCTATACTAAGTCCTGAAACAGAGTGTGTTAGGCTTGGAACGGTAAAGCTTCCGCGTTCGATTCCGACCCTCGCCTCGAATAGCTTCCTTTCGCCTCTGCTTTTTCAAGCTTGTTGTGGCGCTAGGTGACTACTACATATCCGCTCCCCCGCAACAACCCACCGAGCTTTTCCTTCAAGGCAAAACCTCCGTGGTCGGCAGCAACTCCGATGTGTTTCGGTGGCATTCCGAATATTTTCCTTGGATTAGTCATGGCTTGGTAGATTGGCTCCGTTGCCCTTTCTCCTGCGCGGGCGGTCAAGCACGGTGCTAGAGAATGCATTCATTTATGCGCGGCTGGGCGGGACGGCAACGTCGCAGTTGTTTGCAGGATGACAGTCTGGCCCACCGGGGCGTCGAAAATAGCGGTGCCGTTGGAATCAGTGGTGATTTTTTGGCCGGTGGAGACGGCGTAGGCAGTGTGGGGGAGTAAACCGTGAATTTCGTAAGTTCGTTCGCCGTGTCCGGGAATATGGAGGCGAACCCGGGCCTGACGATAATAAACAGCCAGGTTTCCCAGTTGATAATCGTAAGCATTGAGTCCGAACGGTTTGATCCGCACGCGGGCGATTTTGATATCAATGCCGTAAATCATTTCGCGCAGGATCATGGCGGTAATCTCTGGATATTCGTGATAAAACGGAGCGCGAATGGATTGTCCTTGCGCATTATACCGTTCGGTCAGCCAAGTATGCTGGAGGAGATCATCCTGAATCGGTTCAAAATATCGATAGAAATTGGTCAAGTCGCCGGTGACATAGCGGGAATCCAGATCAAGCCACCAAATGCGGCCCATTGCCGTCGCGGAATCCCCCGTATTCCCCCCATAGCAATCGTTCGGGCCATAATACTTCTCCGATGTCCACGTCCCGCGGTTGCCGGGATGGGTTTGCGGACCACCGTCCAGCCGACGGTAGAGGGCCGCGATTTGCTGCGGATCGGTAGCGGCTCCAAAGGCGATGGCCGCATAATTGCCGTCGTAGTCAACCATGTCACGGCTTGACCAGTCGGAATTTCGTTGGGTGATATAGTGGTCCGTACCATTCCAGAGACCAGCGTTCAATCCATGTTTAATCGCATCGGCCAGATTGGCATAGCGCGTGGCGGCGGCCGGATCGCCGCAGAATTGGGCGACCGACGCCATGAGCGGCAGCAGACGCAGCAACATGGCATTGCTGTCCAACGTATATCCTTGGCGAATGAAAACATCAATAAAGAGCGGCCCGCCAACTTTCACCAGTTTTCGGTTCGGATCGTAGGAGTTGAGGACCCAATCGGTGGCGGCCTTGAGTTGCGGGTAATGTTCTCGCAGCCAGGCTTCATTGCCGGTTCCGGTGGCATAATCAATGGCGGCCAGAACCCAGAAGATGTTGGGACCGGTCTGGGTGGCTGTGGAAATGGCCAGGAAAGTGGGTTCGCCATTGGCAAAATGATGGGGGATTTGTCCGTGACGCATGTGTATGGCGTCCAACTCCACAATGCGCCGTGCCTGCTCTTGCAAATAAGGGTCCCCGGAGAAGCTCAAGGTAGCCACCGTGTTCCAGGCATCCGGATCGAAAAACGTGTACAGGTCGCCGTATGCCCGCCCGGGAGCGGCCAGAGTGGGATACGCGCTGCCGTCAAATTTAAAGGTCCCCAAAGCGCCGGCGGCATTGCCGTAAATGGCTGTGTAAAGAGTACGCAGGTTGCGAAAATCCATCGGGTCATCGGCCGGGATGGAGAAAACCGGGAAGGCATAGTTATTGGGATAAATCTCAAACTCGGTTTGATATGTGGCGCCAGCGGGGGGAACAATGTCCGGGGCGGTTTTCCAATCGGTCAGTCGCCATTCTTCAATGATCGGATAATGGCCGACTAAAATTGTTCCCAACCCGACTCCTTCATTGTCATAGGATTCCATTGCCCATCCAGCCAAGGGGGAAGATGGACTTGGAACGACGGCCACGGAGCCGTTGTTATTGTCCATGGTATAGAAAGTTCGGAGATCATTGGTTGTGAAAAAAAGCTGATCTCCGCTGTGGACGTATTGCAACACGCCGCGCTGAAAGAAGCCGTTCATAAACCATTGATTCAAATGGAAGCCGATCTCGACGGCTTTGATGGGTTGAGCATGGGAAATAACCGTCCGGCTGGTCAGCGTGAACTTCCGGCTGTTGGCCGGTAACCAGAGTGTCCACGAGCCGGTGGCCACCGGTTGGCCGGATCGATCCTGAAGCCCATCCAAGCGCAGGCGCAGGCCCGCGGCATCCTGTTGCAGGATCTTGTAAGTAATGGGGGAGTTCGCCGTTGTCGCGCGATGAATGGTCCCATCGGCGTCCACAGTTTCCAGCACGATTCCCGTCCCCGCCGATGGGTTCGTGGCGACCAGGTTCGGTCCGTAATGGCCTTGGCCGGAGAAATCAGCTTTGATGACATTAATCGAAGGGTGGGTTTGGTCAAATTCGAGATCAACGAAACCGTTGGCCAGAATCAGCCGATGATTCTCCGCGGCAAAGCTTGGGATGGTGGCCGACGCTGGAGCGGCAGTTGCCGTGAACCAGGCGAACAAGACCGGCAAACAGCCATATCGGAGGGCGACGTTCAACGAGCCATTTGCAATCACTGCATTCACGATGCCCGATTGAGACCGGATGTGTCTTTTTATGTCAACTGACATTTCCCATTTGATTGTTTGCCCACGACCAACGTGGGGCGTTTTGTAATTTTTTTCCTGCTCCATAAGTTTGCAAGTCCTTTTTCCTGTCCAACCTTGGTTTTTCTCCGGCGCACCCGGATCCTTCGCCATATCCAAACCCGGTAATCCAAACGCAAAAAAGGCCACCCAATTAAGGAGTGGCCCTCGAAATTTATAGCCTGAAATTACTGAACTCTTCCAGATTGTGACCCCAGCAACGGGCACTAAAACGGGCACTAAGGTGTTGGCCCGGGTTGGCATTTGTAGATGTCCTTTGAGCATTGTTCGCTTGATGCAATCATTTATCGGTGTATCGCCTCCAGACTTAACCGTTGAATGGTGGTTTCTTCCCCAGCAGTTCTTTAAGCAAACGAAGCTGTTCCTGTAGATATTCAATGGGGTACCCGAAAACAAAGCCATAGCACCCTCCCAAAGGGTTGAGCGAAGCAACATACGCGTCCGTTCCAATACTCTTTCATCCTTAGTGAGAGAGGATCAGCTGAAATTGACAGCGCGGCAAAATTTTTCGTTTGGTTCTAACTCTCGAGTTCAATTATGGCTCGTTAACCACTCGAATCGGGCGGACCCAGATGTTGCGGAAGGTGACAGCGTTGTTGTGGAACTGCAACGCCAAAGGACCAGTTGGGCCGTGCGGCGTGTATTGGCCAAGCGACCGCCAATCTGTGTCACCGCGGATGGACTGATGGTTTTGCACCACCACGCCGTTGTGAATCACTGTTACGTAACCCGGTGTCGTCACTTTGCCGTTGGCGCCGAAATGCGGCACTTCGAAAATGATGTCGTAAGTCTGCCATTCTCCGGGCGGGCGACAGGCGTTTGCCAACGGTGGATGCTGGCCGTAAATCGCCCCCGTCGCACCGTCCGCATAGGTCGGGTTCTGATAACAATCGAGCACCTGAATCTCATACAAGCCCATCAAAAACACGCCGCTGTTGCCGCGCTCCTGCCCCTCGCCCTTGGCCGGCATCGGCTCGCGGAACTCCAGGTGCAGTTGCATGTCGCCGAATTGGTTCGTCGTCACGATGTTATCCTTGGCGGAAACCATCGTGCCGTCATTAATTGCCCACGGGGCATCGCCGCCAGTCCTTTCGTCGCGCCAATGTGACGAGTCTTTGCCGTCGAACAGGACAATCGCGTCGCTGGGTGGCGCAGCGTTCTCGCTGAATTTGCCAGGCGTGATGACCGGCGGTTGCGGACGGGCCGGATCGTGAACGTGCCATTTGCTGCCCGGTTGCATCGGCGTGTCTTGGAAGCCAGCAATGCGGTTGATGATAATTTCCTTCGGCTCGGACCCCGTAGCCTGCGGCCTCTGATCCGAGCCTGATTGCGTTGAGCAGCCGGCCAGGGCGGTTAAGACGATAGTGACTGCCAAAATGGTCCTCTTCATTTTATTTGGTTGCAGTTATGGGAACGCT
Source organism: Candidatus Limnocylindrales bacterium (assembly GCA_035604955.1). Lineage (GTDB taxonomy): Bacteria > Verrucomicrobiota > Verrucomicrobiia > Limisphaerales > UBA11358 > UBA11358. The sequence goes on along the minus strand of DATNHM010000065.1, from coordinate 109,723 downwards.
GTCCACTTTACATTAGACTTCGCGAACTTCATGGCGGTTTTGAACCTGCTGGGTGACGATCAGAGCGCATAGACAATTATACCTTACGTCCGTCTCAAAGCTGATCCTCGGCGCGAAAAACCACAAGCTTGGAATTGTGACAACACAAATACACACCGAAACGGGCTAGAATTGTGTGTTTCCGAGCTGACACAATTTGCGTCCTCATCTATTCCTTTGAATTGTTGGTTTCCAGTGACAAAAGCCCACGCTCGAGCGCAACCGCCACAGCTTGAGTCCGGTCCAAAGCCGGCCGGAATTCCAAACCGGCTGCGACCCTCCCCAATCTTGTGCAATTTGCCAAAACCATGTGCGGCACGGTATTCCGGTCTCCAATTCAGAAATTGTGGCCGTCGTAGTTCCATTTTGTACAAACCGACCACATTTTGCAGGTCACGCTTTCGTTCGGCAAGGTTCGGAAAGTGTAGAGGCAAGTCGTGAGATTTTTAATGAGCTTATGGCTTCTCAAAACGACAAAGCTCAAAGGATTTTGTCTGAAAAGGAAAGTCAATTTCCGTCAAATTCAAAGACAACCGCTCTCTTCCAACACCGGATGCGTACTTAATCCACCATGACGATCGTGATTACCGAATAACCAGATGCGATGCGCACGTTGTCGAATTTAAGGACGTAAACATGGGTTACATTTACGCTGAATCGTTGGAGCATGTAGCAATTGGCTATGACGCGGGACGGCAGCGATTTCAATTGATTATTGAGGGCTTGCGGCAAACCGGCCAACCCCTGCGCGTCACCCATCCCGTCTCCCTTCTCGCCAAGGCGTTTCGTCGGGCAAAAAAAAGATGAGCGTGGATTTGTTCCACCTCCATTGACTGGTCGGACAGTTTCCCGCTCGCGTGGAGGACATCGACATATACAGCAACAAGAACCAAGTTTCGTCGTTGCCAACGCGGTCGGCAGGGTGTCAGGGGAGGTGATTTCGCTAGTTTGATGTAATCTTCTTGTCATTCTTGTTGATGGCTGGGTAACGTCGCATCCATGAAAATCATCAACCCAACAATTCTGCCCATTGGTTTGATTTGTTTGACCGTCACCTCCTGCAGCACCTATCAAAAATCCGAAGTCGGCCGGAATTCCAAACCGGCCGCGACCCTCCCCAATCTTGTGCAATATGCCAAACCCATGTGCGGCTCGGGCACCGCGCCGGCAGAGGCCGGCGACAATAACACCTTTCCGGGCGCCGTCGCGCCGTTTGGCATGATCCAGTGGAGTCCCGACACCGAGACTGGCCAACACATCGGCGGCTATGACGACCGGGACAAACGCATCTCCGATTTCAGCCTGGATCATCTTAGCGGCACCGGCTGCCCTTACGGCGAGGACTTTGCCATGATGCCCATTCTTGGTGAACAACCTGCGTCTCCGCCCTCCGACCGCCGAGCCTACGCGCAGTCCTTTTCCCGCACCAACGAAGTCGCCCGACCCGGCTATTACGGCGTGACGTTTGACAACGGCCTGAAGGTGGAACTGACCACTACGACGCGCAGCGGCTTCGGACGGTTCACTTGGCCGGGCGGCGAACCGCCGACGCTGATGATTAACGCCGGCAGCGACATCAACAACTCAGCGGCGTCGGGCATCACCATCAATCCCGACACCCATGAAATCACCGGCTGGTCCATCGGCGGCCATTTCTGCGGCACACGCGAGGCGCGGGCAATTTACTTCTACGCCATCTTCAATCAGCCGTTCACGGAATTCAGCACGTGGAGTGACAAGGTGTTGACCAAGGGCGCGACCAATGGCATCGGCACAGTCTCCGGCGCGTTTGTCACCTTCGGCACGTCGAAAGACCGGACGGTGCTGGCCAAGGTGGGCATTTCCTATGTCAGCGCCGACAACGCCAAGGCCAACGTCGAGGCGGAATGCCCCGCCGGATTCACATCAAACGATTTTGACCAGATGGCCAAATCCGCGAGCGACACTTGGAATGCCTGGCTGAACAAAATCCAGGTCAGCGGCGGGACGCGGGACGAAATGGTGACCTTTTATTCCATGCTGTATCACGCGCTGATGGGGCCGGTGACGGTGTCGGACGCCAACGGCGAGTATCTGGGTTACGACGGAAAGGTTCACACCACCGAAAATGGCCGCGTGCAATACGGCGTATTTTCGGGCTGGGATATTTACCGGAGCGAATGTCAGTTGCTGGGAATGCTCGCGCCGAAGGAAGCCGGCGACATGGCGCAGTCGCTCCTGGTGGATTATCAGCAGGGCGGTGCGTTTCCGCGCTGGGGCGTGGTAACCGAGGACAGCGGCGTGATGATGGGCGACCCGGCGGCGCCGATGATTGCCGACTTTTACGCTTTTGGCGCGACCAACTTTGACACCGAGGCGGCGCTCCAAGGCCTGGTGCGGGCGGCGACCGACCCATCGGTGCGCGCGCCGCGGACGGAAACGAACGAACGCGACGCGCTGGCGGATTATTTGAAGTTGGGTTACGTGCCGGAACACCAGAACGGCAGCTACGGTAATGTCTCGATGACACTGGAATTTGCCTCGGCGGATTTCGCCTTGTCGCAATTTGCCAAGGCGCTCGGCGATGAAAGCGACAGCGCCATGCTGCTGGAACACGCACAGAACTGGCGGAACCTGTTCAATCCCGAAACCGGCTACATTCAAATGCGCCGCAGCGACGGAACCTGGGCGCCGGGTTTCACGAATAACGCGGGCGGTTATGACAATGATCAGGTCTACGTGGAAGGAACGGCGGGACAGTATTTGTGGATGGTGCCGTTCAACGAGGCCGGCTTGGCGGAAGCGCTGGGCGGCCCTGACGCCGCCGCCAAGCGTTTGGACGACTTCTTCACCAAACTGGATGCCGGCGACGGCTCAGCGGATGCGTGGCTGGGCAACGAACCCTGTTTGGAGACGCCGTGGATTTATGACTTTTGGGGCCAGCCGTGGAAAACGCAAAACACCGTGCGCCGGGCGATGATGGAGCTTTATTCGTCGGGCGACGTGGCCTATCCGGGCAACGATGACATCGGCGAAATGTCCTCGTGGTATATCTTTAGCGCGCTGGGTATGTATCCGGAACTGCCCGGCTCGGACATTCTGGTTCTGGGCAGTCCGTTGTTTCCCATGGCGGTGGTGCATCTGCCCGGCGGCGACGTGACCATCATCGGCAATGGCGCGGCAAAGGACGCGCCCTACGTTCAGAGCCTAACCGTGAACGGCCAGCCGTGGAACAAGCCGTGGATTCGCTACTCCGACATTTCCCGCGGCGGGACGCTGGTCTATGAGTTGAGCGCCACGGCAAACACAAACTGGGGGAGCGCTCCGTCCGTTGCGCCGCCTTCCTATGCGGATGGAAAATGATGGCGGTCAAGTGTTCAGCCGCGGCATTTGCGTCCGGGTTTGTCACTTGTAGCCTTTGAAAAAACGCGCCTCGGCGGCGAAAAGCTCCAAGGTCATCTGCCGGATCTCCGCAGGCGAACACACCGCCGCCGTCAAGGGGTCGAGCATCAGGGCGTGGATGGCGGCTTCCTTGCTCCTTTCGATGGCGGCGGTCGCGGCCAGATCAAACATGCGCATGTTCGAGGCGCAGATCGCCGCCATCTGCGGCGGGAGTTTTCCATAGGCGGTGGGGTTGACGCCATTGCGGTCCACCATGCAGGCCACTTCCACGCAGCCGTCCTGCGGCAGATTTTCAATCAGCGATCCTGAGCCGCCGGGCCGGTTCATCACGTTGCCGTGGATGCGGAAAGGCGAATCCTTCTCGCGCGCCTCAATGATCCAGGAGGCGTATTCCCAACTGCGCGGCCAGCCGATGGGCGTCTTACCGGCGACCATGGCATGGCGTTCGGCGTCGGCGTTTTTGCGCCAGGTCGGCCAGCCGTCGGCGTAAAAACTGGAGCCGCCGTCGTAACCGGCGCGGCAGTATTTTTTCAGCAACGCCTTCCGCTTCCGGTAATACGGCAGATACTCACTCAAGTGGCCGCTGGATTCGGTGATGAACGCGCCAAATTGCAGCATCATATCCTTGCGCACCAGATCGGCGGCGTCGTCCGGGTCGGCGGGCTTGCCGGCCAGGTCCTGGCGGGCTTTCGCCTTCAGAATCGGATAAAGGTCCTTGCCATCGTGCTCCAGCCTGGTGAACCAGGCGAGGTGGTTGATGCCGGCGCATTCCCACGTCATTTCCTCGAAGGCGACCCCCGCGCGCTGCGCCAGCAGGCGGCTGGTGCCCTGCACCGAATGGCACAAACCAACCACCGGCAATCGGCTCACGCGACCAGCGGCCAGGCACAGCATGTTCATCGGATTCGTGTAATTCAAAACTATCGCCTGCGGACACAATTCCCCGGCGTCGCGCAGAATTTCAAGCCACGCCGGGATCGTGCGCAGTCCTTTGAACAGCCCACCCGGCCCGATGGTGTCGCCGATGCACTGGTCAATGCCGTAGCGGGCGGGGATGTCGTTGTCGTGGCGGACGCATTCCAGGCCGCTGACCTCGATGCAGTTGACGATGTAATCAGAGCCGCGCAAGACGTCGCGTCGGCGGGGGGAGGCAGACACTTTCCAGCCGGTCCGGCCGAGTTGCTCCACGAGCCGGCGGATCAGCCGGTACATGGTCCGGAGCCGCTCGCGGTCAATGTCCACCAATGCGATCTCCCCGCAGTCGGCGCCGCGGATGAGCAGCACGTCGTTCATCAGGCGCGGGGTGAACCCGCTGCCGGCGCCCAGCATGGTGATTTTGATGGGCCGATGGAACTGTCCCGCCAATCCGCTTGGCTGGCTGGCGGCCTGGGTGTGTTCGGCGTGTCCTTTGCTCTTGGGCATGGCGCGCGCAGGGTAACAATTCAACCGCACCGTTCAATGGAAAACCGCGAGCGACCAGGAATTAACCGGCATCTTTCACGGGGGTGTGCCGAAATCAGGAATCTTCATCACTTCCCCTTCGCGCTTGGCGGATTCATGGGCGACGATGCCGGGGGCGTTGAACCGCGCCGCGTCCCAAACACTCACCGTGGGGTGCTTCCCGCCCACCACCGCCGTCAGGAAATCGTCGGTCAGGAATTGGTGCGAGCCTTCGTGGCCGTTGGGCTGGTTGTCGAAAGCCTTTGGCAACCGGCTCAGGTATTTTTCGTGAATTTCGCCAAAACGGGCGTCGGCGCAATGCACGATGGACTCCACGTCCTGCACCGGCGTGGTGAGGCCGGTCCAGATCGCGCCGTCGCTTTGTTCCTCAAAACTGCCTTGGGTTCCGTACAGGCTCACGCGCACGCTCCGTCCGCCTTGTTGCCCAACGCGGCGGAATTCATTGATGCGCGCCATGCCGCCGTCGCTGGTGCGGAACAGCGCCGACTGGTTGGAGAACACGTTGCGCCACAGGCTCACCTCTTCGCGGAAAACGCCGTCGTCGTTCGCGTCGCGGCAGCCCAAGCAGGAGACGCTCGTCATCCGCGCGCCGGTGATTGAGAGGACCATCGCCACGGAATGCGTCGGATACAACATCGGCGGATAGCTGGCGGTGCGCTTCCAGTCCTGGCCGCCGCTGTAGCGATACGCGTCATAAAACCCGTGCTGCATGTCGTGGTAATACTCGCCCTCGCCATAGACAAAGCGCCCAAAGTCACCGGCATCCCAGCGTTCCTTGACGTAAAGCCGGTTCCCGTAATACATGCTGGTTTCGCCCATCATGTAGGTCAACCCGGTCCGCTTGACCGCCTCGATCAGATCGTTCAACTCCTCCAACGTCGTCGCCGCCGGCACGGCGCTATAAACGTGCTTGCCCGCCCGCAGGGCCCGCAACGCCAGCGGCGCGTGCGTCCAGCGCTGGGTGAAGATCGCCACGGCGTCCACGTCGCTTTTCAAGACCTCCTCGAAGGAAGCGAACCGCCGGGCAATCTTAAACCGATCAGCTTCGGCCCGAAGCCGGTCGGGCATCGCTTCGCATAGCGACACTTGGCCGACGAACGGATGGGCTTGAAATAAAGGAATGAAGCACGGCGCGAACTGGCCGGCGCCGACGATGGCGATTTTAAGAGGTTTCATTGAATGACTACCTTGCGCGAATCAATCTGACAGCGGATTTCCCGCAGTCGCGCCTTGGTCAGTGGATAAGCCAGAATGCAAACGACACACAGGAGGAATCCGGTGGGCTGGGTCATCAGCAGCCACTTCATCCAGGTGGCCACCGTTTCGAGCGATTGGCGATCCAGCTTCGCGTTGAACCCGGAGGCTTGCAGGAGGAAACCTTGGAAGAACAAGGTCACGGCGACGGCGGCCTTGTCGCAGGTGACAAACACCGCGCCGTAAAACGCCTCGCGGCGGTGGCCGGTGTTCAGCTCATCCAAATCGCACACGTCGGCCAGCATCGAGTTGATGATCATCGGGATGGTGTTGCAAAACAGGCCGATGCCCAGGCCGGTGACCAGATACCATCCCGCCAGCCCCGGCCGAAACGTCCACCACACCGAGGCGTAGGCCACCGCGCTCAACGCCAGCAGCCCGATCATGGTTTGCTTCTTGCCCGCCCGTTCCGAGAGCCAGACCACCAACGGCGTGCCCGCCAGCGTCGAGACGCAGAGCGACATGACAAACCAGCCCCATTCCGTCGCGCCAGCTGCCATGCTGTCGGCCATTCGATAAACGAACAGGTAGTAGAAAAAAATGCCCGTCACGCACATGCCCGACTTCATGAGGAAGTTGCCCAGCACCAGCGGCCAGAAGGCGCGGTTGCGCATCGTGTACCGGACGGCCTGAGGAAAGGAAACTTTCTGCTCGGAATGTCCGTGGGTGACATCCTTGCAAAAAAGGATCGGCATCAAACCGCTGACCAGGATGATGCCGGCGGCGCCCCAACTGACCCAATGCACGCCGTGCAATCCCTTGAACTTCTCGGCCTGGTCTCCCTCCAGCGCCAGGCACAGGCGGTTCAGCCACGGTGTCAGGAAGCTGACGGCGACGGAGCCGAGCAAACGATACTTGAACAAATGCGTCCGCTCGTCACTGTTGCTGCTCATCTCGTAACCCATCGCCGTGTAGGGAATGGTGAACAGGGCGTAACCCACGGTGAACAGCAGGAACAGCATGAACACGATGAAAACGCCGACCGCCACCGGGCCGAGCGACACGGGCGGATACCACATCAGCACGGCGGTCAACGCCAAGAGGATGAGGCCCGCCAGCATCCACGGTTTGCGCCGGCCCCAGCGGGAGCGGGTATTATCCGAAAGATGCCCGATCAGCGGGTCCGTGGCGAGGTCGAGGAAACGCGGGATGGAACGGGCAATGCCGATCCATTGGGGATTCACCGCCATGGCGATGGTGTAAATCTGATCAATCAGGCCGTTCAGGCCGTTCATGACCATGCAATCCGTGACGCCGCCCAACCCCCACAGGATGCGCTTGACGGTGGGGATTTGCCGGAGCGGAGCCGGCGCACCGGCTTCAGCCGGCGCGGCGGGGGCGCTCATGACCTCACTTTTTGTCGGAATTGGCGGATTCACTTTTCCGTGCCGCATCATGGGTTGATCTCGAGACTGGGTGAATTGCTCCCGTTTTCCGGGCCACCCGAGCCAGGGTTTTCCGCAGGCAGGTCATGGGTTCATGTTGGTTTTGGCTTTCAGATTCTGGCAAATTTCATCCATTTCGCGACTGGACTTGCGCGGATTTAACAGCAGTTTCAAGAAAAGCAATACCATAAACACCATCATTCACCGTTGGGAAATCGGAGGGGCCTCGCTTGCGAGAGTAGTTTTGGATTGCTCTCTAGGTCCAGAATTTGCCAACTTTTGACGAGTGTGCGGCGCGGTATTTAGCGTTTCGAACTCATAAACGTAACGATTACCAACGAACGATATTATAATGCACAGACGCGAGTTCTGCAGACTGATGGCCTCTGGTGCCGGCCTGGCTGCGTCCTTTCCACTGGCACTTGATCTTGGACAGGGTAAGGAGGTTCCGGCGACTGCTGACGCCGGCTCGCCCAACAGCTTTTCGCCGGCGGATTGGGACTCGGTGGTGAAGGAAGACTGGGGACCGACGGGCAGCGCGGCCGGACCGGACACTTGGGACGGCGTGCCGCTGCAAGCGCCGTCCATCCCGGATCTGGCGGGAGCGGGACCGTTCCAGCCGGACTGGCCCTCGTTGCTCGGCTACGAAGTACCGGAATGGTATCGCGACGCCAAGTTCGGCATCTGGGCGCATTGGAGTCCGCAGTGCGTTCCCGAAGACGGCGATTGGTACGCCCGCGCGATGTACTTTCAGGGCAAGGACCAATACAATTACCATCTGCGGCATTACAATCATCCCTCGAAATTCGGTTACAAGGACCTGTGCGCGCAATGGACCTTGTTGAACTGGGAACCGGACGCGTTGATGGAACGTTACCAACGGGCGGGCGCGCGCCTGTTTCTGGCCTTGGCCAATCATCACGACGGCTTTGACACCTGGAACTCGAAACATCACGCCTGGAACGCGCAGAACATCGGCCCGCGCCGGGACGTCATCGGCGCTTGGGCTGACGCCGCGCGGAAGCGGGGACTCCGCTTCGGCGTGACCGTCCACGCTGCGCGGAACTGGTGGTGGTTTCAAGTGGCCCATCTATGCGACCGGACCGGCCCGCTGGCTGGCGTGCCTTACGACGGCCATCTGACACTGACTGATGGCAACGGCCAATGGTGGGAAGGCTACGATCCGCAGAAACTTTATGGTTGCAAACACGGCATTCACGAAAATCCTGACGAGGCGTACGTCCGCAACTTTTACGACCGCGTCCGCGACCTGATTGACCAGCACGACCCGGACTTGTTGTATTTTGACAACGGCGGTTTGCCGCTCGGCTGGGCGGGTATGAACCTCGGCGCGTATTTTTACAATCACAACCTCCAGACCCGCGGCGGCAAACTCGAGGCAGTGCTGAACATCAAAGGCGTGCCCGACAACCAGGCCAAGGCGGTGGTGGCCGATTACGAGCGCGGCGTGACCGACCGCGTGATGCCGTATCCCTGGCAATCTGAAACTTGCATTGGCGAATGGCACTACAACCGGGCATTGTTCGTCCATCATTCCTACATGAAGCCGGCGGAGGCCATCCATTGGATGGTGGACGCCGTCAGCAAGAACGGCACTTTCGTTCTCAATATCCCCGGCAAACCCGACGGCACGATTGACACCGACGAAAAAGCCATCCTCGAAGCCATCGGCGACTGGATGCGCATCAACGGTGAGGCGATTTACGCCACGCGGCCCTGGAAGATTTGCGGCGAAGGCGCGCACGAGGCCAAAGGCGGCGCGTTTGCCGGCCAGAGCACCGGCGACCTGGACGCGCGCGACATTCGGTTCACCCGCAACAAGCGCGGCGACGTGGTTTATGCCATCGTCCTTGGCTGGCCCGAAGGCGACATTGTGGTCAAAAACCTCGGCACGGAGGCTTCCGCACAACCCGGCAAGGTGGAAAACGTGGAAATGCTTGGCTGCGAACAAAAACTGACCTGGAGCCAGTCGTCCGAATCGCTTACGGTTAAGAAACCGGCGGCCCAGCCCTGCGACTTTGCCATCGCGCTCAAGGTCAGCCTGGCCTGAATGGGCCGCGTGGCCAACGGCCCGGCTTCAGCGCAGGATTCGGAAGGCTGCAGGCGACATGCCCAGCACTTTGCGAAACACGCGGGAGAAGTGAAACGGATCAGCAAACCCCGACTCCTCGGCGGCCTGCTTCACCAAAACACCGGATTCTTGCAGGCGCTCGGCGGCGTGGTTCATTTTCAGGCGCAACAGATACTGGTAGGGACTTTGCCGGTCGAACTGTTGAAACAGGCGGCACAAGTAAGCCTTGTTGACATGGCATTCGGCGGCGACTTCCTCCAACGTTCGCAAGCGGAGGAAGTGTTGCTCGATGTGCCGGCGGCAATGCTGGTAGGTGGCGAAGGCGAGCGTTTCCGTTTCTTCCAAGGGCGCGTTGGCGTCGGCCAGCTTCAGCGCGAGACATTCCAGCAGCCTGGCGCACAACGTCGTGTTGCCGCGCCCGCCGCTCAGGCCGCTTTCAATCAGTTCGTCAAACAACGGAGCCAGGATGTGCGGCGGAAAAACCTGCGTCGCCCGTCCCGGCGGAAGCCCGCAGGCGCGCAACAAACCGGGCGCGTCCCTTCCGGTGAAATCCACGAAATACTTTACGAGCGGGTCCGCGCGGCTGCCGCGGATGTCGTGTGGCACGCCCGGACCGTAGGAAAAGACGCGCCCGGCCCGCAAGGCGTGGGTGCGTCCCTGGAGTTTCAATTCCCCGCTCCCGCGCGTGACATATTCAATGGAGTAAAACGGGAACGTGGCGCGGTGAATCGCGTAATCGGCCGTGCAGTGTTCCAGGCCGCCACAGACGACGGCGAGTTTCCGGCGTTTGGGAGGATTCAGGTCGAGATAAAAACGCCGCGCTGCGGCCACGTCGGGTGAGAAAAAGGCCGGCGCGCCGCCGCGTTCGGGGGTTGCATGGTTTCGGGGCTTCATACCGTAAAGTCAATAATATCCAGCTACTGGTCAACTATAGCCATTCGGGGCGGTGGGTTCCAATGCTATTCTGATGCGCTAATGAGTGGCGGTCTGTGAGGCCAGCCAAGCCGAAGCAACCACGCAGACCGAAAAAACATTTATGCTGGAAAGAAAACGCGTTGTCGAAAAGGACACCCCGCTGAAGAACGACGATTTGATCGTCATCACCGGCGCAGGCGGATTCATCGCGGGCAATCTCGCGTTGTATTTCAAGAAGAAGGGCTTCAACAACATCCGGGCGGTGGACAAGAAGCCGCTCTACGAGTGGTATCTACACGTGGCAGGCGTGGAAAATCTTTGCCTCGACGTCAGCCAGGAGGACAACTGCCGACGTGTCTGTGAAGGCGCGGTGGAAGTCTATAATCTCGCTGCCGACATGGGCGGCATGGGTTTCATCGAGCGGTTTCGCGTGGAATGCCTGCGTTCGGTACTCATCAACACGAACGTGATCGAGGCCGCCTACCGCGCCGGGGCGCGCCGCTACTTCTTTTCCAGCTCCGCCTGCGCCTACAACACGCTGCTCCAGCAAGACCCGCACGTCCGCGCGCTCAAGGAATCTGACGCCTACCCGGCCATGGCCGAGCGCGGCTACGGCTGGGAAAAGTTGATGAGTGAAATGTTCTGCCAGGAATACTGGGCCGAGCGCGGCCTGAAAACGTTCATCGCCCGCTTCCACAACGTCTATGGCCCGCACGGCACCTGGGACGGCGGACGCGAGAAGGCGCCTGCCGCGCTCTGTCGCAAGGTCATCGAAGCCATAGACACCGGCAAGAAAGACATCACCATCTGGGGCGACGGCCACCAGACGCGCAGCTTCATGTACATCGACGATTGCGTGAAGGGGATTGACCTGATCATGCACTGCGACGAATTGATTGCCACGCCCATCAATCTGGGTTCCAGCGAATTGGTCTCCATCAACGAGCTGCTGACGCGGATTGAGAGCATCGCGGGCGTGAGGATGAACCGCAAATACGATCCGAATGCTCCGCGGGGCGTGGCCGGCCGCAATTCCGACAACACCTTCATCAAGAAAGTGCTCGACTGGGAACCCAAGACGCCGTTGGACAAGGGTCTGGCCGTCACCTACAAGTGGATTGCCGAACAATACAGAAAACGCAAGGCCGGCCAGCGCGTCGGCGTCGGCTGATGAGCAACACCCCGCCCCCGGTAGCCAGACTGCTTGGCTCCATTCCCAACCGCCTTCAGCTTGCAGGTGGCTGGATTGATCAGCCTTTTGTTTCGCGGCATAACCCCCGGCCACCCGGCTCGATGGTGGTGGCGCAGATGGAACCGGATTTCCGGCCGATGGATCGCTCTGGAATGGCCAGCGGCACCCGCGCCATTGCCATGAAAATCTGGAAAGGCAAACTGCCCAATCGCCCGCCGGAAGATTTAGTGCGCGAACTTTACGCCGCAGAAAACGAGGGCAAAGCCGAGCCGAGCGGTTCGCAGGACATGATTGGCTTGGTTTATCCAGGCATCAATCGGCTAGACTATGACTTCGGTTTTGAAGGCGGCGTTTTCCCGTCGCACATCGAATCGTGTAACAGCCTGAAAGTGGCGCGGTGGCTGGAAAAGGTCTTGCACCTGATCGCCGTCGAGCCGCGGCCGGACGGTTACAGTCCGCTCGGCATCAAAAATCTCGAACCCAAATGGGTCGCCCGGCTTGGCCAGTCGGGGAGAGATTGTTACGATGCCATTGTCAAAATGGACGCCCCGGCGCTGGGCGCGTCGCTAAATTTGAACATGCGATGCTGGGAAACCTTGCTGCCGCAAACTGTCCGGCATCCGGCGTTGCGCGCGGATTTGATGCCGCTGCTCCGGGCATATCAGAAGCAATATCTGGGCGTGATGTATTCCGGTTGCGGCGGCGGTTATCTCATCGTGGTTTCCGAAAAGACGGTGCCGGGCGCGTTCCGGGTTAATATTAACGTCGCTGCCAAATGAGTTCCCAAAAACAAGTCGTCGTTTCCGGCGGATTTGATGACATCCGCTCCCGCGATTTGCGTTTTCTGGAGGAAGCCGCCATGCTCGGCGAACTGACGGTGTTGTTGTGGACGGACGAAGCGATTCAGCAGGCCACCGGCCAGCCGCCGAAATTTCCGTTGGCAGAGCGGCTTTATTTTCTGAGCGCAGTACGTTATGTCGGCAACGTCATTCCCATTGACGCATGGACTGCGCCGAATTCGTTGCCGGAAATTCCCGGCCTGCGCCCGCAAACATTGGCCGACGTGGAGGCTTCGGCCAACCCGGCGCGCGAAAAATTCTGCGGCCAAAACCAAATCGCCTACCGGGTTTTCACCGCCGACGAATTGAAAGGCTTCCCGGAACCACTGCCGTCACCGCCGTCGCCCGGCAAAAAGAAAGTCCTCGTCACCGGCAGTTACGACTGGTTTCACTCCGGCCACGTCCGGTTTTTGGAGGAAGCCAGCGGCTACGGCGACCTGTACGTCGTCGTCGGCCACGACGCCAACATCCGCTTGCTGAAAGGCGCGGGTCATCCCCTGTTGCCGGCAGCCGAGCGGCGTTACATGGTCGGCGCGATTAAATATGTCAAACAGGTGTTGATTTCCACCGGCGAGGGCTGGCTGGACGCCGACCCGGAAATCCAGCGCTTGAAGCCGGACATTTATGTCGTGAACGAAGACGGCGACAAGGGCGGCAAGCGCGAGTATTGCCAGAAACTGGGCATCGAATATCTCATTCTCAAACGCATCCCGGCGCCCGGCCTGCCCCGGCGCAGCGGCACGGATTTGCGCGGATTTTAATGAAAGGACCAAACCCATGTTAAAAACTGGAATTCTCAATCCCCAGATCAATTTCCTGTTAAGCCGGGTGCGACACACCAACACCCTGGTCATCGCCGACCGCGGATTTCCCTTTTGGCCCATGATCGAGACGGTGGACATCTCGCTGGTGGACGATGTGCCCACAGTATTGCAGGTGCTGGCGGCCATCCGCCCCAACTTCCAAATCGGCAAGGCGTGGATGGCCCGGGAATTTTTGAAGCACAACACCACCAACATCCGCCGCGCCTTTGCCGTGGCGCTGCACGGCATCGAGATGCACCACGAACCGCACGTCAAATTCAAGCAACGCGTGCCCGGCGCCATCGGCCTGATCCGCACCGGCGACACGATCCAAAATGCGAACCTCATCTTGGAAAGTGCCTGAAGCCTTTGCCCCCAATCAACTTGACTAATTCTAATTATGGAAGTCGTCATTCAACCCACCGCCGAAGCGGCGACCATGGTAGCCGTACGTTTGCTGGCCGGCCTCATCCGCCAAAAGCCTGACGCCGTGTTGGGATTGGCGACGGGCGCCACGCCGCTGCGGCTCTATTGGGAACTGGCGGCGCTGAAGCTCGACTGGCGGCGAATCAAGACGTTCAACTTGGACGAATACGTGGGCGTTGGCCCGGAGCATCCGCAGTCTTATCACAGCTTCATGTGGAAAAATTTATTCAACCGAGTCAACATTGCCAAACCGAACGTGCATATCCCCGACGGGCTGGCGAAAGACATTCCGGGATTCTGCAAAAAGTATGAGAAGCAGATTCGCACCGCCGGCGGCATTGACTTGCAACTGCTGGGTATCGGCACCGACGGCCACATCGGCTTTAACGAGCCGTCTTCGTCGCTGGCGTCGCGCACGCGTATCAACATGCTGACGCGGCAGACGCGCCGGGACAACGCGCGGTTTTTCGGTAGCGAGGAAAGAGTCCCGCATCACGCCATCACGATGGGCATCGGAACAATCCTGGAATCGCGGCACTGCGTGCTGCTGGCCTTCGGCAAGCGAAAAGCGCGCGCGGTCGCCGAGGCCATCGAAGGGCCGGTAACGGCGATGCACCCAGCGTCGGCATTGCAGCTTCACCCGAAGGTTACGGTGTTCCTTGACGAGCCGGCGGCAGCGGAATTAAAACTAAAGCATTATTACCGCCGGGTTTATGACTATAAACCCGACTGGCAGAAAGAACGCCCCATGCGCCTGCTTCATTCCAGTATCTTGGTTGTTTTATGAAAGCAGAGAAGCCAAAGTGTTCGTGTGTTCACCTCGCGTCCTGAAAGCCGATAATATGCCGCGCTCCATTATCACACATTGGAACAATGCGCCCGCCGGCTCGCGCGGCCAGTGGGATTCGCGTTGCCGCTATCCGGGCGTGCCGCTGGCGGTTGATATCCAAAAGCGTATTGGCCGCCATCGGCTTGTTTATCGCGGGCCTGCGGCCGTCTGGCAGGAAGGGCTGCCCCTGGGAAACGGCGATTTGGCGGCGATGGTTTTCCAGCCGCCGCAAGAGTTGTGCTGGGGCCTGACTAAACCAGACGTGCGCGACCTGCGGCATCCGGTCATCCCATGGGTCAAGCATGAGGATTTCCGCCGCCTGTTCGAGCAGGGGCGCAACCACTTGGCGACCGACCAAATCAACGAGGAGGAATGGGATTTTCGCACCTACTTCCCGAGTTTTCTTCCCGCCGGCGGTTTGTGGCTCGACGCTTTGGGTGGGGATGAACTGGCCGTCAAGCAACAAACGCTCGACCTCTATCACGCCACGCATACGCTGGAATTGGCCAACGGCGGGCGCATCGAAAGTTTTGTCTATGCCGATGGCAACGTGCTGGCGATCCGTTTCCAAAATTTGCAGGGCCGGAAACTGCGGTTGCGGTTGAGTCCGGAGGCCGTGGAGCCGGGCAGGGCAGGGGATGACAATTCTCCGAAGGCGCAAATGATCCGCCGGGAAATTTTCCGGCGCATCCAACGTCAGTGGCTCGCGTCACAGGCGTCGTTGCAGGTGGATTACGCCGACGGCAACCGGACGCTGCTGATGTTGGAAGTTCGCGGCGGCAAGCTGGAAACAGACGCGGCGGATGCCGAATCAGCCATCTTCCATTTTAAAGAAGCCACCGTTGACTTGCTGCTGACGATTGTGACGGCGCGTGAAGGGGCTTTTCTCCACCGCCGGGGCTCGCGGTTGCTGGAAACCGCCTGGCAACGCAATTTCGAGCGGCTGCGGACCGACCACCAGAATTTCTGGCACGAGCGCTGGAGCCGGTCGGTGGTGCAATTGCCGGAACGCGTTCTCGAAGCGTTGTGGTGTTTTGCCATTTACACCATGGCGTCCAGCAGCCGCGGCGCGTATCCGGCGCCGCTGATGTCGGCTTGGAACCTCCGGCTGGACCAACCCTACGGCGGCGACTACCACAACAACATCAACTCGCAGATGTGCTATTGGCCGTTGTTTGCGTCAAACCAATGCGACCTCGTCGAACCTTATCTCCGGCATTTCTGGTCGGTGATTCCGGAAATGGAGACCGAGACGCGCCGGGTCTGGAGTTTACCGGGCATCAAAATTCCCTTTGCCAGCATTGGCCGCGGGAAGGACCATTGGGGCGTCGGTTATTGGCGTTACGAATTGTTCGTGTCCGCCTGGGTGGCGCAAATCACCTGGTGGCACTACGAATTTACCGGGGACCGCGAGACCTTGAAGCAATTCGGTTGGCCGCTCATCCGCGGCGTGGCGGAATTTTATCTGGCGTATCTGGAACCCGACCCGGCCACAGGCAAGTTGTGCCTGCCGCTGACGAAACTGTGCGAGGACACGATGTTCAACGTCGTTCCATCGCATCGTCTGGTGCGCGACGCCGGAACTGATCTCGCGGCGGTGCACGGGCATTTGCGCGACGCGGCGTGCGCGGCCGAGGCGCTGGGCTTGCGGGCTGATGCCAAACGCTTCCGCAAGGCGTTGAGCAATTTGAATCCGGTCCCGGTCGTCAACGGCGAATTTGCCGTGGCGCGCGGCGTGCCGCTGGATGTGCCGGTGTCGCATCCGTATCAGATCATTCCCATTTATCCGACCGGACTGGTCACGCAGTTGGGGCCGGAGGAACTCATTCCCATCGCCCGGCGGACGTTGCAGGACGTGTGGCGTTGCTCTTCGCGCGTAACGGTTGGCCAGCCCGATTCGGGCCGCCTCCGCTGGAATGATGATCTTTCGATGGGCTGGCTCGGCGTGGCGCGGGCGTGGATGGGCGATGGCGACGGTGCGCTGGATGCGCTTCTGAACGGCTGGGTCACCAGCACGCTCAAGACGAACGGATTCCTCACGGAGCAATCGCGCGCGCCGCAGGAGCGTCAGGAAATGATGTGGATGCAGAACCAGTTGTGCGGCTTGGCGAACGGGGTCAACGAAATGCTCCTTCAAAGTCACTCGGACACAATCCATGTCTTCCCCGCACTACCGTCGAGTTGGAAAGACGTCAGTTTCGTCCAACTCCGGGCGCGTCCAAGCGTCCTGGTTTCCGCACAACGCGCGGCGGGCGTGACGCGCTGGGTGGTGCTGTCAGCCCACCAGGCCTGCCACGTCAAACTGCGCAATCCGTGGTCGCCGGAATCTCAAATTGTCGTGACCGATCCGGCCACCGACGCGCCGCCGGTGCCGATTCGACCCGACAAACGAGGCGATCTGATTCTCTCGCTAGCGGCGGAACAATCACTGTTGGTCGCCCAGAAATCGGATTTGCCGGCTGAAATCCTGACGGATGCGCCTGAAGATAAAGCCCAGGAGCCGTGGTCGTTCATCGGTCCGGTGCGATTGCGCGCAACCGATCCGCAACCGGATGGAACCTGGACGAGTTGGTGGGGGAAACCATGACCCGGAACCAGTGGCAAGTGACAAGTGACAAGAAAACGCGCTGCACCCGCGGGGACATTTCGTGTCACGTGTCATCTGTTACCTGTCATCTGCCCCATTCGTGAGCGCGCGCGTTCCGTTATTCAGCCTGTCGCGGCATTCGCCGCACCACACCGATCCCCAGGCGCTGGAAGCCTTCTATGCCGACCGCCGGCTGATGTGGTGGAACGTCATCTACATCGGGATTGCGAATCTCGGTTGGGCGCTGGTGTTTGGCATCGTCGGCAATTTGATGCGAAAGAAACTGCTGGATCTCGGAGTGATGGAAAACATCCAGGGCACGATGAATGGCATCAACAATCTGGCCGTCATGTTCCTCGTGATGTTGTTCTCCTGGATGAGCGACCACACGGTCTCTCGTGTGGGCCGGCGGAAGCCGTATTTCTTTATTTCGGCGCCGTTCATCATCGCGACGGTCGTGCTGTTTCCGTTTTTTTCAGTGGCCAAGTTCGTCTGGCTCCTGCTGGTCATGCAGGTGATCTCCATGCTGTTCATGGACCTGAAAATGTCAACGTTCTCGCTGATCATGATTGACTGCGTGCCGCGCAAGCTGCTGGGCCGGACCAACTCGATCTTCGGGATCGTGAGCGGCGTCGCCGGTTTCATCGCCATGTTTGAGGCCGGCTGGCTGATCAGTCTGGGCGAATGGGTGCCATACGTGCTGGGCGGAGCGGTCATGATCCTCACGACTCTGTGCGCCTGTCTGATTCGAGAACCTCCCGTTTATCATCCGCCCAAGGAGCCGTTCAAACCGTGGTCCACGTTCAAGGTGGCGGCGCTCGACAAGCGCGTCTTCGTGCTCATGGCGGGCGTGGCTCTGGTGGGGGCTTATGGCTATTCCAATGTGCTTTGGCAGTTGTTCTGGTGCACCGAGAAACTGAAGCTCACGCTTGGCGATATCTTCAAAGTCCTGGCGTGGACGCAACTGGCGAACATGGCCTTGGCCTACCCGATTGGCTGGGTGATTGATCGGTTTGGCGGATTGAAAGTGGTGGTGGCGTTCTTCGTGTTGAACACCGTCTGCTTTTTCTGTCAACTGCACATACATGACAAGAGCGGTTTGCTCCTCTTTGTGTTGGCCCAGACCGTCATCGGCCCGTTGTATTCCGCCGCTGACATCATGGTGTATAAATCCGCTCCTGAGCAAGACGTCGGCTCCATCACGTCCACCAACGCTTTTTTTCGCAACGCGTTCGGCGGAATTTTCAGCATTGTCTCGGGTCTGGTCATTAGCTGGGCCGCGCACAATTATCTCGTCGGCTTCATCCTCGGCCAAATCATCTCCACCATCGGCATGGTGCTGTTCTTTATTCACGCCTGGCTGATACGCACCGGCCCTCCACCGCCCGCGCAAACGGCGGTGGACAATGGTACTTCATCTGAATCAGCCGCCGGAAAGAAAATGGTCGAACCAACCGCCAAAAGTGATCCGCTATGCCCGCCGGCCCCCGCTTGAAACAACTCAAGCAACCTCTGGCGATTGCCATGTGGGATTTTTCATGGCTGCTGCGTCATCATCGTTTGGGCGCGTTTGCCGGCTGGGACAAAACCCTGGACGCGCTTGTCCTTCGGGGATACGACGCCATCCGGATTGACTGCTTTCCTCATTTGGTGTCGGAGGACAACGACGGCATGGTGACGCAAGAGTATTATCATCCCAAAAACGCATTTGGCCTGACGCTTTGGGGCAACGAATTCTCAGTCTCGACGCGACCGAGGGAGGCGCTTTTGGAATTCCTGCCCAAATGTCAGGAACGGGGGATTAGCGTCGGGCTTTCAACTTGGTTTAATGACCATAACACCGGGCGAACCGGAACATTTGCCGGAGAGGACAGCCTCGTCCGGGCCTGGGATGAAACTCTAAAGTTCTTAGACGGCCACCGCTTGCTTCGGAATGTTGTTTATGTGGATGTGCTGAATGAATATCCCCTCTGGCATGGTTATGAATGGCTGACAAAGCAGTTGGCAGCACTCGCCGATAATCCCAAAGAAGAATCAGAAACCGTTGGTGGGCATGAACAGAAGGTTTTGCAAGGGCGGCTGACTGGCCGGAAGTATAACAGTCGGCAGATTCTGTTTTACAACCGCTTTATCAGCAATGTGATTGCTAAGTTGAAGGCGAAATGGCCTTCCATGGTTTTTTTCGCGAGCCTTTCCAAGGCCTTTGACGTGCCTTGGCAGGATATGGATTTAGGACAATTCTCCGCGCTGGATCTGCATATCTGGTTTGTTCATAACTGTGATTTTAGCCTGGAAACCCAATACTTCCGGGACATTCACCCACACGTCAATGACCTGGCTTTTGCCCGCTGCTTCAGCAAGCTGATGAGTTACTGGCGGAATCACCGGCGGAAACTCGTCAACTGGATGGCAGAGGAGATGCGGCAGGTGGCAGCGCGCGGAAAGAAGCTGGGGATTCCCGTCGGCAGTACCGAAGGCTGGGGAGCCATCTGCTGGATGGACCATCCGGACCTGACGTGGGATTTTGTCAAAGAGAGCGGTTCCATCTGCGTGGACCTCGCCGTCAAAAACGGTTACTCATTCATCTGCACTTCCAACTTTACCCACCCGCAGTTTCCAGGGGTCTGGAATGATATCGCCTGGCATAAACGGCTGACTTCGCGCATCAAAAATGGATAACAAAGGCCCGCCTCCGCCGCAGACGGCGGTGGACAACGGCGCGCAGCCCGAACCGGTCGTGACGAACCTGGCCGCCTCCGCCGCGAAGTAAAATATTTCCGACGGCCGCCGGCGCTTTCCATGCCTGGCTTCAGCCTTCGTCGTAGTTGCCCTCTTTGCGCCACACGTCCAACATCAATTCATACCGGGCCAGCCGCATGCCGGTGTAAATGCAGTTGCTCGTCGAGAAAATATAGCCGCCACCGGGCATGCCGTGCTGCAAGGCATACCGGGTGGACGCGATCACTTCTTCGTCCGTGCCGGTATCGAGCAGGCCGCAGTTGACATTACCGCAAAGGGCAACCCGGCCGCCGACGCGCCGTTTCACTTCGGCAATGTCCACGCGGCCTTGCGGATCGAGCGAGTGGAGCGCGTGCGGGCCGGTCTGCACGAGTTGGTCAAGGATTGGCAGGATGTTGCCGTCAGTGTGTTTGATGACGTAGAAGCCAAGGTCCCGGTATGCCTTCGTCAATCGGGCGAGATAGGGCGTGATGAACTCGCCAAACAGAGCCGGGCTGAGGAACGGGCCGGTATTGAAGCAATAGTCCGCACAAAGCGCGAACCCGTCGAGTCCGCCGTGTCGCGCCAACTGCTCGGCGTTGCGAATTGCATTGTCCACGGCGGTCGTCGCCTCGGCATGGACTTTGTCCGGTTCGTCGGCGAGCCGGTAACAGAATGCCTCCATGTGTTGTCCATCCGGTATGCTGAACGTCGCGTCACCGTGCAGCATGAGAAAATATCGGACGCCACTAAACTCACGAACCCGATCAATCAAACGGCAGGTTTCATCGAAATCACCGGGATTCGGATGCAGGAAGATGGCACTGTGCTCGAAGCGCCCGGCGGTCTGGACATACAACTGCGCCATGTCGCGGCGATGGAATTCGCGTTCGCGTTCTTCCATCTGCAGCCACTGGCTGTAATTACGGTGGAGCGGATGCACCCTGCCGAACGCTTCCATCGTCAGAAAAAACACCAGCTCGAAGTGCGGCACCCGCCCCGTCAGCGGGCGGCGTTCCAGTGCGGCAATGAACCGTTCGCGCGGTGTCATTTGACGGTGGAATCCAATGCGCCGTCGGCGGTGGCTCCGACCAGCAGTGGATCAACGCCGCGCAGCATCATGCCTTGCGCGTGGGACCGGTGCGCATCCTTGGTTGGTTTGTCGGTCGGGTCCCGGAACTGCACCAGGACCGTCTTGCGTGGACGATTCGAACGGTTGATGTCCGAACCGTGGATGAGCAGGTAGTTGAAGATCACCACATCCCCGCGCCGGGCCGGCAAGAGAGTGGCGTTCTGAATCGGATACCGGGACGGTTCGAGGTAAAGCGAGCGTTCATGCACTGTCGGCAGCGGACCGAGCTTGTGCGTGCCGGGATAGACGCATAAGCATCCCATCTCCGGCGTCGCCTCCGTGAGGTGGATGATCGCGGCGGCCATCGTATGCTTTTCGTGCGGGAAATAGGGATGGTCCTGGTGCATCGGAAACGCCGAGCCTTTTTCGGGTGGTTTGATGAAGGCCTTGGTGTGATGCAGTTGGACGTTCGGCCCGATTGCGTCCGCCAACGCCTCGGTGAACCGGTTATGAACCAGCACCCGGGCCCACGCCGCTGAATACAACTGCACGTCGTGGGTGTGCAGGATTTCAGTCTTCGGCATGTCCTTCTTCCAATCCCCTTGCCAGGTCGCATCGAGATGGGCCTTCTGTCGGGCGCGGCGTTCGATGATGGCATCGAGTTCGCGTTCGAGTTCGTTCAATTCCGCTGTGGTGAAAATCCCGCGCACCAGGACATACCCGTCTTCACGATATTGCTGAATTTGTTGATGGGTTAGCATTGCGGAAAGCTACCGCGAAAGGTGCGGTTCGCAATTGGAAAGATTCCGCAGTTGTGGTAAAATTCCGGCATGAACAGTCCCGTGCTGCGCTGGCCGCTCCACGCCGTGCCGGTTATTCGAGTGGCCGGGCTCTTCCCATTGGATGAGCGCAACTTCAAGACAACCTACCGGCATGATACGCACGCGTTGCATCTCCACGAGTATGCCGGAGCGATCCGCATGGACCGGCACCGGTTTGCGTTGCGTCCCGGAGACGTGACCGTCTCGGTGTCACGCGGAAATACGCAATACGATCTGCCACGGCCGGGGCATCACTGGTGCGTCCATTTCTGTCCAGTGAAGGCGCACGGTCCCGTGACGGCACTTCCGTGGCACGTCAGCCTGGCATCGCAACGCAACTACCTCGCTGACCGCATGGCCGAGATTGCCTGGTTGCACAACCAGCCGCGCCGGCCGATCGCGCAAGCCCGCGCGGCGCTGTTGCTCCAGGATCTGTTGCTCTTGATTGCCGGGCTGGCGGCTCACGCACCCCGCGCCCGCCGCTCCGATGCTGCCATTGACAAGTTGATTGCCTTGTTGGAAGAGCGCTTTGCCGAGCCATGGATTGTGCCGCAACTCGCCGAGACAGTTGGGTTGACGCAAGATCACATGGCCCGCTGTTTTCGGCAACGTCTCGGACAAACTATTCCGCGGTATTTGTTGCAGCGCCGTGTCGCGCATGCCCGGCAACTGCTGGAGATCACCGACTTGCCGGTGAACCGCATTGCCGCGCGCGTCGGGATGCCGGATGCCCAGCACTTCAACAAGCAATTCCGCCGTCTCACCGGATTGAGTCCTTCCGCCGCACGCTCGGCGCGTTCCGGTAAGTCGTGATCCAATGGAGCGAACGCAATCCGGGTGCCAAACTGGTGGTGGCCGGGAATGGCTGCAAATCAGAAACTGCGCTTGCTGTAGCGCTTTATCAGCAGAACTTTTCAGTACCCTTTTCTATTGTCAGCTCCAGATCAAATCCATGCATATCCTTGTTGCTTGCACAGACCCGGTCCAACATCGCAGCCGGGAAAGCTTCTGCACCGGCGATTGCGCCCGCGAGCGCCAACCGTGGGGAGCGAATCGCGGCACCGGCTTGCTGGCAGACTTGCCAAGCAGCAGTCACGGCAGGCTTGCCACGTCCGTTGGCGTCATCAGAGCAACTCCGTCGAGCGAAAGGGATTCTGGTTGAGGCAGGGCATTGGGATATTTGGAGCTATTGCCGGGTTTCGTTGCGCAAATCCAAGCGGAGATTCTCGTGCAGTCGTCTCCCACGAACTGTTCGAGTGAAATGGTGTTGTCACCCCCGGCCAGCGACGCGCGGAGAAAGGTCCAGTGCTCGTGGTGGGGGAGCACAGTGGCGGACCATCCGGCGTCGGATGAAACCTCATCCATATTTACGGCGCGGCCTCCCACCGTAAGCCGTCCGACCGGTGTGGGGGACGTTCCCTTGCCTTCGTCAAGGATGAGCAATTCCGCCTGCGGCGCCGTCACCCGGATGTTGGCGTCGCAGGTCAACCGCACGGCGGAGGCTACCCCGCCCAACCGGCGGGTCCAATCCGGCCCCCCCACCGTCCCTGATTGCGGGATGGCAATGCGTTGCAGTTGATGTTTGCATGCGGTCACGGTCAGTTGCGATCGGATTGAGGACGCGGCCCGCGGAATATCCGAGAGCCGCTGATCGGTATTCAGAGACAGGACAACCGTCTCATACGGCGCCAGCGCCACCTCAAGCGTGTCACCGAATTTCAGATTCCCGGCGTAGAGCCGCGGCTCGGGATACAGGCTGACCGCCGACAGGCTTTTGGCGGCTGGGGAAAACCCCAGGCTTTCGTCCAGCTTGAATTGATAAGATTGCGGGGCGATCCACGGGTTCCGCAGCACCACCAGTCCCGCGTTGTTTTTGATGTGGGCGTATCCGTAAGGTTCGCGCGGCATCGTTCCATCATCGGTGCAACGGGGGATTCCGCCGTGCTGCCAGGCAACCGGCAGTAGCGGCACGGTCTCGGCAAGAATCGCCTGGTTGTTTCGCGTCCACTTCAGGAGTTTGGCCAACGCCTCCCACCGGGCGTCGTTCATGAACTTCGGGTTCACATAAACCGGCAGGAACTCATGTCCGCGCAGAACGACCATTACGGCATCGTTCATGAAAGGTTCCGGCGTCTGATGAACGATTCCCAAAACTTCCTGGCCGCCCACCGGAATCGGCAGCAAGGTGGCTCCCTGAAGATTGAAGTAGTCCCTCGCGCTGGTATAGCTTTCCCGGTAGACGGGCGACGGGACCCGCCCTGCCGGGGCGTCGTCGCCGAAGGTGCCGAGCACTGAGTTGGCGTGGAACAGCCACCAAGGGCTGGGATTGAGGCCGAAACAAGTCGTCTCGATCCAGACGGACGGGTCGGCTTTGTGGGCCGCGTCCATCGCCGCCGCCATTCCTTCCGCAATGGCCTCCGACGACAGGGCGCCGGATTGGTGGCCGTGGTCGGTCTCGGGACACTCGATGCTGTAGCCATCCAGCTTCAATTGCCGGACACCGCATTGACCGACGAAATAGGCGAGTCTCGACTTGAATTCGCCGGCGTATCGCGGGCCGCCCAGACACAGCAGGCGATGCGAAGGCCCCTGGAAGGTTTCATATCCGTGCGCCTTCGCCCAATCGCCGTCCAACGCCGTCGGATAAAAACTGCTCGGCGAAATCCAAAGGCCAAGATGAGAGTGCATTTGTTCCGCGGCGGCCTGAAGGCGTGTGAATTTCTCGGGAAAGCTATTCGTGTCGATCTGCCAAATGCTCTTCGGTTCGGACCAACCCATGTCAATACAAAAGCTGTCGAACGCGACGCCGTGGGCCTTGTGGAGTTTTTCCTCGAAAACCTTCATCAAGTCGAGGATGTCCTTCTCCTTGAAATAGGGAGCGGGCGCCGTCCACCAGCTATTGTAGTCAACATGAACCCCATGCGGCGTGGGACGATGGGAGGCGATGTAGCGCAGAAACGCCCGCACCTCGCCGCCCACCGGCGTCAGGCCATATACAGCGGTTTGCGTTGTATACGGCGCGCCGGGCTGTAATTGGACTCCCGGCCGATGGGCCACCACGACCTGCCCGTTGTCGCAGCGGACCGACGAGATGGGAAACTCGATGCCCACGAACATGCCGGGCAGAAAAACCGGCTGGCTTTGCACACTGGGAATGACTTGATGGTCTTCCTCCCGCGCGCCGTGCGTCCAGACCGGCCGGCCTGCGACGGCGATGCGATCCAGAACCACTTCCTTCAACAGCCGGGGCTCCTTGGCGCCGATCAGCCGGCATTGCGCCCATTTTCGAAGCAACGATTCCGTCGGCGACCAGCGCAAGAACAGTGTTGTCGCCAGTTGAGCGGAATTCCCCGCCGAAACCGGCGGATACGAAATCTCGAGCGTCTTTCCATCTGCGACGGTCCCCGACGTGCCGGCCGGTGATGCGCCACCGGCGATTTCGCCGCTGTCCAGCACGAAGGCGGGAGACTTCAGGGAAACCTGGAGCGTCTGTCCGGAACCGCGAATTTCCAGCACGTCCTTCTTGAGATCAAATTGCATCGAAGCTGGTTTGGCCACCCATGCGCTGGTAAGAAAACAGAACGCGGCGAGCAGGACGCAAGAATTTAGTCGGAGGCTCATGATTCGGTTCATTCATTTTATGCGGCCCGCCAGGAACAACCCAAGACCGGCATTTCACACGTCCGGCGCTCTGAAACCATCTGAAACCAGTTATACCTGGTTTCATCGGTTCCGGTTCCGGCAGGGGCAGAGTTTTTCCATATGCTGTGAGGGGTGGCTGTGCCGTTGAAAGGGTAAAGACCGTCAACCGATGGTTTGCCGATCGTGGCATTGACATACTCGAAGGGTCTGAACTCGAACGGTGCGCCAAGGGCATCGCCAAGCGCCGCCCCGAGAATGCAGCCCCGGATCCTGGATTGTCTGTGCTTTGATGCCATGTCCCTATTTGTAAACCGGCAGGCTCTCCATCAGTTTCATTTGTGCACGAGATTGCGCGCGCCAGCGGAACAGTTCGAGGACTTTCTTCTGCATGTCTGGCGACAATTCGGCAAAGCCGGTGTTGTCACCCCAGCCGTTGGAAATCGCGACGGGTGCCTGATAATTCTTCACGCCGAATTCAATCCACTTCCACTTATGAACCGGCCACCAGCAGCAGCTCCACAGCGTGTTGCGCCAGTTGGGATAGATGCCGGGAGCCCAGGTTCCCGGCTGGCACCAGGAATCCTGATAAGTACCATGCGAGACCATGGCGTAGTTGGCCGAGCCGACGAAGCCAGAGTCATCGGAAGTGAGCAAGGCCATCTGGTGATTGTGCGTTTCCACTTTTCTGGCGACTTCGCGCACCAGCCGCATCATCGCGCGAGTTGAATAGCCGGGGACTTCTGCGGAACCGTAGGTGTTGACGTCAACATGGAACGTTTCATCCCAAACCAAGGCGTCCACCTTGTCGCCGAATTCTTTCAGCATGGCGTCCGTGTAGGCGAGATAGAAATCACGCACTTCGGGAGCCAGCGGGTTCATGCAATAGCTGTTGCCGGAGGTGTCCGGACCGCTCCACCCGCCGTCCTTCAAGACAAGCTTGCGGCTGAAGCCCGGCAAGCCCGTGCCCGCATTCATACCGTCGGAGAAATAAAGCCCGACGCGGAAGCCTTTGGACTTTGCGTAGGCGAGACGCTCCCGTATCAATTTGGGGGTCATGGAAACCTGCTCGCATTTATCCAAGCTGCTATCCACCGACTCACCGCCGACGTCCATCGAACTGCGTTGGTTCTTGAATCGCGGGGCATTGCCGAAGACCGTCCATTGCTTGTCGAACTGTTTCGATTTCGCATCAAAGCTATAGCGTCCGCACCAGTCATACCAGCCGTGCAGACACAGGAAGACCTTGCGGCGTTCTGCCGGTGACAGCGTCGCGGCCAGTGCGTCAATGTCTTTGAACCATCCTTTGCCGCCGTCACTCATGTAGTCGAAATCCACCATCGCGATGTCATGAAGCCACTGCGGCCCCGGCGGTACATCGGGAAGCGCATATTTGTAAAAAGCATCCAGCGCGTCAGCGGGTGTGCCGTCATGGATCACCGTAACCAGGCGGCGCGTTTCAATCTTATCCTCCAATCCGATATTCTTCGGATAGGTCCATTCCAGATGATCGCTTGCGAAGAGGGTCGAGAAATACGGATCGCTCGCGATCGTCACGCGTCGCGCATCCTCCATTTGATACGTCACCATCGGAATCGAAAGGCGCGTGTGATCCGGAGCCAGCGGTCCTTGGAAATCATAACCAGCCTGTTTCTCGCCCAGCTTGCCCTGCGTGCCGTCCGGCAGCGGAAGCCATGTCTCCGTCGGCAGTTTGCCCGGCCAGTTGGGCAGGGAAATCGTCAAGTCCTCCCTCAATCGCTCGTCCGCGCGAACCGCTACTTCGCGAGCCAGCACAACAGCCTTTCTCTCTGTCTGCAACCGATACTTGATGCTGACCTGGATCTTCGGCTCACCGGGCAGCTCATATTCTACGCTGGCCGCGTTGCCCGCGCGCGTGATTGCGACGGGCTGCGACAACGCCCAGCGATTCGTCCCATAACGCACCTCTGCGGCGCCACTGGCAGTGGGACCGACATTCCCGCTGGGCGGTTCAAGAGCGCCGGCCATTCCTTGCCCATCAATGGCGACAGCGAACCGGCCCGCCCGTAATTTCACGCTTTTCGGGTCAGACTGTTCCGCGGCGCACGATATTTTCGACCATTGGCAAAACGCGAGAGCGGCAATAACTGAGGCAGTGAAGAGTTTCTTTGTTCTCATGGTTGGTTGATAAAATAACAACTCTGTCATTTATTGCACTTGGAACAGGTAGAACTGTTGTGGAACCGAGCCGTTCACGCCGTTGCTGACGGTGAGGCTGAAATTGCCGTTGGCGCTCCAGACGTTCGTCGCCACCGGCGTCCACTGGCTGCGCGGCAGCGCGAGATTGGTGCTCGTCAGCACATAATACGTTATTCCGGAAAAACCGTTGCTGCCGGCGATCACGAGATTGCTTCCGGACAAGCTGATGCCGGTAATGGCGGGCGGCGACGATATGGTGATGGCCGGGCCGGAACCGGAAAGCGTCAATCCAAGGCTGTTGGTCACAATGAGACCGGGAGTGAACCTGCCGACCGTGGCATAAACATGAGATGGGTTTTGGGTGGTGCTGGCGGTGACATCGCCGAAATTCCAGTTCCATTGGGTGATGGCGCTGCCGTCGCTGTCAACATCCGGACAGTTGAATTGGATGGTCAAACCAACCGGGGCGTTGGTTGGATTGGCTGTCCATTGGATGGCGGGAACTTCCACCGCGCCGATGTCCACATGGAGACCCTCCTGACGCGGATAGCCGCGCTGATCGGTGGCAAAGGAGTTGGTGGCGGCATCGCTGCCGGCATCAATGGCGGGCGAGCCAGGCAAGGGCGGCATCGTTGGCGTCGGGCCACCGTAGTTGCCGAGCACGGCCAGAAGCGGAGCGTTGGTGATGGGGGCGGGACCGGTGAAGCTGCCAGATAGATTCTGGACGATATTCGAGCCACCAAAGGTAAGGGGGCCATAAATATCCGCACCATGCCCACTGCTATTCCCCGCGACAATGGAGTTTAAGACGGTCAAGGTAACAGAGTTGAAAATGCCACCGCCGAAGCCGTAACTATCAGCGCCCATAGCGCCGTGCGTAACATTTTCCGAAAGGGTGCATTGGCTTACCGTCAGCGTGCCAGCGTTCTCAATGCCGCCGCCTGCGTACGCACTATTTCCGGACAGTGTGCATTGGTTCACCGTCATTGTGCCAGCCTGGTTGCAGATGCCGCCGCCGTCGTAATGCGTATAATTTCCCGACAGGGTGCATTGGTTCACCGTGCCACTGCCAGAATTGTGTATGCCACCGCCGGAATCCCCACCGCCAGAAATGAGGTGTGTAACATTTCCCGACAGTGTGCATTGATTCACTGTAAGTGTGCCTACATTCCAAATGCCGCCACCGTAACCCGCACTATTTCCCGAAATCGTGCATTGATAGACCGTCAGTGTGCCGTGGTTGTTAATTCCGCCGCCGTTGCCGTTGACAAAACCATTGGTGATGGCAAGCGAGTTCAGCACCACTGTGTTGTTGGTCGCCACATTGAAAATCTGGACGGAGTGATTGCCATTGATTTGAATGCCGCCGGGCAACGCGGAGGCGTCAATGGTGAGGTTCGTGTTGATCGTCAGTGTATTGGAGAGCGTAATGGTCGCGCCGGACAGGTTCGGGGCAAAAGTGATGGTGGCGCCGTTGGTGGCATAGGCGATGGCATAACGCAGGGAACCAGGACCAGAGTCGGCGTCGGTGACGACCGGGCTGGCCTGGAATTCCACCGCGCCGATGTCGACAAACGGGCCGACAACGCGCGGGAAACCGCGCTGATCGGTGGTGAAGCTGGTGCCGCTGGTGCAACCGTCGATGGCGGGCGAGCCGGGCAGGGGCGGCATGGTTTGCGTGGGGCCGCCGTAATAGCCGAGCGGGGCCAGCAAAGGAGCGGCGTTGATGGGGGCGGGGCCGGTGGCGGTACTGCGGTAGGATGTTACAACTGACTGGACGATGTTCGGGCCACCATAGGTAAGGGTGTCATAATTGTAAATATCCCAACTACTATTCCCAGCGACGATGGAGTTTAAGAGAGTCAGCGTGCCATAGTTTGCGATGCCGCCGGCGCCGCCCTCCCCCAAACCGCCGGGCACATTATTACTCACCACCGTGCATTGGTTCACTGCCAGCGTGCCCGCGTTGTAAATGCCGCCGCCCTCTTGCTCGGCATTATTTTCCGACAGTGTGCATTCGTTGACCGTGCCGGTCCCGGCGTTATAAATGCCGCCGCCGCCGCGGCCGTCATTTTCCAAAATAATCTCAATATTTCCCGCCAGTGTGCATTGGTTCACCGTCAGCGTGCCAGCATTGTAAATACCGCCGCCGGCGCCACCGCTGGCAACATTTCCCGCCAGCGTGCATTGGTTCGCCGTCAGCGTGCCAGCGTTGTAAATGCCTCCACCATAGCCGCCGACGGCACATCCATTAGTGATGGTGAGCGAGTTCAGCACCACCGTGTTGTTGGACGCCACATTGAAGATCTGGACCGAGCGATTGCCGTTGATTTGAATGCCGCCGGGCAGCGCGGAGGCGTCAATGGTGAGGTTGGTGTTGATCGTCAGGGTGCTGGCCAGCGTGATGGTCGTGCCGGACAGGTTCGGGGCAAAGGTGATGGTGGCGCCGTTGGTGGCGTAGGTAATGGCATAACGCAGGGAACCAGGACCAGAGTCGGCGTTAATGACGACCGGGCTGGCCTGGAATTCCACCGCGCCGATGTCGGCAAACGGGCCGACGACGCGGGGAAAACCCCGCTGATCGGTGGTGAAGCTGGTGCCGTTGGTGCAAGCGTCAATGGCGGGCGAGCCGGGCAGGGGCGGCATGGTTTGCGTGGGACCGCCGTAATTGCCGAGCGGGGCCAGCATCGGGGCGTTGGTGATGGGGGCGGGACCGGTGATGCTGCCGATGCCGAAGTAGGTGATATTGGTCAGCGACTGGACGATGTTCGCGCCTTCAAGGGTTACACTACCGGGAAAAGAATTAGTAAAATAACAATTATAAATGTCCACACCCGAATTCCCCGCGACGATGGAGTTTAATAGAATCAGCGTGCCAAAGTTTTCAATGCCGCCGCCGCCGTAGTATATATTGTTTCCGGACACCGTGCATTGGTTCACCGTCAGCGTGCCAAAGTTTTCAATGCCACCGCCCCCAAAGTAAAATATAGGGTTGCCGATAGGGTCGCCGACCGGGCCATAATATGGGCCACCCAGACCATAATTTCCCGAGAGCGTGCATTGGTTCACCGTCAGCGTGCCACCGTTGAAAATGCCTCCGCCCTCCCATTCCCCATAATTTCCCGAGAGCGTGCATTGGTTTACCGTCAGCGTGCCACCGTTTTGAATGCCTCCGCCCTGGTTCGCATGATTTCCCGACAGGCTGCTTTGGCTCACCGTCAGCGTGCCAATGTTGCCAATGCCGCCGCCGCGGTACGCAAAATTTCCCGCCAGCGTGCATTGGTTCACCGTCAGCGTGCCGGCGTTGAAAATACCGCCGCCGGAGGAGATATCCTCATAAGATGTCTTATTTCCCGCTAGTGTGCATTGGTTCACCGTCAGTGTGCCCGCGTTGTAAATGCCGGCACCGTACGAGGAAGATCCATTGGTGATGGTGAGCGAGTTCATCACCACCGTGTTGTTGGATTTCACATTGAAGACTTGGACGGAGGCATTGCCATTGATTTGAATGCCGCCGGGCAGTGCCGAGCCGTCAATGGTGAGGTTCGTTTTGATCGTCAGGGTATTGGAGAGCGTAATGGTCGTGCCGGACAGGTTCGTGGCAAAGGTGATGGTGGCGCCGTTGGTGGCGTTAATGATGGCGTCCCGCAAGGTGCCGGGACCGCTGTCGCCGGTGTTGGTGACCACCTGCGCCGCCGCCCTCGCCCCGCCGCCCAAAACCAGCAGGAGCAAGGCAATCATCAAGGTGGCAGGCCGGCCACGCAAAAGAACTGGCAGATTTGTTTTCATGGTCGCTCCTAGTTGTGCTGATCTGGTTTCTGAAGAGGGTTGGTTTGATTCAAAATACATTTACACCTGGTATTTCAAGGGCACCGAGTCAGGCAACATCTACGACGCAACGAAATCCAATTGTCCCCGCGCGATCCCGCGACGGAGACACCAGCAAATATTTCCCGTGCTGGTCCAGGCGGTATGCCTGCGGAAAATACCAATGTGAGCCGGGTGGCTGATAATGGCTTCCGCCGCGCACCAGCGCCGCGCGCGTGTGGTCGTCGTGAAATTCGTCCGTCCACTGCCAGACATGGCCGACCAAATCCATCACGCCAAACGGACTCGCGCCGGTAGGAATCGAGCCGACCGGAACCGGAGGTGGGCAGGTGCGCGCTGCGTGTGCCGGCGGAACGCAACTGGCATCCCACTCGTCGCCCCACGGATAAACCCGACGGTCACTGCCCCCCGCTGCGTATTGCCATTCCCAATCGTGTGGCAACCGCTTGCCGGCCCACGCCGCGTAGGCGCGCGCGTCTTCGAGAGATACCCACGTCACCGGCCGGTTCTCCCAGCCGACCGGGATGGAACGGTCTGGCCAGTCGCGGAGAAAATTGTGTGTGTCCTTCGGCTGGTAAGCGGTCGCGTCGAGAAACGCGTTGAACTGCGCGTTCGTCACCGGGTGCCGGTCAATATGGAACGTGCCGACATCCATGACATTTGCGTGATGCCGGGACGGGGTTTCTTCCCACGGGAACTGAACGCCCACGCCCGCCTGGTTATCACCTTCGATCATGATGCCGGAGACGCGAAATTCAAAGCTTCCGCCGGGAATTCGCACCATGCCTGGCGGCGGCTCCGTCAAGCGCTTCGTTTCCGCGACCAGCACCATCTCCTGCCGGAGCGGTTGCCATTCGGCGCTAAATGCCGTCAACGGTTGACGAGAAAGTTCATTCATGCGCGTGAGCAACGCGTCCAAACCGGGAACCGCAACATCGGTGGACAAGATCACACCGTAGCCGGCCGGTTCAAAGTCGAAACCAATCGCCGCCTGCCCGGCTTCGATTGGCGGATGCAATTCCTGTCCGTGCCAGAGATCGTAGTAGCGCCGGCCTTCGGCGTGCGGGACACGCAGTTGAATACCCGCGACCGGGAATTCATTTCGGTTCACCAACGTCCACAGCGTCTTACCGGGATTCAGCCAGCGACTGGCATAGACGCCTTCCTGAACGGATGCCGCGTGCGGTTCCCATTCTTGGCTGACCAACAAGTCGGCCAATGCTCGTTGAATCGCCATGATGCGTCGCGTCGCTTCGCTGTCACGTGGTGTCATGCCGTTCCAAATGCCCCAGACATTTTCCCATGTCTCGATGCCAATGCCGTTGAAGAGCGCGGCTTGGAGGAGGTTGGTCTTGTTGCGCGACCAGCGGTTGCACAGGTGAACCATGTGCCGCGGCTCGGTCCATTTGTAGCGGCTAACCGAAGGCACTGGCGGATGCTGCCAATAACCCCACGTCATCAGATTCCACCCAAGCGCGGACTCCTCCCACGCGAGGCCGTTCTCGGGTTCCAACGCCATCGGCTTCCCAATCGCGTCGGCGGCGGCCTTGTAACCGTGCGGCACGCCGAAGTAGGTGTCGCCGTTGAGTCCGTCGGCGCCGATGGCTTTGATGAGCCTGGCCCACGCCGTCCACATCGGCTCGCCTTCGTCACGTGTTCCGATGTCCCACGGTTTGATCGGGAAGATGACCCGGACGTCGCGGCGGTGGAAATCGGCGACCAGTTGCCGCACGCCGGCGATTCCACCGGGAAGATCGCGGACGTGATCGAACTGGTTGCGGTCGTCCACGCCGATATTCGGATACATCATCCACAGCAGCACGCAATCAATGCCGCCATACCGGGCTTCGAGATCGTCGAGGAAACGGTCCACGGTCCAGCGCCCCGTGCCGGGATCGAAGAGATACCGGTCCTCGAGCATCGCGAGCGTTTGCACAAACGCGCGTTGGGTCCACTTCAGTTCGGGCCGGTCATACTCCGCGCCATCGAAAGCCCGGTAGGTGATCTCCGCCGCGCGGCTGATTTGCAGTCTGGCCAGCCACGACGCGGCGTCAGCTTTCCTGGCCGGGCCAAGAATAGTTTGCCCGTTTCCGCCGGGGTTGGGTGGATATTGAAACATGAACATGGGCTTTGTTTATCCGATGGAAGTCTGGACGCGGAACAAGTTTTAAAATGTGCTAAGTATCCTAGTTGCTTTCAATGTCTTGTCAACCAAAAAACGAACTTTTGCTATGTGATCTCTTCACAATATGGCATGCCGGCCTGCGCGCCGGGCCGGGTGACGGAAATCGCCGCTGCCCGCACCGCACGGCACACCGCTTCCTCCAAAGTCAGTCCTTCCCCGATGCCCACGGCGAGCCAGGCCGTAAAACAATCGCCCGCGCCGACCGTGTCCACCGGTTTAACCTTCGGCGCCTGAATCATCCGCCCGCCGCCCAGCCGCGCGCCCTTTGCGCCACAGGTTACGACGATTTGCCGACAATGGCGGAGCGAGTCGCCAAGAACAGTGGCTTCGTGTTCATTCGGGACCAGCGTGTGGACGAGGCGCAGCAACGACGCCGGGAGTTTGCGCGCCGGGGCGGGGTTGAGGATAAAGGGGATACCGGCAGCGCGGGCTTGCCGGGCGGCTTGGGTTACGACGGCGAGCGGAATTTCGAGTTGCGTTACCACGGCGTCGTAGTCGGCAAAACGCGCGCCGCGCAGGCTGACGAAATCGTTGGCCGAGCGCGCGACCGCAATCAGGTTTTCGCGCGTTTTCCCCCCGAGTAAAATCAAGGCAACGCCGCTGGGCGCCTTCGCCACCTCACGAAAATTCCGGACATCAATGCCTTCCCGCCGCAGACCGGCCTTGGCCGCGCGCCCGAAGTCATCCCGGCCGTGCGCGCCGACAAACGTCACACGCGCCCCGGCCCGCGCGGCGGCGACGGCCTGGTTCGCGCCCTTGCCACCGGCAAAGCGCGCGAACTCGCCGCCGAGAACCGTCTCGCCCGGTCTGGGCAGTCGGTCGCAGCGGATGACCAGATCGGTGTTGCTGCTACCGATGACGAGCAGGCGCGGCTTGAAGCGCGACATGAACCATTTCCTCCGCCAGGTTGCTGATTTTGACTTCGTGGTATCCGGCCACGCCGGTGCGGACCAGATCGTGCATCGGTCGCGTCCATTTGCGCGGCAGTTGGTCCACGCCGTGCCGGACGCCCCAGAGGCTGCCGCAAGTCGCGCCGTTGCAGTCGGTGTCAAACCCCGGCATGACGGCGCGCGTTATGGTTTTCTCGTAATCGTCTTCGCCCCAGAGCAGGCCAACAGCGACGATCTGCGCGTTGGAGTTGGTGTGACACCAATGATGCACATTCATCTCATCCCACTGCGCGCGGACAAGCTGGATGGTGTCGTCGTAACTTGCGCCGGCATCGTGGGCGCGAAGAATTTTTTCAATGTCTTCGCGCAACCGGCAGTGCGCCGGGATTTGCGCCAGCCCGGCGCGGATGATCGTTTCCCAATCGTTTGCGACGTAAGCGGCGGCCAGCATGGCGGCCGCCCACATTTCGCCGTAGATGCCGTTCTTGATATGGCTGATCGAGGCGTCGCGCCAGGCCCACTCGGCGGCGCGTTCGGGATTGCCTGGATTGGAGTAGCCGAAATAGTCGGCGCGAATCTGCGCGCCGATCCACTCGCGGTAGGGATTGCGGTGTGTGGCGCTGGCCGGCGGCAGAATGCCGCTGGCAAAATTCCGATAGGCCGCGCGTTCGGCGCTGCACGTGTGGAAAACGGGAAGGTTGTCGCCCCAAAAAGAAGCAACATCCATCGGGCGAAAATCCGCGCCGTATCGTTTCAAAATCGCGAAACCGGAGGTCGTGTAATTGATGTCGTCGTCCTCGACCATGCCGCTCAGGCCGTCGCGCAGCCAGTTCGTCTGACGATCATTCAGCGTGCGTCTAGGTTGCCGGCCCGCGATGCGTTTGGCCTCGCGGGCGGTTGGCTGGCGCCAATAATTGGTCGGCGGCCAGTTGCCGGTTTCCTCACCAGTGATGCGGATGCTCGCGCGCGGCCAGCCTTCGACGGGTTTGCCCAACATGCAGCCGCAGATGCGCCCGAGCAATCCGCCGTGCAATCGCCGCTGCCACTCGCGCCGGCTGCCGCGCCACGCCTTAAGGGCCGGGGCGGTTGGCCGCTCGGACTTGATGCCTGGCAAGTCGCTCGGTTCGCGGTCAGCATTGTCCGCTCGGCAAGGCAGCATCTGGACACGATCCATCAATGCGCCGGCGGCGGCGAACCAGGCTTCGTCGCGCTCGGTGTCAAGCAGACGCTGGAAGTCGGACTCGACGGAAGCCAGTTCACGTCCTTCGTCCCGGGCCTGCTGGCGTTCGACGGCGAGGTCGCAGCCATCGAGCCAGGAGTGGCGTTGAAACCATTCGAGAAGGTCGGAGGACACGGGCGGAAGGAAACAAAACGTCCGTAACGCGGCAAGCCAAATCGTTTCAGACACCGGCTATGAATGTCATTTGAGGACGTGTAGCCGAAATTGGCCGGAGCGCGGGAAGCCGAGCTCGCGCACACCCGTCGTTCGTAAACGGGCCGGTATCTTCGTCAAAATCGAACGCGCGCACCTGCCGGTGCGCTCATTTCCCTTGGTCGTCCGCCATCTACTGGTCCCGAAAGAATGGTAGTGTCCTAATTTAGCTGGAGCGCGGCTGTGTTGCAGACGAGCCGCAGCGCTGCGACTGGTGCTTTGCATACATAGTCGCGCTCCGGGAAATTTGAAATCAGGACACTACCGAAAAAATTGGTGACTTGACGGGCCGCTAGAATCTCCGTTTTTTGTCATTGCTTGTGCAAGCCGCTGATTCTCAAGCATAAGAAAAAATCAAACAAGAATGGATTTTTCTATTGACAAAAGAAATTAAGCTGCTAGGATACTTAGCCAGAAAGACACAAAACCCATGACTAAATCGTCACCATTGTTCTTTTGCCGGGTGGGCCGGCGGAATGTGCGATCAGGCGAAAGGCAAATTGAACCAGCAAGAACTAATCTCCCAACGGAAGAGTTGCCGATCCGGTGGGCGTTATCTAATGACGGCGACACCTAATAAAACAGACAAAAAGTTATGAAACACAAAATCATGAAGAACCAGACATTCAAGTCAAGCCGGGGCTTGGGTTGGGTCGCCGGCGCATTGGCCGTCTTGGGAACGACGGTGGCCCAGGCACAAACACCGGTTGCGTTGGCTTGGAACGATCCACTCCTTGTCTGCGGGGCTGTGCCGTATAATGCAGTGAGTAATCCTACTGGTGATCCCGGCTGGGCTACTTACGAAACCGGATACGGCCCGGCCTCCCCAGCGGGGTTGCCGACCAGTGGCTTGGTCACCAGCACGGAGACCGGCACTTTAGGCGTGACGTTCCAACTCTCCTATGCAGCCCTGAACGGATGCTACTTGGAAAATGTGCCGTATACAGCTGAAACGATAAATCTGGTTACGCCGGAAGCTTTAGGCTCGAGTATGCAATTCCTGGACTGGTCTTCGGGAGATAACAGCGGATCGGCAGCGGGAGGGGCAAGCTTTACAGTTACTCTGAATTTCCAAGGTGGTGGTTCAGACACGCTGTCGGGCCAGGCCGGTGATTGGGGGGTTTTTCTTAATGGTAATACTGGTCAAGTACCCCCAATTTGCGCGGCGACCGCTGGCATGGTTAATATAGGCAGCGGTGGTGGGTTTCCTGGGGCCGTCGCATTGTGGGAGAGTGACATAGCCGTGCCGCTCGCGGATCAGGGCTTGGTCGTCTCGTCGGTCACAATTACGGATACACACAACAATTATCCACTTGATGTTCTTGCGATGGACGCGAATGTCAGCGCCGTCCCCGAGCCGGCAACGTTCGCGCTGGCCGGCATGGGTGTGTTGACGTTGCTGGGTGTCGTACGTCGGCGTTGTTCGTAATCCGAACTTACCGCTGCTGGAACACAGTGTTGATAGAGCAAAAACAAAGATGATGTGATTATTTCCGGCGGGGTAATCTGCCTCCCCGCCGGAAATGGAAATGAGCACGGAGAACAAAAGGCAGAAGAGACGAACAATTATCAAATACAAAATCATGAAGAACCAAACATTCAAGTCAACAAGCCGGGGCTTGAGTTGGGTCGCCGGCGCAGTGGCCGTTTTGGGAACGACGGTGGCGCAGGCGCAGATGACGCCGATAGCCGCTACCGGCTGGAATGCGGGCATGGTGGAAGGAACCGTTAACCTCGATTCGACGGCCTTTAGCTATCAATCGGGCGCCGGTACCAGCTGGGAATTTTACACATCGGCACTGGGTGGAACGGGTAACTATCCTGTGGGTGGTCTGCCGATGGGAACCACGATTACGAGTGCGTCATCAACTACGCAGTTTGCATTCCAGCCTACCTCGGCGCAAGAGAACACGGCAATAATGGGTGCTGCTGGTTGGGGCAGCTTCCCGGCCAGCGTGACTCTCAATTTGAACACGCCGGGCGGTTATACGGAGTTGGCGCTGATGGGTTTGTGTTTTGGAGCAGCTAACCAGGCGACATTCCCGAACTACTCGATCTACTACGCGAACCTTGCACCGGCACAGACGGGGACTATCACTCTCGGTAACTTTAATGGGAATGGTGCTAGTGGTACTGCTGTGGCATTGAGCAGCAGTTCATGCATTGATTTTTCGGGTAATGGGAGTAGTAGCCCTGGTTACACGGGCGCGACGCTTTGGGAGATGGACATCGCGGTGACGGATTCGAGCGATCCGATTGCGAGCATCACCTTGAGTAACCCGGGTGCCTATGGCGGAGGCAGCGGGGATATCTTTTTTGCCTTGAGCGGCGCGGCGGTTACCGTCCCTGAGCCTTCCAGCTTGGCGCTGGCCGGCATGGGTTTGTTGACGTTGGTGGAAATCGTGCGTCGGCGCCGTTCGTAATCCGAACTACCGTCGCTTGAACACAGTGTTGATAGAGCAAAAACAAAGATGATGTGATTATTTCCGGCAGGATAATCTGACTGCCCGCCGGAAAGGGAAATAACAAAAGGCAGAAGAGACGAACAATTATGAAACACAAAATCATGAAGAACCCAACATTCAAAGCCGGGCTAGGCTTGCGTTGGGTCGCCGGCGCATTGGCGGTCCTGGGAACGACAGCGGCGCAGGCGAATATGACACCCATAAGCGCCTTCGGCTGGAATGCAGACGGAGTAATCCAAAGCCCCACCGTGGACCCGCAGTCCACCCTGTTGCCGTACAATGGGAACTGGGCCTATTATTCGACGACTGCGCCCGGCGCGCCTGCCGGCACGGGTATAGCGCTGGGAACCAGCTTCACCAGTGTGTATGACGGGACGACGGTGTTCCAGTTTCAACCTGCGGGGGTTGGAAGTCCCAATGTAATTGGACTACAAGCGCAGGGCAGCACCACGCCCAGCGGCAGCCTGTTTTTGGCCTCGCCGAAGGCTTATACGGAGTTGTCCTTGCTAGGTACCACTTCCGTCAATGGCGGCCTCACCTACCCGACCGTCACGATCAACTACGGAAACGGCGCGCCATCCCAGTCGCTGTCTATCCCTCTCCCCAACTGGAATTCCGCCAGCACCTACGGCAATGTGGCGCTTAATCTCGGCTATTATGTGGGTCAAAAGGCCAGCGCCGGCTACACGTTCGTGGGTCCGTTTGGTAATCCGTTCAGTCTGTATCAGATGAATATCACGCCGTCGGACACAACCGATCCCATTGAAAGCATCACCATAGAATCGAGCACCTACGGCGGCGACAACGCCGAGCAGTTTTTTGCCCTGAGCGGTCAAGTGGCCGTCCCCGAACCGGCAACGTTCGCGCTGGCGGGCTTGGGCGCGTTGGCGCTGATTTGCGGGCGGAGATTGGCGGGCCGGCGCTCGTAGGCCGACCTCCAGCTATCGAACAAAGCGCAGTAAGAATTGCAAAACAGACCGAAGTAACGGCAGCTAATCGCTGCCGTTACTGTTAGACGGGCAATAGACAAAGAGTAGCGCAGCAAAAAGGTCATGTGTCATTACACAAAACATCACAGATGAATCGCAAGTTGGGTTGGTTGGCCGCCGCATTGGCCTGCATGGCGGCAGTGGCGCAGGCGCAATTGCCCCCGGGGACAATTGTCTTGTTCAACGACTGGGCCGGGCAGTCGGGAGCGTTTTCAAATAATTTCAGCGCCTGGCCCTTGCCGCGCTCGTTTTTCTTGAGCGACAGCGGCGTAGCCGGCGTCAGCGGCGGCCAATGGGTGGACGCGGGCGCCACAGCGACCAACGTGGGCATCGCTTTCCGCGGGGACGCCGCCTCGCCTTTTCCCTCGCCGTTTCCCGGACGAGGCAACTCGACGGTCGGGCTGGTGATTTTTGGCGACACCGACGGGACCGGCCGCAACGGGCCGCGCCTGAATTCGGGCATCGCGGACATCGAGAACAATCCGGCGGGCATCTGCTTTCAATTCGACACGAAGGTCAGCGACGACTACTCCGGCGCGGCGCTGTTGTCCTGGTATTGGCCAAACAACGATCAATTCGGCATCCACTTCGGCGGCGGGCACATCGCCGTTCCGCTGCCGAGCTCGTGGGGCGGTGGTTTCACCAACTTGACACCGTTCGCGCCGGACACGTGGTATCGCATAACCGTGTGGACGGTCGAGTCGTGGGCTTCCGTCGCCAGCTACGACGTATCGGTGACGACCTTTGGCGGCCCGACGAATGTGTTCTTGAATCTGGCTATGCCCGATGGCGCTTCCGAACACAGCCGGCCGTTTGGCATGGAGTTTCATTCGTGCGCTTTGGGCAACGGCCCGCCGGACACGCCCAACGGCGCGTGGGCCATTGACAACGTGCTGGTCGCCATCGGGAATGGAGATCGCAAGGCTGCCGGCGGCGCTTCCCCGCCTCCGGTGAAATCCCTTTCCGCTGCCGCGGCGATCACGCCGACGTTGCATGGTCTTTTGACTCAGGCGATTGCACTCGCCGGTCCCGCGCCGGAGTCGAAGCATTCCTGGTTTTATTCGCTGATGCATCCGTCCGGCGCCCGAAGTCATCTGATTCTCAAGCGCGGCGACAAGATTGTGGCCATCGGCGATTCGATCACCCAGGCGGGCGGCTACTTGCGCGACGGCGATTTTGTTCTGGCCGCGCAGTATCCCGATCTGGAAATCCCGCCGATCATCAACGTCGGTATCAGTGGCCAGAAAGCGGAAGACTTGGCCGGGCGCTTTGACCGGGACGTGATCGCGCGCCATCCGGCGGTGGTCACTCTCAGCATCGGCATCAACGACGTGTGGCACCGCCTGGCCCGGCCGCATGACCCGCAGGTGTTGACCAACTACATCGCGAACGTGACCAAGATGGTCCGGGACGCGCAGGCCGCGCGGATTCGCGTCATCCTCCTGGCGCCGACGATCATCGGCGAGGATGCCAATTCCGAAGGGAACAAGCGCTTGGTCATGTATGTCGAGGCGGAACGGCAGATTGCCCAGACGACCGGCTGTGAATTTATGGATTTGCACCGGATGTTCCTGGAGGCGCTGAAACAGAAACCGCCGGCGGAAACGGGCAACTGGCTCACGCAGGATGGCGTTCACATGAAGCCGCTGGGCGACGCGATCATGGCCGTCGGCGTGCTGCGCGGACTGGGGGTTTCCGACGCGAAAATCGCCGGTGATTAGATGAACTCTTCGATGTATTGTTTGGCGCTGGTGTTTTGCTTTGCGTTGCTGCTCCTGACCGGAAATGACAGTTTCGCCGTGCTCTTCCGTGACACCGGCGATCCGACCTACAACACGAACGCCCCGACGGGCGCCTTGACCAACAGCGGCTGGCAATACGAGGGGCAATGGCAGTCCATTTTTCTGGGCACGCCGATTGCCCCGCACTACTTTCTCGCCGCCCAGCACATCGGCGGTTCGATCGGCAATGTATTCTCCTTTGGGGGTACCAATTATGGGACCAGCTCGTATGCCGACTCGCCGGACAGCGACTTGCGAATCTGGCAGGTGATGAACACATTTCCTTCTTACGCGCCGCTGTACACCAAAATGAACTGCGTCGGGCAACTGATGGTGGTGATCGGTCGTGGCACGCAGCGGGGCGGGCCGGTGATCGTCAATGGGGTGACAAACGGATGGTACTGGGGCGCCTCGGACTATGTCCAGCGCTGGGGGGAGAATACGGTGGCCGCCTCATCCAATCCGCTTCTGTATGCTTTGTTTAGTGAAACCGGCGTCACCAACACCTGCGACGTGTCCAAAGGCGATTCCAGCGGCGGCGTGTTCATCCAGCAGGGTGGAGTCTGGGCGCTGGCCGGCATCCTCTACGGGGTGGATGTCGTTGACACGACGAATTGCGTCGTTACCAATGCCGCGATGCTGGACCAGCGCGGGACCTGTTACTATCCGACAAACTATTACCCTTCACCCGTTCCCAGTGGATTCACGGCGTCGAGCGTTCCGAATGATCTGTATTGGATCAACAGCGTCATCACGCCCGCCGGCCTCGTGATGACGCCGATCGCCACGACCGGCTGGAATGCGAACTGTGTGATCGGAACCGC
This sequence comes from Candidatus Limnocylindrales bacterium, assembly GCA_035604955.1. Taxonomy (GTDB): domain Bacteria; phylum Verrucomicrobiota; class Verrucomicrobiia; order Limisphaerales; family UBA11358; genus UBA11358. The sequence continues at coordinate 67,698 of DATNHM010000065.1, read as the reverse complement.
CACCCCGCTTACGGCGGACATGGCCGGCACGTGGACCTATTATGCGACGGGCGCGCCTGGCGCGCCGGCCGGCACGGGCCTGTCGATGGGGACCACGATTACAAGTCTGTACGCTTCAAATACGACGTTTGCATTCCAATCCGTCACGGCCACCAACAACGTGTTACATCTAACGTCCGATGGCGGCACCAACAACAGCAGCGCCACGTGGACGTTGAACGTGCCGCAGCCTTATGGGGCGTTATCATTTTTGGCGGCGGCCTCCGTCAATGGCGGCATTACCTACCCGACCGTCAAAATTAGCTACGCGAACGGCGCGCCATCCCAGTCGGCAACGCTCAGTCTTCCCAATTGGACCAGTGCCGGCAATGTCGCGTACACCTCCGGCGAGTATGTTGGGAATAATCCCAGCAGTGGCGGTGGGTATCCTAACGTGGGACTGAACGTTAGTCTTTACCAGATCAACATCATCACGACCGATCACACCGATCCGATTACGAGCATCACGCTTACGGCGAGCAACTACGGCGGCGGTAACAACGAGATGTTTTTTGCCTTGAGCGGTGCGGCTGCCGTCGCACCATCACAATCTCCGACGTTCACGTCAATTACCCTGTCGGGGAATGATGTCAACCTGGCCTGGTCTGCGACGGGCGGCACGACCAATGTGGTGCAGGCGGTGAACGGAGATTTGAACAACGGTTTCGTGGACATCAGCAGCAACCTGATTATTTCCGGCAGCGGCGTTGTCGGAAACACCTACACGGACATCGGCGGTGCGACGAATGCATCAGCCCGGTTCTATCGCGTGCGGGTGGCGCCTTAACCCGAAATGAATTCCGATGAGACAACCACAACCCATCGGACCAGATGCGATTATTGAATAAAGATGATATGCTTATGAAAATGACACGTTTCAAAAACCCGCGGTGGCTGGCGCTGAGTGCCGCCTTGACCTTGAGCTGGACAGCAAGCAGTTTCGCCATGCCGCCGCTGCCGGCGCCCGTTTTTGTGGACAACGGCGGTGTTTATACCCAGGGCATTCCTGATCTGCCGGTGGGGAACAACGGCTATACTCACCCCGAAGACAACCCGCCGCCGCCAGGCGACGCCTTCAACCCGCCGGTGTCCGTGAACGCGCCCGCGGCTGGCGCGCCCGCCGTCTCTTCGTTCACCGCCAACGCCGGCCCCGACAACACAGTGATCATGCTCGGCGGCGCGTTCACCACGTTCACCAACAGCAACGCCGGCTCGGATTCGCGGGTGTGGAGCACTGATTCCAATGGCACGGTTTACCAGCCGCAAATTCTGCTCGTGACCAACCAGGTACTCGCCGCGCTGATGTCGCCGCCCTCCGGCAATTATGGCATGTACCTGACCTGGGCGGAAAACGCGAATAGCCCCGGCTATCCGGTGCGCGTCAACGGCACCGACGCCTGGTGGATCGGCCCCAACCACGCGGTGGCCGGCAGTTCGGTCAGCGTCTATGGCCGCAATCTTTCGTACCAGAACGGCACCACGACCAGCTACGTGTACATCCGTCCGTGGGGTGCCAACTCCAACACCGTCTCGACCCCTTGCGTGGTGCTTCAGGTCAACCCGTATAAAGTCACCTTCACGGTGCCGGGCAGTCTCAGCGCTGGCGCCTACGAGGTGTGGATTCATAACGGGCACGGCGGCCAGTACGGTTGGAGCGGCCCCCTCGAGTTCACGGTGGACGCCACGGCCGCCTATCAGTGGAACGGCGTGGTTCGCAACGTGCTTACCAACGGCGCCTACGGCGACGGCGTGCATAACGACACCGCGGCCATCCAGACCACGATCAATCAGTGTTCGCCCGGCGACATCGCGTATCTGCCCGCCGGCACCTACCTGATCAGCAGCCGGCTGAATTTGCATAACGGCGTCGGCATCGAAGGCGCGGGCGCGGCGGCCACCACCATCAGCACCTACAGCGCCAGCTACAACGACGTGGCGATGCTCAATTCCCATTGGTGCAGCTCCAACCTCATCAGCAGCCTCACTCTCAGCAACGGCTATTCCGGCGCCACCCTGCTTTGGGGAATGTACGTGGGCGATTACGGCGGCTATCCGCAAGTTCCCTACGGCATCGTCATCAGTTCCTGCAACTTCGCCACCGGCCAGAATGTCAACGACGCCGCCATCAACCTCGGCGCGCATGACGTCTGGGTGACGAATTGCACCTTCACAATGAGCGGCGACGGCGTTGCCCTGGGTTGCACTTATGCGTTTGTGAACAACAACACCTTCTACGGCAACGCCGACACAAACGCCCCGACCGGGTTCGGCTGTAACGCCGGACAGGATTGCGATTACAGCGACAACCTCGCCGCCAGCCTGAGCCGCACCAACAACCAGACGGTCGCCCGGCTCTTCACCACCGGCTCCAACGGCTCGTCGGTGCGCAACGTCTATGTCGGGGACAACACCTGTTCCTCCTGCGGGCCGCTGCCCACCGACCCCAACCAGAACGCCGGGGAGATGATCCTGTGGGAGGACGAGGACGTGCTCTTGACCGGCGCGCCGAGTGCGGTTGGGCCGACGACGCTGAGCTACGGCAACAACGTGCTCTGGCCGCCGAATCAGTTCCCGGGAGCGCTCCTTTACGTTGACAACGGCCCTGGAATGGGCACGTGGCGGCGGGTCATCTCCAACACCTGGAACACCATCACGGTGGACCATGCGTGGGATGTGTCGCCGACGACCGCCAGCCATACGGTCATCACCGACGGCGGCGCCCACACGGTCACCTACAATAATCGGCTGGATGGTGTCCCGAATTACCAGACCGCCACCATCGCCGGCGTCGGCGTGGATGCGGGCACGGCTTTTGATACGGTGGTCGCCAACAACGTCATCACCCATGCGCTCGGCGCTTTCATTTTTGGGTCCAACCTGGAACCGACCAACCAGCAGGACCGGTACGCCGTCGGCCCGCAGTGCAACAACCTGATCATCAACAATGTCGTCTCCAACAGTCTCAGCGGCATTTCGTGCGCGGCCTCTCTCTGGAGTCCCGGCTATGGGCCGACTAACTTCGGCCCGATCGTTTTGAACAATGTGTTTCGGAACAACTCCTTTAGCTACATTGACCACGTGGGAATGTCCATTGACCAGGCCGGTTACACCTGGTGGTGGCCGTGGCAACAGTACAATCTTTTCGAGCACAATATCGCCGTCAATTGCAACACTAATGCCAATGCGATGCAGGTGGGGGCGCAGCAGGGTTACACCATCATCCGGCGGAACAGCTTTTCCCGCAGCGATTCCCACACCACCACCGGCATGAACTTCAGTATCCAGAGCCTCTCGCCCTACCTTTACGAGAACTACTTCAGCCCGCAAATCACGCCCTTCGTCGGCGCGCTGCCCGGTCCGGGTCAGAACGTCGGCACGCGCCGCTTCGACATCAGCGGCACGGTGGGCGGTGCCAATCCGCCCGCCCAGACCGCGACGGTTTGGAACATCGGCACTTCCACGCTTAACGTGAGCGCGGCGACCAATCAAAACTGGTTGTCCGCCGGCTTTTCGTCCACCGCCATCGCGTCAAACTCGTCAGCGACCGTCACGCTGAATGTCAATTCCGCCGGCTTGACTGTGGGCAACTACGCCGGCGCGGCGACCGTCACCGGCGGCTATTACGGTTCGCCTGAAGTCCTGTCGGTCAACCTTGGGGTCTGGGCGCCGTTCGTGATCACCGCGATCACTCCGTCCGGCAACGACATCGCCCTGACCTGGACGGCGACCGGCGGCACGACCAACATCGTGCAGGCGGTCAATGGAGATTTGACGGGCGGATTTATGGACATCAGTAGCAACCTGATTATTTCCGGCAGCGGCATGGTCACGAACAGCTACACCGACAGCGGCGGCGCAACGAACGGCGCGACCCGGTTTTATCGCATCCGCTTGGGGCCGTGAAGGTTGTTGTGAGGCCGGTCGAGTCGAAAAAAGTTGCATTTTTGGTGTTGACAAAAGTAACTAAGCTGCTAGGATGCTTAATAATTAGCCGAACAAAGAAACGATGATTAATCGTCAACCATTGTTTGAACAGATTGCCGCCGTTCTGCGGGGCGAAATTTTGGCCCGCTACAAGCCAGGCACCCGCCTGGAAACCATCGCCGCCCTCGCCGAACGTTTCCAGGTCAGCAAACTCACCATCAGCCAGGCCTTGGTTGTCTTGAACAAAGAGGGGCTGATTGAGTCTCGCAAGGGCAGCGGCGTGTATGTCAACCAGCGAGAGGATCGGCGGCACGTCGCCATTCTGATGGACCATGACCTTTCGGATCCGCGGCTGTCCTTTTTCTTTGTCCGGGTGTCGCAGCGGTTGCGGGTTTTCTTCCGCAATCAGGGTTACCGCTGCCGGCTCTACGCGGGCCACAGCTCGGCGGCGGACATTACGCCGACGTTGAGTTGCACGGAGTTTGTAGACGCGGCGCAGGCCAACCAATTGTGCGGCGTGGCCGTCGTGTTGGGGGCGCAAACGCCGGAGTGGACCAAACCGGTCCTGCAGAACAGGGTGCCGGTCGTCGGGCCGCCCGAATACGAGCGCGGCGTGGAGACCAACAACCAGGACATGGTGCGTCAGGGCGCCGAGCGGCTGATCCGCGAGGGGCGGCGCAAGATTGCCTTCATGGGGTGGCAGGCGGAGGAGAACGGCGGCGGCTGGGTGCAGGTGTTCAAGGCGTCGCTGCGCAAGGCCGGCGTGCCGATCCGGGACGAATGGATCCGCCACCAAGTCCACCCCAGCCAGCCGGGGGCGGGCTGGGAGGAGTTCCGGGAAATCTGGATGGCCTCCGGCGAAAAACCCGACGGCCTGCTGGTGACCGACGACTTGCTGATGCGCGATTCGACGGCCGCGATTTGCGAGACGCGGGTGCGCGTGCCGGAGCAGTTGATGATTGTGACCCATGCCAACCGCGGCTCCGGCATTTACTACCCGTTCCCGGTGTGGCAGATGGAGTATGACCCCGACGAATACGCGCGGATGACGGGCGAGATGCTGGTTGCCCTGATACGCAAGGAAACGCCCGACCGCCGCCGGCTCACCCTTCCGTTCCGGTGGGTGACGCCGATGAAGTCAGAGAAGTCAGACACGACCAAATTTGTCAGAAAGCAAGTTCATGAAAAGGAATAATACATCCCTGCCAACGGGACCCGTTGCCGTTCCCTGGCAACCCTAACAAGGCAACACCTAACCAACAGTAAGTTATGATGCTGAAGACACCAAACCAAGCATGTCAGACAAAAAACCAGGCACGAATTTGGGATGACCGGTGGGGTCGGGGGATGCTGTGCCTTGGTGCCCTGCTTCTTTTCTCGTTCCAGGCGCCGTCGCAAAACGCGCCCGTGCCGATTGCCTTCTCGAACAACCCATGGAACGAGGAGCTCATCGCGGGCAGCAACACGTTGGGTCCGCTGGGCGGCACCACCATTGATCTGGCCTACGGCTTTGACTTTTACGAAACCGGCGCGCCGGGCGCGCCGTATGCCGGCTTTCCGACCAACAACGTGCTCCACAGTGGAAACGGCTTGCAGGAAACGTTCCAGATCCAGCCCTACAACGGCAACAACGCGCTGAAGCTTGGCAATGGCGACACCAACATGGCCACGCTGATTTTGGCCACGCCGTGCCACTTTTACAACAACGTGGAATTCCTGGTGGAAGGCGTCAACAACCCCTCTTGGATCGTGCAGTTGAACTTTTCTGATGGATCGTCTTCGGCATATTCCACTACCGACCCGGATTGGACGGGCGGCGGCCCCGGGGCCGCCGCGGTAGGCTTGGTTCAACGGGGAAGCTCCACCTGGAGCGGGGCGAGCTTTTACGGCAACCCCGTTTATTTGCAGGAAAACGACATCGCCTTGACGCCCTGCGATTCGACCAAAGTGGTGAACTCCATCACGCTCACTTTGAATAGCGGGGTCGCTTTGGCGGTTTTTGCCGTGAACGCCCAGACCAACCAGCCAATTTACCCGCCACCCATAACCAATGGCGTGATTATTCTGGACCAGTTCGACGGCCCCAATGACACCAACGGCGCCTTGATTGACGGGCGGATGCCATACCCGACCGACCTGCCGGGCGTCACTTATGCGCCCGGCTCCGGGGCTGACGAGTACCCCGAGCCTGGGAATTGGGCCAACTTCGTGGATACGACTTTTGGGAATCCTGCGCCATCGGTTAATTTTGGCGACGACAACTACAGCGGGGTTTCGATTGCTTCGCAGCCCATTCCCAGTACCTATGGCAAGCCGAGCCACTTCCATATCCAGGCTGACCTTGCAGGTGACTTGGGAGTTAACGATACGGTTCGCGGCTGGTTTGTTGGTTTCAGTTCAGCCCCGGGGCCCAATGGCGTTATCGGTCATGGAGGAGCGGGCAATATCAGCGGCCTGTGGCTTTGCGACCCCGTTCCCGCCTACACCGGCAACACCAACGCTGTGATCGTTTTACAAGCATTTGGGCAAAACAACCTGTACTGGAACTCAGCCAACTATTATACCAACCACATCATCGCCTATTGGGATAGCAGCATCCTGGGACCCTACAGCCCGGCTACCAATTTCTATACGCTGGGTTACGATGTGGACACGGTTGCCGGCACCATCACGAATGTCTTCATTGCGAACACTGCCATCGGGGCGACGCAATATGTTGCGGGCACGTTTGGCAGCGCGTATGGCAACCCATTCACGGATGCCAATACCATGTATGCTTTTGTCGGGAATTCTCCGGCCAATACTGTCGCGCAAGGCTACACGAACGCTTGGATGGACAACTTCGAAGTAGTGGCTCTGCCCCCCGTTTATCATGCGCCGCCGCCGTCGCCGCCGCCGGCCAACGTCATCTTTGACCAGTTCAGCACCTGCGATTTCGCGGTGCCTGAAACGGTGGACCTGCCGGGCGGAACCTGGAACGCCACCAATTATTATATTACCTGGCCACTGGCGTTGGGCTATTTACCTTACATTGGACCTGACCTCGCCAACGGCAATCCTCCGTATTGCGTGCAATCGGGTGCCTCCGGACAGATGTGGATTCCCATCACCTCGAACGGCTCCTACACCGAGCCGAATTACTTCCGGGTCTCCGCCGACATCGAAGACGGCACCCTCTCTTCGGGCGACACTATCCGTGGCATCATGTTTGGCTTCATGTCAGGCTCGTATCCGACCAACGCGTTTGGAGCCGGCTGGTACGGGAGCAGTATTTCCGGGCACGAGGGCGCTGACAACTTCGCTGGCCTTTGGCTCGACCCGTCCGCTGGCAACTTGTTTGTACAGGGGTTTGGAAACAGTTATCTCGGGGAGCCTGGCGACGCTCAGGCGGGCCAGTGTCATCCTCCGCCCGCTGATTTTTGCACCGTAACCAATAGAACGCCAATCTGGACCTACACAACCAACAGCTTGGGCCCTTGGAGCGCCAACCAGTTCTATCATCTGTCGTACTGGGTGAACCGGTCGGCCGGGACCATCAGCGGCATTACCCTGTCCGACGCCATGGGCAGCCAGAGTATTCCCGGAGTCTATTCGCTCCAAGACACAAACTTGGGCGACGTCTACTCGCCGACCAAATTGGCCAACGTGGCGTTTCAATTCGCCGGGAATGGTGGCGCGGGCAATATCGGTTATGTGGACAACGTCGGGATGTTTGACCCGGGCCTGTTCAAAATCACCTCCATCACCAAATCGGGGAGCAACATCGTCCTGACTTGGAACACGATGGGCACCTCCACGAACGTGGTGCAGGCTTCAGCCTCCCTGAACCCCGCCGCGTTCTCGAATTTGAGCAGCCCGATCGTCATCCCGGGGAGCGGGGATGTTTCGCAGAGCTACACGATTGTCGGGGGCGCCAATGCCGGCGCCACCCAGTACTATCGCGTAGTATTGCTGCAGTGAGCGGCGCGAAGGCCGCGAACGGAGGGAGAGCAGCCCGTCGGGGGACGGGCTTGCCTCGCTCCGGTTCAGGGCGGGGCGGCTGGCAAAAGCAGGCTTGAGGGCGGAACGTGGTTTCAACGGGATATTGTTGGGTCCCGCTGGAACAAGGCCCGCGAGGGCCAAACAATAGAAACATGAAACGAGCAGCGGTCTTGAAAACCCAAGAACGGAGAAAACTGGAAATGAGCCGGCGAGGCCGGGTGACAGCGGCGTTCACCTTGATTGAGCTGTTGGTGGTGATCGCCATCATCGCCATTCTGGCGGCTATGTTGCTGCCGGCCCTGGCCAAAGCGAAGGACAGGGCAAAGCAGATCTCGTGCATGAACAGTTTGCGGCAGTATTATACCTTCGCCGACCTGTACGCCAACGACCATTTCGATCTGTTGCCGCCGCAACAGCCATACACTCCTCCGGGCATGGGCCAGCAAGAGCAGCTGGGACCCGATACCTGGCTCGAAGTCCTCATCAACGCAGGACTCGGGCAAAATTTCTTCGACACCGCCCAGGCCTATTGTCCGGCCCGCCCCAGAACCGCCTATGAACAGATCGGCGCTCCCGGTTTTCACCATTGCAACTATGGCAAGACTTGGTATGGGACGGGTGAGCCGGGCGATTTCTATTCTCAGAGCTTGGGGCTGATGGTGCCCAGCCAGACGATAAAGTTTTCAAGTTTCGTGCATGGGTCGCAGAAAGTGCTGTTCGCTGACGCGCCCCTCAGACCAGGGAGCTACCCGGCAGACGTGACCTGCGGTTTTGCTGTGGGAGCGGGCAACTGGTTTTACATTAACATTCACGGCCAGGCGATCAATACAATGTACGTGGATGGCCATGGCGCCTTGCTGAAACTTCCCCTGATGGGAAGCTACACGGCTAACACGCCGGCCATCTTGCCTAATGGCAGGCCATATGGTGCGGGCATGACCTTTCAGATAGACGGCATGAACACCAATGACTGGGTGAAGTTTACCTGGTAGCATGCTTTCGCAACGTCTTCAAATTCTTGCGATGCTGGTCGCATCCGCTCTTGCGGTGTGGGGATCGGAGTCCGCCAATTTTCAACCCGGCGCGGAAGTTTCTATCGCCGCCCTGCCGTTCCTCAACAATGGAGTGCGGAGCTATCCTCCGCCTTTTCTGGCGGTGGCGCGCCCACCGACCCCGTCCAGAACGCCGGGAAGATGATCCTGTGGGAGAACGAGGACGTGCAGTTCACCGGCGCGCCAAGTGCGGTTGGGCTAACGACGCTGACCTACGGCAACAACGTGCTCTGGCCGCCGATCGGTTCCCGGGAGCGCTGCTTTACGTTGACAGCGGCGTTGGAATGGGCACGTGGCCGCGGATCATTTCCAACCCCTCGAACACCATCATTGGAAGGCAACGGGAGGCACGACCAATATTGTGCAGGCGGCAAATGGAGATTTGAACAACGGTTTCGTGGATATCAGCAGCAACCTGATTATTTCCGGCAGCGGCGTTGTCAGAAACACCTACACGGACATCGGCGGTGCGACGAATGCATCAGCCCGGTTCTATCGTGTGCGGGTGGCGCCTTAACCCGAAATGAATTCCGATGAGACAACCACAACCCATCGGACCAGATGCGATTATTGAATAAAGATGATATGCTTATGAAAATGACACACTTCAAAAACCCGCGGTGGCTGGCGCTGGGTGCCGCCTTGACCTTGAGCTGGACAGCAAGCAGTTTTGCCATGCCGGCGCTGCCGGCGCCCGTTTTTGTGGACAACGGCGGCGTTTATACCCAGGGCATTCCTGATCTGCCGGTGGGGAACAATGGCTATACTCACCCGGAAGACAACCCGCCGCCGCCGGGAGATGCGTTCAACCCGCCGGTGTCCGTGAACGCGCCCGCGGCTGGCGCGCCCGCCGTCGCCTCGTTCACTGCCAACGCCGGCCCCGACCGCACGGTGATCATGCTCGGCGGCGCGTTCACCACGTTCACCAACAGCAACGCCGGCTCGGATTCGCGGGTGTGGAGCGCCGATTCCAATGGCACGGTTTACCAGCCACAAATTTTGCTCGTGACCAACCAGGTACTGGCGGCGTTGATGTCGCCGCCCTCCGGGAATTATGGCCTGTACCTGACCTGGGCGGAAAACGCGAATGGCGCCGGCTATCCTGTGCGCGTCAACGGCACCGACGCCTGGTGGATCGGCCCCAACCACGCGGTGGCCGGCGGTTCGGTCAACGTGTATGGCCGCAATCTCTCTTACACGAACGGCACCACGACCAGCTACGTGTACATCCGCCCGTGGGGTGCCAACTCCAACACCGTCTCGAGCCCTTGCGTAGTGCTTCAGGTCAACCCGTATAAGGTCACCTTCACGGTGCCGGGCAGTCTCAGCGCTGGCGCCTACGAGGTGTGGATCCATAACGGCCACGGCGGCCAGTACGGTTGGAGCGGCCCGCTGAAATTCACGGTGGACGCGAGCCCGGTGTACCAATGGAACGGCACGGTGCACAACGTGATGAGTTACGGCGCCTACGGCGACGGCATCCATAATGACCAGCCGTATATTCAGAGCGCCATCAATGCCTGCAACCCCGGCGACATCGCGTACCTGCCGGCCGGCACCTATCTGATCAGCAGCCGGCTGCAATTATGGAACGGTGTCGGAATCGAAGGCGCGGGCGCCGGGAGCACCATAATAGCCACCTACAGCAGCAGCTATAACGATGTGGCGATGCTCAATTCGCATTGGACCAGCACCAACCTCGTGAGCAATCTCACCCTTAGCAATGGCTTTGCCGGCGCCACCCTGCTCTGGGGAATGTATGTGGGTGACTACGGTGCCGCTCCGACCGCCCCGTTTGGGGTCGTAATCAATTCCTGCAATTTCGCCACGGGGACGAATGTCAACGATCAAGCCATCTATATCACTGCTGTGCAGGATCTCTGGGTGACGAATTGCACCTTCACGATGAGCGGTGGCGCCGGCGTTGTGCTTGGCGGTTGCCAGCAGGCGTTTGTGAACAACAACACCTTCTACGGCAACGCGAGCATCAACAGCCCGACCGGGTACGGCTGTTCCGGCGGTCATGAGAGCGATTATAGCGACAACACCGCCGCCAGTGTGAACCGCGCGAATAACCAGGTGGTCTGCCGCCTCTTCACCAGCGGCTCCAACGGCTCGTCAGTGCGCAATGTTTACGTCGGGGACAACTCCTGTTCGTCCTGCGGGCCGGCGCCCCCGCCGGACGAACAGAACGCCGGGGAGATGATTCTTTGGGAGAACGAGGACGTGCTCTACACCGGCAACCCCAGCGCCGTGGGGGCGACGACGCTGACTTACACCAATGTGAACTGGACGCCGAATCAGTTCCCTTCAACGATTCTTTACGTTGACAACGGCGCCGGGATGGGCGCGTGGCGGCGGATAATTTCCAACACCGCGAACACCATCACCGTGGACCATGCCTGGGATGTGACGCCGACGACCGCCAGTCACACCATCCTGGTGGACGGCGGCGCGCACACGGTCACCTACCACAACACACTGGATGGCACCCCGGGTTACGCCACCAACATCATCGCGGGCAGCGGGGTGCAACCGGGAGTTTCCTTCGACACGGTGGTGGCCAACAACACCATCACCCACTCGCGCGGCGCCCTTGTTTTCGGGGGCAACTTCGAGCCAACCAACCAGCAGGATCGGCTGGCCGTCGGCAGTATGTGCAACAACCTGATCATGAACAACCTCGTCTCAAGCAGTCTTGCCGGCATCTCTTGCAACTCCAGCATCTGGAGCCCCGGTGGCGGTCCAACGAACTTCGGACCGATCCTCTTGAACAATGTGTTTCGTGACAATGTCATGAGCAATATTGACAACACGGGAATGACCATTGACCAAGGCTATGATGCCTGGAACTGGCCGTGGCAGCAGTACAATCATTTCGAGCACAATATCGCCGTCAATTGCAACACCAAGGCGATGCAGGTGGGGGCGCAGCAAGGTTACACCATCATCCGGCGGAACAGTTTTTCCCGCAGCGATTCCTACACCACCACCGGCATGAATTTCAGTATCCAGAGCCTCTCGCCCTACCTTTACGAGAACTACTTCAGCCCGCAAATCACGCCCTTCGTCGGCACGCTGCCCGGGCCGGGTCAGAACGTCGGCACGCACCGCTTCGACATCAGCGGCACATACGGCGGCGCCAATCCGCCCGCCCAGACCGCGACGGTCTGGAACATCGGCACTTCGACGTTGAGCGTGAGCGCGGCGACCAATCAAAACTGGTTGTCCGCCGGTTTTTCATCCACCGCCATCGCGCCAAACTCGTCAGCGACCGTCACGCTGAATGTCAATTCTGCCGGCTTGAGCGTGGGCAACTACGCGGGCGCGGCGACCGTCACCGGCGGCAACTACGGTTCGCCCGAAGTCCTGTCGGTCAACCTTGGGGTCTGGGCGCCGTTCGTGATCACCGCGATCACTCCGTCCGGCAACGACATCGCCCTGACCTGGACGGCGACGGGCGGCACGACCAACGTCGTGCAGGCGGTCAATGGAAATTTGACAGGCGGATTTATGGACATCAGTAGCAACCTGATTATTTCCGGCAGCGGCATGGTCACAAACAGCTACACCGACAGTGGCGGCGCGACGAGTAACCCGTCCCGATTCTATCGCATCCGCTTGGGGCAGTGATGGTTGCCTTCATGTCAAGACGGGCCAAAACAATGATTTTTTGGGGTTGACAAAAGTAACTAAGTTGCTAGGATGCTTAATAATTAAGCCAGACGAAGATCAACGATGATTAATCGTCAACCATTGTTTGAGCAGATCGCCACCGTTCTGCGCGGAGAAATCTTGGCTCGCTACAAGCCAGGCGCCCGCCTGGAAACCACCGCCGTCCTCGCCGGACGTTTCCAGGTCAGTAGACTCACGATCAGCCAGGCCTTGGTTGTCTTGAACAAGGAAGGGCTGATTGAGTCTCGCAAGGGCAGCGGCGTGTACGTCAAGGAACGTGAAGACCGGCGGCACGTCGCCATTCTGATGGACCATGACCTTTCGGATCCGCGGCTGTCGTTTTTCTTTGTTCGGGTCTCGCAGCAGTTGCGCGACCTTTTCCAAGGCCAAGGGTATCGTTGCCGCCTTTATGTCGGCCGCACCTCGGCGGCGGAGCTCACCCCGACGTTAAGTTGCAGGGAATTTGTGGAGGCCGCGCAAGCAAACCAACTGCGTGGAGTGGCTGTCGTGCTGGGCGTGAAACACTCGGAATGGACCAAGCCGACATTGCTGAACAAAGTGCCTGTCGTTGGTCCGCCCGAATACGAGTACGGCGTGGAATCCGACAATCTGGAAATGGTGCGCCAGGGTGCCGAGCAGTTGATCAAGGCAGGGCGGCGCAAGATTGCGTTCATGGCGTGGCAAGAGAAGAAAAACAACAATGGCGGCGGCTGGGTGCAGGCGCTCAAGGCCTCGTTGCGCAAGGCCGGCGTGCCGGTCCGGGACGGATGGATCCGCCGCGAAGTGCATCCCAGCCGGCCGAGGGCGGGCTGGGAGGAGTTCCGGGAAATCTGGATGGCCTCCGGCGAGAAACCCGACGGCCTGCTGGTGACCGACGACTTGCTGATGCGCGAGGCGACGGCGGCGATTTGCGAGACGCGGGTGCGCGTGCCGGAGCGGTTGATGATCGTGACCCATGCCAACCGCGGCTCCGGCATTTACTACCCGTTCCCGGTGTGGCAGATGGAGGATGACCCCGACGAATACGCGCGGATGACGGGCGAGATGCTGGTTGCCCTGATACGCAAGGAAACGCCCGACCGCCGCCGCCGCACGCTGCCGTTCCAGTGGGTGACGCCGACGACGTCAGACACGACCCAATTTGTCAGAAAGCCGGTTCATGAAAAGGAAAAAACAACTCCGCCAATGGGACCCGTTGCCGTTCCGTGGGCAACCCTTAATCCAGGCAGCACTTAACGAACCGCAGGAGTGAGTTATGACGCAGAAGCTACCGAACCAAATGACGCAAAAGCTGCCAAACCAAACCTGCAATATAAAGAAGCAGGCACGAAGTTGGAATGACCGGTGGGGTCGGCGGATGCTGTGCCTTGGCGCGGCACTGTTCGTTTTCTCGCAAACGGCGCGGGCGCAATACACGCCCGCGCCGATTGGCCTGACCGGATGGAATGCGGAGATCATCGCCGCAAACAACGCGCCTGGTCCGAGCGCCGGGACGACCAGTGACTTGGAATATGGTTACGCCTTTTATGAACAAGGCGCGCCCGGCAGCTCCTCGCCCGGCGGGTTTCCAACCAACAACAAGCTCACCAGCGAAAGCGGTCTGATGGCCATGTTCCAGATCCAGCCGTATAATGGCGACAACGCGCTGGTGCTTGGTGGCACTGCAGGCTATCCGGGCACCAACACGCTGACGCTGACCACGCCGTGCCACTTTTACAACTACGTGGAGTTCCTGGTTGAGGGCGTCGACAACCCCACTTGGGAGGTGACGCTGAATTTTTCGGATGGGTCAACTTCGACCTACAAAACCTCCGATCCTGATTGGACGCAAGGCGGCCCCGGCGCCGCGACGTTAGACGCGGTTACGCAATCATCTTCCTCATGGGGTGGTGCAAGTTATTATACTTACGTTTACCTTCAGGAACATGACATCCCATTGGCGCCCTGCGAGTCGGCCAAGACGGTGACTTCCATCACGTTCATCCAGAGCGGAGGGTCCGCGGTGGCGATCTTTGCGGTGGACGCCCAAACCAACAACGCGCCGCCGCCGCCGCCCACGACCAACGGCCCCATCATCCTGGACAATTTCGACGGCGTTAATGACACCCAAGGAACTCCGCTCGTTGGGCTGAAACCAGCAGAGGTTGACCTGCCTGGCGGCGTTTATCTTGCAAACCAGTGGAGCATATACGGGCCGGGTAATTTTAATGGCAACGCGTATGCTCTAACCAACCAAATCGCCACCAACGCCATCTGGGGGACCAATGCGCCGATGGCTCTGTATGGCTTCGACAACTGGAGCGGAATTTCAATCGCTTCGGACCCCGGCGTTGGTTACAGCAAACCAACCCACTTCCATATCTCCGCTAACTTGACCATGGGATCGATGTATGACTGCTGTAGCAGTGCTGACACGCTCCGCGGTTGGTTCCTTGGCTTCACTGCGCCAGGGGGGCCTAACGGCTGGATCGGTTACGAGGGGGCGGACAATATCCACGGCTTGTGGTTGAGCTTTAACAGTTTGTACATAGGCAGCCCTTGGGCGGTTTACCTTATGGATGGCATCAACGGCGACGTGGGGTTGGGGGCCAGTCAGGGGATAGATTGGGGAGGCACCAACTACCTCCTCGCCTATTTGGATCAAAATCTCCTGGGCCCCAATAACTTTCATGGTTGGTACACGCTGGCTTACGACGTGGATACCGTTAACGGCACGATCACCAACATTACTTTGACGGCGATGGCCAATGGGCACACACAACAAATTCCCAACGTATCCATTTCGGGCAAATCTGCTTCCGGGTTCAGTGATGCCAACACCATGGTTGCGTTTGCCGGGACTTCTGATGGGGCCACAGCCAGCACCGGTGTCGCTGGGATGACCGGCTTCACAGTCGTGGGTCTGCCCGCCGTGCACCACACTTATCCGGCTCAACCGACTCCGGCCAATATCCTCTTCGACGAGTTCAACAACGCGTGCGGCTCCATTGGCGGCTATCCGCCCGACACGGTCAATCTGCCCGGCGGCGTGTGGAGCGCCGCCGCCTGGTCTGATTTTTTTGGTAACGTCTCCATGCCAGTGCCTTCGGCGGATGCCTCCAGTGGAAATCCCCCGCCGGAGATGACAGGGGGCGCGAATGGCCAGGCCTGGGTTCCCATCAGCTCCAACGGAGGCTACACCGAGCCGACGGTGCTGACGATCTCGGCTGACATTGACTTGGGATCATTCATTGACTATGCGGGACCATACTCCTCTGACACTGCCGTTCGCGGGATCATGCTTGGCTTCTGCTCTGGTTACCCGACCAACCATTATCTAGTCGAAAACAACGACCCGAAGGGAGAGACAAACGTTGCAGGATACGAGGGCGCCGATAACTTCGCCGGCCTCTGGCTCGACCCGGTCAAAGGCGACCTGTATCTGCAGCAGTTCAACAACAGCTACCTTGGAAAACCTGGCAATGCCCAGGCGGGGAGCGGCGCTTTTTCAGACGTAACGAACATCACGCCGATTCTGTTGTTCAGCAGTTCCACCAATTTGGGTCCGTTTAACGCGAACTCGTGGTATCACCTGTCGTATCAGGTGGATACAACCTCGGGCATTATCACCAATGTTACGCTGTCCAACAACCTGGGGACGAACACCGCTGCCGGCAGCTTCCAGATATATTCCAACACCTGGTCCAGCGACCCTGGAGCCGTCACCTTGTCGAACGCGTTCACTTACGCGGCCGTTCAGTTTAACTCCTACGTAGACAGCTTGGAGGCCCACGTGGACAACTTCGGAGTCAGTGGCGCCGTAGCCGTAAGTCCGTTCAGAATCATCAGCGTCGTCAGGTCGGGCAACGACATTCAACTGAAGTGGACAGCGACGGGCGGTCAGACCAACGACGTCCAGAGAAGTGCGAGCCTCAGCGCCGGCAGTTTTGTGGGGATCAGCGGGAACCTGCTTATCCCCGGCAGTGGAGTGGTGACCAACAGCTACACGGACGTTGGCGGCGCCACCCATGGCGCGGAATATTATCGCGTGCAATTGGTGCAGTGATCGGCGAAGGCCGTGAACGATGGGAGCGAGCAGTCGCCGGGCGACGGGCTGGCTCCCACTGGTTCACGGTGGCGCTGGGGAAAAGGGACGCTGGCGAATGCAAGCATGAGGGACGAACGTGGTTGCAGCGGAACGGCGTCAGGTCCTGCTGGGACAAGGCCCGCGAGGGTCGAACAGCAGGAACACGAAACGAGAGACAGTTATGAAGACGCGAGAACAGAAATTGGACCGGCGAGGCCGGCTGAAAGCATCGTTCACCCTGATCGAGCTGTTGGTGGTGATCGGCATCATTGCAATCCTGGCGGCGATGTTGCTGCCGGCCCTGGCCAAGTCCAAGGCCTTGGCCAAGCAAATCGCTTGTATAAGCAATTTGCATCAGTATTATCTCTTTCTTACGTACTATGCCAGCGACCATCAGGACGTGTTGCCGCCGCCGCTGGGATATCAAGCGGCTGGCATGGGGGTTACCTCACGGAATCTCAATGCCTGGACCGCAATCATGTCGGAGGACGGATATGGAGTAAGTTTTATAAACTCCTCGAGGGGTTATTGTCCGGCCCGGCCCAAATGTTCCTACGATTACATCAACAACTGCAACTACGCGCTGTCTTTCTTCGGACCTCCCAATCCGACTCCGGACGGCGGCCACACGTATATCGTCAAGTTAGGCAACATGAGGCCCCCGTCGAAAATAGTGCTGATTTCCGATGCCCCCATCCGCGTCGGCGCCCCGGCGGATACCGTCTGTAACTTTACTGCGACAGCGGGCATGTGGTGGTACTATAATATTCATGGCCAGGAGATGAATACAATGTACGCGGACGGACATGGCGCGTTGATGAAGCTTCCGATATCGGGAAGCTACCCATGCAACGGGTCCATCAATGGCCAGGGCGCCGGCGTCACCTACCGGGTAGCCATGCCCAGCACCAACGATCAGACGGAGTTTACCAACGTTCTCTGGTAGGATGTTTTCGCAGCGCTTTCAAATCGTTGCGACACTGGTCGCATCTGGTGTCGTTGCCCTCGGTTCCGAACCCGCGGGTCCGCCGCCCGGCGCGGAGGTTTCCATCAGCGCTCTGCCGTTCTTAAACAACGGCGTGCGAGAATATCCCACGCCGTTCCTGGCGGTGGCGCGCACGCCGACGCTCATTCCCCCGCTGGGCGCGGTGATTGGCTTGCAGGATAATCTCGGCTGCCTGGCCGGATTCGGCGGCTTGGTGGGCGCGGCGACCGGCCGGGTGGGATTTCCCGCCGACGAACGCCCGTTTTCGCTCGACGACCCGTCGCCTTGGGCCACCGGCAAGGTTGACTTCCCCAGCTATGGCAGCCCGGATACTTTCCGCGTCAGTTTTGATGACGAGAAAATGGTTCTGACGGTCAATTTTCCGTATCCCTACGGCCGCAAGCCCCGCGCCGCAGCGACGGAACCGCGCGGCGATCTGCTTTCAGATGACGTGTTTGAGATCTTGATTGAACCGCGCGACTCGCAAGGCCGCTCGCGCGGGCCGGTCTATCGGATTGTCGGCAACGCCGCCGGCGTCTGCCGCCTGGACGAAGACCTGCCGCAACTTGGCCAGTTCCACCAGGCGTGGAAGCCGCCGGCGCGCTACGGCGTGATGATTTCGGGGGGCGGTTGCTGGGGCCAGGAACACGTGTGGATGGGCGCCGTGCAAATTCCCTTCGCCGCGCTGGGCGGCGCGCCGGCGGACGGCGACACGTGGGGCGTTCAATGCGTTCTGCATTACGCCGATCCCAAGGTCACGGCGCTGCTGTCGCCGGCGGATTCGCCGACCGATACGAGCCGGTTCGCGCGGCTGCGGTTCGATTTCAACCGCGGGGCGAACTACAATTTCCACCTGCTGGACGAGGCGAAACTGACCAACGGCGTCTTCAGCCTGGCCAGTTGGCTGTGCAACAGCGGCAACGATCCGGCACCGATGACCTTGAACGTGCGTTTGTACAAAGGCAGTAAAGAAATCGGCAGCGGCAGCCAGGAAATCACGGCCAAGCCGGACGATAGCTTCGATTTCGTCCTGCCGCTGGCCGTCCCAACCGAACTTGCAAACGCCACCGAACGCGACACCGTCGGGCGCGTCACGGTGATGGACAAGAAATCCAACACGGTCATCTACGATCAGTTCATTCCGTATTGGCGGCCCGCGCCCGGCGAGCGCGACTGGCTGAAGACGTATTTCGCCAGGGAGTTCACGTTCCTGACCGGGCCGTATCCGTCGTACGGCGTGTTTGATTGGTCGGTGGATTGCCGGTCGCTGATGGAATCCATCCCGAGCGCGCGTTACTTGGAGATTGCCGTCCAGCACGACGGCCAGGAAATTCTCGGTCAAACCAACAACTTGCCGAAGTCAGGCAAACTCGCCGGCACGCTCTCGATGGGCGCGATGGCCGACGGCGCGAAATATGAACTGGCGGCAATCATCCGCGGCGCGGATGGCCAGGAAATAAGCGCCAAGACCAACCGCTTCACCCGCCAGGTGATGCCGTTCGAGACCGCGCCGAAACCGGGTTTGAGCGACATCGTCGTGCCGCCGTTCACACCGCCCGTCATCGGACGCGACGCGGTTTCGGTTTGGGGCCGGACCTATCACCACGGCAAAGGCGGTTTGGTGGAGAGTCTGGACGCCGCCGGCGAGGAAATTCTGGCGTGGCCGGTGCGTTTCATGGCGGGGGCGACGCCGCTGGCCGGCGGCGCGATCACGCTTTCAAAGCATGGAAACGGCCAGGTGGATTATGCCCAGCGATTCACCGGCCAGGGTTTGGCGCTCGAAGTCAAAGGCGTGCTGGATTACGACGGTTTTTATCAATTCCAAGTAACGATGCTGCCGCAGAACTCCGCGATGACAGTGAACGATTTGCATCTGGAAATTCCGCTGAGGGCAGAGCACGCCATCCTGATCGAGACGCCGCACGATTGGGCGGGGCTGCCGGATGACAAAGGCACCGGCTTTCTCGCCACAAACCAGGGCCGGCTCTGGGATTCCAAGACCTACACCTATCGCCCGGACGAGCACAAAGGGAACATGCCGCCGTATCTCTGGCTCGGCGACGATGACCGGGGCATCACTTTTTCGTGCGCGTCGGACCAGGGGATGCACAACGACGACGCCAAACCGGCGGTGGTGGTGGAACGCGATGGCGGGGTGGTGGCGATGCGCGTGTCGCTGGTCAACCAGCCACTGACGCTGCAAGGTACGCGCCGGTTTGAGTTCGCGCTGCAAGCCTCGCCGTTCAAGCCGATGCTGAAGAACTTCCGCCTGTGGCGCACGTGTTCGCGGCACGATCCGCACTTTGGAACTTACCAAAAAGACGGACACTTTTTTCATCATGGTTGGGGGGTCGGTTACTCCTACCCGACCTACGGCCGGTGGTTGGATTTGGCGAAGAATAAAGAAATGCTCGACAAACTCCGGCCGGACTATGACGTGATTTGCGCCTCGGCTTCGAGCGGTTCGGAATGCGGGGGCACGCCCGAGTATCATCAGTTCTGGCACGAGTGGGGCAGCGGCCTGGGTTGGGACCAGCTGAATCTGGGTCCGCTGCCGGAATGGATGCGCGCGCTGGGGCTGACCGATCCGTATGTGGCGGTGGAGGCGGCGTCGAACACCAGTAAATCAAATCGGGATTACCGGGCCTGGTGGCTCGATCTGGATGTCAAAGACTGCGGCGTCGGCGGACTTTACCAGGACAATCCGCCTTACATGTATTTGTACGAGCCGGTCGTGGGCTACGGCTACGTCCGCGACGACGGTGTCAAGGAGCCAACCAACGAAGAGTGGAACGAGCGGTTATTTGAAAAGCGCGTGGCCACTTTGATGGTGGAGGACCACGCGACCAACGCGGTGTACGTCTATCCGAATTTGTGCGGACCGGCCCAGCCCGGACGCAGTTTCTGCCGCCGGGCGCTTTATGGCGAATACCTCGAGTCCGACAAGCTCACCTTGGGCGCGATGCGCGTGTGGCTTTCCAAGCAATGGGGCATCAATCTGGGCTGGCTCTACCAGGAACCCGCCGCGGGCGGCACGTACAAATACTGGCGGGCGGTCAGCAGCCGGCTGTTCCTGCTTGACCTCACCGATTTTGCCCGGACCGACAACGCGGAAGTCTATCGGCGCTGGTTCGTGGCGCTCGATAATTTCTGGCTTGATGACCCGACCATCGTTTGGCATCCGTACTACCGGGACACCGTCCTCAAATCCACGACTTATCCGACCACACTGGTCTCGGCCTACACCGCGAAGGGCCGGGCGCTGTACATCATTTCCAACCAGGGTCAAACCGACACGGTGGAAACGGTGGCGTTCCAGCATCTCGGAAAATACGGTGCCGGCGGGCTTAAATTTTTTTATGATGCCGAGACCGGCGAGGAAATCGAGACGCAACACGGAGCGCTTCGGCTGTTCATCTCCCAACAGGATTACCGCCTCGTGCTCGGCTTTCGCGCGCCGTGGAAATTTGCCGCGAAAAACGCCGTCGCCCAACCGGATCTGTCGGCGCAATCCACATTGGATGGCCGGGTGACAGTCACGACGCTGGCGCGGCAACTCCTGGAAAGTCCCAAGCTCCACCCGGTGCCCGACGGCCATCAACTTTACGAGGCCTGGTTGGACCGCCTCGTCAGCGCCATGGAGGCTGACACGAATCAGCTCGTTTATCTCGACAGGAAGAGCGGGCTGAATTGGGAGCAACTGGTTCAGCCGGCTGATACGAATCAGTTCGTCTATCTCGACGCGAAGGCTTGCGAGAACGTGGACATTGGCGACCCGGCGATTCGCAAGGCGATGCTGTTCGACCGCTCGAAGAACGCCTTACTGGTGGCTTATTACAATCCGACCGCGATGGATCGGCTGCTGCCGCAGAACGCGCGGGCAGCCTTGACGACGAAGGTGGGCTATCAGGGCTGGCCTTACGTTTTCGATCCGATTGCGGGTTATTCGCAATGGGACGCCATTGACCTGCCGGCGCACTCCGGGAAGCTGGAGATGATTTACCCGGACAATGCCGATTACAACGGACCGCGCCGCGGTCCGTACGGAAACGGCAACATGTTGAGCAACCTTTCCGATGCGGTGGCAGCACACAAAGCGGAAATGGAGCCATCGGTCGCGAAACAATAGAAAACATCAGGGAAAACAATAGAGAATATAAAATGAATTCAAATGACGCCAACTGGTTCATTACCGGTCTCACACTGGCGCTTCTGGTTTCCACCATCACAAGGGCGGAAGATCAACCGGCGTTGACCAATGAACTGCGAACGCCCGGTGCTCCACCCTACACCGCCTGGAGCGCCAGCAAGCCGGAGGACGAGGCGAAATTGACGACGCCCCTTCTCCGGATCCCGAAGCTTGACAGGCCGCCGGTGATTGACGGCAAGATTGACCCGGAGGAATGGAAAGGCGCGACGGCAGTCACCGCTTTTCCGAATTACAACCTGGACATGTCCTTGCCGCAATCCCTCCAGCCGGTCTGGTATGTGGCGTATGACGACAACTACTTTTATCTCGCGTTTCACTATCCGGTGTATCCGAAAGGCTCGCTGCGCGCGGTGTGCAAGACCAAGCCGGAAGCGGAGGAACAGGTGGCCGGGAAAGACATCCTGTTTGAGGACCACACCGAAATCGAAATCTGCAACATTGGCCGGGACAAGGCCGTTTCGGGTTATTTCTTCAAGTTCATGACGAATCCGTGGGATGTCGTCAGCGACCAGAAGGTGCGATGGTCCGTCGGTTTGCCGGGCTATGAGTATGAATCGGGCGCGGTGGCGAAGTCGGTGTTCACCGCGGACGCCTGGGACCAGGAAATCGCCATCCCGATCAAGGCGCTCGACGTCAAAAAAATCCAGGATGGCGATAGTTGGGTGATGCAACTGGTTTCCGCGCAGGATGCCGGCGGCAATTATTACACCTGGGTGCCGGCCACCTGGCTGCAGTTCCACCGGTTTCCAGAGATATTATTCGACTCCAAGGCGGTCGCTGTTCAGTTCACCGGTGTTGGCGACTGGATGAACGGCAACCCCGACTACACGTTCAAAACCTTCAACCCGCAGAAACAGGACGTCACGATCAATCTCGGCGTGAAGATGGTTGCCTCCGATGGCAGGGTTCTGCTGGACCGGAACGATTCGGTGGCGCTCAAGCCGGGCGAGTCCAGGGAAGAGCACGTGAAGGCGTCCGGCCTGGTGCTCGGCGACAAGGCGGCGCGCGTGTATTTTGACATCACTGACGCCGCCACGGGCGCCATTTATTACAGGAACGATACGTCGCTGTGGAACGCCCAGAGCGAGGACGTGAAAAGTTACATCAAGAATCTCGACGTGGCCCGGAAGCCCGTCGCGCCCAAGCTCGACTTCGCTTACATGCCCAGCTTCAATCGCTTGGACGTGTCCACGGACGTTGGAATACTGGGAATCGACCCCAAGCTGCCGAAAGCCGCCCGCTACTTGAGCGCGTCGTTCGGCAAGCCAGGCGGCGAACTCACCGGCAGGAATTCAATGCCATTTCGCGCCGACGGGACGGCGGAGTTGACCTTTGAATTTCCGCAACTGCCGGAAGGTGACTACGACATCAACATGGAAATTCAGGATGCCGACGGCAAGGCGCTGGTCTCGAAGCAGGGCGCCTTTGAACAAAAAGTGTTTCCCTTCCAGAGTTACAAAGGCGGCCTCGAAGAAACGGTCGTCAAACCTTACACGCCGATCAGGACTGCCGACCAGACTTTCGAAACGGTCGGCAACCAAATCAAGCTCACCGATGCCGGCTTGGTGTCCGGCATTCGCAATAAACTGGTTCCGGCAGCGGCCGGCCAGGACATTCTGGCGGCACCCATGCGACTGGTTGCCACCCAGGACGGCAAGGCCGTGAATCTCGGCGCGGCGCAAAATGGTTTTGCGTGGACCGATTCAGGATTGCCAACGAAGGCCACCGGCTCTGCCGAAAGCCGGCTGGCGGGGCTGACTTTCAAAGTGACTGGCGATGCCGAATATACCGGCCAATACCTGGTCAACATGGACATCGTGCCAAACGGCAAGGCCAGCCTTGACCGGCTCGAATTGGAGATTCCCATCAACGATCCGGTGGACACGTGTTATGTCTACAGCCCGCGCGACAGCATGTTGCTCTACGACAAGACCCATCCGTGGACCGGCAATCCGAAGGAAGGCGAGCTGTGGAACAACCTCTCCGACCGTGCGACCGCGACCCGTCCGTATATCATGTATGTCGGCAACGGCGAGCGCGGCCTTTACTGGTATACCGATTCCTACGAAGGCTTCTGGCTGGACCGCAACCAGCCGCATATCTTCATCGAAAAACGGAAGGGCGCCACGGTGTTGCGCGTGGCGTTCATCAACAAGCCGGTGGTGATTGACCATCCCCGGCACCTCCGCTTTGCCGTGATTGCCGTGCCGTGCAAGCCGCTGCCGGCAGACGCGCGCGCGATGCAGTGGAACAGCGCTCGCATGCACATCGGCATCACCGGCTGGTGGGGCACGGTCGGCTGCTTTACCATTCCGAATAACGATCAGGAATGGCAGGATTGGATTGCCGGCAAGCCCTTCACGTTTAATGGCCATCCGGCGCCCGGCGACTTTCCGCTGACGCCGACGCCGCCGCGCGACGCCACGGGCCGGTGGCTTTTGGAAAAGGGGCACGAATACGCCTGCTACCGCAACGACATGATCGGCTATCTCCAGCCGGAAGAAAAAGTGTTTGCCGGCGAGTGGTCGGGCGTGTCCGATCTGCCGATCAGCCCCGACGGCTCGCTTCTGGGATACAAGGACGAGCAGGGCAATTCCATCTGGCCGGATCCGGAGCAGCGCACGGTGGAAGGTCGCGACACGGGACTGCAAAGTTTTTATGACTTCGAGGCGTATCATTTCTATCTCATGGCCAGGAACACCGGAGACGGCGGCTACTGGTGGGACTGGGCCGGGCTGACGGAAGGCAATTCACTCGAGAAGGGTGAAATGTATCTGAACGACGAAGGCCAGCCGGAGCCGAGGTCGAACCTGTTTCTGGTGCGCGCCTTCTATCACCGGATCGCCCGCATTGTGCAAGACCTCGGCATTCCCGATGCCAATAACGTTTATGCGCCCGGCGTTGTGTTCCAAATGCCGTGGCTCACGCGCATCTGCGCGATCGAGTCGCTTTATCTGGAGTCGGATCTGGACGACATGTTTGACGCGTGGGGCGTAGACCGTTACCGGATGCAGATCGGCAAATACTCCGGCATCCCGGTGCAACTGTGCATGAACATCCCGATCAACTTCAAAGACCACCGCGCCCGCACGGTGCTGGCGATGGCATTCTTGCACGACAACGGGGTTTTTGCGATGGACGGGGACATGGCGGGCATGGACATTATCCGCCGCGCCGGTCTGCTCGATGAATCGGCGGAATGGATTCCCTACTGGCGCTCGCAGAAAACGGCCTGGGCCGGCCAGCCCGGCCTGTTGATCACCGCTTACCGGACCAGTTCGCCGAAAGGACTTACCCTGGTCGTTGTCAACCCCGGCCCGGCGGATGTCACCACCGACATCACTGTGCCCGGCGGCGGCAAAGCGCTGGACGCCGAAACCGGCGCGGTGATTTCCGCCAGTGGCGACAAAATTTCCAATCTAACCGTGAAACGGCACGATTTCCGTCTATTGACACTTGAATAAGCAACTAGAAAATGCCAAAAAGAAAGAGGACGAGTTTATGCCAGCCAAGGTAGCCATTTTACCCGTCAAGGAACCAGTGTTGTCCGCCAAAGAATCCATGTTGTCCGTCAAAGCCGACGCGCGCGCCGGCCTGCTGACCATCGCCGACCACTTGGGGCGGACGGGCTGGGTCGGGCAGCAATTTTACCTGATTTCCGGCAGACAGCGACTTGCGTCGGAATCGGGCGCTGTGACGCGACAGAACGATGACGGCCTGGTCTGGGAAGGCAAACTCACGCCGCAATTGACCGTGCGGTTGCAAGTGCAACGCTCGCCGACCGGACGGGGTTGGACGATCACGCCAACGCTGCGCAACGAAGGCGCTACCGATGTTAGCTTCACCGGCTACGGTTTTCGCGCCGGGCCGGATCAACCCGGACCCTGCTATCATCATCCCGGGGGCGGCTTGGTCGTGTTCGGGCACACCGACAACCTCCGCTACGAAAATCTGCCGCATTCGCGCGTGCAGTTTCCGTTTCTACGCCCGCTGCCGACCACGCCGACGCATTTGGGCGTGCAATCGCAAGGGCCGTTGCCGGCGCTCGTGCTCGGCCAGACCGAGAGCGACCTCTGGCTGGTCGAAGGCGCGCTGACGCAGGCGCGGCACGTCATTTCGTGGCACTTGGGATTGCCCAGCCACGCCGGCAGTTGCGCCGACCGCCGCAGCGAATTCACCTGGATGGGCGGCGCGGAGGAAGTCGTCCCCGCTGGCGGGCAGGTCGAATTGGAAACGACCGTCTTTCTTCTGGTGCGCGCGACGCCCGACCGGTTTTACGCGCCTTACATCGAGGAATTGACCGCGCGCCACGAATTCGCCGGGCCGCAAAGCCGGCTGGACCGCGAGCCGGTTTATTGCACCTGGAACTACGGCATTTACACCAACATCACGGAAGCCGATTGTCTGAAGCGCATGGACATCGTCGCGCAGGTGCAACGCGGCGGTTTTTTCCAACTCGATCACGGCTACCAGCCGCCCGCCGTCCCCGGCAACGGCGCCACGCCGGAAGCGGACGCGTATTATCCGGACGGCAGCCAGTCGTGGGACTTGAGCCGGTTTCCATCCGGACCGAAAGGTTTTGCCGAAGCGTGCCGGAAACGCGGCTTGCGCCCGGCGCTTTGGTGGAGTCCGCGTGTGGACCTGAACGGGCCGATCAAACGCGCGCATCCCGAATGGCTGTTGTGCGACCGGGCCGCCAAACCCTGCACGGATGTTGGACACAACATGCTCGATTGTTCCGTGCCCGAAGCGCGGGGGTTCATGGAGAATTGCATCCGCCTGATCACGCGCGAATGGGGTTTTGAAGGCATCAAGCTCGATTTCTTCTCCTGGATGTTTGATCACCCGACGGCCAAATACCGGAACGGCGGCACCGGTGTGGAATGGAAACGCTGGTTCGTGAAAATGATCCGCTCCCATCTCGGCCCGCAAGGCTACTTTCTCCACGGCGTCTCCTGTCCGCTCGGCAATCCGTTTCTGGCGATTGACGGATTCGATTCTTACCGCGCCGGCATTGACATTGACCGCGGCTCCTGGGACCACCACATCCGCAATTGCTCGTGGCTCCTGCCAGGCATGTTGGCCAATGGCCGGCAGACCTGGTTCGGCAACATTGACAGTTGCTCCGGTGCGCCGGAATTTCCGGTGGTCGAACGCCGCTCGCGGCTGGCCTTTGCCTACCTGACCGCCGGCATGTTGGAGTTTTCCGGTCCGGTGGAAAAATTCGACGCTGCGGCGCTCGAGGATTACCGGCGACTGGTCGAACGTTGCGACCAAGGCGGCCCATGGAGTTGTCCCGACACTGAGGCTTTCTTTGGCCGTCCGCTTCCGCGCGTGCTGGTCCGGCATCACGCCGACGGCAGCCGCACGCGGAAGGAATTCGGCGCGGTCATGACGATTGGTTTCTTCAATTGGGGCGACTCCGCCCAAACCACGTCGTTGGACCTGGCCCAACTCGGCCTCGACCCGCAGCGCGTTCAATTCCGGGATTTCTGGACGGGGCAAGGCCACGCCCACGCCGGCGGAATTGTCACCGCCGCGCTGCCCGCCCGGGCACACGCGGTTTGGGATGTGATTCCAAAATGAACCGCCTGACCGATAAACAATTGCGGTCTTATCGCGACCAGGGTTTCGTCCTCTTGGGCACGATTCTCGACCCGCCGCAGTTGGCGGTCCTGCAAGCCGAGGAACTCCGGTTCCGCGGTTACTGCCAGCTTTCGCTGGATGGCAAGCAAACCGTGCTGCCGGACGGAGTGACGCTGTTTCGCAATCAACTGGGGCTGTATTCGGCCGTGGTCCGCGATTTCGTTACGCACGGACCGCACCTCGAGTGCCTCCAACAGTTGATTGGCCCGAATCTTTGCGGCTGGTTCAATCAATTCGTGACCAAGATGCCCGAACCGGACCTGAAGAAGGCCGAGTTTCCCTGGCACCAGGACAACGGCTACGCCGACGTTGATCCGCCGACGAACCTGACCGTGTGGTGCGCGCTGGTGGACACCGACGAAAAAAACGGCTGCATCCGGGTGATTCCCGGCAGCCACAAGCCGGGATTGCTGCCGCACAAGGGCGCCGGCGCGTCCTGGCATCAAACCGTCCAAACCACGGAGGAAGGGATTCCGGTCCGGCTCCGTGCCGGCGAGGCCGTGGCGTTCAGCGGCTACACCCTGCATCGCTCGAAACAAAACCTGACCAACCGGCCGCGTCCCGCGTTCTTCATGCAATACGCTGACGCGCAAGCGACCCTGGGCAAAGGCGGTTCGCCGGTGATGAGCGGTCCCAATGCGTTTTTGGTCAGCGGCCAGATTCCGTATCCGTTGCCGGAGGGGTTTGTCGCCAAATGACCATTCGCGCCACTGCTTCCGCGCCCGGCAAACCGCTCCGACACGTCTGGTCGGCCTGCGTCGGGGCCGGCCGCGCCAACGAAGGGCTGCGCGCCGGCTGGCAGCAGCAGTTGCGCCGGACCGTCGCCGAGTGCGGCTTTTGCCACCTGCGTTTCCACGGTTTGTTTCACGACGACATGTTCGTGTATCGCGAAGACGGCGCCGGCAATCCGATTTACAACTGGCAATACCTTGACGCGCTGTTCGACGCCATGCTGGAAATCGGCGTCCGCCCGTTCGCGGAACTGGGATTCTCGCCGCGGGCGATGGCTTCAAAACTGGAAACCGCTTTTTGGTGGCGGAGCCACGGCTCGCCGCCGAAGGATTACGGGAAATGGAGCGCGTTGGTAGGCGCGTTCGCTGGCCATTGTATTGCGCGCTACGGCCGTGACGAAGTCCGGCGCTGGTATTTCGAGGTGTGGAACGAGCCGAACCTGGCGCCATTCTTCAGTGGAACAAAATCCGAGTATTTTGAGCTTTACCGGACCACGGCGCAGGCGATCAAAGCCGTGGACCCGGCCTTACGGGTCGGCGGCCCGGCGACTTCCAACTTTGTGCCCGACGCCCGTTTCGACAGCGAGCGGGAAGATTATACCATCGGCACGGCGACGCCGCAAAATGACCCCGACTCGCTCGACTGGCGGCCCGTTTGGGTTGAGGAATTCCTGCGCTGGTGCGCCGATCGGCACGTGCCGGTGGATTTTGTTTCCACGCATCCGTATCCGACGGATTTCGCGCTGGACGGGCATGGAAAATACCAAGGCGTCTCCCGCAGGCGCGAGGCGACTATCGAGGACTTGCGCCGGCTGCGCGAAATCGTCCGGCGCTCGCCTTATTCCGGCGCGGAAATTCACTGCACTGAATGGAATTCCAGTCCGACGGCGCGCGACCACGCCCACGATTTTCCCCAGGCGGCAACCTACGTGGTGATGACGAACCTCGAAGGCGCGGCAGCGGTGGACTCATTGTCGTATTGGACCTTCACCGACATTTTTGAAGAAGGCGGCGCCGGCGACACCGTCTGGCACGGCGGATTCGGCCTGCTGAATTTTCAGGGCCTGCCCAAGCCGACGTTTCACGCCTATCGTTTTCTCCATCAGCTGGGCGTGGAAGCCATTTCGCAAGACCACGGGCACATCGTCACCCGGCACGCCGATGGCCGGCTCACGGCCTTGTTTTATCATTATCCGCTGGAAATGCGCGGCACGGTCCCGATTGCCAAGACTGCGGAGGCGGCCTGGGCGACGCTGAAAATCGGCTCGCCGAAACGAGTTCAACTTTGCCTTGAAAAACTTCCGGTCCATGCCGCGTTCACGGTCGAGACGCTGGATGTCGATTCCGGCTGGACGCGCGGCGCGTGGGAACGCTTGGGTTGCCCCGAACCGCCAAGCCGCGAACAAATTGCGAGCTTGCGAAAGGCCAGTCAACCTTCGG
This sequence comes from Candidatus Limnocylindrales bacterium, assembly GCA_035604955.1. GTDB lineage: Bacteria > Verrucomicrobiota > Verrucomicrobiia > Limisphaerales > UBA11358 > UBA11358. The sequence goes on along the minus strand of DATNHM010000065.1, from coordinate 37,949 downwards.
TCAACCGTCTGGTCGCTACGCAGCAAGGAGTTCTGGACACGACCTTCACCCTGAAACCCTGGGCGGTCACCCTGATAGATCAAATTGCCGGATGACGCCGACCATGCTTCATATGCGCGAGCTGCTCAAACACGCCTACGATCATCCTGATCAGCGCGCTGTCTTTTACTCGGCCAACGGCGCGCTCACGGGAAGTTCCCGGCTCAACAACATGGAATGCTGGGACTGGTCGGTCGCGCCCGCCGCGACGCCGGCAAGCGGTGGCAGCACTTGTCTGGTTCCGCTGGCGTTCGGCGCTCCGCCAAAGCCCTTGAACGACGGACGCGAATGGATCGAGCCATTGATCACCGACGCGGCGCAAGTGAAAGACATCCAGGCGCCCGACGTTTGGTCTGGGCGGACCGGCGCGGTGCTGCGCGAGATTGAACAGTTGTGTCAGGGGCTTCCGCCGGAAACGCAGGTGCGCGAACCGGACATCCAATCGCCGCTGGGCATAGCTGAATTGATGTGGGATGAGTCGTTCTACGTTGCGCTGGTGGAAGAGCCCGACGCCGTGCATGAACTGCTCGACAAGATCACGGACTTCCAAATCGCCTTTGTGACGGAAATCCATCGCGTGGCCGGCGCGCGGTTGAACGCGGCCGGCTTCCCGCCCATTTGGGCCGACGAACGCGGCACGATGGTTTCGGACGACACGATGTCGTTGATCAGTCCGTCAATGCACCGCGAGTTCAGTCTGCCGTATGTCAACCGTCTCGCGGACGCCTGCGGGCCGCTTTTCTATCACTCTTGCTCGTGGCGGCGGGCATATTTTGGCAACATTCATTCCATCCACAATGTCCGCGCTTACAATTGGAATCCCGGCAACTCCGATGATCCGGCGGTGGTCATCCGCGAATTCAGCGGCCGGGCCGTGCTCACGCCGTTTCTGACCCTGGGCATGCATCGGGACAAGGACCTCATCGCCGCCGGCTTGCGGTTCTACGACGAGGTTGATCTGCTGCGATACCTGCTCGACGCCGTGCAGCCGGACACCTGCCTGATGTTGTGGTTCAGCAACGTGGTTCAAGACGGCGCGCTGATTGACCGGATTTACGACCTGCTGCAAGAACGCGGCCTCACACCGTCGCAAAGACTATGACCGCGAACAAACTTGATTGGTTCGTCCGGGCGCGTTACGGAATTTTCATCCATTACGGCGTGTATAGCCTGCTGGAGCGGGCCGAGTGGGTACTCAACCGCGAGGCGATTCCCGTCGTCGAATACAAACGGCTCGCGACCCGGTTCACGGCGGAGAAATTCGACGCCGACGAGCTCTGCGACCTGGCGGCGCGCGCCGGAATGCGCTACGTCGTGTTGACGACGATGCACCACGACGGGTTCCGGCTCTATCCGACGGCGTTGAGCGATTTTTGTTCGCAACGCGATCTGGTGGGCGAACTCGTCGCCGCGGCGCGCAAACGCGGGCTGCACGTCGGGCTTTACCACAGCTTAAACAACCAAACCGACCAGCCGGACGCCGTCGCGGCGCTCGAAGACAAGCGGGCTTACGAGCAGTTAATCGCGAACACGTTCGCGCGGTTCCGCGAACTGGTCACGCGCTACAACCCGATTGACGTGCTTTGGTATGACGGCTGGTGGCCGTTCAACGCGGACGGCTGGCGCGCCGAGGAATTGAACGCGATGGTGCGCGACATCCAGCCGCACATTCTCTTCAATGGCCGCAACGGATTGCCCGGCGATTTTGCCACGCCCGAAGGCCATCTCGGCGCGCCCAAACCGTGGCGACCGTGGGAGGCGTGCATGACGTTGAACGACAGTTGGGGCTTCCACGCCGGCGACCACCACTGGAAGACGCCGGGTCAGATCGCCGACATGCTGGCGACCTGCGCCCAAGGCCGTGGCAATCTTCTGCTCAACATCGGCCCGCGCGGCGACGGCTCGGTGCCAGCGGAATCCGTGCGTGTGCTGGAAACCGTCGGCGAGTGGCTGCGCCGTTGCGGTGAAGCCATCTACGACACCGACCCATTCACCTACGACCTGCGCGAGCGCGGCGAGCACCGGGGCGACTGGAGCCATCACGGGCTGTTCACCGCCCGTGGCAACTCGCTGAATTGGCTCCTGCGGTTGTGGCCGGGCGAAACAGCGACATTTGCAGGATTAAAATGCCGCGTCCGCAACGCCACCTTGCTGGGGGCAAACCAAAAGCTCGCGTTCACCCAGACCAACAGCAAAGTGTCGCTGACGGGCTTGCCCCCCCAGCCGCCGGACCCGGTCTGCCCGGTGATTCGGATGGAATGCGACCAGCCGCCGGTGATGTATTTGACGCCCGGAATACGCGAGCCGCGTGTGCCGCATCCGCACTACGATCCATGTCCGTCAGACCTCATCCATTGAAAACCCACTCCACAAAAGATCTTGAAGGCATCGCCCTGCCGCCGGCACGGTTGCACGGGCACATTCCACGGTCGTGGTTCCGGGACATTCGCGGAGCCGGTTACGTCGCCGTCGCGATCCAGATTAATCCGTTCCCGCCGAAGAACACCGATCCGGACGATAATCGCGCGGTCATGTTCCGGCTTTGTTATCTATATGATTTGGCGCGCTCGGCGCAGTTTCAAACATACGTCCGCCGCGTCGCGCGCGCAGCGCACGGTTGCGGACTCAAATTCTATCTCGACTGCTGGGAGCCGTCGGTGCCGATGGCGGTTTGGAAAATGCTCCCGGCCAACTGGCGTGCCACTATCAATGGCCAATCGCAACCCCACAACCTTTGCTTCAGAAACCAAGCGGCGGCAGAATGGTATTGGCGGTTGGTTTGTGAAGGAATTGAAACCGTGCCCGATCTCGATGGCTTCATCCTTGGCCGCGAGGACAACGTGACGCGGCTTTGCGACGCGACGTGCCCGGTTTGTGTCGCGCGCCCGCCAGCGGAACGATGGGCGGAGTTCTACGCGACCTTCCGCCGCGTGGCGACCGAGGCGCGGCCAAAATTTGAATTGGTGCTCTACGATTGGTGGTGGCAAAACGGCGATCACCAGGCGATCCTCTCCCGACTTTCGCGCGGGACCGCTTTAATCACGCGATTCGAAACCAATCTTAAGCCGCTTGATCATCCGGCGTTCGTGAGCACGGAACAACTTTCCAACGATGTGAATTTGAGCGTGGCTGAACCGACGGAAGACGCGCAAGACCTGATTCAAGTTGCTCGCAAACGCGCGGCGAAACTCTATGCGATGATACCGTTTCTGGGACCGATCGAATGCTTTTTCCAGCCTTATGCACTGGCGCCGCGATTGTATGCGCGAAAGCTCGACGGACTGCGCCGCGAACGGTTTGCCGGCTGGATGGACTACGACTGTGGCGGCGCGGATTACGGCATGACGCTGGATTTGCTGCGCGAGGTGAAAGCGCATCCGCAAGCCGGCACGGACGTGTGGGTCGAAAGGATGTTGACCAAACGCTACGGGTTGCGGCTCAGCACAGTCATGGCCGAGGTGACGCGGCATTTCGAGCGGGTGATTGAATTGTTTCCGGTTGACCTCTTCACGCGCGATTGCCGCTTATTGCACGCCGCCGGCTACGTGCTTGGACTGTGCATCGGCACGCCGCTGCGTCCCGCCGACGCGTGGGCCGCTTGCACGGACAGGGAATGGCCCGCCAGCCGGCCCGGACATGATCCGCACAACTACTTCGCGCCGCGCAGCCATGCCAGGCTGCTCCAGCGGCTGCCGCTGTTGCTCGAGCACCAAAACGCCGGTATGAAACTGCTGAACATGGTGAAGACCGGCAACAAAAATTTCCTCCGCGACCGCTCCATCGCCGCGGCTTACACCTGCGTGCTGCGCTCCGCGTGGCACTTCATGGCAATGGGCGACCAGGTCCAGTGGGTGCGCAAGGAACGCCAAATCATCCCGGCCCGGCTGGCCGAGTTAGCTGTGTTGGTGGAATTGGAGGTGGAAAACGTAAAGGCGTTCGCACGCTTGGCGCGGGAGGATTCAGCCTTGTTCACGAATTCGACCTGGAATTCGTATCTCTGTTTGAAGCGGAATGACGCGCGCTTGCCGGACGGTCCCGCCGTCTGGGACGCGAAGATTCGACTGCTGCAAGCCATCCATTGGGAAGAGAAATTGACTGACTTGTTAAAGCAGAACTGAAATTACAAAGCTCAACAAAATCTACATCGTTAAAACAAAATGAATATGACCACAACCAACTTACGCACACTGATGGCCAATGCTTCCGCACCAGCCCAGCACCTGGTGGAACGCCTGGAAGCGGAACTGAACTTTGCCGAACAACTTTGCGACCTGCACCCGGCCGAGGCCGCCTGGCGAAAACTAATCCAGCGCGGCCGGGAAGAAATCGCCGCCGTATTGGCCGGCGGCCAGCTCGACGCCATCCCCGCCGCCGTCGCCAGGGCCGAGGAACTGCTGGCGCCCATTTCGAAAACGGCCAAGTCTTACACCGTTCACTGCGTCGGGCACGCGCACATTGACATGAATTGGATGTGGTCGTGGCCAGAAACCGTAGCGGTGACGGTGGACACGTTCGCCACCGTGCTGCGGCTGATGGACGAGTATCGCGAATTCAAATTCTCCCAAAGCCAGGCGAGCACCTACGAAATTATTGAGCGGCACCGCCCGGACCTGTTGAAGCGCATTGTCAAGCGCGTCAAGGAAGGCCGCTGGGAAGTCACGGCCAGCCATTGGGTGGAGGGCGACAAGAACATGACCAACGCCGAAAGCTGGTGCCGGCATTTGTTATACACGCGCGCTTACATGCGGGAGTTGTTCGGACTGAAACCGGAGGACGTGCCGATTGACTGGTCGCCCGACACCTTCGGCCACGCCGCCACCGTGCCGACGTGTCTCGCGCGCGGCGCCGTGAAATATCTCTACCTGCACCGGCCCGGCGTCCAAACCGCCAGCAAGCCGCTCGCGTGGTGGTGGGAAGGGCCGGACGGCTCGCGCGTGCTGGTCAAAAACGACATGGAAACCGGCTACAGCGGCATGATCACGCCGGACCTCATTCCGCACTTTTTCAAATTTGTGAAATTCACCGGCGGACGCGATTACATGTTCCTTTATGGCGTGGGCGACCACGGCGGCGGCCCGAGCCGGCGCGACATTCTCCGAGGCAGGGACATGAACAACTGGCCAGTGTTTCCGACCATCAAATTCTCCACCGCGCGGGCGTTTTTCGAACGGCTGGAGAAACAAGCGGGCAAACTGCCAGTGCTGACCGGCGAGTTGAACACCGAATTCACCGGCTGTTACACCACCGAAACGTTGATCAAAAAAGCGAACCGCTTTTCGGAAAACCGACTCGTGGACGCGGAACTGGCCGGCAGCCTGGCTTGGAGCGTGGCCGGCCATCGCTATCCGGCGGACGACTTTGTCGCCGCGTGGCGCGACACGCTGTTCTCGCATTTCCACGACATCCTGCCGGGCTCAGGCGTCCACGACACGCGCACCTACACGCACGGCCTATTTCAAAAAACGATGGCTATGACGAGCCAGACAGAAACCGCGGCTTTGCGGCTCTTGGCTTCGCTCGTGGACACCGCGAAAGCCGGCTCGGACGTATTGCCGGCAGTGCCGCCTTCCCGGATCATCAGCGGCATCGGGGGCGGTGTCGGATACCGTTCCGCCGACGGGGAATTATCGCAAGCGGAGCAAAGCGCCGGGCACGGTCCGCGCCCGTTCATTTTGTTCAACCCGACGACCCGCGACCGCGCCGACGTTGTCGAGGCGACGATTTGGGACAATGCCCCGTGGGGCACTGGCACACCGTTCAAGTCGCGCACCTTCGTGGTGCGCCAGCCTGATGGCAGCGTCATTGCGCCGCAGGTGGTGAAGAACAGCGAATTTTGGGGGCACTTCTTTGTCACGCTGGCCTTTCCGGTCAAAGTGCCGGGTTTGGGTTATTCGCAATACGTGATTAGCGAAGGCGACACGAAAGCGCCGGCGCCGGTTGCCCGGCAGATTGGTGCCGTCCACCATTGCCAATACACCTTCGTTGAACGCAGCGTGGAAGGATTGGAAAACGATTGTGTGCGTTTTGAAATTGATCCGACCACCGGTGGCGTCCGTTCGCTGGTGGACAAACGCAACAGCCAGGCGATCATCAACGCCAAGCCGGGCACGCCCACGCTGGAATACGCCGTCGAGATGCCTCACAACATGACTGCGTGGTGCATTGATCACACCGGCCCGGTGGAGATTCCAACGGTCACTGCCCTTCGCCGGACGCTTACCGGCCCTTATAAAGCGAGCATCGAAGTGGACCTGCGCATTCACGAATCCAACTTCACGCTCACCTACGAATTGCGGGCCGGCGATCCCAAGCTGTATCTCCATTTCAAGGGCGTCTGGTTCCAACGCGGCACGCGCGAGACCGGCGTTCCCACGCTGCGGCTGGCGTTCCCGCTCGCGTTGACCGAGGCGAAGGGCCGGTATGAGATTCCGTTCGGCGCGGTGGACCGCTCGTTGAACCGCGGCGAAGAGGTCCCGTCGTTGCAGTGGGCGCAAGTGACCGGCCAAGGCGACGGCAAGACCGCTGGCTGCCTGTTGCTCAACGATAGCAAGTACGGCCACGCGCTTGACGGCAACAGCTTGCGGCTCACCTTGATCCGCAGCAGCTACGACCCGGACATCTTGCCGGAGATCGGCCAGCACGAAGTCCGTATCGCGCTCCAGCCGCTGGCGGGGGAATTGCCAGTCGCGGAGGCCATTCACGCCGGCAACGAGTTCAACCACGCCCTCCGCGTCATCGGCACGGATGTCCATGAAGGCAAACTGCCGATGAACGGGCAATTCATGGAAGTCACTCCCGACACGGTGATATTGAGCACAATCAAAAAAGGCGAAGCCGGCACCGGCCTCGTGGCGCGGATGTTCAATCCGACGGAAAATAAAATCACCGCCAAGCTCAAATTCGATGCCAAGCTGTTGGGCGAGGTTAAGACCGCGCAGGAACTGGATTTGATGGAGCGCCCGCTGTCGGAATCCACGGCGAAGGTTGCCGGCAACGCGGTGCAGGCCAACGTGCCGGCCCGCGGAATCGTTTCTGTTTTGGTCAAGCTCAAACGCTGAACAGCAACACCGGTGAAAACCAACAAACGACATCTGAACGTTAAATTGCCCGTGGCGGAGCGTGTCGAAGCGCTGCTTTCACAGATGACTTTGGCGGAGAAAATCTCCCAGGTGGTGCATCAAGCGCCGGCCATCCTGCGCCTCGGTATCCCGGAATACAATTGGTGGAACGAATGTCTGCACGGCGTGGCGCGCGCGGGCCGGGCCACCGTCTTTCCGCAAGCCATCGGCATGGCAGCGTCGTTTGATCCGGACCTGCTCTTTCGCGTGGCTACCGCGATATCCGACGAAGCCCGCGCGAAACACCACGAGGCCGTCCGGCTCGGCAACCGCGCCCAGTATTTCGGCCTGAACTTCTGGTCGCCGAACCTCAACCTCTTCCGCGACCCGCGCTGGGGCCGCGGCCAGGAAACCTACGGCGAAGACCCGTATTTGACCGGACGCATGGGCGTGGCCTTCATCAAGGGACTCCAGGGCAACCATCCAAAATACCGGAAACTCGACGCCACGGCGAAGCATTTCGCCGTCCACAACGGACCGGAACTGCTGCGGCATAGCTTCAACGCTGTCGTCAGCCCGCGTGACCTGCGCGAAACTTATCTGCCGCATTTTGAGGCGGCGGTGCGGGAGGGCAAGGTTGCGGCCGTCATGGGCGCTTACAATCGGGTTAACGGCGAGCCGTGCTGCGCCAGCCCGACGTTGCTGGAAAAAATTTTGCGCGAGGAATGGGGCTTTGAAGGCTACGTCGTTTCGGATTGCGGCGCGATTGACGACTTCCATGCTCACCACAAAGTTACCCGGACAGCGGCCGAGTCGGCGGCGCTGGCCGTCAAACACGGCTGCGACCTCAACTGCGGCTGCACTTACTGCAAACTTGAGGAAGCCGTGATGCTCGGCCTGCTGACCGAGGAAGACCTCAACCGCGTTTTGCGACGGCTGCTGGCGACGCGATTCAAGCTGGGCATGTTCGACCCGGAGAAGAACGTGCCGTGGTCGAAGCTGTCGCCGAAGGTTGTTAATTGTGAAACGCACCGGAAACTGGCGCGGCGCATGGCACAGGAATCCATGGTCCTGTTGAAGAACAATGGCGTCCTGCCGCTTCGCAAAAATCTGCGCCACATTCTGGTCGCCGGCTCCAACGCGATGGACCAAAACGTTTTGGTTGGCAACTACAATGGCTTCGCGCCGCAAATGCAGACCGTGCTGGAAGGCATTCTCGAAAAAGCCGGCGCCGGCACGCAGGTGCAATGGACGGAGGGTTGCGAACTGTCCAGCGCCCGCCCGCCCAACTTCGGCGAACTCGGCTTGCTCACAAGCTACGGCCCTCCACTGGACGCCGTCATTGCCGTCCTCGGCTACAACGCTCTTCTTGAAGGCGAGGAAGGCACCGGCGACGCCGGCGGCGATCGGCAAGTTTACGGCTTGCCGGGCCGGCAGCAGGAATATCTCGAACATCTCAAGACCCTCGGCAAGCCGCTCGTCCTCGTCGTGACTGCTGGCAGCCCGGTGGATTTGAATTGGGCGCAGGCGAACGCCGACGCCATCGTGATGGCGTGGTATCCGGGCGAACAAGGAGGCGGCGCGGTGGCCGACGTGCTGTTTGGAGACTACAATCCCGCCGGCCGCCTGCCAGTCACCTTTCCCAAATCCTACGACCAGTTGCCGCCGTTTGAGGATTATGCGATGAACGGCCGGACCTACCGGTTCATGGAAGGCGAACCGCTCTACCGCTTCGGCTTTGGGTTGAGCTACACGTCGTTCAAGTATTCCAAACTTTCCGTCCGAACGCACAAATCGGGTTACGTCGTCCGCGTTGACGTAAAGAACACCGGCAAAATCGCCGGTGATGAAGTGGCGCAGCTTTATGTCCGCGACGTGGAATCCAACGTGCCGGTGCCGCGGCAGCACCTGGAAGGTTTCCAGCGCATTCACCTCAATCCCGGCCAGAAGAAGACCGTCTGCTTTATCCTCCGGTCGGAGCAGTTGGTTTGCTACGACGACAACGGCAAACCCTTCATCGAGCCGGGCGAATTTGAAATCAGCGTCGGTGGCGGCCAGTCGGACGACCCGCACAGCGGTGCGCTCACCACGACTTTGACGGTCAAGCGGACAACTCAATCGTGAAAGTGCCAGTTTGATCTGGCCGCACAACGAAGATTCAACAAAATCAATCCATGATTCGTCCTCAAGATGTCATCCTCTTTCAAGGCGATTCGGTCACCGATTGCGGGCGCGATCAAAACGCGACAGCGGCCAACGACGGCCTGGGCCAAGGCTACGTATTCTTGGTCGCCTCGCGGCTGCTGGAAGCGCGCCCGGCTGACGGACTGAAATTTTTCAACCGCGGCATCAACGGCAACCGCGTCGTGGACCTTTACGCGCGCATCAAAGGAGACGTCATCAACCTGCGCCCGAACGTCCTGAGCGTGCTCATCGGCGTCAATGACACCTGGCATGAGTTCATGCGTGGCAACGGCGTTCCCGTTCCAAAATACGAACGGGTCTATCGCGAATTTCTGGCGGAAGTCCGCTCGGCGCTGCCCGACTGCCGCTTTGTTTTGTGCGAACCTTTCGTCCTGCGTTGTGGTGTAGTTACCGTCGAGTGGATGAACGAGATCAACGCGCGGCAGGCCGTGGTGCGGAAGCTGGCCGCGGAATTTCAGGCAAAATTTGTTCCCTTCCAGTCGGCATTTGATTCCGCCGCCAAGCGCGCGCCCGCCGAATTCTGGGCCGGCGACGGCGTGCATCCCACTTGTGCCAGCCACGGCCTCATGGCGAAGACGTGGCTGGAAACGGTCAATCCGTCAAGCCCGTGACGCCGAGCAAAGTCAAAGTCGAGTTATCGGCCACGGCAATCTCAGCAACGCCTCAAGGATACGGCTTGGCTGGTGGTTTTGATAACAAATGAACATTCTCTACATCCATTCGCACGACACCGGGCGCTACATTCAACCTTACGGGCACGCCGTTCCGACGCCGCATCTTCAGCGGTTGGCAGAGGAAGGAATGTTGTTTCGTCAGGCGTTTTGCGCCAGCCCGACGTGTTCGCCCAGCCGCGTCAGCCTTATGACCGGGCAGTGGGCGCATTGCGCCGGAATGTTCGGACTGGCGCACCGCGGATTTCGTGCGGCGGATTATTCCCGCTTCCTGCCGCACACGCTGAAAAAAGCCGGCTACGTGACGGCGCTTGCGGGCATCCAGCATGAGGCGCATTTGCCGACCGCCGATCCGAAACTGCTCGGTTACGATCGCATCATGAATCACAACGCCGAGGGCGGTTGCTTCGTGGAACGCACCGTGGAAGTCGCTCTGGATTTTTTGCGCGACGTCAAGGAACCGTTTTTTCTTTCAGTCGGATTCGCCGAAACCCATCGCCATTTTCCCAAGCCGCAGGACAATCCAAACTATGTTCTGCCGCCATCCCGGCTGCCCGACATGCCGGAAACGCGCGGCGACATGGCCGGTTACATCGCGTCGGCGCGCCAGCTCGACGAAAACGTCGGCGCAATCTTGTCGGCGCTGGAAACGCGCGGGCTGGCCGGGCGGACGCTCGTGATTTACACGACCGATCACGGCATAGCTTTTCCTGGAATGAAATGCACGCTGTCCGATCACGGTCTGGGCGTGGCCCTCATCATTCGCGGGCCGGGCGGTTTTGACGGTGGGAAAGTGTGCGACGCGATGGTGACGCACCTCGATTTGTTCCCGACCCTTGGCGAACTCGCGCGGCTGCCGGCGCCGTCCTGGTTGCAGGGAAAATCCCTCCTTCCGCTGGCGCGCGGCGAGGCGGCGCAGTTGCGTGACGCCATTTTTGCCGAGATCAATTACCACTGCGCCTACGAACCGCTGCGTTGCGTGCGCACACCGCGCTACAAGTTTGTCAAACGCTTCGACAAACGTTCTGCGCCGGTATTGGTCAACTGCGACAACGGCCCGAGCAGATCCGTCTGGCTCGCCGCCGGCTGGAAACAGCAGGTGTGCGCCGGGGAAGAGCTTTACGATTTGATGTTTGATCCACAGGAGGCTCGTAATCTGGCCGGCGAGCCGGGCCATGAGGCGACCACGCGCAAGCTGCGCGAACAGCTTCAGAACTGGATGGCGAAGACCGACGATCCGATCCTGCGCGGCCCCATTCCGCTGCCGCCGGGAGCCATCGTGGACGATCCGGAAGCGTTGGCTCCCCAATGATTTGCGGCAACTACGGATGATTGTTGGCGCTCAACGTGCGCGGGCCGTGGAGCGAGAGGGTATTGCCGGCCAGCTCGTTGCCGATGATCATCACGCGGTCGGTGTTGGTGCCGACATGGATGGCGGTGCCAATGTTGTCTTCGAAGAAATTGGCCTGGAGCATCGCCCGTCCGCCGAGGATATCAATGGCCGGCAACGTTGATTTCCAGTTGAGGAAACGGGCATTGGAGAGCGAGAGCAATCCTGCGGACTTCCAGGAGACGCCCTGATAAATCAACCCCCAGAAGGTGGCCCCGTTGACATTGAGATCACAGCTTCCGCCGGGCAATGCTTGGATACCGATATGATTGGTGCCGCCGCCGGCATTGGCAATGTTGAGGTTGGAGATGTGAACGGCGTAAGGTTGCGTGGCGAGGAGCTCCAGTCCGATATCCACGTTGTCAAAGTTGACATTGCTCATCTGTCCGTTCATTGCGCCACTGGCGGAGGCGCGGAAACGCGCTCCGATGCCATAACCCCAGGAAAAAATGTCCTGTACCACCTCCCAATCGGTGCGCATGAAGTCGAAGGAGACGCCATGGTTCTGGATGAAAGCCTCGACGTTGGTGTTCTCGGTCCAGAACGGCCAAAAGTGGACCTCCATGATGCGACCGATGTCATAACATTGATCCACGGCAATGCCGACCAGCAATGGTTGGCCGTAAAGGCCGCGAATCAGGTGACGTCCGCTGGGGCGCTTGGCAAAATCCACCCCCAAATATGGATTGACCAGAAGAACATTTTGGATGGTGACGTTGTCCCCGCCGCCGGCCCGGACCGTCCAGGGGTAAGGCGTGGGCGGATTGTGGAGCACCTGGTTGGGATAAAAAATAGTGACGCCGTCGAGAATACTGTTCGGGCCTTGGAGCGTGATGAATGGAACGCCCGAGGTGTTGCCGGCGTTTTCGACGGCCAGCAGCGTGGTGCCCCGGTTTTGAGAAAAGGCGGTGGGCGCCCTCCAGAGTCCGGCGAGGGTCGTCTGGGCCGGAACCGATAAATGGCCGGCGATGTAATAATTTCCCAGCGGGAGAAACACAATGCCTCCGCCCTTTGAGCCGACATCGTTCAGCGCCTTTTGGATTGACGCTGTGTCATCACCGACGCCGTCGCCTTTTGCCAGATACGGCGATTTTTGTACGTTCACATAACCGGGAGTGAAATCCAGACTGGCCGGGCCGCTGGAATTGGTTCCGCCGGCATTGAGACGCCCCTGGAAGCCAGGCGGCGGCGGCACTTGTGCGCTCAAGGAGAGGGCAAAGGCCAGGATGGCAATTATCACAAGATATGATTTCATATGTTCAGGTGAGCACGAACGTCGAAATCGAGCGGGCTGGGATTGCGCTGGCTGCCCCGCCCGCAGGCAAGCGCAGGGAGAACTGCTGCTCCTTGTCGGTGCGGTTCAGCACCACGACCGCGACGGTGTCATCCGGGTTTACAAATGCGGTCGCTTCGAGGTCATCGCGAGTGGTGGCGCAGAGGATTCGCCGTGCTCCCGGTCGGATGAAACGGCTGAAGTGGCCGAGGTAGTAATAGGAACTTTGGAACAGGAGTTCATCTTTTTCGGTATCGGCCAGGATCGGCGCGCTGCAAAAATTGCCGACGTGGTTCGGTCCGCCCGAGGTGTCGAGCACGAGGTTCCAATCCACCCAGCCGACCGTCCAATGGTTGAGGTCGCGGATGATCGAGCGCGCATACCGTTCGCCCAAAGCCCATTCACCGGTGTGCGGCCCGCCTTCCTGGCAGCCTTCGGTGAACAACAACTTCCTGTCCGGCCACGTGTCGTGAACGAGTTGAATGTTCTCGAACTTGTCGGCCACATACCAATGAAAGCCGGCGCCCCAGATGTAACGACTCGCCGCCGGATCATCAAAGGCCGGTTGCACGCGCTCGACGATGCGGTCGCGGTTGTGATCCCAGATGATGATCTTCACGTTGCCGAGGCCGGCCCGCTCTAATGCCGGACCAAGATGGTCGCGGACGAAGTCGCGTTCCTCTTCCGGCGTGTAAATGCACGAGTCCCAGATTTGTTTCGCCTCCGGCTCGTTTTGCACCGTGACGCCCCAAATCGCGACGCCGGCCTTCGCGTATTCTTGCACGTATCGGACAAAATACCGCGCCCAGGCGTCGCGGCAATCCGGTTTGAGCTTGCCGCCGTGGTTCATCTGGCCGGTGGTTTTCATCCACGCCGGCGGACTCCACGGCGAGGCGAACAGCTTCAGCGGCGCGCCGGCAATGCGCTGCGCGTCCTGGATCATCGGCAACAGCGCGCGCTGGTCGCGTTCAATGGAGAAATGTTTCAACTCAAAATCGCCAGGCGTCTCGTCGTAGGCGTAATTGCCCAGCGCAAAATCGCAACTATTGATGTGCGTCCGGCACAGCGAATAGCCGTGGCCTTCGTGGCGGTCGAAGCAGGCCCGCAAGACGCGCTCGCGGTTGACCGGGCCGAGTTTCTGGAGTGTGACCGCCGCTGCTTCGGTGAACGCGCCGCCAAATCCTTCGATGGTCTGAAACCGTTTTGTCGGATCAACAAATATGTCGCCCACTTCACGCTTCTCATGGAATACGAGCGTCGGTTGAGGCGACAGACGATCCGGCGCATCTCTGGCCGTCAAAAAATGACGGGCTTGGGTGTAATTAGTCACAGACTTTGTGCTGATTGTTTGGAAAATGGATCACCGACAACGGTATGTGTTGACTGAAGCGGACGACTCGCGCTGGCGACTCCGCTTTGAAACTGAAGGTCGTGGAGGCGTTGGTATAAGCCGCCACGCCGCAAAAGTTCTTCGTGCCGGCCTTGCTCGGCGATTTCGCCGCGCTGCAACACGACAATCTTGTCGGCGCGCAACACCGTGGACAGCCGGTGGGCGATGACGATGGTGGTCCGGTTTTTCATCAGCCGCTCCAGGGCTTCCTGGATCAGTTGTTCGGACTCGGTGTCGAGCGACGACGTGGCTTCGTCGAGAATCAAAATCCGCGGGTTTTTCAAAATCGCGCGGGCGATGGCGATGCGTTGCCGTTGGCCGCCGGACAGCTTGACGCCGCGCTCGCCGAGGAGGGTGTGGTAACCGCGCGGCAGTTGCTCGATGAAATCGTGCGCATTCGCCGCGCGCGCGGCTTCCAGAATCGCCTCAAACGTGGCTTCGGGCCGGCCGTAGCGGATGTTGTCCAGCAACGAGCCGCTGAACATCAGGGTCTCCTGCGACACAATCCCGAGCTGCCGGCGCAACGAGGCTATTTTCACTCGGCGGATGTCATTGTCGTCCACCAAAATCGCGCCGGCGTCCACGTCGTAGAACCGGCACAGCAGGTTGACCAGCGTGGTCTTGCCCGAGCCGCTCGGGCCGACGAAGGACACCATCTGGTCCGGCTCGACTGTGAGGTTGATGTCGTTGAGCGTCTTGCGCCCGGCATCGTAGCTGAATTGGACATTCCGAAACTCGATGCGCCCGCGGACCGGCTGCAGGTCCACGGCGCCGGCCTGTTCGACGGCGAAGGACGGCGTGTCGAGCACTTCGTAAATTTTCTCCAAACTGGTGACGGCGCGCTGCACGACGGCGTTCAGGTCGTTGAGCCGCACGATGGGGCTGAACAGGAAACCGATGTAGAAGATGAATGCCATTAGGCTGCCGGTGCTCAACTGGTGGCGGATGACCAGCCAGCCGCCGGTCGTCAGCAC
The DNA here is from genome assembly GCA_035604955.1 of Candidatus Limnocylindrales bacterium. Classification (GTDB taxonomy): domain Bacteria; phylum Verrucomicrobiota; class Verrucomicrobiia; order Limisphaerales; family UBA11358; genus UBA11358. The sequence goes on along the minus strand of DATNHM010000065.1, from coordinate 22,949 downwards.
CAGCAGACTGCCGAACGACGAAATCATGTCGGCGATGACCCAGAGCCGCGTGTTGTAGAGGCTGGTGCGGTTCGCGTTCCGGTAATCTTTCTCGATGCCGCGCGTGAATTGCTCGATCTCCCGCTCCTCCATGCTGAAGGATTTCACCAGCCGCGAACCGGCCACGCGCTCGTGCAGAAAGCCCACCACCCGGTCCCAATCGTGGCGATGAACGGTGCTCAACCGCCGCAGTTTGTTTTGCGACAGCCGGTAGTTCAGCCAGAAGAACGGCAGCACCGCCATCGTCAGCAGCGCCAGTTGCCAACTGATCCAGAACAGCATGACCGACACGGCCAGCAGGGTCAGCGCGTCGGAAATGAAGCTGACGACGACGTTGGTGATGAGCACGAACACCGAGTCGGTGTCCTGCGTGACGCGGGCTACGATGCGGCCGGTTTGCCGGCTTTCGTAGAACTTCACCGAGAGCGTTTGCAGGTGCCGGAAGATGTCCTTCCGCAGGTCGCAGGTGATGCGCATGCCCATGCGCTGCAAGACATACCGGTTCAGGTAGCTCAACGCGCCGCGCGCCAGAAAGAACGCCAGAAACAGCGCCATCAGCACCAGCAGCTCGCGCAAATCCTTCTTCGGCAGCGCGTCGTCCAGCATTCGTCGCAGGATGAGTGGATACGGCAGCGTCAGCACCGTCACCGCCAGCACCAGGACCACGGCCAGCGCAATCTGCCCGCCGTAACCTTTCAGATAACCGACAAATCGTTTCAGCTCTTTCATCGCGCCGCGTTTTCGCCAGCGAATTCAACTGGATTATCCATGACGGGCAACTGGTAATCCATCATCTTCTTGCCGGCGCGGATGGTGCGAGCGCGCCCGAGTTTTTGCAGCCTCGCCGTAGCGCAGGTTTCCAAACCTGCTGTGTCGCCGATTTCCAAATCGGCCCACGCCGCGCGCCAGCAGGAGCACCTCCTTTTCCAGTTTGAGGTCCATGAGCGGCAACGCCAGCGGCGCGCGAAAGCGGCGGGCTGCACCCTCCACCACCCGACCCAGCCGTTGGCCGCCGCGCGCAATGGCCTCGGGATCGGGATGCTCATGCAAAACCAGATGCGCGCCGATGGGCATCCGTAAACCGGACGCGGCGAGATCGAGATAGAACTGGCGGTTCACCGTCGGTTGGCCGGTTGGCTCACGCCGCGCCTTGCAGCAACGCCAGCGCCGCGTCAGCCGCGCTGCTGGCGTCCGGCGCAAAGCCGTCTGCCCCGATTTCGCGTGCGAATTCGGCTGTGATCGGCGCGCCGCCGACGAGGATTTTGACCGCCACGCCGGCGTCGCGGATGGTTTTGACCGTCTCGCGCATGGCCGGCATGGTGGTGCTTAACAGCGCGGACAAGCCGATCAGGTTGGAGCGGTGCCGCCGGGCGGCGGCGACAAATTGCTCCGCCGGCACGTTCACGCCCAGGTCAATCACCACGAAGTTCGCGCCTTTCCACATCATGGCCACGAGGTTCTTGCCGATGTCGTGGAGGTCGCCCTGGACGGTGCCGATGACGGCGGTGTATTTGGGTTTGACGCCGGCGGCCACCAGCCTTGGCTCCAGAATTTTCAGCGCCTCATTCATGGCGCGCGCGGCGATGAGCATTTCGGGGACGAAAAACTCGTTGCACTTGAATTTCTCGCCGACCACGGACATGGCGGGTACGAGGCGGTTTTCGACGATGGCCGCGGCGGATTCGCCGGCGTCGAGGCATTGTTGCACCAGCGCCGGCACGTCTTTGCGCCGCCCGGCAACGATGGCCTGGATCAAGGGATGTTCCATCGGCATATTTTGGATTAAAAGTTTGAGGTAACGCTATTCATTTTGTTGAATCAGGCTTGGCCGCTGTCGCGGATGGCCCGGAACATCGCCAGGACATTTTCTATCGGTGAGTTGCCCTGGACGTTGTGGATGGAGTTACAGACGTAACCGCCGTCCCGGTTAAAGATGTCAATCCGCTCGCGCACCTCGCGATACACCGCCTCCGGGGTTTGGTACATCGTGTGCTGGGTGTTGACGCAGCCGCCCCAGAAGGTGATGTCCTTGCCAAAGTTCCGTTTCAATTGGACGGGGTCCATGCCGGCGGCGGAACACTGGACGGGATTCAAAATGTCGAAACCGGCCTCGATAAAATCCGGGATCAGTGCCGCGATTGCGCCGCAGGAGTGAATGAAGGTTTTCCAGGACGATTTCCGGTGGACGAGGTCGTTGAGCTTCTGGTGATAGGGCTTGAACAGGTCGCGGTAGGTGGGAATGGAAATGAACAGGCTGTTCTGCGTCCCGAAGTCGGTGCCGGTGAGCGCCAGTACCTGGACGCGATCGCCGAACATGGCGATGAGCGTCTCCAAATTCTTCAAGGCATACTCGCACTGCTTCTCGAAAACGGCATGAACATAATGCGGCTGCGCGGCGGTGGCCATATACCATTCGCTGATGTCGCGGATGCCTTTCGGATGTTTGAGAAACGGCCCCGGCACGAGCGCGATGTCGCCGAACGCAGTGCCCGGCGGCATCAGGACGATGCCGGTGTCCTTGACATCCTGGTCCAGCCGGGCGACTTGCTGCTCGTAATAGGCGATGTCCTCGGCGGTGAGCAGGCCGAATTCCTCCAAGTTGTCTTCCGGATTCAAATGGTCTTCGTCCAACGGCTCCTGCCGGATGATGGCATCAAAGAAATAAGCGCCTTTGGGCATGTGCCCCGACGACGGAACGCTGGTGTCGCCTTGTGGATACATGAGCCAGCCGCCGTCAGGCGCGGGCGTGACGTTGAAATTGCCCGGAACCAAACAAGGCGTGCCGTCGAACAACGTGAACGGTTTCCATCCGTTCGCCTCGTAGCCGAAAATGTTCTTGCGCGACCAGACGCCAGTGACATCCGCGCCCAACGCCGCCCGGAGCTCGGCGTCCACCTCGCCGAGCATCTGGTAAGGCTCGTGAACTCGGGTTGGCGCGGCGGCTGGCCCGATGAGCCGTTGCTTGAGCTGGTGAACGATGGACGTGTGGATGCCGGTCACGTAAGTGCCGCCAAAGTCCACGCAGACACGGTCGGGCTGGCGGTGGTTCAGCGTGGTGAGGAGACGTTCGCGCGAGGTCATGGTTTTCGTGGGTTTCATTTTCGTTTTTGGCCGACCGGCGCATTTCTCGCGGCAAAGCGGTTGGCCTGACGGCGCGCCATCCAATCGCAAATGTCCGCCAGGTCGGCGACCGGCGCTTGGGTGAACGGCAGCGTGTGCAGATAAGGCGCCGGACCGAATTCCGACGTCAGGAACGACGTTTTCAGGCCGCGTTTTTCCTGCGCCGCCCAAATCCGGTTCCACCAGTCTTCGTGCGCCGCGAGGTGGCGTGACCATTCCGGCGCGCGCGGATCCGGCACTTGCGGGCCTTCTTCATAGCCAACCCGCGCATGGAGGTGATGGCAATGTTGTGCAGCCAGTTGAATGGTTTCTCCACAGTCTTCCAGCAGGCGTTCGGCCACGCAGACCCAGTGGCTGAAGTCGCAGGTTAGTTTCAGGCTGGGAAATCGCTCCAAAATCACCTTGGTCGTCCACGGATTGCCGAAGCAGCGCAGGCGGTGCGTTTCGTGGGAAATCGCCGCACCGGTTTGCCGCTCCAATTCCAGCGCGGCGCCGTAGAAATCTTCCGCTTCCGCCAGACTCCACACATCGGAGCCGCTATGGACGTTGAAAAAGAGCGGCTGAAAATCGAGGCATTCCTTGACCTGCTCGGCCAGCGAGTCCAAGTGCTGGCGGACGCTTCCGCCCGGCGCGAAATCGCGCGTGAAAGCCTGCGGAATCCAGCCCAGTTGATGTTGTTTCAGAAATTTCAGGAATGCCGCGCGGTCCGGCACGAACCGCAACGACACCTCCAGCGCCTCGTAACCGACCGCCTGCCAGCGCGGCCAATAATCCTCCAGGCTGCAGGTTTGGTCCACGCCCCAGAGATGGCGGACAAGTTGCAGCTTCATGCGGTCGTGAAACGGTAAATGGTGGTTTGCCGATAAGTTTGGCCGGGGCGCAGGATGATGTCGCCCATTTCCGGATGGTTCACGCCGTCGGGATAGCCTTCGGCTTCCAGCGCCAGCCCGCCGAATTTCGGATAGGCGCGGCCCGATTTGCCAATCAGCGAGCCGTCCAGAAAAACGGATGTGTAAACCTGAAGGCAGTCCTCGGTCGTGAGCACTTCCATGACGCGCCCGCTGGCCGGTTCTTCCACGCGGGCCGCCCGCACGAGCGCTTTGCGCGTTGGCCGCGGCAGCAGATATTTATCGCCGTGATTTTTGAACAGGAGCGGAATGGCGTCGCCCAGCCGTTTGGGGCGGTTGAAATCGTTGGGTTTGCCGGCCACAGGCACGCGCGCGCCGAGCAAGGTCAAATCCTCGTCGGTCTGCGCGATGGCCGGCGAAGCGACTTGGAGAATGTGGTTTTCAATTGTGCCGCTGCCTTCGCCGGCGAGGTCGAAGTAAGAATGATTCGTCAGGCACAACGGCGTGGCTTGGTCGGTGACGGCTTCGTAAAGAAGAACAACTTCGTTGGCGTCGGTGAGCAAGTAGGTGACGGCCACGTCCACGTTGCCCGGATAACCTTCTTCGTGGTGCGGGCTGCGGTAGGTGAGCCGCACTCCGGGAGCATTTTCCGCCGTGACGACGGCTCTGGCCTTCCAGAGACGTTTGTCAAAACCAACTGTCCCGCCGTGCAGGTGGTTGGGCGGATTGTTGATCGCCAAATGGTAATCGCGCCCGTCGAGGGTGAACCGGCCGCGCGTGATCCGCCCGGAAACGCGGCCGATGATGGCCCCGAAATACAGATGCGGGCCGAGATAACCGGCGAGGCTGTCGAAGCCCAGCACCACGTCGGTGGTGACGCCGCGCCGGTCGGGCGCGTGCAGTTCGTTGATGATGCCGCCGTAAGTGAGGAATTTCAGCGTGAGACCGCGCGCGTTCGTGAGCGTGTATTCGGCGACAGTTTCGCCGTCCGGCAATTTCCCGAACGGGCGCGATTGGATTTTGTCTGGCTGACTCACAGGTTTGCCTTTGAAGCATCAAAACTCGTCGAACGCAATCTGGCACTTGGGCACGTTCAGTTCTGACAGCATTTTGACGGTCGCCTGCACCATGACCGGCGGCCCGCACAGGTAATATTCAATGCCAGTCGAGTCGGCGTGCCGACGCAAATACTGTTCCTCCACGACTTCGTGGATGAAGCCGGTCGGGCCGGTCCAACAATCTTGCGGCTGCGGCTCGGACAGCGCGAGATGAAAGGTGAAATTCGGAAATTGTTTCGTTAGCTTCCCGAAATAATCCTGGTAAAAAATCTCCTGCCGCGAGCGTGCGCCATACCAAAAACTCACACGGCGGGTCGTCCTCAAGGTTTCAAACAGGTAAGCCAGATGCGAGCGCAGTGGCGCCATGCCCGACCCGCCGCCGACATAAACCATCTCTGCGCCGCCCGGCTTGATGTGGAAGCTGCCGAACGGCCCGATGGCCGTGACGCGGTCGCCGGGCTTGAGCCGGTGAATGAACGCCGAACCCGCGCCCGCCAGGCAATCCTGTCCTCGCGGCGGCGTGGCAATGCGCACGTTGAACCGCAGTTGCCGGTCGGCGGCCGGATTGGTCGCCAGCGAGTAATTGCGGCGGATCGGGAGGGCGTTTTCGGAGCGGAACTCGAAGACGTGTTGCGCCTGCCAGACCTCGACGAACGGCGGTTTCACGGCGATTTCGCGGAACGAAATCTCGCCATAAGCCGGAATTTCCAACTGCAAGTAATCCCCTGATTGATAAACCGGCAGCGGCGAACCTGGCTCCGGTTCCAGGACCAGTTCCTTGATGAAGGTCGCCACGTTCTCGTTGCTCACCACGCGGAATCTGTAAGTCGCGGCCGGCTGCGCTGCGCCCAAACCGCCGGCGGAGTTAAGGTCGAGGAAAATCTTCCCGTCGTGTTCGCGGGCGCGGTAGGTCCGGAGCGCCACGCACGCCGGCGGACGCTGCGGGGAGCCGTCGGTGATGTCGAAGCGCCCGTTGTGTTTTGGGCACTCGATGAGCCGGCCCTTGACGAAGCCGTCGGCCAGATGCGCGTTGCCGTGGGTGCAAACGCCGTCGGTCGCGTAGAGCGCGCCGTCGGCGGTGCGGTAGATGGCGTAAGTCTTCTGTTCGTGGTCGAAACGAATCGCGTCTTCCTTTTTCAAGAAGTCGCCGACGCAAACTTCAATCCAGCCGTTCACCGGCCGGCCTTTGGCGGTGAAGATGCGCGCCGTGGGAGGGGCTTCGGCGCGGAGGGTCGGCGTGGGCAGCCTGCGTTTGACGCAATAGGCGGGGTCTTTGACCTGACGCAACACGGCGGGGATGATTTCCCGCCACGCGTTCCAAATGCTCGTGTAAGCTGGCGGCATGTCGGGCTTCACGATTTCGTGGAGCTTGGGCAGGTTGTGATACGGCACCAGCGGGAACATGTGGTGCTCCACGTGGTAATTCATGTTCCAGTAAAGATAGCGGTGGATGAGATTCATATAGACCGTCCGGCAATTCAGCCGGTGGTCGAGGACGTTTTCCGCCAGCCCCGCGTGCTGGGTGTAGCCGTAAACCGGCATGAGCCAGGAACCGTAAAGCGTCGGCAGCCCGATGAACATCAGCGGCAGCAGGCTCCAATGCCAAATCGCCAGACCGATCACGCCGGCGTAAATCGCCAGGTAAATCCGGGCGCGGAGAAAAATTTTCTCGTATTCCGATTCCGGGATGAAGGTTTTTTCCTCCACCGTGAGCTGGCCCGCGCTATGAAGCAGGATGTGACGAAAATACGTGGGAATGGCTGTGACGCCGAAAAAATTCAGGATCAATTTGGGAATGTTCGGCGGGCGCGGGACGGCGATTTCCGGGTCGCGTCCGACGATGATGGTGTCGCTGTGGTGGCGGGTGTGGCTCCAGCGCCAGACCGTGGACTCGCGCAAGACCATGAAGGAGGCAATTTCGTAGAGCGCGTTGTTCAGCCAATCGGTCTGGAACGCGGTGCCGTGGCCGGCTTCATGCCAGCGCGAATCGGAAGTAGAAGCGTAAAGCACGCCGTAAATCAGAAACGGCGCCGCCGCCCACCAGCTTCCGGCCTGCCACAGCTTGTAGCCGACCCAGCCCGAAGCGATGATCAGCGCAAACCAGAGGATGGTGTCGCGGACGGCGGGCCAGTCGCGGCGCTGCAGCAGTTCGAGCATTTTCTCCTTCGGCACCGGCGAGGCATACCAAGTCGCTTCGGCCAGACCCTGCTCGATGGCGATGGCGGTGCCCTGGCCGACAAGGCTGTAGTCGCTCAGGCGGATGGCTTTGGCGGTTGACATGGCACGGCACTCCGGGGCGCAACTTGGCGCCGCCACCGCAGCGCAGACTTCCAAGTCTGCTGTATCGCGGGCTTCCAAACCCGCGAGCCAGGGGCATTTCGATGCCCCGCCGATTTGGAAATCGGCGACACGGCAGGTTTGCAAACCTGCGCTACAAGCGGACGGAGTTGCCAAGCGGAAAGTTCGGTGATAAGAATGAGAAAGACCATGTCTGAAGTTCTCAAAAACATATCCCAGGTGAAGCTGCGCCAGCGCCGCGGAGCGGTGGTGTTTGGCGAGGTGGTTTACGCCCCGGGCGGCGTTTGCGGCCCGCGCATCCAGCGCGATTACCAACTCGTCGTCTTACACAAGGGCGAGATTGACCTGCGGTTGGACGGCCGGCGGATTAACGTTGCGCCCCGACACGCCATCCTGTTGAGTCCCGGTCACCGAGAGCATTTTCTTTTTTCCCTCGACCGCGGGACGCACCACAGTTGGTGTTCCATTGACTCTGGCGCTGTGCCGCCAAAGCTGCGTCGGCTGCTGCGGTCGTCGATCGGCGCGCCCGCCCCGGTGGATTCCCGTGTCGAGTCGCTGCTGGCCGCGGGCAAGGCCGCGTTCGTTGAAAGCCAAGCAGAGCCGAATCTGGAAAATTCGTTCCACTTGAGCGTCGGCCTTGCATTGCTGACCGGTTTTGCGCTCAGCGCACAGGCGCAATTCCCCGCGGCCCGTCCGGGGGACCAGGCGCTGGCCCGTGCCGAGCAATTTATCCAAAATGAATTTGCGCGACGCCTGTCCCTGGCCGACCTGGCCGCCGCTGCCGGCGTCTCGCGCCAGCACCTGCTCAAGCTCTTCCGGCTCCGCCGCGGGAACACGCCTGCGCATTTTCTTTACGAGCGGCGCCTGGGCGTGGCCGCCGAGCAACTGGCCCACACGGGGCTGTCCCTCAAGGAAATCGCCGGGCGTTGCGGTTTTGCCAATGAGTTTCATTTCTCGCGGAAGTTCAAGCACGCTTACGAAAAGAGTCCCAGCGGTTGGCGAAATGAGCGGTGGAACATTTTGCATCGGACGAGACGGTGAACAATTCAACACGGATTTCCCAGATTGGCTTCACACGCCAATGTTATTGACTTACAATGAAGCCGCATAAACAAAGCCTTTCACTATGTTGAAGCAACATAATGCGGAGAATTCAATGGGTGCAGGCAAAAAACAGGCTCTGCGTATGACTTTCGATAGTCGTCTGAAGCTGGAGTTTCACGGTTCCAAGGTCACCTCTGACGCCGGGTTATTGGCCTACCGGGAACTGGATGAGGCGCTGGGCCTGACAGTCTTGGGGGAGGATCTGCTGAGCGATTGGCGCACGGGCAAGAACACGCAACACTCGCTGGTGGCGCTCATGCGGCAGTCCATCTTCAGCCGGTTGGCAGGTTACGAAGACACCAATGATGCGGAACGGCTCTCGGTCGATCCCACCATGCGGCAGGTGGTCGGCGGGCGAGCCACAGAGCACACGGCGGCCTCCACCAGCCAGATGGGACGCTTCGAGACCGAGGTGTTGACGCGGCGGGGCAACTTGGCGGAGTTGACGAAGCTGTCAGGGAAGTGGATTGACCGGCTACGGGAACGCCAGCCGATGCGGGAACTCATCTTGGACATGGACAGTTCGGTGAGCGAGACCTATGGCGAGCAGGAAGGCACTGCCTACAACGGACATTTCGGCTGCACCCGCTACCACCCGCTGTTTTGATTCAATCAGTTTGGCGAGGTGGAGCAGTCCCTGCTGCGTGACGGTAATGTGCATAGCGCCAAGGATTGGCGAGAGGTGCTGGCACCGGTGGTGGCACGCTATCAGGGTCGTAACCTGCGGCGCTATTTTCGGGCCGATGCCGCCTTTGCCAACCCGGAACTCTATGAGTATTTGGAAGCCGAGGATTTCGAGTATGCCATCCGTCTACCGGCCAATGATGCGTTGCTGCGAGACATCGAGCTAATGTTGACCAGACCGGTGGGGCGTCCGTCGAACGCGCCGGTGGTCTGGCATGCCGGCTTTTTGTATCAGGCGCAGAGTTGGGATCGCGCCCGGCGCGTGGTGGCGAAGGTTGAGTGGCACAATGGTGAACTGTTCCCTCGCGTCGGGTTCATCGTGACCAATCTAACTCGGCCCGCAAAACGGGTGGTGCGGTTCCACAACCGCGGGGCACGGCGGAGCAGTGGATGAAGGAAAGCAAGAACGCGGTCAAATGGACCCGCCTGTCCTGTCACGACTTTATGGACAATCAAGCGAGGCTGCAACTGCTCGTGCTGGCCTACAACCTGGGCAACTTCCTGCGGCAGGCGGTGCTGCCAAGAGCGGTGCGTCACTGGACGCTGACAACGTTGCGGGAGAAACTGATCAAAATCGGGGCAAAGGTCGTGCGCCATTCCCGGCAGATAATCTTCCAGATGGCGGAGGTGGCGGTGCCGCGCGAGTTGTTCCGGGCCATTCTGGAACGGATTGGGTGGCTGAGATTGCTTGTAGCGGCATCCGGATGAAGGAAAAGTGAAAGGACTCGAATGAAAAAAAAGAAACCACGGAAGAGGTGCCTTCTCATCCGGGAGCAAAAGGGCTAGGGAGTCCAAAAACGCGTGAGAACGCCTCCCGTGCTAAAGAAAAACGGATGGCGGACTGGAACAAAGGCTTGCAAATCTGTGGAAAAGGAACAAAGCCAAGAAAAAGGCCCATGCTGGTCGTGGGCAAGAAATCAAATGGGAAATACCAGTGGACATGTTCTTCTGACAGAGCCGTTCCGCCATCTTCAGTTGGCTTCCGATACTGCCACCGGAACGACGATGTCCGTCGAAGCCGGTTCGGATGCGCCCAACGTTGTCCACCCGCTGTTCGCTGGGCGATATTGAGAGGCACCGGCAAGCTTTTCGTTCCAGGCAGGGCCAAAAAAGCAAAATAAGTCGTTGTTTTGGATTGACAATATTACAAAAGTAACTAGGATGCTTAGATAATCATTTGAACTGAAGGAAAACGCAAACAAAACGTAACTTCAAATAGAAAAATCGAGATTAATGAAAAGAAACAGCTTCTTGTCATCGGCAGTGAAGCTGGTTTGTCTCCCGTTGAACTTCGGAATCGGTTTGTCATCGGGATTTCTGCTTTTGGCAACCGTATTGCCGGGCGTGGCAGCGGGGCGACAGATAGTTCCCTACAAGCTGTTTGCGGCGATGACCAACTCGACCCTGGTCGCCCCAAGTGTGGGGTGGAAGCGGTTAAACCTGGCCATCGGTCTGCCCTTGCGCAACCAGGAAGTGCTGAACCAACTGCTCAAAGAGATCAATGATCCGGGCAGTACGAATTACCATCATTACCTGACACCGGAGCAGTTCACGGAAAGGTTCGGGCCCACCAAGGCGGATTATGAAGCCGTTGTCCGCTTTGCGCAGTCACACGGCCTCACCGTGACGGGCAGGCATCCCAATCGTGTCTTATTGGATGTGAAAGGAATGGCGGCCAACATCGAACGCGCCTTCCATGTCAAACTGGGAGTCTATCAGCACCCGACCGAAGCGCGCACGTTCTACGCCCCCAACGCCGAACCTTGGATTGATCTGGACGTGCCGGTGTTAAGCATCAGCGGCTTGGATAACTTCCAGTTGCCGCGCCCGATGATTCAGAAAAAAACGCCGGTGAACGAAGCGAACGGCGTCGTGTCGCAGACCGGTTCCGGACCGAGCGGGACTTATATGGGTTACGATTTCAGGGCCGCTTACCTTCCCGGAGTGACGCAGACGGGCACCGGGCAAAGCGTCGGACTGTTGGAGTTTGATTCGGGCTTCTATACCAGCGATATTTTGAGATATGAAAGCCTGACGGGTTTGCCCAATGTGCCGGTGCAAGCGGTTTTGTTGGACGGCTACGACGGCGGTCCCGGGGGCGGTAACGACGAGGTTTCGCTAGACATCGAGATGGCCATCTCTATCGCACCGGGGCTTTCCAACGTGCTCGTTTATGAGGGTTCCTTCACCGACGACATTTTAAACCGGATGGCGACGGACAATCTGGCCAAACAGATCGGCGCTTCCTGGACTTATTCGATCGACGCCACTTCGGACCAGATTTTCAAAGAGTTCGCCGCGCAAGGCCAATCTTTCTTTAACGCTTCAGGGGACAGCGATGCTTATCCCGGAACCATCCCCACACCGAGCGACGATACCAATATTATCTGCGTGGGCGGAACCACGCTGACGACGAGCGGTCCGGGCGGCGCTTGGGTTTCGGAAACGGTTTGGAACTGGGGCGGGGGCACCGGCAGCAGTGGCGGTATCAGCACGGTCAATGCCATCCCCAGCTGGCAAATGGGCATCAACATGACCGCGAACCAAGGGTCGACCACCATGCGGAATATTCCCGATGTCGCAATGGTTGCCGACAATATTTGGGTCGCCTACGGCAACGGCCAATCGGGGGACTTTGGCGGCACCAGTTGCGCGACCCCGCTGTGGGCGGGTTTTACTGCGCTGGTCAATCAATTGGCCCTCGCCAACGGCGAGCCACTCGCTGGCTTTTTAAATCCAGACATCTATGCCATAGGCAAAGGCTCCAACAGTGCGAGTTACGCCACACTCTTCCATGACATTACGACTGGCAACAACGAGAGTTCGCGCAGCCCCACTAAATTTTCCGCCGTCCCCGGCTACGACCTTTGCACGGGTTGGGGCACGCCCGCCGGGAGCAATCTGCTGACGGCCCTGGCACTCCCGGAACCTCTGCGCATCACTTCGGCATCAGGTACGATCATCAGCGGTCCAGTCGGTGGTCCATTTAATCCGACAACTGTCAACTATGTATTGACCGACCACGGCGCTGGCTCACTAAACTGGACGCTGGTCAATACTTCATCCTGGTTGAACGTCTTTCCCACCAACGGCACGCTGGTTTCCGGCGGGCCGGCCGCCACCGTCACCGCCAGTATCAACGCAACGGCCAGCAGTCTGATGGCGGGCGGCTACACCGCCGCGTTGCGCTTCACCAACTTGAATGATGGATTCGGCCAAACGCGGTTGATTACGCTGGCCGTCGTCACGCCGCCGGTCATCACCGCGCAACCGACCAACCAGGCGGTCCTGGTCGGCATGAGCGCCGGCTTCAGTGTCGGCACCGGGACCAACGCGCTCTTGTTCTACCAATGGCAGGACAATAGAACCAATTTAACGGATGGCGGCAATATCTCCGGCTCGGCCACCAGCACCTTGGCGGTCAGCAATGTCACCTACGCCAACGCCGGAAGTTATTCCGTCATTGTGAGCAACGCCGCGGGCGTGGCCGTCAGCTCGAATGCACTGCTCACCATTGTTCCGTCGCCGCCGGTGATTGTCCAGCAACCGACCAACCAAACTGTGTTGCCGGGCGCGGCGGCCACGTTCAACGTCGCTGCGATCGGCGATACGCCTTACTTCTACCATTGGCAATTCAATGGAACCAACCTGGCCAATGGCGCCAACGTTTCCGGCGTCACTACCAGTTCCCTGGTGATTAGCAGCGTCTATTCGGCCAACGTGGGTGTGTACTCGGTCATCGTCAGCAACTCGCTGGGCTGGACGACGAGCACTGGAGCGGTGTTGTCAGCCATTTCAGTGACCGCCCTCGGCGTTGCCCTTCAGCCGTTGTGGTCTTTCACCGGCGGCCAGGACGGCGCGTTTCTTTACAGCCCGCTGACGCCGTTGACCGTGGGGAACTATTTGTATTTGTATGGCACCGCCATTGAAGGCGGCGCAAATGGCTGGGGTACGATTTTCCGGGCAAACACCAACGGCGCTTTAAGCGGGTTGTCTTCGTTCAACTACAGCAACGGCGGTATTCCCTATGCCGGCCTTGTGCTGGGCAAGAACAGCATTTACTTATACGGCACAACTTATCTAGGTGGCGCTTATGGCGATGGCACCATCTTTGTGACCACGCCCGCCGGCTCGTCATTCACATTGGTTTCGTTCAACGGCCAGAACGGCATGTTGCCCGTAGCCGGCCTGACGCAGGGCGTGGACGGCAACTTCTACGGCACAACACTCGAAGGCGGCGCGTACGGTTATGGCACGGTGTTCAAAATGACCACTGCCGGCGCACTGACCACCTTGGTTTCGTTCAACAGCACCGACGGCGCGTATCCGTCCTGCGTTCTGGTGCAAGGGGCCGACGGCAATTTTTACGGCACGACAGAACTGGGCGGCGCATCCGGCGTTGGAACCATTTTCAAAGTCTCACCCTCCGGGGCGTTCACGTTGCTGCATTCTTTCACCTACGGAAACGACGGCGCCGAACCGATCCCCGGATTGACGCAGGGCGTGGATGGCAATTTCTATGGAAACACCATCACCGGAGGCAGCGGGGGTTATGGCACCGTATTTCGACTGACGCCGGTAGGAGTCCTGACCACTCTTTACTCATTCACCAACGGCAGCGACGGCGGCAATCCGTGGGGCGGCTTGATGCAGGCCAGCGACGGCAATTTGTATGGCACCACCCAAGGCGGCGGCACCTATGGATATGGCACCGTTTTCCGAATTGCGCCCAATGGTCCGCTGGTTCCATTGGTCCAGTTCGACGGCTACGAGGGCGCGAATCCCTCCGCGGCCATGGTGCAAACCGCCGATGGCAGTCTTTATGGCACAACGCTGCAAGGAGGTTCTGACGGCGACGGCGCCATCTTCAAACTGAGCATCAGTGGAACGCTGCAAATCACCGGGCAACCGGCCGACCAGTCCACCTATCTCGGCGGAACGGCGCTGTTCACGGTGGCCACCTTTGGCAGTTCGCCGGTTTTTTATCAGTGGCAGCGGGACGGCACCAATCTGACCGATGGTGGAAACATTTCCGGGGCCAACACCGCCACCTTGTGCATCACCAATGTCACCGTGGATGATGTGGCGCTCTATTCGGTAGTGGTCAGCAACTCGGTAAATTCGGTGTCCAGCGACTATGCCGTACTTGAAGTCATCTTCTCTCCGCCAGATATTACCAGCCAACCCGCCAGCCTCATCCGCCTGGTGGGCATGACCGCCAGTTTCAGCGTGACGGCTAGCGGGGATCCGCCACTTTCCTACCAATGGCAGGAAAATGGAACCAATTTGACTGACGGCGGCAATATCTCCGGATCCACCACCAGCACCCTGACGCTCACCAGCGTGACTTCAGCTGACAATGGAACCTATTCAGTCATCGTCAGCAACCCGCTCTACGCGGTATCGAGCGTCCCGGCGACGCTGACCGTGGTTCCAGCGACCGCGCCGAGTGCCTCAGTCGCCCTACTGCGCCAATTCACCGGTGGCAGCGATGGCGCGTTTCCTTATGCCGGATTGATCCAGGGCAAAGATGGCAATTTATACGGGGCCACCGTCGAAGGCGGTTCCAAATTCGACGGAACCATCTTCCGTTGGAGCTTGGCGAATGGGCTGACGACGCTCTACTCGTTCACGGGCGGAAACGATGGAGCCAATCCATATGGACGACTGGTTCAGAGCACCAATGGCAATTATTACGGCACGACGTTTCAAGCCGGGGCCAATGGCTACGGCACGATCTTTCGGATGACTGCCAATGGTTCGGTTACTCCCCTTTCTTCTTTCACCGGCGGAACAGACGGCGGCGACCCGTATGCCGGTTTGATCCAGGGCGATGATGGCAACTATTACGGAACCGCCTTCGAGGGTGGCGCAAACTTTTATGGATCGGTTTTCAAGCTGACCGCCAACGGCGCCCTGACCGGTCTCTACGAATTCACCGATGGCGACGACGGCGCCTATCCTTACGCCGGACTGATCCAAGGAACGGATGAAAACTTTTATGGTACCACGCTTTACGGCGGTGCTTTTGGCTATGGCACGGTGTTTAGTCTGAATACCGACGGCAAGCTGAAGACTTTGGTTTCGTTCGACTATGCCAAGGGCGGTTATCCTGAAGCCGGAGTCATTCAAGGTGCCGATGGCAATTTCTATGGCACCACCTCTGAAGGCGGAACGAATGGTTATGGCACCGTATTTCGCCTCAACACCAACGGGTCACTGACGACTCTGTTTTCATTCGGCTTGACCAATGGAGCGAATCCCATCGGCGCGCTGGTGCAGGGCAACGACGGCAATCTCTACGGCACCACTTCATCCGGCGGGGCGGGCGGCCAGGGCTCGGTGTTCAAGATAACCACCAATGGTGTCCTGACTACTCTGATCTGGTTCGACGGACTCAATGGCGCCAACCCGCAAGGAGCCCTCATTCAGGCGAGCAACGGCTGTTTTTATGGCACTACGCCGTTTGGAGGGCTCGGTTTCAATTCATCCGCCGGTGGTGGAAACGGCACCATATTCCAGGTGACCGTTCCAGTTTTCATTACCAATTCCTTCGCCGCGGCGCCGGCCATCGGCAACCTGCCTTACTCGGCAACCATCGCCGGTGCCGCGATTGCCCCGGCGGGAGATCCGCTTTCCTTCGCGAAGGCCAGTGGGCCGGCCTGGCTGGTCGTGACCGCTAACGGCGTGCTGTCGGGCACACCTGCCAATTCGGACCTTGGGACCAACCTCTTCGTCGTCAGCCTGAACGACTCGAACGGCGTCTCCGCTTCCGCAACCCTGGAGATTGTCGTGAACCAGGACCCTCCGCCTTCGTTTGTCGTTAGTCCGTTCACCGAACCCTGGGCCAATGTGAACGAGGAGTATTCGGGCACCATTGCCACAAATGCCTATGACCTGGAACTTCCCAACGGTGACGTGCTGACCTTCGCCAAAGTCAGCGGTCCCGCCTGGCTCTCGGTCGCCGCCGATGGAACGCTTTCCGGCACGCCCCAAGGCACCGATGGTGGAACAAACACCTTTGTAGTGAGCGTCGTCAATCTCGGCGGCTTGTCGAACACTGCCACCATGTTCCTTTACGTGAACAGTCCTCCGTATTTCACATCACCCAATTTTACCAAGCCGGCCGCCACCGTCGGACTGCCTTACTCCGGCAACATTGCCACCAACGCCACCGACCCGGATCTTGGCGCCGGCGACGTGTTCACGTTCTACAAAGTCACAGGCCCGGCCTGGCTAGACGTGGCAGCCGATGGCGCGCTTTCCGGCACGCCCTCCAGCAGCAATGTCGGTACAGGGAATTACCTGATGCTCGTTGTGGATTCCGGGGGACTGGCAGGCATCGGGACGTTGAATCTGACCGTGAATACCGACCGTCCGCCGGTGTTCGCCAGCAATCCATTCACCGAATCGCACGCGAACGCCGGTCAAGCTTACTCCGGGACTATGGCCACAAACGTCAGCGACCCGAATTTTGGCGACCCCATCACGCTGTCCAAGGTGAGCGGCCCCGTCTGGCTAAACGTCGCACCCAATGGCCTCCTTTCCGGCACGCCGGCCGCTTCGGACGCGGGAACAAACTCGTTCGTTGTCAACGCCACCGACCTGGAGGGCGTGTCCAGTCAAGCGACGATGTTCATCACCGTGGCCGGTCCGATCCACTTGGAGATATTGCAGGGCGGCGGGCAGGTTGTGTTGAGTTGGAGTGGCGGTTGTCCTCCTTATCAGGTGCAAACGGGAACCAACCTGGTCAATACGGCCTGGGGCAATTTCGGCGCCGCCATCAACTCAACCAATTTGATTCTAACACCGAGCAATTCGGCGGCCTATTTTCGTGTGCAAGGCCAATAGCTCAGATGATTTTTGACGGGGAGTTCTCAACAATGATTAACAAATGATTTTAATGAGATGATAATGTCGATTAATATATTCCCAGTCTGGCCTGAATTTTGCCTATGCTCAGGAACATTGTGTTCAAATGGGGTGACGGTCCGCCTGCTGAACTGCCCGCGATGGAATCGGGGGTGGGAGTGCCGTTGGGAGAATGAGCTATTTTTTTTTGGCTTTCCCGCCGCGACGGATGAAATATCATAAAGACACGCTTAATCATCCATTGAATTTTGTTCAAAACCATGAAGTCCGCCCGCCTGAATCGTCTCTTTGATCCCCACTCCAGCCGCTGTTTTGACGTGGCCATTGACCACGGCTTTTTCAACGAAGCCGGGTTTTTGTCCGGCATCGAAAACATCCGCCGAGCCATCGAGGTCTTGGTCGCGGCAGGACCGGACGCCATCCAGTTGACCGTCGGCCAGGCGCCGGTGCTTCAGGCGCTTCCCGGACGGCACAAGCCGTCGCTGGTGCTGCGCACGGACGTGGCCAATGTTTACGGGAAAGAGCTGCCGCGGTTTCTTTTCAGCCGGATGCTTGACCGCCCGGTGGAACAGGCGCTGCGCCTGGACGTGGTTTGCGTGGTGGTGAACCTGTTCCGCATTCCCAACCAGCCGGAAGTGGCCGATCAATGCCTGCAAAACATCCTCAAACTCAAGCCGGAGTGTGACCGCTTCGCCATGCCGCTGATGATTGAGCCGCTGGTGTTTCAGCCGAATGAAAAGGCGGGCGGTTACATGGTGGACGGCGACCCGCAAAAGATCATTCCTTTGGTCCGCCAGGCCGTCGAACTGGGCGCTGATATAATTAAGGCTGACCCGACCGACGATGTGAATGTTTTCAACAAGGTCGTCGAAATTGCCGGCAGCGTGCCGGTGCTGGTGCGAGGCGGCGGTCGGGCGCCGGACGGCGAAATCCTGAAACGTACGGAAGCGTTGATTCAACAGGGCGCCGCCGGAATTGTTTATGGGCGCAACGTCATCCAGCATGAGAATCCGGCGGGGATGACCAAGGCGCTGATGGCCATTGTCCATGACGGCGCGAGCGCGGCGGCGGCGGCGAAATTTCTCAAACGGAAAAACCCATGAGCGAGACGGCGAGAATCGGCATCATCGGCGGCGGCTTGATGGGCCGCGAAGTGGCCAGCGCGTTGAGCCGGTGGTTTGTGCTCAACGATTGTCCCGTCCGCGCCGAGTTGGTGGCGGTTTGCGACGTGGCGGAGGCGCAGCGCGAGTGGTTCCGCCGGGTGCCGACGGCGAGATTTTTCACTGCCGACTACCGCGAACTGCTGGCCTTGCGGGAAGTGGACGTGGTTTATGTCGCGGTGCCGCATAATCTGCACGAACAAATTTATCTGGACGTTCTCAAAGCCAGGAAGGACCTGTTCGCCGAAAAACCGTTTGGCATTGATTTGAGAGCCGCGCGCGCCATCGCCGCCGCGGCCAAGGCGCAGGGCCGGTTTGTGCGGTGCAGTTCCGAGTTTCCGTTCCTGCCCGGCGCGCAACGCGCGTTTCAAGCCGCCCGCGAGAACAAGCTGGGCAAGTTGCTTGAAATCCGCGCCGGCTTTCTTCACAGCAGCGATCTGGACCCGTCAAAGCCGTCAAATTGGAAGCGCCAGGCGAAAACCTGCGGCGAAATCGGTGTCATGGGCGATTTGGGAATGCACGTCATCCATGTTCCCTTCCGACTTGGCTGGCAGCCGAAAGGGGTTTATGCGCAACTGCAGAAAATTTATCCCGAACGGCCCGACGGGAAAGGTGGCGTGGCGGTCTGCGACACCTGGGACAACGCCGCGCTGCACGCCGACGCGGACATTGGCGGCGCCGAGGTCCCGATGCGGCTGGAAATGAAGCGGCTCGCGCCGGGCGAAACCAACACTTGGTTCCTGGAAATTCTCGGCACGGACGGCGGGGTGAAATTCACCACCAAGGAACCCAAGACGCTTTGGACGTTTCAGCGCGGCAAGGAGCAAACCTGGCAGCGGACCGACCTCGGTTTTCACGGGCCGTTTCCCACGATCACCGGCGGCATTTTTGAACCCGGCTTTCCCGATTGTTTCCTCCAGATGTGGGCTGCCTTTCTGGCCGAACGCGCCGGGAAGTTGGGCGGACGGTTCGGATGCGTCACGCCGGAGGAAGCGGTGCAAAGCCATTGCCTGTTTGCCGCGGCACTCCGGTCGCACGCGGAAAAACGCGCCGTTCCACTGGAACCAACAAATTTGGCATCAGAATAAATCCATGAAACGAAGCGCCATCAACAATCTCATTCGTTCCGCGCAGGCGTGTTTCCGCGAACATGGCTGGGCGCTGCCGCCGAAGCCCCGCTGGGACGTCACCGATTTCGGCCTGGGCGACTGGCGGCGGTTCGGCTTAGTGTTGGTCAACCTGGCCGAGGAACCGGAGTATTGCGAAAAGCTCATGTACGCGCGGAAGGGGATGACGACGCCCGCGCATTGTCATCGCCGGAAAAAAGAGGACATCATCTGCCGCTGGGGAAAATTGGCGGTGCAAGTCTGGGCGGGCCTGCCGGCGGAAAGCGGAGACCGGAGTTTCGATCTGCCGGTGGACCACGAGCCGCGCCGGGTGAAGTCGGGCGAGGTGGTGGAATTGGAGGCCGGCTCGCGGGTCACGCTGGTTCCGGGCGTTTATCACGAGTTTTATCCGGCGTCGGACGAGTGCATCATCGGCGAGGTGTCCACGGCCAACGATGATTTGCACGACAATTTTTTTGTAAACCCTGACATCGGCCGTTATCCCGGTATCGAGGAGGACGAGTCGGCGGTGGTGCGGCTGTTGAGCGACGAGTGACATGCAAGCGCGCAGTGGAATCCTGGCGGGCGGCAATTGGATTGTGGACCAACTGAAGCTGATTGACACCTATCCCCGTCAGGACGCGCTAGCCAACATCCTTTCCGAATCCGTCGGCAACGGCGGCAGCCCCTTCAACGTTCTGGTGGACCTGGCCAAGCTGGGCGCGCCGTTTCCGCTGGCCGGCGTCGGGTTGATCGGCGCCGATGCCGATGGCGAATGGATTTCGGCGCAATGCGCCCGACACGGCATCAACACCACCCAATTGCGGACTCATCCCACGGCGCATACTTCCTACACCGACGTGATGACGGTCCAATCCACGGGGCGGCGCACTTTTTTCCATCAACGCGGGGCCAACGCCTTCCTGGACGACGAACATTTTGACTTTGATTCCAGCTCGGCAAAAATTTTTCATCTCGGCTATCTGCTGCTGCTGGACCGCTTGGACCGGCCTGACGCCGATTTCGGCACGGTCGCCGCCCGCACCCTGCGCCGCGCCCAAGCGGTTGGCTGCCGGACCAGCATTGACGTGGTTAGCGAGGACAGCGATCGTTTTGCCAAAATTGTGCTGCCGGCGCTGCCGCACGTGGATTATTGTTTCCTGAACGAATTTGAACTCTCGCAAACCACCGGTATTGAAGTGCGGCGGAATGACGGGGTCAATTTTGCCGCGCTGGAAAGCGCAGCCAAAACTCTGATCGAAGCTGGCGTGCGAGAATGGGTGGTGGTTCATTTTCCCGAAGGCGCTTGCGCGCTGGGCTGCGACGGGCGACTGCGGCTTCAAGGCAGCCTGAACATTCCTCAATCCAAAATCGTCGGCACGGTGGGCGCGGGCGACGCCTTCGCCGCCGGTGTCCTGCTTGGGCTGCACGAGGAGCGTCCGATGGAAACCGCCCTGCGTTACGGCTTGTGCGCGGCGGCGGCGTGTCTCTGCGGCGCCGGCGCTTCCGACGGCATCCGTCCGTTGGAAGAATGCCTGGCGCTCGAGAATGAGTTCGGCGTTCGCCCTGGCTCACACAGTTTCAACAAAACATGAAATGGGATCCGAGCGCGGCCAGGACACGCTACAATCGTTTTCTATTGTTCGTCGCCGGACTGGGCGGGCTGCTCTATGGCGTGGATGGAGGGATCATCGCGGGCGCGCTGCCCTACCTCGAAGCCACCTCGGGTTTGAGCGCCGGGCAACTGGCGTTCGTGGTCGCCGCGGTTTTGCTCGGTAGCGTGATTTCCACGCTTTTCGCGGGCGCGCTGGCGGATTGGATGGGGCGGAAGCGGCTCATGATTGTCAGCGGATTTCTTTTTGTCATCAGCATTCCGGTCATCACCCTGCCGCACGGCTACGGCCCGCTGATCTTCGGCCGGTTGTTGCAGGGCACCAGCGCCGGTTTGATCGGCGTGGTCGTGCCGCTCTACTTGGCCGAATGTCTGGATGCCTCCTGGCGCGGCCGGGGCACCGGCATTTTTCAATGGCTGCTGACCCTAGGCATTTTTGTGGCGGCCGTCATCGGCTATTATTTTAGTTTCCGAGTGGCGGCGGTGGCCAAGCTGGGTGACGCCGCCCGGCTGTTTGCATTCCAAGACACCGCCTGGCGGAGCATTTTCTGGGTGTCGCTGCCGCCGGGCATTCCGTTCGTCATCGGCAGTTTTCTGGTGGCCGAATCGCCGCGCTGGCTCTTTCGACGCGGCAGAAAAGATGCCGCGCGGGCTGCCTTGCTTCGCTCCCGCAGTGAGGAACAGGCTGAAATGGAACTGAAGGAAATGGAGGAAACTGCCGCTGCCGAAAAAGCCAAAGCGTCCAGCACGCGCGCCAGGGAATCCTTACTCCGCCGCAAATACGTGATTCCGTTTGCGCTGGCCTGCATGGTCCTGGCTTGCACACAAACCACCGGCGTCAGTTGCATCATCAGCTACAACCCCACCATTCTGATTCAGGCGGGTCTGGGCGACCGTCCGGCCCATCTCGGTTACGTCATTCTCACTCTGGTGAATTTTGTTTTGACCGTGGGCGGCGTGATGCTGGTGGACCGGAAAGGGCGCAAGTTTCTGCTGTCGCTGGGCAGCGCCGGCATCATCCTGTCGCTGCTGGGCGCGGGCATTGTATTTCAGCGGACAGAGAGGCAGCGCGTGGACGTGAGGCCCGCCGTGCAGGCGATGGTGGCGACGAACCAAACGCTCACGCTGGCTTTTAACCAAACCAACGCCGCGAAACTCCTGGCCGAAGCGTCAACAAACGCTTCAACCCTTCAACCCTTCAACGCTTCCACGCCCGTCTCGCTGGTCGTCATTTATTCCTATGGCGGCTTCCACGCCGCCACGCCGGCGCTGCGTTCGGCGGACTCGATGGCCGAACCGACGGTCATTTCGCGCGACCATTGTGTGCCCGCCAACAAGGTCATCGCCTTTTTCCAAAACCCTTTCGCCGACTTAGACGCCGCGCGCGCCGCGCCGCTGAAGATTAACGCCGCACTGGTCACGCCGATGCCGGGCCCGGCCAACGGCTGGCTTACGGCCATTTGCCTGTTCAGTTTCATGGCGTTTTTCGCCGTCGGGCCGGGCGTCTGCGTCTGGCTGGCGTTGTCGGAGTTGATGCCCACGCGCATCCGCTCCAACGGCATGAGCATCGCTCTGGTCCTCAACCAGGCCATTTCCACCACCGTCGCCGGCACCTTCTTGCCGGCCGTCGGCCAATACGGTTATGCGACCCTGTTCTTCGCGTTTGCCGGCTGCACGGTCGTTTATTTCATCACCGCCGCCTTTTTCCTGCCGGAAACCAAGGGCAAAACGTTGGAGGAAATCGAAGAACATTTTGAAGGCGGGAAAAAATCCGGGCCGCTTAATGTTCAGCCCAGGGACTGATCGCTGCCGGTGTACAACAACTGCTGTTTGGGCTGGGCTTGATGGTCTCCGCCGTTCCGGCGGCGGCCCATGAACGCGGTAATTTGCTCCTTGGTTATGTTGGCTTAGAGCATTTTAAATAAAACTATAGCCACACGAGGCAAACCAGTTCCTGGCGTCCTGAGGGGTGACGGTTTGGAGGGCCAGCCCGATGGCCTCAATCAAGGCCGCCTGGGTTCTGGCCTGGACGCCGCGCAGGAAGGTTT
>DATNHM010000064.1:0-111351 GCA_035604955.1 Candidatus Limnocylindrales bacterium | reverse complement strand
TTCGTTCGTGGCCGATCATTTTCAGTACCTGGCCATGATCGGTCCGCTCACGTTGGCTGTGGCAGGAATTGACAAATTATTCCGCCGTTTAAAAGACGGTCGGGAGTTCTGGGAGCCAAAATTTTGCGGAACGCTGCTATTGGTACTGGGCGGATTGACGTGGTATCAATGTGGCCTGTATGCGGACAGCGAAACTCTCTGGCGCGCCACACTCGCCAGGAATCCGGACTGTTGGATGGCCTGCAACAACCTGGGTTTTGTACTGATCCAAAAAGGCGAGGTGGACGAAGCGATGGCCCAATTTCAAAAGGCCCTGGAAATCAATCCCCAGGACCCGCCCACCTGGAACAACGTCGGCAATGTACTGTTCCATTGGGGCAAGGTGAATGAGGCGGTTCCGTATTTCCAAAAGGCGCTGCAACTCAATCCTGACTACACGGAGGCCCTCAACAACCTTGGCAGCGCACTGCTCCAGGAAGGCAAAGTGGACGAAGCGATGGCCCAATTCCAAAAGGTCCTGCAAATCAATCCTGACTCCGTGGAGGCCCACGGCAACCTCGGCAACGCAATGCTCCAGGAAGGCAAAGTGGACGAGGCGATTGCCCAGTACCAAAAGGCGCTGCAAATCAGTCCCAACAACCCGAACCTCTATAACAACCTCGGCAACGCCTTGTCCCGCCAGGGACAATTCGAACAGGCCATCGCGCACTATCAAGCCGCCATTAAGCTGGAACCAAACAATCCATCCTTTTTGAACAACCTTGCATGGCATTTGGCGACGTGTTCCCAGCCGCGTGCTCGCAATGGCCAGCAGGCCATCCAATCGGCTGAACGGGCTTGTCAATTGACCGATTACGAGAATCCGCAATTGATTTGTACCCTGGCCGCCGCTTACGCTGAGGCGGGACGATTTGAAGATGCGGTGGCGGCATCGGCAAAAGCCCGCGAATTGGCGCTGGCTCTTGGGCAACAAGCGCTGGCGCTCCAGAGCCAGAAGTTGCTGCAACTTTTCAAAGCCCACAAGCCTTATCGTGAGCAGCTGGTCCAGTGAGGGCTGGAGTGTCTGGCGCAGCGCCTCGTCCGGACTTGGAAATTGGGCGCGCGAGAGGACTTGAACCGACCGCACTTGTCATCATCCATAAACTCTAAACTCTCAGCCCTCGAGCAATCCGCTTACTCATATCCCAGGGCCTTGACGAACGGCTCCAGCCGGTCCAAACAAGGTTCCAGATATTTCTGGTAGTTCCGCCAGCGGCCGAGAGCACGTTTAAAGACAGGTTGGGTTACGTCAGCATAGGTGGGCGAGCGCACTCTTTTGCTCCGCGCGTGTTCATCAAAGCGCAACACTGATGCACCCCAGGGCACACCCAGAAAATCCAATACGCGCCGGGACACTGATTCCAAATCGGCCACCACGTCTTCGTAACGCACTTCCAACCGTGGGTTTTTTATCGCGGACGAAAGAATCTTCCACTCCTCCGCCGTGTGCGCGTAACCTTCAGTTGTCTCTTCCAGACTCAGATAGGTTACGCTGGAAGGGGTGACCGGCACATAACATTGCATAAAACAGCTCAGGGCCACGTCCCGGGGGTCCCGCAAGGCAATTAGAATTTTGATTTCAGGAAATATGCGAATAAAGGCCGCGAGGAAAAGGGTTACCGAAGGATTTTTGTCAATCAGCAGCCGGTCGCCGATCGGTTTGTTCAAGCACAATTCCATGGCGTGGAAATATCTTGCGCGGGACTGTTGCAAGGCATCGGCCTGCGCTGCTTCCAGATAGGCCAGCGGCGAGCCTCCCGACAGATTGGCTCTCAGTGGGTTGAGCGCGTCGTCCACAAAAACCTGTGTTTCCTCGGCCGAGACGATATCCGGATGCGAATCCAGGACTTGTTCCAGCAAGGTTGTCCCCGAACGCGGATGGCCGCCCAGAAACGCCACGCGCCGGGCAGGCTGGAGTTGCGGGCCGAAATCAAACCAGCGGTGCATGGTTTCCGCCGTAAAGTCAGCCAGTACCTTTTTTCTGGAAATGCGATTTGCTTTCGCCTGCGCCAGCAGCGGTTGGGTTTTCGCGCGCAACGCCGCCTTGGCTTCCAGAAACGCCGTCATGGCATCGTCGTACCGCCCCTGCCGATCCAGAATAGCGCCCAGTTCATAGTGGCCGCGTATCCGCATCTCACTCTGAGCTGATCCCAGGACCGGAAGGAGAATCTTTTCCGCTTCTTCCAAAAGTCCGGCCTGGCGGCTTAACCTGGCTTGGGTCAGGCGGGCCAAAACGCAGTTGGCGTCCAATTGCAATGCCTGGTCCACCAGTTTGGAGGCATCTTCCAGGCGGTGCAGGCGTTCGTAGAGTTCTGCCAATCGGGCGAAGGATTCCGGGGACGCGTCTTTTTGTTTCAAGGCCTGCTGAAAATAACGTTCAGACAATTGATGGCTGGCAAAATCGGTGGATAATTGGCCCGCGGTTGCCAATGCCTCGGATTTTTTCGTCGCCAGCTGCACGGCCTTGTCAAAATTGCGCTCGGCCGCGGCATAATCGTAACGCAATCCGTAACGCTGACCCAGGATGAACAGGATACTGGAATTGGCCGGGTCCAGACGGCTGGCGCGTTCCAGCCACTCAAAACATTTCTGGAAGTCACGCCGTTTCCAGGCTTCATCCGCTGTCTGAATCATTCGGAACACGGAGCCTTGGGAAACCAGTGACGGTCGTTTCAACTTCATGATGGCCATAAATCGTAAAGGCCATTACTGCCGGAAGCCATAAAAAACATGGCCGCCGGCTTGACCGGGCCCGACATCCCGGCGAGGAGACCATCCGCAGCGCCAAACACAGATTTAGTCCGTCATGATATTCGCAGCCTGATGCAATGTTGCGCGTTCAAGCGGCTTCCCGCCGCCTGTTTTTCAGGAACCGTTTCAAGTTGCGCCCGGAATAGAACTAAAAACAACTTTTGCAATTGTCCCCTTCTCCGTGTTCAATCGGTCGGGATGAAATCACAAAGGGATAATACTAAAAACCGTTTTGTCATTATTATGGCGGGCGGACGCGGCGAACGGTTCTGGCCGGTGAGCCGGGACCGGATGCCCAAACAATTGCTCACGCTGCTCGGCAAACGCTCGTTTCTCCAGCAGGCCGTCGAGCGCGTCCTGCCGCTGGTGCCGGCGAAGAACATTCTTGTCATCACCAACGAGGTGCAATTGCCGGAAGTCCGCCGGCAGCTCCCGAAAATTCCCAAAGCCAATCTCATTGCCGAGCCGATTGGCCGTGACACCACCGCTGCCGTCACGCTGGGCGCGGCACTGGTGGGCGCGCGCTCGACGACGGGTGTCATGGCGGTTTTGCCGGCCGACCACGTCATTCCCGACGAAAAGAAGTTTCAGCAGGTCTTGAATGACGCGTTTGATCTGGCTTCACGCGGCCAGGCCATCATCACTATCGGCATCAAGCCGGCCGGGCCGGACACGGGGTACGGTTACATCCAGGTCGGCCAGGAACTGCCGCCGGCACAGGGCGCGAAGAAGACGAAAACGACTTTCTTCAAGGCGGAACGGTTTGTGGAGAAACCCGATTTTCAGCGGGCACTCGAATACGTCAACAGCGGCCAGTACCGCTGGAATGCAGGGATGTTTGTGTGGTCGTTCGTGACTGTTACCGAAGGTTTGCAGAAACATCAGCCGGAGATGTACGCGGCCTGTCAGCGCTGGTTCAAGGTGGCCAACCAACCGGCCAGGCTCGCCAAAGTGCTGGCAAAGGAATATCCCGGCATCAAGAAAGTCTCGATTGACTACGCGCTGATGGAAAAGGCGCAAAATGTCATTGTGGCCGACGGCGTGTTTGAATGGGACGACGTTGGTTCGTGGACGGCGCTGGGGCGGCATCTCAAGGCCGACCCGGAAGGCAATTGCGTGGTGGCGGATTTCATCCACGTGGACGGCGCGCGGAATATCATCTTTGATGCGCGGACGAAGAGCCGGACGCCGATTGCGGTGGTGGGCTTACGGGATTCGATTCTGGTGCAGACTGACGACGCGGTATTGCTGGCGCACAAAAGCCAGGCGCAAAAGGTGAAAGAGCTGGTCCGGAAACTCGGCGATGATGCGAAGTTGAAGAAATTGATTTAACCACGGATGGACACGGATAAACACGGATTATTTGCACACCGCAGACGACGGAAGATTGCGATAGCGTTTTTGTGCTTTTTTGTTGTTTACGGATTGAGCATTGGACCGATGGCGAAACTGGAAGACTACGGAATTATTTGCAAGCGAACTGACAAAGTCCTTAATGTTTTTTACGCACCGCTCTATCCGTTGGCCAAAGTCCCGGCTGCCAGACAGCTTTTCGATTGGCATATTTTCCACGTCTGGAAATACGACGCGATGGGTGAAATCACCTTTTGACTGATTTTAGCGGGGTTTGCCGGGGCCTTATCCGTGTCGATCTGTGTCCATCCGTGGTTGTTTTCCTCTACACTTGGCTTGACCTTTTCCGTTTAAAAGGCAGACTATCCGGCTTGGGTCATTGGAGTGTTGAGTTTTGAATTTTAAGTTGATTGCGGCAAATTGAATTTAAAATTTAGAACTTAAAAATAAAAATTTAAGAAAATGCAGCACATTAGAAACATCGCCATCATCGCGCACGTGGACCACGGCAAGACGACGCTCGTGGATTGCCTGCTCAAGCAGTCCGGAACCTTCCGCGCCAACCAGCACGAGTCACAGGATGAGCGCCTGATGGATTCGATGGATCTGGAAAAGGAGAAGGGCATCACCATCCGCGCCAAGAACGCCGCGTTCAAATACAAGGATTATCACATCAACATCGTGGACACGCCCGGACACGCGGATTTCGGCGGCGAGGTGGAGCGCATCATGAATATGATTGACGGCGTGCTGCTGGTGGTGGATGCCGCCGACGGGCCGCAGGCGCAGACGCGTTTCGTTCTCCGCAAGGCGCTGGAGGCGGGCGCCATACCGATTGTGGTCATCAACAAGATTGACCGCGAAAACGCGAACCCGAAGAAGGTGCTCGACCAGGTTTTTGAATTGTTCATTTCGCTGAACGCGACGGACGAACAGCTCGATTTTCCATTCGTCTATTGCTCGGCCAAGGCCGGTTACGCGAAGATGGATTTGAGTCATGTCAGTGGGACTATGGAGCCGTTATTCGACGCGATTGTGAAACACATTCCGTCACCGCGCGCCAAGGCCGGCGACGGTTTCCAGATTCTCGTCGCCAATCTGGATTACTCGGATTACCTGGGCCGCATCGCGTTCGGCAAAATCATGGCGGGCAAGGTGAAGGTGGGTGACCCGGCGGTTTGTTTGCATGGCCACGGCAAAATTTCACAGGGCAAAATCACGATGATTTATCACTTCGAAGGCCTGAAACGCATTGAAGTGCAGGAAGCCCACGCGGGCGACATCGTCGGCATCACCGGGTTCGAGGAGGTGTTCATCGGCGAAACGATTGCGGACAAACCGGAACGTGGCGCGTTGCCGTACATCCCGATTGATCCGCCGACCATCCAGATGGAATTTGCCGTGAACGACGGCCCGCTCGCCGGTCAGGACGGCAAGCTTGTCACTGCGCGGCACATCTGGGAACGGTTGCAAAAGGAAATCCGCACCAACGTCGCCTTGCGCATCAAACAGACCAATGACCCGAAGATTTTCGAGGTCGAAGGCCGCGGTGAAATGCAGATTGCCATCCTGGTCGAGCAAATGCGGCGCGAGGGCCACGAGGTGCTGGTGTCGCGTCCCGAAGTCCTCTACAAAAAGGACGC
This sequence comes from Candidatus Limnocylindrales bacterium, assembly GCA_035604955.1. Classification (GTDB taxonomy): domain Bacteria; phylum Verrucomicrobiota; class Verrucomicrobiia; order Limisphaerales; family UBA11358; genus UBA11358. Next base: position 105,565 of record DATNHM010000064.1, on the reverse strand, counting down.
CAACGGCAACATGCTGGAGCCGATTGAAAAGTTGTTCCTCGAAATCCCGCAGGAATTCATGGGCGCCATCATGGAAAACCTTTCCGGCCGCAAAGCTGAAATCATCCACATGAACCATCACGCCGACCAGGTGACCATCGAAGCGCTGATTCCCATGCGCGGGTTGATTGGATTTGAGACCGACCTCGTCAACCAGACACGCGGCCTGGGTGTGATGAGCCATCTGTTTCACGAATACGGCCCGGACCGCGGCGAAATTGCGGCGCGCAAGAACGGCTCGCTGGTGAGCATGGAAAGCGGCCAGGCCATGGCCTACGCGCTGAACATGATTCAGGAGCGCGGCCGCCTGATGGTGGAGCCGGGCGAAGCCATTTATGCCGGCATGATTGTGGGTGAAAACGCGCGCGAAAACGACATTCCCGTGAATCCCTGCAAGGCGAAGCGATTGACCAATATGCGTTCGGTGGGTGATGGCAAGGGCATCCAACTCAGTCCGCCGTTCAAGCTCTCACTCGAACGTGCGTTGGAATACATCGGTTCCGACGAATACGTGGAGGCCACGCCGAAGAATCTCCGGCTCCGCAAGAAAATCCTCGACGAGACCCGGCGCAAACGCGCCGAGAAATCGCGCGTGATAAAAATCCTGACCGAGTAACGATGCCGTCAACTTTTCAGGCCGGCTTGCCGGCGTATTCCATTCCTGCCAGACAAACGTCGTCGGCGAATTCGTGGTCCACCGGGAACTCACCGATGGCCGCCAGCAGCCTCGTCTTACCAAACTGGACCATTATTTAATGGGGTTGACGTTTGCGGCCGCCGGAGTAGTTTCGGCATTGAATCACCCTCGTAAGCAGTGTCTGGATGTCATGGCTCTGAAGATATGGGCGAACGATTTTACATTGGCGTGAGGATTCACCGTTTCGGGCGACCCGACCCGCACAGGTTGGCATTCTGGGGGCCGGGCGCACATCACACGACACCTTCAAATGATTGCCCGCTTTAAATTGGCTATTGGTTGGTCCACGCCGGCTTTGCTTTGGTTGGCTTTAATCGCCGCCGGCTGCCGGACGGACGCGACGCAGAGTAAAAGAACGGCCCCGGCGTCAATGGACGCACTGCCCTACGTTCTTGATCTAAAACCGTTCTACAGCAAGGTGTTTGTGGGACCCGACGGCACCAACAGCAGTTACTCGGGTTATTTTGGACGAAAGACCATCGATGGTCTGCCATTTGATGTGGACGGTGAGATATACCTTTATGGCAAAAGCCCGGCCGATCGCGGGGATGTTCGCCGGAACGAGGTGACGGGAATCAAAATCGGGCGGAAATTCGACGAGCTGCATTTGATCCACGCCGTGCAGTGGCGGGAGTATTATGGCTGTCCGGTTGCCACACTCCGCCTGCATTACGCGGATGGCACGAGCCATGATTTCACCCTCCGCTACAATTATCAGGTCATCGACTGGGCCCGGTTGTTGTCCGAGGAGCAGGAGATTGTTGCCGATCCGGACACAAAAATCATCTGGCGCGGGCCGGGCGTTTACAAAGGCACGGGGCGTTTGTTCGAGAGCGTGCTGCGTAATCCGTTTCCGGACAAAATGGTGGACAGTCTGGACCTGATATCCACCCGCAGCCGCGCGTCCTACGCGCTGGTGGCGGCCACCGTGGCTAAAAGTGATCCGCAGCGGGAAGTCACCGCGCCCATGCCCCTGGAGCCGAGCCTTCATTTTGACGGGGTTTTGAAGGTGCGCGTGGTGGACAAGGAAACGGGCGCGGCCATCGCCGGCGCGGATGTTTCCCCCGGCATGACCGTGGACGATGAAGGCGTGGTCGCCGATCCGATTTTGACTTCAACCGACGGGGTGGCGCTGGTGAAATATGCGGCCAGCCGGACCAGCGACGTGGGTGTCTCGGTGTCCAAGCCGGGTTATTCGGGCCGCAGCGGGAACTGGCAGAGCGGCAGCATTCCGGCTGAAATCACCTATCAGCTCACGGAGAGCCGCGCGTCAATTTGGGGCGTGGTACTGGATGAACAGGACCAACCGGTGGCTGGGGCTCAGGTCAGTTTCAACAGTATGTACTTTGGTGATATGAGCGATCGGGCTTACCTGCCCAGCCAGACCACCGGGACCGATGCCTCCGGCCATTGGCGTATCCAGGGTTTGCCGGAAGGTTATCAGGATTTCGGGGTAACGGTGACGCATCCTGATTTTCCCCAGGCACAATTTTACGCGGACGGACCAAGCCAGCGCGGACTTACCGGCAATCACATCCGCACGGTGGATTTCTTCGATGGGATGGCCGTGTTGAAGTTGAGCCGGGGTTTCGCCCTGGGCGGCACGGTGCGCGACCCGGCGGGGAACCTTTTGACCAATGCCACGGTGTTTGTCGGCTTCGACCGTTACATGAGCGGCGCGCTCAAGACCAGCACGGATGACGGCGGACAATTTCACCTGAAAAACCTCAGCCGCGGCGACAATTACCTGACCTTCAGCGCTGATGGCTATGCGCCGGATTTTCGCACGGTTACGGTGATGGCAACGAATGGGCCGCTGGAAGTCGTGTTGAAACCGGGACGGACGATTCGCGGCCGGGTGGTGGATTCCGCGGGCCAACCGGTTGTTGGCGCAGCGGTTTCGTATGACGGTCTGGCCGACCGCAACGGCATTTCCACCGGGCGAACCCTGGATTGGAAAACCGAAACCGACACCGACGGCGCCTTCACGTGGAACTCGGCCCCCGACCAGCCAATGCTTTTGACGATCATGAAAGGCGGTTACATGGGTTTGGAATGGACCAGGGTTGAAACCGACCTCACCAACGAAACCGTATTTAAGCTCGGCCCGCCATTGACGGTGAAAGGCTCGGTAACGGACGCGGACAGCGGCGAGCCGGTGGCCGGTTTCAAAATCACCCCGGGATGGCCGGAAGGCGACGGCGCGCGGTTTGAGCGGCAACGGGCCAGCACCGGGTCGGCGGGCCATTACGAAGTCCATTTCGAAAGCCCCATCATCATCAGTTCGTCGGCGTTTGATTTTGTCTTTCAAATCTCGGCGCCCGGCTACGCGCCGGTAAAATCCCGCGCCATCAAGCCGGGCGAGGGCGAAGTGACCTGGGACGTGAAACTGAAAAAGACCCCGGACCTCATCGGCCTGGTCAAAACGGCAGACGGCAAACCTGCCGCCGGGGTGACGGTCATTCCGGCCGGCCAGCGGGATTACCTGCAGTTGAACGGCACGATGATTCGCAACCAGAACCAGAACAACGACAGTTATGAAACCGCCAGCGACGGTCATTTTGAAATGCCACCACAGGATGGAGATTTCATCCTGATTGCCGCGTCCGACGCGGGTTTTGCAATGGCGTCCAAGGCCGACTTCACGAACACGGCGACCATCACCTTGCAGCCGTGGGGCCGAATTGGAGGCGTGGTCCTCAATCATGGCAAACCGATGCCTGGTCAAGAGCTTTACTTCTTTGCCGGCGACGCCGCCGCGCAAATCAACGTGTGGGGACAGGAACCGGTGGCGACGGACGCGCAGGGGCATTTCACTTTCGCACAGGTTCCCCCGGGAACCGTCCGCCTCGAATTGAAACAGCCGATCAGCGAGCGGTCATGGAGTTACCTGGAATTGCAATCGGAAGACGTCCAGCCCGGCGGGACGAATACGGTGCAAATCAATTTAAGCGGCCGGACGGTTACCGGCCATCTGAAACACGATGCCGCTTTGGCCGCGGACGCGGATTTACAGCAATGCAGTATTACGTTGCAACCGGCCGTGACCCCGCCGCCGGTCCCGAAGGAAATGAACACCCAGGAAAAAGTTCAAAAATGGTACCAGGACTGGATGAAAACCGACGCGGGCAAAAAATATGCCGGGGCCATGAGAGATCGGCGCCAATTGCAGGTAAAGGCCGACGGCACTTTCCGCGCGGATACGGTCGTGCCTGGAAAATACACATTGACCGGCAATATCTGGCAAAACGGGGTGATGCAGGCGCAGGTGGACGCGAAGGAAGTGACCGTGCCGGAAGCCGACACGAATGCTCCGGACGCGCCATATGACATCGGCGAAGTCACGTTAAGAGCGGTGAAGCATGTGAACAACGGCGACGTGGCACCGGATTTCAATGTAAAGACGCTGGACGGCCAGCCGCTGAAACTTTCCGATTTCCGCGGCAAATATGTGCTGTTGGATTTCTGGGCGACGTGGTGCGGGCCATGCGTGGCGGAGACGCCGAATCTCAAGGCGACCCATGACGCCTTTGGCAAGGACAGCCGGTTTGTGATGATCAGCCTGAGCCTGGACCCGAAGGTGGAAGCGCCCCAAAAATTCGCGCAGGACAAGGACATCAAATGGGTGCAGGGTTTCCTCGGTGACTGGTCGAAAGATAATGTGACGAAGGATTACGCGGTTTATGGCATTCCTTCGATTTTCCTGATTGGCCCCGACGGCAAAATCATTGCGCAGAACCTGCGGGGCACCGGGATCCAGGACGCCGTCGGTTCGGCGTTGAGCGCCCGGTAAAGCCGCCGCTTCGATCCTACGGTTTTTTCGGCGGCGGATTTCCGTTGTATTCCAGGCCGACCAGACAGACGTCGTCGGCGAATTTCTGGTCCACGGAGAAATTGCCGATGGCCGCCAACAATTCGTCGAACAACTGGCCGGCGGGCTTTTGCAGGCGGTCCTTCACGTCCATGATCAGCCGTTCCTGGGAATATAATTCCTCGTTCGGTCCCTGCACTTCGTAGAGGCCGTCGGTGAACAGCATCATGAGATCGCCGGGCGCGAGGTTGATTTCGGTGGTTTGATACGGCGGATCCTCGAACAGGCCGAGGGCGGGCTGGCTTTTGCCGGAGGCGTTGACCAGCGGTTCGATGCGGCCGGCCGAGCGGCGCACGAGCAGAGGTTTGGGATGGCCGGCGTTGGCAAAGCGCATGACGCCGGTGCGCCAGTTGGCGACGAGATAAAACGCCGTGGTGAGCATCGGCGAGCCGGTGGTTTTAAGAATGGTAAACAGGTCGGCGTTGACCTTGCGCAAAAATATCCCCGGATCGCGCGCAATGGGTTTCAGTTCCTCCACCAGCGCGCGAATCATGGCGGTGACCAGCGCCGCGCGCATGCCGTGTCCGGTCACATCACAAATGAAGACGGCCGCTTCGTCCTCCGAGAGCGCCGAAACGTTGAAGAAATCGCCGCTGACCGTTTCTGCCGGCTGATAGCGGTGTACGAACTGGAAGGCGCTTTGTTCCACCGGAACGGTGTGGGGGAACACCGGATACTGCTGGGGCAGCATGGCAAACTGGATTTCCCGCGCCATGTGGAGGTTTTCCTCCATCAGCAGATTTTTGGTGCGCAACTCCTCGCGGCTGCGGGCCAGCTCGACGTTGGCCCGGTGGATTTGTTCCTCGGCAAGTTTTTGCGCCGTAATGTCCCAGAAAATCCCCTGCAACCCGATGATGCTGCCATCCGCGCCGTAGAGCGGTGTTTTGACGACCTGAACGATGGTTTTCTCCTGACCCAACGGGTGATGTTCCTCGATGATTTCGTAGGTCTGGCCGGTTTCCATGACGCGCCGGTCGTCTCTCAGGTATTTTTCCGCCAGTTCCTTTGGAAAAAAATCGAAATCCGTTTTGCCGAGGATGTCCTCCAGCTTGCACTTGTAATGTTTGCAGTATTGCTGGTTGGCAAACGTGAACCGGCTCTGCAAATCCTTCCGAAACACGTTTTGCGGCATCGTCTCGACCAGCGAATGGTAAAGGGACTCCGAATTCCGCAGGCTCATCTCCGTTTGCTGGTGCTCGGTGATGTCCTGGACTGTGCCTTCGTAGTACAGCAGTTTGCCCTGCGCATCGCGGACGGCCCGGCAATTTTCTGAAATCCAAATGACCGTGCCGTCCTTGCGATAAATCTGGGATTCAAAGTCGGTGATGGTGTCGCTGGTTTGCATCAGCCGGATGAACTCCTCGCGCCGGGCCGGATTTACATAAAGGCTGCGGCCAATGTCCTTGATGCTGGCCATTAATTCCACGGGTGAGTCGTAGCCGTAGATGCGCGCCAGCGCGACGTTCGCCAGCAGATAATGCCCGTCCGGCGTGGTGCGAAAAATACCTTCCACCAGGTGATCAAACAGGCCGTAGTAATTTTCCTTTTCCCGAAGCAAAGCGGCTTGTTCCAGGTGGCGCTCCAACGCGCAGCGGATCACCGGTTCCAGCGCGCGTTCGCCCAATTCCTCCCTGGCAAAATACTCCTGAGCGCCGGCGCGAATGACTTCCACGGCGAACGCTTCATCCTGGTTGGGGCCTAAAACCACCATCGGCACGCCCGGCGCCTTGGTGGCGAGGAAGGTGACTTGAAAGAGGCCGGCGGCATTGGCCGAGGGAAGCTCGAACAAAACGACATCAAATGAACCGGCCGACAGCCTGGCCACGCCGGCGTCCAGCGCCGACGCCGTAGCGATTTCAACGGGTTGTCCTTCTTTGCGCAACTTCTCTCCCACGGCCTGCGCCAAACGCCCGTCGCCGGCAATCAACAATACTTTCAACAATTCAGATTCCATAATGTGAACCGGGCCCGCCCACCTGCCTGGGCCGGTTCAGTTCGACCCGTCCGGCCATGAACATACGAAATTAACGCGCCACCGCAAGTGAGTTGCGATGGCAGGCCGATTTGCTTTGGAGTTGCCCGTTTACGCCGCCGCACCGCAAGTTGACGGGAAACCGCACTATTCACAAACAGACGCCTTGCAGTAATGGGCCGGTTTGATGGGCGCGGAGCATTGCTTCGCCGGAACGCAACCTTTGAAACGCGCGGAACGATGCTCCGCGCTCCGCCAGTCGCGAAAGGCCCGTTTCCCATTGCAAGTGGGTTGCGCAACCGTTGGATTTCTGATTCAATCGCCAAATGCAACGGCGAACGGACTTTCACGGGGTTAATTTTCTTTCTTTCGTCTGTCGCATTGAACTCCTCTCGCCAACGGCTTTTGGTCAAACCTCAACCTCTTCCTTTCATTTATGAAAACCTATCAGCCAGCAGACATCCGGAACTTTGCCGTCGTCGGCCACGCTTCGTCGGGCAAGACGATGCTCAGCGAGGCGATGCTCCTGTGCGGCGGCGTCATCAACCGCATGGGCCGCATCGCCGACGGCTCCACCGTCTCGGATTATCACGTCAGCGAGAAAAACCGGCAGATTTCCGTCTCGGCGTCCTTGTTGCACACGGAATGGGCGGGCAAGAAGTTCAATATCATTGACACGCCCGGCTACCTCGATTTCATCAGCGAAGGTCTGGGCGCGTTGCGCGTCGGTGATTTCGCGCTGGTGGTTGTCCACGCCAATCATGGCCTCGGCGTCGGCACGGACCGCGTCTGGAATTACGCGACCGGCTATGGCATTCCGAAAATGATTGTAATCAATGCCGTGGACAGGGAGAACGTGGATTTTGACGCCGTGGTCAGGCAATTGCAGGAGCATTTTGGCCGGCACGTGTTTCCGTTGGCCGTGCCGGTGAACGCCGGGCCCGGCTTCAACAAGGTCCTTGACGTGCTGCGCAATGAAATCGTCACCTATGCGACGGACGGTTCCGGCAAGTATCAGGAGGAACCGGCCACCGGCGAATGGGAGGCCCGGGTCAAGGAATTGCACGGCCAGCTTATTGAACACATCGCCGAGTCCGATGACGAGCTCATGAACAAATTTTTCGAGCAGGGCAGTCTTTCCGAGGAGGAGTTCCGCGCCGGTATCCACGCGGCGGTGCAGAAGGAACTGTTGATTCCGCTGTTCGCCGTCTCGGCGGAAAACAACATCGGCGTGGCGCGGCTGATGGATTTCATTGCCAAATACGGTTCGTCGCCGGTGGACCGCAAAAAGGTCAAGGCGATGGACGGCAATGGCAAGGACGTCGAGGTGGCGCTCGAAAGCGGCGAGCCGGTGGTTTACATCTTCAAAACGATGGCCGAGGCGCACTTCGGCGAACTGTCGTTCTTTCGCGTCTATGCCGGCTCGATTTCCACCGGCATGGATTTGTTCAACAGCGACCGCAAGGTCAGCGAACGCATCGGGCAGATTTATCTGCTCAACGGCCAGACCCGCGAGGCCGTTCCCACGCTCGGCCCCGGCGACATCGCCGCGACGGTGAAGCTCAAGGACAGCCACAGCGGCAATACGCTCTGCAACGCCAAGCATCCGGTGACGCTGCCCAGGGTGGCTTATCCCAAGCCGAACATCCACGCCGCGCTCGTGACCAGGGTGAAGGGCGAGGAAGATAAAGTCGCGTCCGGATTGGCCGCCTTGCACCATGAGGACCCGACGTTCCTTTACGTCGTGGACGCGGAATTGCACCAGACCATCATTTCCGCGCAGGGCGAATTGCACCTGGAAGTGGTCGCCGACCGCTTGCGCCGCCGGCACAATGTGCATGTCGAATTGGGCGAGCCACGCGTCAAATACCGCGAAACCATCAAGGGCAAGGGCGATTCAAAATACCGGCACAAGAAGCAGACCGGTGGCGCGGGCCAGTTCGCCGAGGTCTGGATGCGCATCGAACCGAAGCCGCGCGACACCGGCGTTGAGTTCAACAACTCGCTCGTCGGCCAGAACGTGGACCGCGTCTTCGTGCCGTCCGTGGAGAAAGGGGTGAATCAGGCCTGCACCGAGGGCATCCTCGCCGGCTGCCGCGTGACCGACGTGAAGATTGACTTTTACGACGGCAAGATGCACCCGGTGGACTCGAAGGACATCGCGTTTCAAATCGCCGGCTACTTCGCGTTCAAGGAGGCGTTCATGGCGGCCCGGCCGGTTTTGCTGGAGCCGATTGAAACGGTCGAAATCCGCATCCCCGAGGATTGCATGGGCAAGGTGATGGGCGACCTGTCATCGCGGCGCGGCAAAATCATCGGCATGGACACCGACGGCGCGTTTCAGCTCATCAAGGCCAGCGTGCCGGCCAAGGAGCTTTACCATTATTCGAGCACACTCCGGTCGCTGACCGGCGGCCGCGGTGTTCACACCGAGGAATTCAGCCACTACGAAGAAATGCCGCGCGAGGCGACGGAGAAAGTGATTGAGGAAGCCAAAAAGCGGAAAGCCGCGGTGGAAACGCACTAGAAAACTGAAATCGGCTCAAGCGCTTTCAAGCCTTGATGGCGAAATCAGCGTGGCGAAAATGCGGTCCGCCAAATCAAATCGTCCGGCGCTCAGTGCACGAGCGCCGTCTCGTGCTTGCGCACGGCGGAATAAAGCGCGTCCTTCAGTTTGGCGCGCTTGAACTTCAGTTCGTCGAGTTCCTGATCGGTGGCGTACTCGATGTCTTCTTCGATGCGGCAGATTTCGTCGTCGAGTTTGTGATATTCCTCGAACATCGCGCGGAACTGGGTGTTCGCCAGCTTGAGCGAACGGATGGTTTCGCGATGTTCGGGGAATTCCGTCACGAAGGGATGATGTATGTCCATTGGAAGTCCTCCGGTTGAAGGTTTGGATGGCTGCGCCGGACTGCGGCGAAAGCGGGTCGTCGAACTGCTCGGTTGGTTCCCATGACCTGCTGATAATAAAGCCCAACTTGTCCAAACTTGCCAATCAAATTTTGGGAATAATTTTACCGGGATTGGCCGCTGCCTCTAAAGCACGGGGAAAACCCTTTATGGGAGCGCCGGCATCTTGCCCGCGTGTCTCAGACAGTAGAACTCGCCGGCAAGATGCCGGCGCTCCCGGAATGCCCGCGTCTTTCCACCTTTCCAAGGCGATCGGAATGGCCTAAATTGCCGCTTCTCTCGTCCCCATGCCGAGTGTTTACATCAAGACCTACGGTTGCCAGATGAACGAGCGCGACAGCGAAGCCGTCGCCGCACAACTCGTGGCCAAGGGTTACACGCTCGCGCCGTCCGAAACTGTGGCGGATGTGATCCTGCTCAACACGTGCAGCGTGCGCGACCTCGCCGAGCAAAAGGCCCTCCGGAAAATGGAAAACCTGGCCGCGGACGTCCGCCGCGACCGGCCCGACGTCGTGCTCGGGTTCATGGGGTGCATGGCCCAAAGCCGCGGGCAGGAGCTCATTGACCGGTTGCCGGACGTGGATCTGGTCCTCGGCACGCAGAAATTTCATCGCGCGGCGGATTGCCTCGGCGAAATCCTGGCCGGTCGCGCGGAAAAAATCGTGGACGTGGCGGAAGAGCAGGGGAGCGAAGCGACCATTCGCGAGCATCTGCTATACGGAAATGGCGCAAAGAATGGCGGGGGAGATGGCGACGGTCATAGACCACCGCTACCGGTGACGGCGTTTGTCAGCATCATGCAGGGCTGCAATCAATACTGCACGTTTTGCATTGTGCCTTACACGCGCGGCGGGGAACGCAGCCGCAGCATTCCGGACATCGTGTCCGAGTGCCGCCAGTTGGTGGCGCAGGGCGTGAAGGAAATCACCCTGCTTGGCCAGATTGTGACGAGTTATGGGAAACACGAAAAACGTGACGAGTGGCGCGTGACGCGTGACGCGAGTGTCTCGTCACCCGTCACCCGTCACCCGTCACTTTCTCCATTTGTTCAACTCCTCGAAGCCGTTCACGCAATCGAGGGACTGGAACGCATCCGGTTCACCTCGCCGCATCCCAAGGGTTACGGCGACGATTTAATCGAGGCTTACACGCGACTGCCGAAACTGGTCGAAAGCGCGCATCTGCCCGTCCAGAGCGGCAGCAACCGCGTGCTGAAATTGATGCACCGCGGTTACACGCGCGAACGTTACCTCGGCATCGTCGAGAAACTGCGTGCTGCCAAACCGGACATCGGTGTCAGCACCGACTTCATCGTCGGGTTTCCCGGTGAAACCGAAGACGATTTTAAGGAAACGCTTTCACTCGCGCGCGAAGTGGAGTTTGACCAGGCGTACATTTTTAAATACTCGCAGCGGCGCGACACCCCTGCCGCCGCGTTGCCCGACCAGGTGCCGCAAAAAGTACGCGAGGAACGCAACCAGCGGTTGCTGGAAATCATCAACGAGATCGCCAAATGCAGATACAGCGCGTTGGTCGGGCGGCAGCTGCAGATTCTGGTGGAAGGGCCGAGCAAAAAAAATCCGGCGCGAATGACCGGCCGGACGCGGTGTAACCGGATTGTGGTATTCGACGGCTCGGAACGGCATCGCGGCCAGCTCATGGACGTAAAAATTACCCGTGCCGGTTCCTTCACGCTCTACGGCGACCCAGCGATTTTAGAGTAATGGATTCTTGCAACAGCGGATTGGCGGCTGTATCTTTTCAGCATGAGCAAAGTTGAGGAAATTGAGCAAGCGGTTGAACAACTGCCGCCAAAGGATTTTTCAAGACTGGTTGCTTGGATTGATCGGAAGCGACAAACTCAACCTGCCCGTGACCACAGCGCATTTCTGAACAGCTACGCTCCGGGAGACGAAGGACTCTACGATGACGCTGCAACCCGGTGAAATCTGGCTTGCGGATATTCCATTTACCAGCGGCGCAGCATCCAAAATACGGCCGGTTCTGGTGCTTTGGCTTGACGCTTCGGACGTTGTTGTTGCCGCCGTCACTTCTGCGCCGCCGCGCTCATCCACTGACGTCCCTTTGACAGATTGGCAATCTGAAGGGTTGCGAGTCGCGTCCACGGTGAGGCTTTCCCGCTTGGATTGTCTGGAGCAGATTCTTCTTCGCCGCAAACTTGGCGTGCTTTCGGCCAGCGACGCGCAAGAGATTAAGAAGATTTGGGGAAGCCGGATTCAATTGCGCTTCTGAATCGAGCATCGCGGCCAGCTCATGGACGTAAAAATCACCCGCGCCGGTTCCATCACGCTCTACGGCGACCCGGCGATTGTGAATTTGTAAATCAGCTCAGCGCACAAGCAACGGCATCAAGAACTGTCTGACGACGGTCGCCACCTTGTTAACAGCGTAAACATGCAGAAAATGGCCGGCGTCCGGAACCCGTTCGAACCGAAGTTGGGGAAGCAACCTCGATGCTTCCTGAGCGTCAAACCGCGGAGCAGCACTGCCGACGAATAAAACCGGGGCGGTCACCTCGGGTAAAATGCGATGCGGGTGTAGCTCGCCGATCTGTTCCGGCAGGAAACGCAACACGGCCTCCGGCGCGGAACACATCGTTTGAAGAATGGCCTCACAACCGGCGCCGCGTTCGGATGGCAGAAAGAATGCCTTCCGCAACAACTTGGCCAACCGCTTTCGAAAATCCGGCTTGTCGAGCCAGCGACGAATCTGCATCTGACCGGCCAGGGTTTTTTCTGTCGCCGGCAGGCTGCCATCGAAATTGATGACCGCCTGGGGTCCAAGCCGGCCGGTGGCTGCGGCCATCAATGACAGTACGCCGCCCATGCTGTGTCCAAGCAGCACCGGGTGCTTCAGCCCATGTTGTAGTGCAAAATCCACGATCACATCGGCATATCGTTCAAATCCGGGTTTAAATCCGTTCAATGAAGTTTGACCATGCCCCGGCAGATCCGGGCGGAAAATGCAAAAATCCTTTGCCAGCAGCCGGCTCAACTCGATGAATTGTTCACCGTTGCAGGCCCAGCCGTGGGTGCAAATCAACGGGATGTCGCCGGAGCCCGAAACTGCAAAATGCATTTTTGCTCCGCCTGAATTCATCCGGGCCACGCTATTTTTCGCACGGAGGGTTGTCCAGATTGAATTTTTCCGCGTCAATTTGCTCGCGATTCATCGGGATTCATGTTTAATTCCCCGCGATGAAATTGTCGTTGCTGACCATTTTGCTCGGACTCGGCATGGCCGTGCCGCAGTTTTATGGCATTACGCAGCCGCAGAAATTCGCGGTGGCGGCCCGCAAGTTTCCCCGCAATCTGCCGCTCGGCGTCGCGCTTATGTTGCTGGGCACGGCTTGGTTTGTCTGGAACGTCCACATCGAGTCGGTGTCCGATTTCGCGGCCTTCAAACCGGCAATGATGGCGGGTTTTGTGGCGGTGGGCATTTTGAGCTGTTTTTTTATTCAGGACTTTCTGGCCGTGCGCGGGCTGGCGGTGGTGATGCTATTGCTGGCGAAATTGATGGTGGATACCGGGCGACCGCATCTGGGTGAGACACATTGGGTGTGGGTGATTCAAACGTGGGCCTACGTGCTCGTCGTCGCGGGCATCTGGTTCACCGTGACGCCGTGGCGGGTGCGTGATTTTATCAATTGGGCCACCGCCACCGAGACGCGCATCCGCGTGACCAGCACCATCCGACTGGCGTTTGCGATTTTTATCGTGCTGCTGGGCCTGACCGCTTTCCGCGCGATGTAATTTCCGGACATTTCATCGCACACGTTTTTTCTTTTCCCGCCAATTCCGGTCGGCCATCTGGCTGTCACCTGTTCTCCGCGGAATCGTGACCAGGTTGTCTTGTCACGCGAATGTAACATTTCCTCCGCTTGATTGTAACAATGTTGTCTCAGCCTGCCGTCGCACAGCAAACGACAACCATGAAAAAACTCAAAAATCATCAGACCACCACCCAAGCTGCCATTGTTGCCGGCGCCGCTGCGCTGATGGCGTTGACCCCCAACACCCACGCGCAAACGTCCGTGGACAACCTGCTCAACAAACTGGAACAAAAAGGCATTCTGACGCCAAATGAAGCGGACGAACTGAAGGCCGAGAACGCGACGAATTCGGTCGCAGATTTCAACAAGGCGATGAATTCCCGCTTCCCGATGTCGGATTGGATAACGAGTTACAAGCTGTACGGTGATTTCCGCGGACGGTTCGACGATGTCAGCACGGAAATTCCGGCCTTTGGCGGTCACGACAACAATATCCGCTTGCGTTATCGCCTGCGGGCCGGCTTGATTGTCAACATGAAGGACAATTTGCAGGTGGGCTTCCGGCTGGGCACCGGTGACGCGCCGTCGGCCGGCAACCCCACGGGCGGAAATCCGCTGTCCAACAACACGACCCTCCAGGGGAACGCCTCCAAAAAATATATTTATGTGGATACCGCCTACGGCAAATGGACGCCGATCAACAACGAAACCTGGATGGTGGCCGGAACCATCGGCAAGATGGACCAGCCGTTTCAGGAGTCGTACATGCTGTTCGATCCCGATTATACCCCGGAAGGTGCGGCATTGCAGGCGACCTACAATATCAATGACCGGAATTCGCTTGCGTTCAACAGCGCGGCGTTTGTGCTCGACCAGGTAAACACCCGCGGTCCCTTCCTTTATGGCGGCCAGGCCATCTGGAACGCGAGTTGGACGCCAAAGCTCGCTTCCGCCCTGGGCGTTGCCGCCTATGACATCGTGGACAAGGCGAATTTGAAGACCACTTATGATACAAACCTGGGGAACACGCTGACCGCCGGGAGCTATGCCTACGACTTCAATCCCATTGCCGTCAGCGGCAGCCTGACCTACACGCTGGACAGCTTCCCGCTTTATCCCGGGGCGTTTCCCGTCAAGCTGGCGGGCGAATACCTGGACAACCCCGGCGCCGGCAGCAACAACAAAGGCTGGTGGGGCGGGGTGACCTTCGGCAAATCCGGTAAGAGGGGTGCTTGGGACATTTCCTATCGTTATCAACGATTGGAGGCGGATGCGTGGTGGGACCAGATCGTGGATGACGACAATATCGCCGTCACGCCCACGACACCGGCGGTTGTCCCCGAAACCGGCACCGCGGTCGGTGGCACCAACATCAAAGGCCACCTGGTCAAATTCAACTATTCGATCTTTGACTCGCTGACCTTCTCATTCACCTGTTATATCAACGACCTCATCAATAATCCCGTGCCCGGCGTCAAAACCGGCGCGGTCCATGCCATGGCTGACCTGATGTGGAAATTTTAACCTGATTGTAACGTGAACAACCAATAAGAAACCGACTACACTCCAAACTTGAAAATTGAAAATGAAAAAAATCATCCTCTCCTTTCTCGGCCTTGGCGCCGTGGTCGCCGCGACCGTGGCCATTCTAAACGCGAAGCGGCATCTGGCGGTCGTCGGCACGGCGGCCTTACTCGTTGCCACCAATGTGCCGGCACAAACGCTCATCAACGGCGCCGGTTCGACGTTCGACTATCCGGCCTTCACCAAATGGTTTGAGGCCTACGGCCAGAATCATCCTGACGTCCGCTTCAATTATCAATCCATCGGCTCCGGCGGCGGGCAGAAACAATTGCTCAATCAAACGGTGGACTTTGGCGCTTCCGACGCGCCGATGACCGACGCCGCCATGGCCAAGGCGCCGGGCAAAATTCTGCATTTCCCGGTCGTGGCCGGCGGCGTGGCCATTATGTACAACCTGCCCGGCAATCCCAAACTGAAGCTCGACGGCGATACCCTGGCCAACATTTACCTCGGCAACATCAAGAAATGGAATGATCCCAAAATTACCGCGCTCAATCCGGGCGTTGATTTGCCGGACCTGGCAATTGTTCCGGTTTATCGCACCGAAGGCAGCGGCACCACGTTCATTTTCACCGATTACTTGAGCGCCGTAAACCCGGTTTGGGCCGATACGGTGGGCAAGAGCACTTCGGTGAAATGGCCTGCCGGCATTGGCCTGGGCGCCAAGGGCAGCGAAGGCGTGGCCGGCCAGGTCAAACAGATTTCCGGCGCCATTGGCTACGGCGAACTGGCTTATGCCGACCAGAGCAAAATCCCCTATGCCGACATGAAAAATTCGTCGGGCAATTTCATTTCGCCCGCGCCGGCTTCCGTCAGCGCCGCGCTGGCCACCGCCCACATCCCGGGCGACTTCCGTTTCTCCATGGTTAACCCGCCCGGCGACCAGGCTTATCCCATCGCCGGTGCGAGTTGGGTGCTGGTTTATCAGCAGCAGAAAAACGCCGACCATGGTAAAAAGCTCGTGGCCTTTTTGAGGTGGGCGGTCACGGAGGGCCAGAAAATTTCGTCCACGCTGGATTATGCGCCGCTGCCGGACAACGTCCAGCAGCGTGAATTACAGTTGCTCGATACAATAAAATACTGACTTCGCTCCGGCGCCCGGTATTTTTGCGGGCGTGAGCTGGACGAAGAGCGTTGTTCCTCCCGCTCTTCGTCCTTTTGGTTTTGCATGGAAACAAATGGACAGAACATGGGAACCGGAGAGTGCCGGAGTGTGCGATCATTACTCCGCCCGCCGTTTGATTTTAAGAAACCGTGAGTGAATCTTCGGTCATGGCAGCCACCGCCTCCGCGCGAATGCGCGGCGGCTCCCACTTCGGCGACCGCGCCTTCAAATGGCTGACGCTGCTCATGGCGCTGTCCGTTTTTGTGCTCATCGCGCTCATCGGCTACGAACTGGCCCGCGGTTCGCAGCCGGCGCTGCACAAATTCGGCTGGCACTTTCTCATCAGCAGCGACTGGGACCCGGGCAACGACAACTATGGCGCGCTGCCCTTCATCCTCGGCACGCTGGCCTCATCACTCATTGCGCTCATCATCGCCGTGCCCATCAGCGTCGCCACCGCCGTTTATCTCACCGAACTTGCGCCGCTCTGGATGCGCCAGCCGCTCATCATGTTCATCGAATTGCTTGCCGCCATTCCCAGCGTCATTCTGGGCTTTTGGGGATTCTTTGTCATGGTTCCGTGGCTGCACAATCATCTTTATCCAGCGCTGCGGACGACGCTCGGCTTTCTGCCATTCTTTCAAGGGCCAGATTACGGCCCGTGCATGCTGGCTGCCGGAATCATCCTCGCCATCATGGCTGTGCCCATCATCACGTCGGTCTCGCGGGAAATCCTGCGCTCGGTTCCCGGTTTGCAGCGCGAAGCCGCCTATGCCCTCGGCGCGACGCGCTGGGAAGTCACACGCATCGCCGTGCTGAGCTACGCGAAAAAGGGCCTGTTCGGCGCGGTCATTCTGGGGCTGGGCCGCGCGCTGGGCGAAACGATGGCCGTGACGATGGTCGTCGGCAATTCGCCGCAATTCGTCAAATCGCTTTTTGCGCCTGGCAGCACCTTGGCCAGTTGGATTGCCAATCAATTCACCGAAGCCATCGGTGATTTGTTTTACAGCTCGCTGTTTGAACTGGGGCTGGTCCTGCTCGGCGTGACCATGCTCGTGAATATTTTTGCTCAATTGCTTTTGAAAACCTTCGCCGGACCCAGCGTGAAGCCACAACATTGAACATTTATGATTTACGATTTACGATTTACGATCAGGCTGGCTCCACGTGGCTCCTGCTCCGTCCGGTCGCACTCGCCACTCGTCACTCGTCACTCGTCACTCGCATGACCGCCCCGAACCATTACTGGCGCCAGTTCAAGGACATCCTGATGCAGGTCATCACGTTCGCCTGCGCCATTCTGGTGGTCACGCCGCTCATTTTGATTTTTTATCACATCGTAAAGGAAGGGTTCAGTTCAATCAATCTTGCGTTCTTCACGCAACTGCCGAAGCCCCTCGGTGAAAAAGGCGGCGGCATGGCCAACGCCATCGTCGGAACATTTGTTTTGCTCGCGGAGGCGGCGGTCGTCGGCGTCCCGATTGGTGTGCTGGGCGGCGTGTTCCTCTCCGAATACGGCGGGACCAGGTTAAACTGGGGAATCCGGTTCGGCGCCGACATTCTCAACGGCGTGCCATCCATCACCTGGGGCGTGGTGGTCTATGCCCTGATGGTCGTGCCCATGCACGGCGCGTCCGCGCTGGCGGGCGGCGTGGTGCTGGGACTGATGATGATTCCGCTCGTGATGCGGACGACCGAAGAGGTGCTGCAACTGGTGCCCGGCGGCTACCGCGAAGCCGCGCTGGCGCTGGGCATTGCCAAATGGCGGACCATCGTGCAAATCGTCATCCGCACCGCGCTCAAAGGCATTGTGACCGGTGTGTTGCTGGCCCTCGCGCGCGTCGCCGGCGAAACGGCACCGCTGCTGTTCACCACCGGCAATCTCGGCTGGGCGCACAAACTGACCGAACCCATCGCGGCCATCCCCCTGCAGATTTACGTTTATGCCATCTCCCCCTATGACGACTGGCATCGGCAGGCCTGGGCGGGCGCCTTCGTTCTGCTCCTGCTGGTGCTGGCCATCAACGTCGGCGTGCGCTTTTTCACCCGCGACCGGTTCCAACGCAAAGCCTGAAATTTTGCAACGCCATGCCTGAAACCGCCATGCCACCGCTCAATGTCCAGCCGGAATCCAAATCCGTGGGAGCGCCGGCCCTGACCGTGCGCCATCTCTCGGTGTTCTTCGGCAACACCGCCGCGGTCAAAAACGTTTCGCTCGACGTCGCCGCCCGGGCCGTCACCGCCATCATCGGCCCCAGCGGTTGCGGCAAATCCACCTTTCTGCGCGCGCTCAACCGGATGCACGAGTTGAATCCCGAAGCGCGCATGGAAGGCGAGATTCGCCTGTTTGACGACGATATCTACTCGCGTAACGTCGAGCCGGTTACGGTCCGCCGCCGGGTCGGCATGGTGTTTCAAAAGTCAAATCCGTTCCCGACCATGTCCATTGTTGAAAACGTCACCGTCGGGTTGCGTTTGAACGGCATCGGCAACCGAAAGCTGCTCGCCGAACGCACCGAACAATCACTCCGCATGGCCGCCCTTTGGGACGAGGTGAAGGACCGCCTGCACGCGCCGGCCGTCAGTTTGTCCGGCGGCCAGCAACAGCGCCTGTGCATCGCCCGCGCCCTGGCGGTGGAACCGGAAGTGTTGCTCATGGACGAGCCGGCGTCGGCGCTTGACCCGCTGGCCACCTCCAAAATCGAAGACTTGATTGTGGAATTGAAAAAGGAGTACACGATTGTGATTGTGACGCACAACATGCAGCAGGCGGCGCGCGCGTCGGATTACACGGCGTTCTTTTATCTGGGCGAACTGGTCGAGTTCGGCCCGACGGTAAAAATTTTCACCAGCCCCTCGCAAAAACGCACGGAAGATTATGTGACCGGCCGGTTCGGCTAAAATCCTGGTCCCAATCCTGCTCCTCCTCATAATCTCATTTGCAATTGCGGGCATGGTGGTCAGGATGAGGACAAAGATTATGAATAAGCCGGTTAAGAATTAAAACTATGGAAACCCACTTCGACATCGAACTGGACGGGTTGCGGCAGAAACTGCTGCTGATGGCCAGCCACGCCGAAACCGCCGTGAACCAGGCCGTGCAGGCACTCGTCCAGCGCAATCACGACCTTGCGTTGCGGGTCAAAGACGACGACCGCATCATTGACCAGTTCGAGGTGGAGATTGACGATCTGGTCATTCAACTGCTTACCAAAGCGCCGCTGGCCACGAACCTGCGCCTCGTTACCGTGGCGATGAAAATTTCCCAGAACCTCGAACGGGTCGGCGACGAGGCCACCAAAATCGCCAAACGCGCGCGCGATTTAAGCCGGGAACCACCCGTCAAAATCAATCTCGACCTGCCGCGCATGGCCGGGATGGCGCTCGACATGCTCAAGGCGGCGCTGGACGCCTTCGTGAACCGCGACTCCGCCGCCGCCCGCGCCATCATCCCACGCGACAAGGAGGTGGATGCCCTGAACAAACAGATCCATGAAGCCATTGCCCAGCACATGGTCGCCAACCCCGACACCATCGGCCGCTGCCTGAACTGGATGGTCGCCTCCAAAAGCCTCGAACGCATTGCCGACCACGCCAAAAACGTGGCCGAGGAAGTCGTTTACCTCTGCGAAGCCCAGGACATCCGCCACCCCGGAGCCAAAGCCGCCGAAAAGCCCGTGGTGTAACCCCGGCGGACTCCTGAAATTCTGCTTGACGCCCGCCGTCGTTCATGGAATTATTATTTCGTCATTTGACGAAATAACAAATCATGCGCGAATTCATGTCCATCACCCGGGCGCTGGCCGACCCGAACCGCGTGCGGATCCTGCTGGCGTTGCGCCGCGGCGAACTGTGCGTCTGCCAGATCACCGAATTATTTGGCCTGGCGTTTTCCACCGTCTCCCGGCACCTGTCCATCCTGCACCACGCCGGGCTGATCCAGTCCCGCAAAGCCGAGCGCTGGGTCTATTACCGGCTGCCCGGCCCCTCCGCGCCGGCGGCCGTGCGCGAGGCGCTCGCCTGGGTGAAAAAATCGCTCGCCCGGACCAACGAGGCCGTCGCCGACGCCCGGAAATTGAAACGGGTGTTGAAAACCGACCTGGCTGAAATCTGCCGCCGCCAATGCCGTTGATGAATTTCCGACAATTTTATGAAAACAACCGCAACCCATGCTCAACAAACCGTGCACGAAATGGTGCGCAAAGGTTATGCCGCCATTGCGACCCGTAAAACCTCCAGCCGGTCCCGTTCCTGTGGCTGCGGCGGCAAGCAAATCACCCCACAGGACCTGGCGCAAAAAATCGGCTACTCGGCCGAGGAGTTAACCGCGCTGCCCGAAGGAGCGAACCTGGGGCTTTCCTGTGGTAATCCGGCCGCCCTGGCCTCGTTAAAACCTGGCGAAACCGTGCTCGACCTCGGCAGTGGCGGCGGTTTCGACGTGTTCATCGCCGGACGCAA
Source organism: Candidatus Limnocylindrales bacterium (assembly GCA_035604955.1). Lineage (GTDB taxonomy): Bacteria > Verrucomicrobiota > Verrucomicrobiia > Limisphaerales > UBA11358 > UBA11358. The sequence goes on along the minus strand of DATNHM010000064.1, from coordinate 85,136 downwards.
AGTCGGCGCGACGGGCCGCGCTATCGGCGTGGACATGACGCCGGAAATGCTCGGCAAGGCGCGCCGCAATGCTGCCAGTTATGCCAAACAGACCGGTCTGGATAACGTCGAGTTCCGCCTCGGCGAAATTGAGCATCTGCCCGTCGCCGACCACAGCGTCGATGTGGTTATCTCCAATTGCGTCATTAATCTTTCGCCGGATAAACCGCAGGTGTGGCGCGAGTTGGCCCGTGTGCTCAAACCGGGCGGGCGGGTTGCCGTTTCCGATCTGGCGTTGCTGCGGCCGCTGCCGCCGGCCGTCCGCGAAATGGTCGAGGCGGTCATCGGCTGCGTGGCCGGTGCCGTGCTCGTGGAGAAAACCGAACACATGGCGCACGCGGCGGGCTTGACAGGCATCGTACTCACGAAGAAATCCAGTTTTCTCAAGGCCAAGGCGGATTGGAAGGACCCGCTCTACCAAAAAATCGCCAAACATCTGCCGGTGGGAACCAACGCCGCCGATTTCGTCACCAGCCTGGAAATCCAGGCGCGCAAACCGGTCTCAACCGTGGACTACTCTGCGGCTGTGAATGAATTAGTGGCCATCGGCTCGGCGATCGCGGCGAACTGCGAACCGTGCCTGAAACATCACTATCACCAGGCGCAGCAACTCGGAGTGTCGAAGGCCGTCATGGCGCGGGCGGTGGAAACTGGCGCAACCGTGCAGGACTCGCCGCATCAGGCGGTTTTACGATTGGCGGCCCGGCTGACCGGTGCCGGATTGAGCCAACCGGCGGACGCGAGCGATCCGTGCCGCGGCGCGCCAGCCGCGAGCGAGACTCCGGCTGGCGGCCAGTGCTGCGGGTAAGGTAAACAGCCGGCAACAAAGCAAACCATAAAATTTATGAAACTGAACACCCAAATCATTCAAGTATTCGACCCGGCCATGTGCTGCTCGACCGGTGTTTGCGGGCCGGACGTTGACCCCAAACTCGTCCAATTTGCCGCTGATCTGGACTGGCTCAAGTCGGAAGGCGTGATTGTCCAGCGGCACAACCTGGCGCAGAACCCGGCGGCGTTCGTGGAAAACAAACTGGTGCAAGCGACGCTCACGGAAAAAGGCGAAGCGGCGCTGCCGCTCCTGCTGGTGAACGGCCAGGTGGCGGTGACCGGTCGTTACCTCGACCGCAAGGAACTGGCCGGACTGCTCAACCTGAAAGCTCCAGCGTCCGGCAAGGCCGCGAAATCAAGTTGCTGCTGTGGCGGAGGCAATTGCTGATGACCACGAACCCTGAACCATCGCTCGCCCGATTTTTGGAATCGCCGACGCGGTTCCTGTTTTTCACGGGCAAAGGCGGCGTGGGCAAAACCTCGCTGGCGTGCGCCGCAGCCATTGCCCTGGCCGACCGTGGCTGGCGCGTGCTGCTGGTCAGCACCGATCCGGCCTCCAATCTGGATGAAGTCCTCGGCGTGAAACTTACGACCGTGCCGACGGAAATTCCCGGCGTGCCCCGGCTGGCGGCGTTGAACATTGATCCGGCAGCGGCGGCGGCGGCATATCGTGAAAAGCTGGTCGGGCCGTATCGCGGCAAGCTGCCCGACGCGATTGTGCGAAGCATGGAGGAACAACTTTCCGGCGCCTGCACAATGGAGATTGCGGCATTTGATGAATTTTCCCGTTTGCTCGGCCAACCCGAAGCAACGGCGGATTTTGACCACGTTATTTTTGACACCGCGCCAACGGGCCACACGCTGCGGCTTTTGTCATTGCCCGGAGCGTGGACGGGATTTTTTGAAAACAACACGACGGGCAATTCGTGTCTCGGGCCGCTGGCGGGATTGGAGAAACAGCGGGTGATTTATGAAAAGGCCGTGGCCTCGTTGGCGGACGCCAGGCTCACGGCGCTGGTGCTCGTCAGCCGGGCGCAACGGGCGGCGTTGACCGAAGCGGAGCGCACGAGCAACGAACTGGCGGCGATTGGCGTGCGCAACCAACGGCTGATTTTGAACGGGCTGTTTCAGGCCGTGGCAGGTGATCCGGTGGCACTGGCGTTGCAACAACGCGGGCAGGCTGCGCTGGCGGCAGCAAATGATTTTCTAAAAAGGATGCCGGTTACGAAAGTGGCGCTGCGCTCTTTTAATCTCGTCGGCATTCCGGCCTTGCGGGCGCTGGTCGCGCCGCCGGCAGTTCCGGTTTTCGCTGCTGCCGAAGAAGCCAACGGTTGCGTGTTGCCGCCAACTGAATCGTTGTCGGAACTGGTGGATGAACTGGCTCAAGCGGGGAACGGCGTGGTGATGACGATGGGTAAAGGCGGCGTGGGCAAGACGACCATTGCCGCGGCCATTGCGACGGAGCTGGTCCGGCGCGGGCACCAGGTATATTTGAGCACGACCGATCCGGCGGCGCATATCGCCGTGGCGGCGGGAAAAGCAGAAGGCTTGTACGTCAGCCGGATTGACCCGCAGGCCGAGACGCGGAGCTACGTCGAGCAGGTGATGGCGACGGCCGGAAAGAATCTCGACGCCAATGGCCGTGCCTTGCTGGAGGAAGATTTGCGTTCGCCCTGTACGGAAGAAATCGCGGTGTTCCGGGCGTTCGCGCGGACGGTGGCGCAAGGCAAGGATGCGTTTGTGGTGCTCGACACGGCCCCGACCGGCCACACGCTGCTGCTGCTGGATGCGACGGAGTCTTATCATCGCGAAATTGCGCGCAAGGCGAGCGATCTGCCGGAAGAAGTGCAACAACTTCTCCCCCGCCTGCGGGATGCCGATTATACCCGCGTGCTGGTGGTGACACTGCCGGAAGCCACGCCGGTTCACGAGGCGGCGTCGCTGCAAGAGGACTTGCGGCGGGCGCACATCGAGCCGTTCGGCTGGGTAATCAACCAGAGCTTTGCCGAAAGCGGCTCGCGCGATCCGCTGCTGGTGGCGAGGGGGAACGGTGAAGTCCCATTCATCCGCGAAGTCACCGAAAAACTTTCCCAGCGCACGGCGCTGGTGCCCTGGGTGACAGAAGAACCGGCCGGACCGGAACGACTGCAGCAATTTTTTGAAACCGCAACTCAACCAATATAGCCGCCATGAAAAATCGTGTCTTGTTCGTTTGCATCCACAACAGCGCCCGCAGCCAGATGGCCGAGGCGTTTCTAAACCAACTTTGCCCGAATGAATTTGAAGCGCAGAGCGCGGGACTGGAGCCAGGCAAATTGAATCCGGTCGTCGTTGAGGCGATGCAGGAAATCGGCATTGATATTTCCGGCAATCCGACCAAGTCGGTGTTCGACCTGTTCAAGACCGGCAAGATGTTTGCCTGCGTCATCACCGTTTGTGACGAGGCGAGCGCGGAACGCTGCCCGATCTTCCCCGGTGCCATCCAGCGGCTGCAATGGAGTTTTCCCGATCCGTCCGCCGTGCCAGGCACGCATGAGGAAAAACTGGCCAGGACCCGCGAAATTCGGGACATGATCAATGCGAAGGTTGAGGCGTGGTGCGCGGAAATGTGCGGAGCCGGTTGCTGTTAACGCTGTGGTTTCCCTCATGAATACTCTGCTCATCCTTGGAACTGGCTGTGCGAAATGCGCCAAGCTGCAAGCGTTGACGACGCAAGCCGCCAGCGAAATCGGGCTGGCCTGTGAAATTAAAAAGATCAGCGATTTGAAAACCATCATGCTGTTCGGCGTGATGACAACCGCCCGCGCTGGTGGTGAACAACACCGTCAAGGTGGCGGGCAAAGTTCCGACGCTGGATGAACTTAAAATCATGCTCCGGCAAACGCAAACTGAACCATCAACCAAATAACAAAAGCTATGAACAAAAACACTCGAATCGGATTGGCGTTGGCATTGGTGGCCGTCGTGGGCACGGCCTTGGCACTCACGCAAGCGAGCCGTCCCGCCGGATCAGGCGGCGCGTGCTGCCCGATGCTGGCAAACTTGACGGCATTTTCCACCGTCGCCCTGACCAACGCGCCGGACGTGCCGCCGCAAACGAACGCGTTGCCCAAACTTTTGGATCTCGGCGCGAACAAGTGTATTCCCTGCAAAATGATGGCGCCCATTCTGGAGGAGTTGAAAAAAGATTACGCGGGCAAGCTGGACGTGGAGTTTATTGATGTCTGGAAAAATCCCGATGCCGGGAAGCCATTCAAAATCGAAATCATTCCCACGCAAATCTTTTTCGATGCGAAGGGAAACGAACTGTTCCGCCATATCGGATTCTTTTCCAAAGACGACATTCTCGCCCAGTGGAAGGAACTCGGCGTGGATTTGAAAAAATCAAAATAACCAGACGTGGAAACGCTGTTCACCACTTTGAGTCATGCCGTTGAAGGCGTGCCAGCGATCGCGCTGGCGGCGGCGGTGGCGTGGGGTGTGTTGAGCATCGTTTTAAGCCCGTGCCATCTGGCGAGCATTCCCCTCATCGTGGGCTTTATCAGCGAACAAGGCCAGGCGACGGCGAAGCGCGCGTTTTGGACTTCCACGCTTTTCGCCGTGGGCATCCTGGTGACGATTGCGGCGATTGGCGCGATCACGGCGGCAGCGGGCCGGATGCTGGGCGACCTCGGCCGTTACGGAAATTACTTTGTTGCGGTCATTTTCTTCGCCGTCGGTCTGCACCTGCTTGGCTTGATTCCCATGCCGTGGTCCGGGCCGGGGCAAGTCGGTTTGAAACGCAAAGGTCTGCTCGCCGCTTTGATTCTCGGTCTCGTCTTTGGGATTGCGCTTGGTCCTTGCACCTTTGCCTACATGGCCCCGATGCTCGGCGTCACTTTCAAGCTCGCAAAGACCGCGCCCTTCTACGGCGCTTCGCTGCTGCTGGCCTACGGCGTCGGCCATTGCGCGGTGATTGTGCTGGCCGGGACCTCCACCGAAATCGTTCAACGCTTTTTACATTGGAACGAAAAATCCAAAGGCGTGAGCGTCGTGAAATTCGTCTGCGGCGCGCTGGTGCTGCTGGCGGGTGGCTATCTGCTGTGGACGGCATGAAATCTGAACCATGAATAATCAAACCGACAAACCCGCCCCGAAACGTCTCGCGTTCTTCGAGCGTTACCTGACCGTCTGGGTTTTTCTCTGCATGGTCGCCGGCGTGGCGCTGGGCAAACTCGCCCCCGCCTTCACCGCCCAACTGAGCCGGCTGCAATTCGGCCAGGGTTCACAGGTCAACGTTCCCATCGGCGTCCTGCTTTGGCTGATGATTTATCCGATGATGCTCAAGGTGGATTTTACTGCGCTGGGCGGCATCGCGCGCAAACCCAAGGGGCTCGCCGTGACCTTGTTCGTCAACTGGCTGGTCAAGCCGTTCAGCATGGCCTTCCTGGCGTGGTTGTTCATGCAGCACATTTTTGCCGCCTGGATTGAGCCGGAAATGGCGAAAAATTACACCGCCGGTCTCATCATCCTCGCCGCCGCACCGTGCACGGCCATGGTCTTTGTGTGGAGCTACCTCACCGACGGTGACCCGGCTTACACGCTCGTGCAGGTGGCGGTGAACGACCTCATCATGCTGTTTGCGTTCGCGCCCATCGTCATGTTTCTGTGCGGCGTGGCCCATGTCATTGTGCCGGCCAAAGTGCTCATCACCTCGGTTGTGGTGTTCATCGTCATTCCGCTGACCGCCGGCTGGCTGACCCGCACCGCGCTTTTGAAATCACACGGCAAAGGCTGGTTTGAGCAAAATTTCCTGCCGAAATTTCATCCGGTAATGATCGGGGCGCTGCTGTTGACGCTGGTGCTCATCTTCGCCTTTCAGGCCGAGAACCTGACGACGCGATGGTTCGCGGTGCTGTTGCTGGCCGTGCCGATTGTCATTCAGGTGTATTTCAATTCGTCGCTGGCCTACCTGCTGATGCGGCGGTTCAAGGTGCCGCACAATGTCGCCTCGCCTGGCGCGCTCATCGGCGCCAGCAACTTCTTTGAACTGGCCGTGGCCGTGGCCATCACCCTGTTCGGCCCCGGCTCCGGCGCGGCGCTGGCCACGGTAGTCGGTGTACTGGTGGAAGTGCCGGTGATGCTGTCCGTCTGCCACGTCTGCAACCAGTCGCGCGGCTGGTACCAATCGGGCGAAATAACCGCATGAACATTCAACATTCCACATTCAACGCCCAATATCCAGGGAGCTTGGGTTTCTTTAATTGGAAGTTCGAAGTTGAACGTTGAATGTTCGATGTTTTCCCATTTTATGAAACCCACTGTCCTCATTCTTTGCACCGGCAACTCCTGCCGCAGCCATATCGCCGAAGGCTTTCTGCGAGCGGCGGCGGGCGAGTTCGTCAACGTTGAAAGTGCCGGTTCCCACCCGACCGGCTACGTTCATCCGCTGGCCATCAAGGTCATGGCCGAGGTGGGCATTGACCTTTCCGGCCATCGTTCGAAGCATCTGAAGGAATTTCTCGGCCAACCGATTCGCACCGTCATCACCGTCTGCGGCAATCTGGACCAGGGCTGCCCGGTGTTTCCCGGCCAGTTGCAGCGCCATCATTGGCCGTTTCTGGATCCGGCCCGGGCGACCGGCAGCGAGGAGGAAATTCTGAATTCCTTCCGCCGGGTCCGCGACGAGATGCGCCGCGTGTTTGAGGCTTACGCCGCCGGGTTGAAGGATGCGATGGCAGGGTAGGGACGCGCGCTGCGCTGTCCGCGCCCCAACGGGCGCAAGATTCCGGCGGCCTTACCGCCGTGGACACCGCAGCGCGGGTGTCCCTACCTTTTAAATTTCGCGCCGGGTGTCAGCGGATGCCCCGCCAGAAACTCCGCCGTGTTCATCCGCCGGCCGCCTTCTCGTTGCAATTCCAGGATCCGCAATGCGCCCTGGCCGCAGGCGGCCACAATCCCATTTTTGTCCGCCGATAAAATCGTTCCGGGCGCACCGGATTTTTCAACCGGTTCAACTTTCCAGATTTTCAGAAGGGTTGAATGCGCCACGTTTGGAGTTCCGCCTTCAGGCAGTTGTGCCTTGCCGTCTGAAGGCGGAACTCCCAACGAAAACGTGTAAGCCCCCGGCCACGGCGTGAAGGCGCGAAGCCGGTTCACAATCGTTTGCGCCGGCAGATTCCAGTCAATCCGCCCGTCCTCTTTTTTGATTTTCGGCGCGTGACTGACGCCGTCAACCGGCTGCGGTCGCGGCTGGATTTTGCCGGCGACATAATCGGGAATGGTTGCCCTGAGCAGTTCGGCGCCGAGTCTGGCCAGCCGGTCGTGGAGTGTGGCGGAATCGTCCGCCGGTTGAATCGGCGTGCGCCGTTGGGCAACGATCGGCCCGGTGTCCAGCCCGGCATCCATTTTCATGAGGGTCGCCCCGGTTTCAGCGTCGCCGTTGGCGATCGCCCATTGGATGGGCGCTGCGCCGCGATACTTTGGCAGCAGCGACGTGTGAACGTTCAGGCAGCCGTGCCGCGGCAAATCCAGGATGCTCTGCGGCAAAATCTGGCCGTAGGCGACCACCACAATAAGCTCGGGCGCCAGTCCGCGCAGTTCCGCGATGAATTTTTCGTCACGCGCTTTTGCCGGTTGCAGCACCGGGAGGCTTAATTTCTGCGCCAGCGCCTTGACCGGTGACGGTTGCAGTTTGAGTTCGCGGCCTTTGGGCCGGTCAGGCTGGGTGACGACGGCGGCCACCGGGAATTGTTGGTCGCGCGCCAGCGCTTCGAGACTGGCACAGGACAACTCCGCCGTGCCCATGAAAACGATCTTTAGTTCTTTCATCGTAGCAGCCGACATGAGTCGGCTCATTTCTCAGAAATATGGAGCGGACTCACGTCCGCTGCTACAATTTTTGAGCGGTCAAAGCTTCACGACCTGTTTGAGGATGTCGAGAAACGTCTTTACCGGCGGCTGGTCGGTGTTGATGCGGTGGACGAGCTTCTTGCCGTAGAAATTGATGACGGGCTTGGTTTCCTTCTCGTAAGTCTTGAGGCGCTGGCGGATGACGTCGAGGTTCGCGTCGTCGAGGCGGTTGTCCTTCATGGCGCGGCGCTGCATGCGGGCGACGAGGTTTTCCCGGCTGGAAGTAAGGTAAAACATGGCCACGACGTCGAGCGTGTCGCTCAACATCTCAGCCTGCGGCACGCTCCGGGGAATGCCGTCGAGCACCAGCGTGTCCTCGCCGGGATGAAACCGCCCGATTTTCGTGCTGGTTTCAATGTATTGCCGCCAGAGTTCAATCGTCGGCTGGTCCGGCACCAGCTCGCCCTGGCTGGAATGTTCGAGAAAGACTTTGCCGAGCGGACTGTCCGGACGGAGGTTGCGGAAGACGTCGCCGCAGGCGCAATGGAAAAAACCCGGAATGACGCCGAGGTTCCGGCCATGCGTGCCCTTGCCCGAGCCGGGCGCGCCAAACATGAGAATCGTGCGGTATTTCATAGGGGTGCCGGGTGACGGGTGGCGGGTGACGGGAACATTTGGCGCAGGACCGGGCTGTCCTTCACGTCACCCGTCACTCGCCACGTGTCACTCTTCACGCGTCCTTGTGTTTGAGTTGAATTTCCTGGATGTCGGCGAACGGCACCATGACCTCCTGCGACTTCCCGCCCTGGACCACCTCGAAGTACGCTTCGTTGGCGGCGATGCGGCTGATGCGCTGGGCAATCAACTGGGCGCGCGCGGTTTTGATCACGAGCACCAGGTCTTTTTCCGCCGGCCGCCGGATCACACTGAAGAAACCGGAGAATTTCGTTTCAAAAAACCGGCGGTTGAACATGAACTGGCCGCGCTGGAACACCTGGGCTTCCGGGTGCCCGGCCTTCGCCCCCGCTGGGGCGACGCGGATGCCCGTCGTGGACAGGCCTGCCGCCACCGGCGCCGCCGCGCCCGGCACCGCGTAGGTCTGTGCTTCCGCCTCGGTTTGCGTTTCATCCGGCGGCGCCTCCGTGCGCATCGGCAGGGAAAGGAAAATAATCGGCCCCAGAATCGGCAACACCGCCGCCACCCCCATCACCATCCCGATGGGTCGCGCGCGCACGATGGCGATTTCATAGGCGGCGTAGATGTTGGCCGCGTAAATCAACAACAGGGCGACAAAACCCACCGACGAGGACAGCAGCGTTGCCAACAGGGAACCCGGCGGCGGCAACTCCGGGCGCGACACGTCGCGGATTTCGATGGCCTCGTTTTTGGGTTGCGGCGGCGGGGTTTCGATAAACGGCTCGACGAACGATTTGGCTTTCGGGTTTTTGCCGAGCTGCTTCAACGCGTCCTGGGAGAACTTCGGCCATACCACGTTGGTATAGGTGTCGTCCGGCAGCCGGAGTTTGACGCCGCTGTCGTTGATCATGACAATGTCGCCGGAAACCGAGGTGCCATCCGCCAGTTGAAGCGTATCGGCGCGGGTGGTGGCGAACCCGCCGCCAAGGCCCAGGCTTAAAATGATCCAAAACAGTTTGCGCACGCGATTTCTTTAACAAAGGCGGCGCGGCAGCGAAAGCAAAAACGCTGCAGTCAAAAGTCAGTAGTCAGCAGTCAACGGTCCGCGCTTTTCATGTCACTCGTCACTCGTCACTCGTCACATCCCGCTAGGCGGTGGGGCGAGGCTACTGACGAGCCGGGGGGGGGCATGGGCGAATCACAACTCCACATATTCTGCACGGATTCCCTTCCTGTCGCAGTGCAAAATGGCCACGCTCCGTTCCGCACCCAACTTCGGCTGGCCCGCATAACCGGGGTTGAAATACAGCACGCCGTTCAGCGACTCGCAAAAACGCTGGTGCGTATGGCCGAACACCACCACGTCTGGCCGTTCGCGCGCGAGGCGTCGTTTCAGGTCTTCATTCAAATCGTGCGGCCGGACGATATGCTGGATGAAGAATTTCCGGCCGGCGAGTTCGACGGTTTTGGCTGCCGCATAACGCAACGCCGGATCGTCTGTGTTGCCGCTCACCGCCGTGACCGGCGCGACCTGTTCCAGCTCCTGCAAAATCCACGGCAATCCGATGTCGCCCGCGTGCAGAATGTGGCCCACCCCCGCAAACCGTTCCGGGATTTTCGGGTCCAAAAAGTTATGCGTGTCCGAAATGACGCCTATCTTCATAGAGTGACAGGTGACAGGTGACGGGTGACGAGAGGGGATAGCTGTGGGCGGCCGGCGGCAAAATCGCGTCTCTCGCCACCCGCCACTCGCCACATGTTACGCCTTTGCCTCCTCCGGTTCTTCCTCGGTTTCCGGCGCCGGGCGCGCGCCCGCCTCCTTTTCCACGGGCGATTCGGCCGGCGCGGTCAGTTTCATTGCCGCCACGAACAGGGCGGTGAACAGCCCGCCGCTCATGAGGGTGTTTCGGAAAAATTCCCAGGTCGGCGGAAAACCGGGTTGGCCGCTCGTCAGCGCCTGGATCCAGCCGGCCAGGGTCCGGGCATAGACCGGGTTTTCCAGCCACGCCAGCGTGTTGGTAATCAGATAAAATGCCATCGCGCCCAGCACCCCGCCCGCCAGCAGCTTGAGGAAGGACGCGCGCCTTCCCATTTGCCGTCCGAACCAGATGAGGGCCGCGTAAACCAGGTAATTCAACAGCAGATAACCGCCCACCGGGGACGTGTGATAATAGAACACGTTCAGCGCCACGTCGGTCACGGCCATGGTGCCCAGCGGCAGCCACCAGGCCATGGCCCCGGACAGATAAACGCCCGCGCAAAACGCCAGGGCCGTGGCCGCGCTGAAATTAGGCGGCAACAACCCCGGCCAGCGGCTCAACGCCACCAGCGCCACGAAAATCACCGGCAGCCAGCGATGCCACGTTTTGTTCACAGCCCCAAGGATAATCCCGCGCGCGAGAATGACAAGCCGTTCGCGAAATGGATGCCGTTGAAAATCCTGGTGCGTGACGAGTGACGAGTGACAAGGGACGGGTAAAAACTACTGACTACTGACTGCTGACCGCCGACCGTAATTGAAATTGCCGATGGCCCCTGGTTTTGGCATAAAACAGCGGATAATGAACATGCCACGCGTTGCCTTTTTGCATCCGGCAAAATCGTTATACGGCAAACGATTTTCCGGGCAAAATGGAAACCTATTCATCCTGTTTGCCGCCGTTATGTTGCTGGCCGGCGCCCGGCCAGCCCAGTCCGCCGAAAACACGCCTCCGGGCCAGACGCCGCCGACGGCTTCCATGCCGATTGTTGCCCGCGTTCACTGGTCGGGAATGAAACAGCTCTCCGGCGGGACCAATGCGGCTTCTTTGCTGACGATTTGGAACCTGCCCGAAAGCCGGCGGCTCGAACAACAAACCCTGGACAAACTTTCCCTCGCCCCCTGGCCTTTGCTGCATCGCAACCTTGACACCAATGCCGCCGCTCTTTTGCGGCCGTTGCTGGACGATCTGGTCGCCGGTGAGTCGTATCTGGAAATTCGTCAGGTAGCCAATCAACCGGCTGAGCTTGCCTTGGCCATCCGGCTGGACGACCAGCGCGCCGCCTTGTGGCAGACCAATCTCGCCGCGGTCCTGGAATCATTGACCAGCCTCCAGCCTGTCCCGGCACCTCAGGGTTCATACGGCTGGTCGCTCAAAAAGCATCATTCCCCCAACGTCATTGAGCTGACCCGTATTGGCGCGTGGACCATCGTGGGGGCGGCTGAAGACTTCAATGGTTTGATTGCCGAACTGCGGCTCCGAACGCACCGTGCCCTGCCGCCCTGGAACGTACGGAACCCGGGAGACTGGCTCGAAGCCGACCTCGACCCGGCGCGACTCGCCGCTGTCTTCTCCCTCTCCGCCCGTACAGCGGGGGAAGTTCCTTCGCTCGCGGGAGCGGGAGAAGGTGCCCACAGGGCGGTTGAGGGTGGTGGGGATGAGAACAAATCCAGTGGCCGGGGTGAGGTGGGTTCGAAAGACATTTTCACTCTCAACCGCCTTCATCTGTCCGCGACCGGTGACGTCACCAACGTCTTGTTGAACGGCACGGTCGATTTTCCGGAGCCGCTGGCGCTCGAACTGAAACCGTGGAACATCCCCACCAATCTGATTGATGAACATCTGTCCGGTTTCACTGCCATTCGGGGATTCCAGCCCTGGCTGGCCTCATCGCCATTCTGGACTAATCTCCAAATCGGCCCGCCGCCGGATCAGATCTGTTTTTGGGCGATGCCGGGGCTTAATATGCTCAGCTATTTCGCGACGCCGCTCCCGGAAGCCAGCAACACGGTTTCCAGGCTGACCGATTTGGTCTTGCGAAAGCAATACCGCTGGTTTCCGACAAACGGTCTTTCAAAGTTCGAAAAATCTGCCGCCTTCAACGGCTTGGAGTGGAAGGGCGTCCCATATATGTACCCATTCGTGCTTTATACGAACATCAACCGCCAGAGCTTCATTTTTGGCGGCGCGTTCCAACCAATACCACCTGCCCTGCCACTGTCGCTTCAATCGCTGCAAGCCGTCTTGAACCGGACCAATGCGGTCTATTACGATTGGGAAATCACCGGCCCGCGAACCGAACAATGGCTTTACATGGGCCAGTTTGCCCGCCTTGTTTGCAATAAGGACCAGTTGCCATTCAGTGCTCCGGCGACGCTCTGGCTTAAAGACATTGCTCCCAGGCTCGGCGCCAGTCTCACCGTCATTACCCAAACCGGCCCCAATCAACTGTCCTTCACCCGCAAATCCACCATCGGTTTCACCGGTATCGAGTTAAATCTTCTGGCCGACTGGTTGGAATCTCCCCAATTCCCGATCGGCCTCCACACCTTTTTGGCCCCGCCACCCCAATGAGTGACATGTGGCGTGTGACAGGTGACGCGTAAAAAGCTGCTGACCACTGACTATTGACTGCTGACTCCTTCAAAAAATCCGTGTTTATCCGTGTAATCCGTGTCTAAAATTTCGTGTCTTTCACGGTTCCGCCAAAAATCTTAATCTTAATCTTACTCTTAATCCTGATCTTCCAGTGTTCTCTGCGTCTTTGCCTCTTTGCGGTTAGTCGTCTTTCCGTCAAAAAAATCCGTGTCATCCGCGTCATCCGCGGTTAAAACTCCCCCGTGTTCGCCATTCCCAAAACCATGCGCGCCGTCGTTTATCGCGGCGTCAACGACCTGCGCCTCGAAACCGTCCCCGTCCCGCGCCTCGGCCCGAATGAACTGCTCGTCAAGGTCGCCGTCTGCGGCGTCTGCCCCACCGACATCAAAAAAATCCAGCACGGCACCGTCCCGCCCCCGCGCATCTTCGGCCACGAAACCGCCGGCACCATCGTCCAGATCGGCGCCGGAAACCCGTCACTCGTCACCCGTCACTCGTCACTCAAAGTCGGCGACCGCGTCGCCCTCCACCATCACGTGCCCTGCCTGGATTGCCATTATTGCCGGCACCACGCCTTTGCCCAATGCGAAACCTACAAACGCACCGGCATCACCGCCGGTTTCGAACCGGCGGGCGGCGGCTACGCCGAATACGTCTGCGTCATGCCCTTCGTCCTGCCCGGCGTCGTGAAAATCCCGGCGAAAAACTCTTTTGAAGAAGGCGCGATGTTGGAGCCCGTCAACACCGTGCTCAAGGCCGTCCGGCGATTGAACCTGTTGCGCGGCGACGTTGTGTTGGTGGCGGGGCAGGGGCCGATTGGCCTGATGTTCACGCGCTTGCTGCAACTCGCCGGCGCGCGCGTCCTCGCCACCGATTTGCTCGAATCCAGGTTGAAACTCGCCAAAAAATTCGGCGCCCGCTGGACGATTAATGTCAGTAGGAGCCGAGGTGACGAGGCTCTAACTGAAAAACTCGAAGTCCGAAATCCAAAACCTGGGATGAATAAGAGGCTCGTCACCTCGTCTCCTACAATTCCCAATTTGGACGCCGCCATCATCGCCGTTTCCTCCGATGCCGCCGTGCATCAGGCGTTGGCCCTCGTCCGCGGCGGCGGCCAGGTCCTCCTTTTCGCTCACACCAAAAGAGCAGATGGCAGATGGCAGATGGCAGATGGCAGGGGAGAAAGCCAGACCCCTCGCTCGCGGGAGCGGGAGAGGGTGGCCAAAGGTCGGGTGAGGGTTAAAGGGAAAACATTATTTGATGCGGGTGAGGTGGCCATTCCTCCCAACTCCCAACTCCCATCCCCAATCTCCCCAATTGACCTCGCGTCAATTTGTCTGGACGAGAAAGACCTCATCGGCAGCTACTCGTCGGATTTCACTTTGCAGTCCGAAGTCGCGCGTCTGGTCTTTTCCCGCCGGCTCGACGTGCGCCGGTTGATCACGCATCGCTTTCCGTTGGAACAAACCGCGGAAGCCGTGGCTTTGGCCGCCAAACCAACTTCGGATTCCCTTAAAATTTTGGTGCAGGCGAGTAATGGCTGACGGGTGGGGCGAGCGTCCTCGCGAGCCGTCGGTTGAGATGATTTGGTTTGGTGGGGCGAGCGTCCTCGCGAGCCGTTTTGTTGAACCGATTTTCCCCTTCACCCCGGCTCGTCAGTAGCCTCGCCCCACCAAACCAGTCCATTTACGGGGCCCACCGCGTGAGGCGCCCGCCTTTTACGGGGCCCGCCGCTCTCTGGCTTGACACCCACCCTGCGCCGTGGGAACTTTCCCACATGCAAACCACGCTGGTCAAAGCCGACGACAAGGGCCGGGTTTCCATACGCGGTACCCGGAAAGGACAGCAATACCTGGTCACCGCCCAAAAGGGCGGCTGGTGGGTCATGCCCGCGCCCAGGGTGAAAACTCCGGCGCGTGCCTGGGAAGCTATTGTGGCCGATACGTGGAACAAACTCGGACCCGCGCCCGAAATTGATTATGACCAAATTTGATCGCGGCGACGTCGTGATCGTGGATTTGGGTATGGCCGCCAAAATCAGACCGTGTGTGGTTGTTTCCGTGCGCCGCCCCGATGCCGAACGCGCCATGTCCGTCGTGGTTCCCATGACCACGGAGATTCGTGGCGGGGAATGTGAAGTTCACTTTCCCAAGCCCGCGTGGCTCAAACAGGAATCGGTGGTGAATGTGCTGGGCATCGCCGGGGTGGACAACGCAAAAATCATTCGGCGTATTGCCGCTTTTCCGAAAGAGAACTTTGTGGCGATTGAAACCGTTTGCGCCCGTATGCTTGGTTTGGCAGCTTGAAATCACGGCGGCGACCTGTGAACCGAACAGTGTTACCTATGTTCTGACTGTACCCTGCACCCATTCCCTTCACCGCCTTCAGCCTTCAACCTTTTTCTTTCCGCCCTTGTGCCTTTTGTGCCGCTTTGCGGCTTTATCCGTGAAAATTCGTGCAATTCGTGTCTAAAAATCCGCGTTCATCCGTGTTCATCTGTGTTCATCCGTGGTTGAATTCCGTGGTTGGCCCCGCCGCGTGAGGCATCCGCCTTTTACGGGGCCCGCCGCGTGAGGCGCCAGCCTTTTACGCGGACTTCCCCTCTTCGCGTCAAAAATCCGTGTAACCCGCGGTTAAAAGGTCAAACGCCGATGACGTCAATTTTTGGAAAATATATCGGCGCAACCCCAGGCCACCAGTGGTTTCCGGAACCGTTGCCGCGCTGCGGAGCGCGATGATGACCGGGGTGTGCTGCTCAGGGAATTGGCCGTCGTCGCCAGCCCAAAAGCATGGCGAGACCCGCGCCGGCCAGCAGCGCCGATGTCGTTGGCTCAGGAATTCCGGTGATGCTGTCTATCCAGGGAACCAATGCCGAGACTCTCCCGGACCCGCTGACGTCGCCGTAAACGGAATTCGCATTGCCGGCGCTGGCATGGGTGGCGGCCACAAAGGAGATCACGCCTTCCAGATACGTTTGCGAGTCAACCGTGATAAACACGCCGCCGCCGCTGTCGCCCGGCGCCACGCAGCCTTCCAGCGTCAAGGGCGTCGCGCTGCCAAACGTGTTCGCCGTGCCGGCGGGATTGTCAAAATCGCTGCACAACACCAGCGAAGGATTGCCTACGTCTCCATCCAGGACATTTTGAAAAGCGCGCATCTGACCGGCGGTGCCTGATTGCCACCCCGTCAGGCCCGTTCCGGTAAAACCGAATCCAACATACGTCCCGGTCAGGTCTTCTCCCAAATCCGCAGACCCCGTGTAGAGCGTTGCGGGCGTAATGCCCGAAACCGGCGTGCTCAGTTGCACCAGTCCGAAATCGTAACCGTTGAACGCAGTGCCATTCCAGCCCGGATTGCTGATGAGCTGGGTCGAGCCGTAGGACATTCCGTTAATGGTGAAAGTGCCGGAAGTGGCGGCGGTCAGAACATGCGCGGCCGTCAGCACCCAATCCGGCGCAATCAGCGTGGCGCAGCCGGTATAGCCCCAACTGTTGACAAACGTCCCCACCGGGGCGTATTGCGGACTGGCGGCCAGCGCCAGATAACTGCTGTCCGGCTCGTCATCCCGTATCGTGGCCGACCGCGCCGATTCCGTCGGGAGAATCGTTGAAGCGAGCGTTCCAAGGGCTAATATCAATCCACCCAATTTCATAACATTAATACACCACGACGAATACGGCCCGTCAAGCGAATCTAAGGTAATGTCCTGATTTGAAGGTAGGGCACGACGTAAGGAGTGCGACTCGTTACCTCGTCGCCTACAAATCAGGATACTGCCGATTCTCATCTTCCCCGCATTCCTTCACCTCGTTGCGTCCTGGCGTCTTCGCGTTAAAAATGGTTCAATTCAGCCCTCCGCTTCCGCCTTTGAAATGTGACGGGTAACCGCTAAAAACTACTGACTACTGACTACCAACTACTGACCACTGACTGCTGACTACCGCCCTCCTTGCCGCCTCGACTCGCCGCGGCGTAACGCAGTGAAGACGGGAGCTGACGCAGACGGGCGCCTTTTGGCGGCAATGACCCTGTATTAATCTTAATAATTAGCGCACATTAGCGACATTCCTGGACTTTTTCCCTTTCTCTCAACCCTCAACTCTCAACCCTCAACTCCTTTAAAACTGGTTACAAACTGGTTACAAAGCGCTTTTTCCTCTTTTCCCCGGTGACATGTGACCTCTGACGCGTGAGACGATTATAGCACAAGTCGTTGATAGCCAATCAGTTCTAGTCACACGTCACCCGTCACCCGTCACCCTCAAAATCGTTCAAAAAATCTCAAAAAATCGTTGACACCCCCCTTGCATTCTGAGATATTGGTGACACACACGGTAAAACTAAAACAGAAACAGAATATGAGAACTAAAATACTATTGACCGCTGCAGCTGCACTCGTTGCCGGTCTTGTCTCCTCAAACGCACAGGTCTATTCAGCCAACATCGTTGGTTATGTCACTGTTGTGTCACCCGGTGGTAGTGCTTACAGCTTGCTGGCTAATCCCTTGGATAACGGTTCAAACACCTTGGCAAGCCTTGTCACAGAACCAACTGGCTCCCATGCCTTGGTGTGGACTGGGTCAGGTTTTACAAGTTGTACTAAGACCGCAGGCAGTTTTTCTCCGAATCCAACGATTGCCCCGGGAGCAGGGTTCTTCATCCAGCCTCTTGGAGCCAATCCTGTAACGAATACTTTTGTCGGCAACGTGATCTGTCCTCCAAGCGGAAGTGTGACCAACAACGTGGCGGGTGGCAGTGCTTACACCTTGGTAGGCTCACCCGTTCCCTTCTCGGACACGTTGGGTGGAACCAATATGAATCTTCATATACCAACCGGAAGTCACGCTTTGGTGTGGACAGGCTCAGGTTACCAAAGTTGCACCAAAACTGCGTCAAGCTTTTCGCCTAATCCGGCTGTAACGCCTGGCGAAGGTTTCTTTGTCCAGCCGCTCGGTGCTACCTATCCATGGGTGCAGTCACTGCCATAAACTAACAAAAAATTTACCGAAAATAACAATCAACCTGAACAACAATAACATAATATGAAAAGAACAATCGTAGCATCAGTACTCGGAATCGCGGGCTCTGTGGCCATGGTGGCAACATCCCATGCTCAAGGGAACGTTTATTTCCAGAACTACACCAGTGCTCTTAATTCCATTCAAATAAACGCTCCGGTCACGTTCGCGTCATCGGCAAATCCTGTAACCGGTGGCGTTGGTCCCTCCGTAGCCGGTCACGGCGTCGGTAAGGAATTCACTGCCGCCCTTCTGTACTCAGTTGGTAACACCGGAACCTATACGGCGCTTACATTTGTCAATTCTGGCGCAACTGCACAGGGCGCTTTCGGTTACCCGGCAGCGTTCGCTTATGGCAGCGGGTTGGATGCTGCAATTACAGCACCACCGGCCGGTGGCAACGCGGGATATTTCCTTGGCGCTGGGATCAAGATTCCGGCATATAGCTCAGGCACGATCGCATTCATCGTTGAAGCCTATAATGGCTCAGACTTTGCCAGCTCGACCGGTGCCGGTCTGTGGAGAGGCCAATCGGCTCCATTCGTGTTGGCTTCGATTGCCACGGGAACGACCCCGACGGGATATTTGGTCGGTATGGGGGGATTTACAGTCACCAGCGTTCCTGAACCGACAACGATTGCGTTGGCTGGTTTGGGCTTGGCCGCGCTGATGGCGTTCCGCCGCAAGCAAGTCTAAGCACGCCACAAGCGATTGTTTTTTTCATCCCCGCTCTCCTTCGGGAGAGCGGGTTTTTTTATTTTTCGTTATCTCAGTAGGGGACGACGTAAGGAGTCCGAGCCTCGTTACCTCGGCTCCTACCGAAAATAGTAGGGGACGACGTAAGGAGTCCCTTGCCCCGTCTCGTTACCTCGGCGCCTACTGCCTCCCAAAATAGTAGGGGACGACGTGAGGAGTCCCAGCCTCGTCACCTCGGCTCCCACTGAAAATAGTAGGAGACGAGGTAACGAGTCTCTGCTATATCGGCCTCGTGAATGAGGACCAGGAAATCCCCAGACCCGGACTCCTCACGTCGTCCCCTACTGGTACCCCGCGGCCAGTAGGCGCCGAGGTAACGAGGCGTGAGGAGAGACTGGACACGTCAAGGCCTGGACTCCTTACGTCGTCCCCTACTAAACATCCGGGTCATCTTCCCCGCCTGGACCCGGAATTTTATCGGGGCGACGCCGCGGTTCACTGGACCCTGACGGTATTTGACCGGGCCACCGGCTGGTTGAATGCCGCCTTTCACTGCGGATTCCGTGAGCTGTTGCTCCACGCCGCCGCGCGGGAAGGGTTGCTGTGCCCGGCTTACTGTCTGATGCCCGACCACATTCATCTGCTGTGGCTGGGACTGCGGTGCGACACGGACCAGCGAAACGCCATGTCATTTTTACGGACGCACCTGGAACCGCGCTTGGCGCCGCACAAATTTCAGCCGCAGGCGCACGACCACGTCTTGAGTGATGAGGAAAGGAAGCACGATGCCTTTGCGAGGATCTGTTTTTACATCCTGGCCAATCCCGTTCGGGCTGGATTGATCGCCGCAGGGGATAGTAGGGGACGACGTAAGGAGTCCAGCCTCGTGACCTCGGCTCCTACGGAAGATGGCAGGGGACGACGTGGGGAGTCCAGCCTCGTGACCTCGGCTCCTACAGAAGATGGTAGGGGACGACGTAAGGAGTCCAGCCTCGTGACCTCGGCTCCTACGGAAGATGGTAGGGGACGACGTGGGGAGTCCAGCCTTGTGACCTCGGCTCCTACTGATTGGCCCTATGGTGGCGCCATTGTTCCCGGCTATCCCACGTTGCATCCGTGGCAGGAGGATTTCTGGCCGAAGTTTTGGAAGTTATACCAGCGGCAACGTCAGCCTGAGGCCGGCGACCGAAAGTTGCCGTTCCGCAGTTCGCGGAAAACCCGGTAAAGAAAGTAGGGGACGACGTAAGGAGTCCAGGGCCTCGTGACCTCGGCGCCTACTGAAGATAGTAGGGGACGACGTGAGGAGTCCTCGCCTCGTTACCTCGGCGCCTACTGCCAAATAGTGGGGGACGACGCCAGGAGTCCCATCATTTTCGATTGACGATATACGATTTACGCGCTGCGTTACCTTATCGAAAGGGCCTCATAAATCGTATATCGTATATCGTAAATCCCGTCAGAACCTCGTGACCTCATTTCCTCCGGAATATCTTCCCGGTTGACACATGTATCAATTCTGATACAGTGTTTTACCGATGAAGGCTGAACGCCCGCTCAAGGTCGTCTTTTTCAAGACGGAGACGGGCAATGAGCCTGTGCGGGAATCTGAAAGCATTGTCTAAAGAGGACTGCCAGGCCATCGGCACGGACATTCTGACGGTGCAATATGCGTGGCCGGTCGGGAAGCCGCTGGTTGCCAATTTGGGTGACGGCGTTTGGGAAGTCCGTTCACGGTTGGATAAACGCATCGCGCGAACGTTATTTGCGGTGGTGGATCAGGAAATTGTCCTGCGGCACGGTTTCATCAAGAAACAACAAAAGACGCCGCCAGATGAACTGGATTTGGCCAGGAAACGTAAAAGACAATATCTGCAAAACCTATGAGCAAAAGAAATCATCGTGGCAGTGACTTCCGGGATTTCCTGAAAGAACAAGGCATCCTGGGCGAAGTCGAGGCACGCGCGCTGAAACAGGCGTTGAGTCTCCAATTGGATCGCCTCTTGAAAGAGAGGGAATTGACCAAGACGCAAATGGCCGCGCGCATGAAAACGAGCCGCGCAGCGGTGGACCGGTTGCTGGACGCGTCGAACTCCTCGGTTACACTGAACACGCTGGGCAAAGCCGCCCGTGCTTTGGGACGCAAGGTGAAGATTGAATTGGTGCCGGCATAACTATTTGCGATTGACGATATACGATTTACGCGCGGTGCCATTTGGTCGAAAGGTGTCGTAAATCGTCAATCGTATATCGTAAATTCTCTGACTCTCGTCCCTCGACCCTCGACTGCCTTACCCGTATCCAAACGCCTTCACAAATGGTTCCAGCCGGTGCAGATGCGGCTCGCGAGTACGCTCGCCACACCGGAATGATGCTGCTGTGGCCATTGGTGGGGCGAGGCTACTGACGAGCCGTCACCCTCAACTCTCAACCCTCAACATTCAACCAACTATTGATACCCAAACGCCTTCACGAACGGCTCCAATTTGGGCAGATACGGCTTCAGATATTTCTCATAATTCCGCCAGCGGCCCTGGGCGCGCTTATAGACCGGCTGGGTCACATCGGCGTAGGTGGGCGACTTCACCTTCCTGGTTCGCGCGTGCTCGTCAAATTTCAGCACCGAGGCGTCCCAGGACACGCCCAGAAAGTCCAGCACGCGCCGGGAGACTGATTCCAAATCGGCCACGGTGTCTTCGTAGCGCACTTCCAGGCACGGGTTTTTGAGTAAAGGGCCGTGGGCTTTCCACGCCTCCATCACGAAGGTGTAATCGTCAACGGTAAGATCGAGGGTGAGATAAGACAGGCCGGTTACCTCAATGTGCAGGTAGGGTTGCATGAAGCAACTCATCACCACGTCCCGCGGATCCCGCAACATGAGTAGAATCTTTGCTTCCGGGAAAATCCGGGCAAAAGCCGCAACGCGATAGGTGACCGTGGGATTCTTGTCAAGCAGCAGCCTGTTGCCGATGGGTTGGTTCAAGTGCAGCTCCATCGTGCGGAAATAGCGTTCGCGGGATTGTCTCAAGGCGGAGGTCTGCGCCAGTTTCAGAACGCCGAACATGGTGATATTTGGCGGAAGACCGGCCCGGAGAGGCAGGAACGCGTCATCCATAAAAATCTCTGTTTCCTCCGCTGAGATGATGTCCGGGTGCGAATCCAGGACTTGTTCGAGCAGCGTTGTCCCCGAGCGCGCATGGCCCGCGAGAAGGGCCAACCGGTGGAATGGCTGGAGTTCGGCTCTGGCGTCAAACCAGCCCTGCATGGCCTCGGCCTTGATGTCGGCTCGCCGTGGTCTGATGACGGCGCGGCCCGCCAGCAAATTGGCAATCATGGGCCGGGCATTCTCCAGCAATATCTTCTTGGCCTCCAGAAAGGCCGCCATGGCCTCATCGTAACGTCCTTGCCGATCCAGAATGGCGCCCAGTTCATAGTAGCCGCGAATCCGCACTTCCCGCTCCGCGGTGGTTAGAATGGGACGAAGGACCATTTCGGCTTCCTCCAGGTTTCCCGCGTGGCGAAGCAGCCGGGCGCGAGCCAGCCAGGCCAGGCCGCACTTGGGGTCCAATTGCAATGCGCGGTCCAACGACGTGGAGGCCTCTTCCATCCGCCGCAGACGTTCGTAGAATTCCGCCGCTTTGGCGAAAGTTCCGGCCGGCGCGTCTTGTTGCTCCATGGCCTTTTTAAAATACTGCTCAGGCAGTTTGGGGTTGGCGAAAAAGTCGGACAACTCGCCCGCTGCGGTCAGCACGTGGGTCTTATCTTTGGCCACGCGCACGGCTTGTTCAAAGCAGCGTTCAGCCGCGGCGTAGTCATAGCGCAACCCATAACGCTGGCCCAGGTTTAGCAGGATCCCAAAATTGGCCGGGTCCAAACGGCTGGCCTGCTCCATCAACTCAAAACATGGCTGGAAATGGCGCTGTTCCCAGGCTGCGTCCGCCATTTGGACCATTCTGGCCACGGCACCTTGAGCAACCTGTTGCGGTTGATTCATGTTGTTATTTTCGATTTACGATCTGCGATTTACGCGCGCCCTCATTATCAAACAAGCTTCGTAAATGGTAAATCGCATATCGCAATTTTCGCGTGCATCTTGACACTGTCCTTAGCCGGTAGGGCCGCTGCGCTGCGGCGGCCCCGCCCGCGAAGTAGCGGGCGGAAAGGAATACTTGGGAATCCAGGGTTTCCACGACCTCGCGCCGCTGGACGCGGCGCGGACGGCGCAACGCGCCGTCCCTACCCAGAACGGTGTCAGGATGCGCTCCAATTTTCCGTGCTTTCAACACTGACGCCGAACACAGGCGGAGTATCGGGTTACAAAGTCCGTCTGGCAGGTACGACGGCCGGCCCAGTCCTCCATGCCTTTTCGATAAATTATGGTTTGTGATTGAATTATCACAGTAAATGAGATAGGATGATTGTGTTCAGAAAAGATCCGTCTTTACCCATCGCCAATCAACCAAAACGGAAGGGGATCAATATGAAAAGAGCAATCTTGGCATCAATACTTGGATTGGCAGGCCTGTTGGCCATGGTGGCGACATCGAATGCCGGAGGGTCTATTTATTTCCAAAATTACGCCAGCGGCGCTGAGCGCTTCTATGCCCCGGTCACGTTCGGGTCATCGGGACAAGCGGTAAATGGTGGGACGACTACTGTAGCTGGTTTTGGCGTCGGTTCCGAATTCACCGCCGACCTTCTGTATTCACTGAATGGCTTTTCCTATACATTGCTTACGCAAGCCAATTCCGGTGCAAGTACCGCAGGCTTCGGTGGGTACCCGGTTCCATTCGGCTTCTTCAGCAGCACGGTTGACGGTCCGCTGCCCAGCGCGGGCAGCGTGTATTCGTCGGGAATCGCTCCAGGATATTTCTTTGGAGGCGCTGTAGAAATTCCAAGTTATACGTCAGGCCCGATCACGTTCATAGTGGAGGCCTACAATGGATCGAGCTATGCGGCGTCCGAGGGTGCCGGGATGTGGAGGGGGCAATCGGCTCCATTTACAATACCAGAGCTTGCCACGGGAATTCAGCCTCCCGGTTTTATGACCACTATGCAACCATTCGCATTCTTTTCAATTCCTGAGCCAACTACGCTGGCTTTGGGCGGTTTGGGTTTGGCGGCGCTCATGTTGTTCCGCCGCAGGCTGGCGTGAATTCGGAGTCAGGCGCGCGATTTGTCGGTAGGGCGCTCCGCTCCGCGCGTGCCGTGATCCGTAAACCCGGTAGGGCGCGTCACTCCGTGCGCGCCGCCATCATCCAACCACAACCGGCGTGCAAGGGATTGCCCGCCCTACCTATTCATACCCAAACGCCTTCACGAGTGGTTCGAGCTTTTCCAGATGCGGCTCGAAATATTTCTGATAATTCCGCCAGCGGCCGACGGCGCGTTTATACACCGGCTGGGTCACGTCAGCGTAAGTGGGTGTGCGCACCATTTTCTGCCGGGCATGTGCGTGAAACTTTAGCACCTCCGGGTTCCAGGCGACGCCGAGGAAATCCAAAGTTTTGCGCGCGGACAGTTCCAGATTTTCCACCATGTCTTCATAGCGCACTTCGAGCCAGGGATTTTTTAGCAGCGGCTTCAGCGTCTGCCATGTGCCCATCAGCCAGAGGTAGAGTTCCACCGTGTTCTCCAGGGTGATGCAGGGAGCGCTGGCCCTGGTCAATGGCACGTACGCCTGCATAAAACAGCTCAGGCAGATATCCCGGGGATCGCGCAAGGCGACCAGGAACCTGGTTTCGGGAAAGATGCGAACAAACGCCGGAATCAGGACATTGTAGGAGGGATTTTTGTCAATCAACAGGCGGGCGCCGACCGGCTGGCCGAGCAGCGATGACATTGTGGTTAAATAGCATTTCCGCGCCTGCTGTAAAGTCCCGGCCTGTGCGCCATCCAGAAGGGTCAGCATGGGCGCATCCGGAGGCAGATTACGTCCCAGCAGACGATAGGCGTCAACCTGAAAAATCTCGGTTTCTTCCGCTGAGACGATGTCAGGATGCGAGTCGAGCACTTGTTCGAGCAAGGTTGTGCCGGCACGGGGATGGCCGCACAATAAGGAGAGCCGGAGTGGCGGCTCAAGAACGGTGTCACGTTCGGACCAACGCCGCATTGTATCGGCAGAGAGGGTGTCCAGCATCTGGCGCACATGTGCCCGGACGACCTTCATCTCTGCCAGAAGTGGCGGTGCATCGGGGGCCAGCGGTTTTTTGGCTTCGAGCAATGCTGTCATGGCTTCATCGTAGCGCCTCTGGCGGTCCAGAACCGCGCCCAGTTCGTAGTAACCACGTACGCGCATCTCGCGCTGCGCTGATCCCAGGACCGGGCGAAGAATCTTTTCTGCTTCCTCCAAATTTCCGGCCTGACGACTTAACCTGGCCTGGGTCAGGAGGGCCAAGGCGCAGTTGGCGTCCAAATCCAATGCCCGCTCCACCAGCCCGGCGGCTTCTTCGGTGCGGCGCAGACGTTCGCAGAGTTCGGCCAATCGGACGAACGTTTCCGGCGGCACGTCTTTCTGCGTTAACGCCTGCCGATAGTATCGTTCCGCCAGATGATGGCTGGGAAAATCGGCGCATAATTGGCCCGCGGCGGCCAGTGCCTCGGCTTTTCTTGTCGCCACGCGCACCGCTTTGTCAAAACAGCGCTCGGCCGCGGCATAATCGTAACGCCGCCCGTAAGACTGGCCCAACTGCATCAGGATCCGGGTATTGGCCGGATCCAAACGACTGGCGCGTTCCAGCAACTCAAAACTTTGCTGGTAGTCACAGCGTCCCCAGGCTTCGTTTGCCTCTTGCAGCATCCGGTTGAGCGAGCCGGGAGCGATTAATTGTGGCCGTTTCATGCGTTCATCATTCTCGATTGCTTCCCTTCATTTAACCGCAAAGAGCGCAAAGAACGCAGAGAATTAAAAGTCGGGGATTCTCTGCGTTCTTCGCGATTGATTCTCATTCCAGGCGAACTTGCGGATTTCAAACTTGTAAGAACCGAAATTGATCAGCAAACCGTGCTCCAAGCGCGCCGATTTCAAGTAGCCGAGGATTTGCGCTTCATGTTCGGCAGCCAACGCCTTGGCGGTCTTCAATTCAATAATCAATTTTCCTTCCACCAGCAGGTCCGCCAGATAGTCACCAATCAGCGTTCCATCCTCGTCAAACACTTTGAGCGGATGCTGCTGCTTTACGTCCAAGCCGGCCTTCCGTAGCCTATGCGCCAGCGCATTTTTATACACTTTCTCCAAATGACCGTGCCCATGGTAAACATGAATGTCATACGCCGTCTGCCGGATTTGGTCGCTCAACGATGTCATGTCTTTCATAAAAGAGGTGGTGAAGTGCTTTGTGTTCTATGCGTTCTTTGCGGTTAAAAATTATTCGTACCCAAAGGCCTTGACGAACGGCTCGAGCCTGGGCAGGTGCGGCTCCAGATATTTCCGATAATTCCGCCAGCGGGCGATGGCCGTTTTAAAAACCGGCCTGGTTACGTCCGCGTAGGTCGGCGAACGGACAACAGTTTGTCGGGCGTGTTCGTCAAATTTCAATACGGCAGGGTCCCAGGAAACTCCGAGGAAATCGAGAGCCCGTCGCGCCACGGATTCCAAATCGTTAACCATGTCCTCGTAGCGCACTTCGAGCCAGGCATTTTTCATTAGCGGCGCCACGGTCCGCCAAACACCCATCAAGGCGGTGTATTCCTCGACGGTGCTTTCCAGACTTAAATAAGCGGCCGCGGTCTGGTTGAGCGGCACCAGGGGCAGCATAAAACAACTTAGAACCACGTCGCGCGGGTCGCGCAAGGCGATGAGAAATTTGATTTCCGGGAAGACACGGACCAGGATGGGAATCATGAACGTGAGCGACGGGTTCTTGTCCAGCAACAGCCGATTGCCAATCGGCTGGCCCAGAAACATTCCCATGGTCTCGAAATAGCGTTCTCGCGACTGGCGCAAGGTGTCGGCGGTGGCCGACTCGGCCACGGACAGCGTGGAGGCATTTTCCATCATGCCTTGCGTGAGGGGGGAGCAGGCCTCATCGTGAAAAATGGGTGTTTCTTCGGCAGAGATGATGTCCGGGTGCGAATCCACCACTTTTTCCAGCAGCGTCGTGCCGGAGCGGGGATGGCCGCCCAGCAAGGCCAGCCGGCGAATCGGCGCCAATGCCTGGCCGCCATCAAACCAGCGCTGGAACAGTTCGGCGGAAAGGGCGGCTTGCATCGTTTTAAGACGTCCACGAACCGTTTGCAGTTGCGCGATGGGGCCGGCGGACTGGGGACGCAACAGCGACTTGGCCACCAGGAATGCCGACATGGCTTCGTCGTAACGTTTCTGCTTGTCCAACACTCCGCCCAGTTCATACCAACTGCGCACGCAGAGAGACGGTTCGGATTTGGCCGCCAACTCGCGGAGCCGGCTTTCTGCCTGCTCCAAACGGTTGGCCTGGCGGTCCAATTTGGCCTGCAAAAACAGGGCCGGCCCAAACGTATTGTCCCGTTGCAAAACCCGTTCCACCAGGGCGGCAGCCTCCGGCAGGCGTCGCAACCGTTCATAGACTTCCGCCAGCCTGACCTTCATTTCCGGCGTGGCGCCGTTTTGCTCCACGGCACGCCGCAGGTAGTGTTCGGCCATCTCATAATTGGCGAAATCACTGCAAAGCTGGCCTGCCGCCGCGAGCGCTTCCGCCTTCCGGGAAGCGAGGCGAACGGCCTTTTCAAAACAGCGTTCGGCAGCCGCGTAGTCATAGTGTCTTCCGCATGCGCTCCCTGACTGCATGAGGATGCCGGGATTGCCGGGGTCCAGGCGGCTGGCGCGTTCCAGGATTTCAGCCGCTTCCCGAAAGTTTCGCCGCTGTATCGCGTCATTGGCGGCTTGCAGCATACGGGCGATCGAGCCCTGGGAAACCAGTTGCGTTCGTTTCATGCTGTCATTTTCGATTTACGATATTCGATTTGTGGTGGGGCGAGGCTACTGACGAGCCGGCTTTGGCAAAAGGTGTTGCGGCTTGCGAGGACGCTCGCCCCACCGTTAATAAGCTCGTAAATCCCCGATCGCATATCGTATCTGCTTCTGCTCTCGACGCTCGACTCTCGTCCCTCGGCCAATTTGATCATTCATATCCCAATGCCTTTACAAAAGGCTCCAGTTTGGGCAAACACGGTTCGAGATATTTCTGATAATTCCGCCAGCGGCCCTGGGCGCGTCTATAGACCGGCTGGGTCACGTCGGCATAGGTCGGAGTGCGCACTGTTTTGCCCCGGGCATGTTCATCAAAACGCAGTACCGACGGGTCCCAGGACACTCCCAGAAAATCCAATACGCGCCGGGACACTGTTTCCAAATCCGCCACCATGTCTTCATAGCGCACTTTCAGCCAGGCGTTTTTCATCATGGACGAAAAAAGCCCCCATTCCTCGCACAAGTACGTGTAACCTTCAGTCGTCTCTTCGAGGCTCAGATAGGATACGGTCGGAAGCGTCACCGGCAGATAGGATTGCATGAAACAACTCAGCACCACGTCCCGCGGATCCCGCAAGGCAAACAAAATTTTGATTTCGGGAAATGCCCGGATCAGGGCCGGCAGGTAAAGGGTTATGGGAGGATTCTTGTCAACCAGCAGCCGGTCGCCAATCGGTTGGCTCAAGCACAGTTCCATGGAGTGGAAATATCCGGCGCGGCACTGTTGCAAGGCATCCGTCTGTGCGGCTTCCAGAATGGCAAACATCGGCGGGCTTCCCGGCAGCCTGGATCGAAGCGGCATGTATACATCGTCCACAAAAACGTGCGTTTCTTCGGCTGAAACAACGTCCGGGTGCGAATCCAGCACTTGTTCCAACAAAGTGGTTCCCGAACGCGGATGGCCGCCCAGGAACGCCAGGCGCCGGAGCGGTTGGAGTTCCGGGCCCAGATCAAACCAGCGTTGCATGGCTTCGGCCGTATAGTCGGCCCACAACGTCTTCATGAGGAGGCGATGCGTGCGCGCCTGGTCGAGCAACGGTTGGTTCTTCGCCAGCAAAATCGCCTTGGCTTCCAAAAACGCCGCCATCGCCTCGTCGTAGCGCCCTTGCCGATCCAGAATGGCGCCCAGCTCATAATACCCCCGGATCCGGACCTGCGGCTCCGCGGTGGCCAGAATGGGGCGCAAAATCTGTTCGGCTTCCTCCAGATGTCCTGCGTTGCGGTTCAGCCGCGCGCGGGTCAGGCGGGCCAAAGCACAGTTGGCATCCAACTGCAACGCCCGGTCCAACAATTTGGATGCCTCTTCAACGCGCCGCACGCCTTCGTAGAACTCCGCCACTGTGGCGAAGGTTTCCGGCGTCGCATTGTTTTGTTCCAGGGCCTTTTGAAAATACCGTTCGGGCAGTTTGGGGTTGACAAAATTTGCGCACAGCCGGCACGCAGCCGCCAGCGCGTCGGTCTTCCGTATGGCCACGCGCAGAGCCTTGTCAAAGCAGCGTTCGGCGGCGGCATAATCGTAACGCAATCCGTATCGCTGGCCCAGGATCAGCAGTATCCTGGCATTGGCCGGGTCCAAACGACTGGCGCGTTCCATCTGCTCAAAGCATTGCTGGAAATCGCGGCGTTCCCAGGCTTGATCGGCCGTTTGGAGCATTCGGGCCACGGAGCTGTTGGGGACCAACTGTGGGCGCTTCAACTTCATGATGGCCAGATAATCATAAATGCCATCGGCTCCCGCGCAAGCCTCTCTTTTGAATAGTAGGGGACGACGTAAGGAGTCCCGGTATTTACAATTTACGATATACGATTTGAGGACGTCTGAATCGGGAACGCCTCGTAAAGCGCATATTCTGCGCGATCTCGTGACTTCTGCCCCTGCTGACCTCTGACCTCTGTCATCCGGCCTCTGTCTCCCGCCTTCTTTCTTGACGGAGAAACGCTTCCATTTCACACTTGGGTGTGAAAATCACGAAGGTATTCTGGCTGTTCGGGCGTAGCGGCGCGGGTAAAACCACTCTGGCGCGGAAACTGCGCAGCGGGTTTGCCGACCGGGACATACCGGTTTTTTTTCTGGATGGAGACGACATGCGGTCCGGCCTTTCCTCCGACCTGGGATTCTCCACAGAAGCCAGGCTGGAAAATCACCGGCGCATCGCCGAGGTGGCCAAGCTGGCGCTCGAACAGGGGATGAACGTGGTCGTCGCCACCATGGCCCCGGAGCACCGTCAACGGGATGTCGTGTCCGGGATTTTAGGCAACCGGTTGGTTTGGATTTATATCCATGCGCCAATGGACGTCTGCGTCGCGCGCGATCCCAAGGGACTTTATCAGCGGGCAAAGGCTGGGAACGTCCAGAATTTGTTGAGTTATCCCTTTGAAGTTCCCCGGCCGCAGGAGCGCGAAAACTTCATAGATACCGTGGCGCAAAACGTGGAGGGCTGTTACACGTCCATCCTGGAACTCGCCGAGGCCCAGCTCAGCGATTTTGCAATTTAATGCCCGGGAGCGCCGGCAGCTTGCCGGCACGCTCTGGATTCTCAATACACCCGTGGCTGCCGGTGCGGATTTCGACTCATCTCAACGTGCGGAAAGAGATTTCAACGGATTAACGGCGCGGACGTGAAGCGCCTTGAAGTGGGCGAGGTCAACTGTGGCGACGGTCAAATCTTCCAGATCGGCAACCGCAGCGTGCAAGCCGTCACCCAGCGGCACGGTTGTTCCTGTGCGCCGCGCTTCGGCGAGCAATTCCCCGGCTTTTTGACAAACCTGGTGATCCAGCGGCACGGAAACCAAAAGCGAAACGAACGAGTCCCAATAATCCTGCCAGCGTTGCTCCTTGCCGGCGTCTTTCAGCGGCTTGCCCGCGATGTATTCGGCAATCGTCGCATCGCAGATTAAGACCTCATGCCGCCCCGCCGCGACCCATTTGCCCAGGTTAAAATTCCGCCGTTCACCTTCCACGAGCAGGGAAGTGTCAACGAGGATCCTCATTTGGCCCGGTCAATGGCGGCAAGGTTGGCGGAGATTTCACGCGCGGTGCTGGCATCCAAAGGCTTGCGCGCTTCGTAGAGTTTTGCGAAGGCATCCGCGCTCAGGCCGTTTTTTTTGACCCGATGTTTTTTTTCAGGCGTGATGAACCAGCCACCGGGTTGCTCGCGCACGATGTATTGGTGTCCATCAATCAATCCCCGGATCGTCAGCCGGCTCTTGTCCGCTTTGGCTATTGTCGTCATCACGGGAAATTTCCCATAACCGCCAGGCGGCGTCAAGCCATTTCAATGGAATCCCAAAGGCGGGCCCAATTCAAGGCGCCGTCGCCGCATCGTCACCATGTGCAGAATCTTTATTTCGCGGAAGTCTTCGCCGCTTCAATCAATTCCCAAAATTTGGGATTTTCCTGAAGCGCTTCATCCTCGGCCGTCTTGAGGCCGGAACGGAAATAGAAATCCTTGAGCGTGTGCCGGCTGAGGATCCGGTGCACCAGCACGCCCAGTTCGTGCCGCTCAAAATAGACGCGGTAATCGCCCACGCGAAACCGGTGCAGGATGCGCCCGCCGCGTTCCAATTTGCCGAACTCATCCAGTTCCGTGCCGCGCACCTGTTGCGGCAGGCCGTGGAAATCGCCGAGGATTTGCAGCTGCAGTTCCTTGGGCATCCGCGCCAGTTCGGCGGCGCTGGTCGGGGTGAAGATAATTTGAAAGGCCTGCATTTCGTTTGAGGGTTGAGAGTTAAAGGTTGAATGTCAAGCAGGCGGTTGAGGTTTCTTCTTTGCGTGGGCGCTTGCTGCGGTGGCAGGTGGAGCCTTGCTTTTCCAATCACCGTTCCGTGCTGTGTGAGGGCATTGGGACAGATGATGACGCTGCCGGCGAGGATTCATGATAAGGTTTGCCGGCCTGGTAAAGCCCGAGCAGTTGCCGGTTTTTCGCTGCCACAGCCGACTGACCAGCGGCGGTGGCGAGTTGCTCCGCCTTTTCCGCTGTGGCCACCGCTTCGGGGAAACGACCAGCTTCGGCGTAAGCCGCCGCCAACGTCCCAACGAACAAGGGTTCGCTATCATGAGTCAGTTCACACGCGTGTTCAGCCAGACGCACCGCCTCGGTCCCATTGCGAAGCACCGCATCGGGACTGGTGGCCAGCGCCCAAGCCAGGTTGTTCAGCGCTCCCGCCAGGTTGGGATTCAATCTCAGCGCCGTCTGGTATTGGACAACCGCTTCCCGGGTGCGACCCAGTTGGCCAAGTGCCACGCCCAAATGAAGGAATGGTTCGGGGCGGTTTGAATCAATCTGGATGGCCATGTGATAGTCCTCGATAGCCTCACCGAACTTGCCCTTGGCGGCAAGAGCGTAACCCAGATTGTCCAGCGCATCGAAGTAGTCCGGATTCAGTCGGAGGGCTTCCTGAAATTGGCTGACGGCCTCGTCGAGTTGGCCTTTCCTGACGAGGGCGGTGCCGAGTTTGATGTGGGCAAGCCAATTGTTCTCCGTGACGGCGAGTGCATGCCGAAAAAGCGTTGCGCTGTCCGTCCAATAGCCGAGTTGTTGCCGCGTCAACACCAGGCATGCGACGAGCGCCGCTGAACCGGCCACAGACAACGCCATACCCTGATGCCGCCAACGCAGGGTGAGTTCATACGCACCCCAGATTACCAGAATGAAAAGTCCGACTGACGGAAGATAACTGTACCGATCCGCCATCGCTTGTCCGCCGACCTGAACCAAACCAATTACCGGCACCAAAGTCCCGATAAACCACAGCCACCCCATCGGCATAAATGGATAGCGCCGTCTCTTCACAAAAAGCAGCGCTGAAAGGCCCATGATCAACCCGCCGGCCAGCAGCACCTCCACCAGCGGCCAATTCCCACGATACGGATAGAACACCGCCAGATCCGTCGGACAGCACAGCTTCCCCAGGTAGCGGCAGTAGGAAATCAAAGCGTTCGCGCCGCGCGCAGCCAGTGGCAGGTGTTCGCCCGCCGTCATGGCGCCTGCCTGCCGTTGCACCGCATAGGTGACGACGCACGACGCGGCGGAAAGTGTAAAAAACGGAACTTTTTCCACCAACAACCTTTGGAAATTCCGAATTCCGAATTCTGATTTCCGCATTCGATTCAACGGCCAGTAATCCAGCAACAACAGGACGAATGGCCACGTCACCAGCATCGGCTTGCTCATCAAACCCAACGCGAAGAAGAGCAGAGCCAGCCCGTAGTCCCGCATCAACGGCCCAAGGGCGCGGCCTGGTGCCGGTTTTGCGATTGGCTCCTGGCACTCGCCGCTCGACCGCCTGTGCGCGTACCGGCCGTAAAAAATGAGCGCCAGCAGACTAAAACAGCCACTTAACACATCCTTTCGTTCCGCCACCCAAGCCACCGATTCCACATGCAGCGGGTGCCACCCAAACAAAGCCGCCACCAGCGCGCTCCGCCAGAACGCTCCGGTCAGACCGCGCAGAAACAGGAAGACCAGCACCGTGTTGAGCGCGTGCAGCAATACGCTGGTCAGGTGGTGTCCCCACGGCTTCAATCCGAAAAGCTGGCAGTCCAGCATGTGCGACACCATCGTCAACGGATGCCAATTGGCCATCACAGGCGCAACGAATGCCCATTTCAGGTTTTCCCAGGTTAACCCCTGTTGGACCTGAAGATTCTCGGTGACGTAGGCCTGATCATCGTAGTTGACAAACTCATGGCGCAGCACCGGCCAGTAAAGGGCCAGGGTCGTCAATCCCAGCAAGACGGCCATCAGCCACACCGGAAAGCGCGGCGGAGCCGTCCCCAAGGCTTGTGCTCTCGCTGGTGAGTGCTTGGATTCCGATCCTGGTCTGCGCATAGTATTCCCCCAAATTACCTGCAGAGCGGGAACTTTAGCACGTCAATTGTGTAGCCGGAACATGGGCTTTGAATCGCTGGACGGCATGACACAGCGCCGACAGATAATCTGGTCGAGCCAAGGCCTGCTCGCGACTAGAAGTCGCTCGTCGGCGTGAAGATGACATGAAACGCATTCTTTTCCAGTTTGGTAGCGCGTACGGGAATCGAACCCGTCTTTCCGGATTGAGAATCCAGCGTCCTAACCGATAGACGAACACGCCGGCCGTTTCAGAGAACAGAGTACGGAAGTCTGATGCCAGCCGGGTCAGTTGTCACGCGAGAATTTTTCCGGCATGGACAGCATTTTGCCGAGTTTTTTGCCGATTTCTGCAATATGACTTTGAAATATCACGTGTTCACTGGTTGTGATGTATTCACACGCCGCCGCGGTGGAAAGCCAATGCGAAGTTTCCTGCAATTCGCCGTCCGCGTCGGTCAACTTGCTGATAAAATGGGCCGGATAATTCCGTTTCGCCCACGATTCGGCCAGGTT
Organism: Candidatus Limnocylindrales bacterium; assembly: GCA_035604955.1. Lineage (GTDB taxonomy): Bacteria > Verrucomicrobiota > Verrucomicrobiia > Limisphaerales > UBA11358 > UBA11358. Next base: position 51,418 of record DATNHM010000064.1, on the reverse strand, counting down.
GGCGCCAATGGAGCGGGCGGATCGGCGTACTTGGTCGGTCAGGGCAAATTTTTCCTCGCGCGGCCAGGTCTTGGAGATTTTAAAAACGGCCTGTTGCAGGTCAAATGCTTTCTGATAAACGCGCAAATCACGGAAGGATAAAATTTGTTCCGGCATAAGTTGCCTCAACTTTCTGGCTTCCCGGTTCCGCCCACCGTCGTCCGGTCTCTGTCTTCTGGCCTCCGCCCACTGTCCTCCGGCTTACTCGACGTCTTCGCCCAGCTCGACGTTCCAGTAGGCGAGGTCAATGAAGTGTTTCCAACTGTCGTGCCGGTGCAGGCTGAAGTTGATCTGCACGAACGGCCGCCACTTCGGGCGCTTGGGTTTGCGGATGAGATGCAGCGCGGCTTCCTGCGGCGTGCGGTTGGCCTTCTGGGTGTTGCACTCGATGCAGGAACAAACAATGTTCTCCCACGTCGTGGGGCCGCCGCGGTCGCGCGGGATGACGTGGTCCAGGTTCAGGTCCTTCCGGTCGTACACGCGGCCGCAGTATTGGCAGGTGTTTTTGTCCCGCTCAAAAATATTATGGCGCGTGAACTTGACCTCCTTTTTCGGCAACCGGTCGTAAATGAGCAGCAGGATGATGCGGGGCACACGGATGCGGAAGGAAATGGCGCGAACCGATTCTTCGTGGGGCGCACTTTCCGAAAGATCGCGCCATTCGTCAAAATCAAACGTGTGAAACGAGCCGTCGTTGCTGTCGAGCACGACCTGGGCGTGGCCTTGGAACAACAACGTGAGGGCGCGCCGGGCGGTGCAGACGTTGACTGCCTGCCACAACCGGTTTAACACAAGCACGTGCTGGTTTAGCGCGGTGTTCATGGCGCGTTTTTCGAGTGGCGGAAAGATAGCAGAACCGGCGGAACAGGTCAATCGGGGGAATCCGTAGTGGGCTGCTCTGGTGGGGCGCCCGTCCTCCGCAGTAGTTTGCTACGGAGGGTGGAAGGCTGCTGACGAGCCGGGGGTGGATGACAAAAATGGGCAGCGGCTCGCGAGGACGCCCGCCCCACCGAAAGTCCAAAAATATACCATTACCGGTGACGAGTCGGCGTTGCCAAATCACGTGTGCTTGGAGTATTTTGCCAGCATGAAATGCCTGGCTGTGTTTGCGGTTTTGTTCGCCGCGCTGTCGCTGTCGCCGAGGGCGCGCGCGCAGGAAAATCCCGACGATCAGTACCTCATTATTTACGCCCTGATACAGCAGGCGGACGCGTTCGAAAATTCGGGTGAACCCCGCCGCGCGTTGGACGATTATGCCGGGGCGCAGAACGATCTGCAAAGTTTCCAAAGGGTTTTCCCGGATTGGAATCCCCGGATCGTCAATTTCCGATTGAATTATCTAGCGGCAAAAATCGCCGAGGTGACCGCCAAACTTCCGTCCACCAATACGCCTCCACCAACGGCAGCGGTGCCGGCAGCGCCCGGCGTCCCGCCAATGGCAACCAACGCCGCTGCCGCCGCCACGGCTGCCTTGCAATCGCAGCTCAACGCCTTGCAGGAGCAGGTCAGGCGGTTACAGGGCGACAATGAAACGTTGCAGTCCAAACTCAAGGAAGCGCTGGCGGTGCAGCCGGCGGCGGTGTCACCGGACCAATTGGCCCAGGTCCAGCAGCAGCTCCGGCTTTTGATGAAGGAAAATGATTTGCTGAAAGTGAGCCTGGCGCGAGGAAACGGCAGCGCGGCGGCGGGCGTGGACGCCAGGACCTTCGAATTGTTGAAACAGGCGCTGGCCGAGTCCAACCAGAAACTGGCCAGCCAAACGGAGCGCGCCGACAAGCTGTCGCAGGAAAATCAGACGCTGCAAACGCGCCTGCAATCCCTGCTGGCCAGCGCGGACGCCGCCGAGGCCTTGCGCCAGGAGAACGAACTGCTCAAGAAACAGGTGGCCAGTCTCCAGTCCGCCCCGGCCGCGGTCACGGGAACCGGCAACGCGGCGGCCGAGCTGGCCAGGGCCCAGACGCGGATTGCCGCCCTGCAATCGGCGTCGGAAGTGAACCTGCTGGAGAAACTGGCGCTGGAAAACCGCGTGAATCAGTTGCAAGGCAGGGCGCCGAAGCCGCCGCCGGCCGTGACGGGGCCGAGCCAGGCCGAAAACGAGGCGCGCATCCGCGAGTTGGAACAGGAACGCAATGAATTGCTGGCGCGGCTGGGCGATGCGAACAAGAAACTTTACGGTCCCAAGGGCCAGGACGCGGCGGCGCAGATTGACGCGCTGGCGCAACAGGTGGACACCTTGCGTGCGCGGATAGCAGTGGATGAGGCACAGGCGGTTCCCTACACACCCGAGGAACTGGCCTTGTTCAAGCAATCAACTCCCTCACTGACCGCCAATCCCAACGCGGAGAAGAAATCGGTTCATGAACTGCCCGGCGGCGCGGCTTCCCTGGTGGCCGAGGCGCAGAATTATTTTTCCGCCCGGGAATACGGCAAGGCCGCGGCCGATTACCAGCAAATTTTGAAACAGGACGAAAACAACGGACTGGCCCTGGCCAATCTGGCCGCGATTGAGCTGGAGGAAAACAAGCTGGACGACGCGGATAAACACATCCAGGGAGCGCTGGCGCAGAGTCCGAATGACGCCTATAACCTGACCGTCCAGGGCCGCATCCAGTTTGCGGAGGCCAAATATGACGAGGCGCTCGACGCGTTGAGCCGCGCGGCGAAACTCGACCCGCAGAATCCGGACATTGAGAATTATCTGGGGGTGACGCTGGCGCAAAAGGGGTTGCGCACCCAGGCGGAAACGGCGTTGCGCCGGGCGGTGCAACTGGATCCCAACTATGGCGCGGCCCACAACAATCTGGCGGTGATTTACCTCACCCAGCAGCCGCCGATGGTGGAACTGGCGCGCTGGCATTATGAAAAGGCGCTCGCCGCGGGCCAGCCGCACAATCCGGCCCTGGAAAAAATGCTGGCCGAGAAAGGCGCGCCCGTGTCGCAGTGAAGAAAAAAGGCTCCTCGATGTTTTCCGCGGATGACAGCGTATGAAACAAGTTTCATCAGGTGTGACCGGGAAATCAGTGACGAGGTCCGCCCTCACCCCGGCCCTCTCCCCCCGGGAGAGGGAGAATCGTTCGCCGCGTTTGAGCGATGCCGGATTTTCGTGCGTCTCACGGCCAATGACACAGAATCGGAGCCGGCGACGAAGATCGCTGAAAAGGTCCAGCGACGCGCCGAGGCGCACCCTCTCCCCCGGGGAGAGGGCCGGGGTGAGGGCGGGCGTGAACCCTGACTCCATTGAAAACGTCGAGGAACCAAAAAGAGGGTTGCTGGATGAGTGGATGGCTGGAGAACAAAGGCAGCAAAATTCCACTCAATAATCCATTTATCCACTAATCCGGCAAGAGTTGGCGTTTCAAATCATAAAGGCCAGAAAATGAAGGACAAATGGCGACAAAAACAACAAAGGAAGATTATGTTCTGGGTTGTCCTGGTGGCATTGCTTTTGGCGGTCGCTATGGAAGCACTGATCGCACTCCGCAATTATTTACGATTACATTAATGAATCGAATCAGGGCACTGCCGAAATTCTGGTGGCTTGGGCGGTGCCGTATCATCGTAATGAGTGTGGTGCGATGATCATTTTGAAACAAATTTCAAATCAAGACACCACCACCAATCCAACAATCCAGCACAATGTTCCGGCAACTTTCGCATGAACTGACCATTGCCACGGGCGGGCGCGGCCTTTATGAGTTTACGCCTGAGCTTGAGGCCTGGGTGGACAACAACAGATTCAAAGAGGGTTTGCTGACGATTCATCTGCAACACACCTCGGCTTCGTTGTTGATCCAGGAAAACGCCAGCCCCGAGGTGCGGCGCGATCTGGACGCATTCTTCAAACGGCTCGTGCCCGATGGCGACCCGTTATTCGAGCACACTCTGGAAGGCGACGATGACATGCCGGCACACATCCGCACAGCGCTCACGACGGTAAATCTGAGCCTTCCTGTGCGTCAGGGCCGGCTGGCCCTGGGCACCTGGCAGGGGATTTACCTGTGGGAACACCGCCTCCATGGGCACGCGCGCCACGTCGTGCTGCATTTCATCGGCGAATGATTTTCCTCATCCTCCTCGTTCTCGACCGGATTTTCGGCTGCGATTAAGATTAAGATTAAGATTACGAAAACGAGGACGAGGACGATGGGCATGCGAATAAACTGGCCAAGGGCATCGGCAGATGGCAGGTTGCGCGGCATGAAATTTTCATGGTATGCCGCCCTGACGGCGTTGATTTTCAATTTTGTTTTCGTCGGTCACGGCAAAACCACCGCGCCGGGTCTGGTGTTTACCGGCCCGGAAATCTTTCCGATTGACCAGACCATCAGCCTGTTGCACGCGGCGGATTTGAACGGCGATGGCTTGAACGATCTCGTGGTGGCCAACAATCTGCGGTCGAAAATCATGTTGCTCTACAATCAGACCGGAAAAACCAATGCCAAAACCGTTGTGGATTCATCACAACCGCTGGAGATCAATCAATTGCCGCCCGGCTCGCGTTTTCGCATTGATTCCATTCCCGTGGATGAACACATCAGCGCCATGGTGGTGACTGACCTCAACGGGGACGGCAAACCGGATATTGCCTTTTATGGCGACGGCAAGGACCTGGAGGTGGTTTACAATCATGGAACCAACGGCTGGAGCGATCCCAAACGCTGGCACATTGACAACGGGCGGACCGACGCCAACGCGCTGGCCGAGGGTGATTTGAACGGCGACGGGCGCGCGGACCTCGTTTTGCTGGGCGACAACGGCTCGCTGTACTTTCTGCCGCAATTGGCGGACCACACGCTGGGTGAGCCGCAAAAAATCGCCTATTCGGGCACACCGGAGGCCGCGCAAATCGTGGACGTGAACGGCGATGGCCGGAAAGATTTGTTGTTGGTGGATTGGGACAGCCCGACGCCGTTTCGGTTCCGGCTGCAAAGCGCTTCCGGCCAGCTCGGCCCGGAGATTTATTTCAAATCACCGCCCATCCGCTCGTATACGGCGGACAATCTGGAAGGGGACGCCAAAAATTACGTGGTCACCATCGCGCAAAGCTCCGGCCGGGCGGAAGTTTCGCAGTTTATCCGCAAACCGGCCGAACCTTTGTCCGGCGCGTTTCGCCAGGGGCAATTCCAAATCCTGCCGCTGACCAAGACGGATGCGGCGCAACGCGGAGTGCTTTGGGCCGATGTCAACGGTGATGGCCGGCCGGATTTGCTCGTGGCCCAGCCGGACAGCGGGCAAATCTCGGTGTATTTGCAGCAACCGGACGGTTCCCTGGCCGAACCGCAGACGTTTTCCACCCTGGCCGGGGTGAGCCAGTTGGCGGCGGCGGATTGGAACGACGACGGCAAATCGGAAATTTTTCTCCTGAGCCAGAGCGAAAACGCGGTGGGCGTGACGCAATTTGATAAGAACGGCCGGCTGCCGTTTCCCGCGCTCCTGCCGATTGACGGCAAGCCGCTGGTGATGGCGGTGGGCGCGCTGCGTCCCGGCGCCAAGCCGGCCCTGGCGATGATTGTGGATCAGAATGGACAGCGTTTTCTGGTGATCCGCACCGCGGACGGCAAAATCCGGACCCAAAAGTTGAGTGAAACGTTCACCTCCAACCCGGTGGCGATGGCGATTCAGGACGTGAACCAGGACGGGTTGCCGGATCTGGTGGTGCTGATTCCCTATGAAAAAATCAAGGTGCTGCTGCAAAAATCCGACGGGAATTTTGATGAAAAAGATGTGGACCCGCCCGGCGGCGCGATGGAACGGCCCTGGCTGACGTCGGTGGACGTGGATGGCGATGGCAAGCCGGAATTGTTGTTGCCCCAAAAGAATTTTGTGCGCGCGGTCGTGCTCGAAAAGGAAACGGAAACCGCGGGCGCCACCAACCGGTCGGAGTGGGTGTTTCGCGTGAAGGACCAGATCAACGGTTCGTGGAGTGATTCGCGCATCGTCGGCGCCACGGCGTTGCGAAACGGCACCAACCCGGCCCCTTCCATTTTTCTGCTCGACGCCGAACACGGGTGTTTGACGTTATGCGAGCGCGATGCCGCCGGGGTCTGGCAGGTCCGGCGCAACGTGCAACTGCCGGTCTCCGATTTCAACGGCGTGCAGTCCGTGTCGTTGGGCGGTCCGGACACGCACAGTATTGCCTTTCTGGGCCAGAACGCCGTCGCCTGGATGCCGTTGGGTGGCGAAGTGTGGAACCTGGAGGCGCTCGATGGTTATGACACACCCATCAAGGACGGTAATCTGAATGACGTGTCGGCCGGTGATTTAAACGGTGACGGCCGCAAGGAACTGATATTTTTGGAGACGGCCAAAAATTATCTCGATATTGTGAATTTTACGCGGCAGCACAAACTGGCGCCGGCCATTCGCTGGCAGGTCTTTGAACAGCACACCTTCCGGGGCGCAACGGACGCGTTGCCGGAACCGCGCGAAGCGCTGGTGGCCAATGTGACCGGCGGGAAGAAAAACGATTTAATCGTAGTGGTGCACGACCGCATTCTGGTTTATCCGCAGGAATAAGCGAAAGTTCGCTGAACCGATCATGGCCCAGCCTGCAGGGCCGTAGCCCTTTCGGCTCGGCGAACGCCCGCGCAGTGTCGGGCCGCATCGTGGCCACCTCGGCCTACGGTGTAAACCATTCGTTTGTGGGAACCTGATTGGTATAGAATTGGTACAGAAACCAATGCTCTTCGTGCCCATCCATAAAACCCAAATCACACCGGCCCGAATGGCGGGTTGAAGGCCGGGCATCCTCATCGTCGTTAAGCGGAGAGCCGGGAGCCGTCAACTTCAATGTGTCAGGGCGCGGCGTCACAAAATCGTCCTCTGTTCCAATATCGCCCTGCATAATCGTCTGGCTCGGCCTGTGGAAAGATGCCAGACGTGTCAACGGCCCAGGGTTGGGATCCGTCAGGTCAACAAAAGCCAGTTCGTTCAGGCCATAGGAGTTCGCATGAGACAGGCGGTCGGTCGGGCAAAGATGGATTTTGGCGACATGCCCAACGTAGGAGTCCAGCAAAGATGGCCAATCCACCTCATTGCCATTTGAATCAACGTAAGCAGTGGGCGGAAGAGTGTCATCGTGCTCATCGGCGTACATGAGGACGGCCAGCGTCAGTTGTCTGACATTGTTGATGCAGGCCGTCTGCTGTCCCTTTTGCTTTGCCATGGCCAGGGTTGGAAGCAATAGAGCCGCGAGGAGGGCGATGATGGCAATAACGACCAGCAGTTCGATGAGAGTGAACCCTCCATCGCAGTGCCGGTGACAAGGTTCCTTGTGAACACCAATCATTAGCTGGAACAGTACCACAGTGTAGGAACTCTTTCAATCCAGCCAAGGCGTTCAGATTGAGGGAGAAAGGATGATTTCTCCGTTAAAATTCCCTGGTTTGCTTTTGCCCCTCGGCGAGTGCGTTCAGAATTCGTGGAACTCGTCCCTCCGACACCACCGCCACTGTTGACGCGTGCGCCCTTACCCGGGATTGGAAAACTTCATCCCGATGGGAATGAAAGCGCCGGTTCATTGTGGCCTGACCATCCAAAGCTGCCGGCGCGTCGTAGCTCGACCCGCGTCGTATCAGGCGCATAGCCTTTGAGATCGGCACAAATAAAAAGCCAGCCTCGACTGACAAAGGCTGGCTTCAAAATCAGGGATGAGCTATGAAAACAGTCGCCGGTTGCTTTCGGAATTCAAGCGCGGGCAAGCCGCCGGCGCCAGCCAACGAACATCATTCCGGCAACGCCGAGCATGGCCAAACTCGCGGGTTCGGGAATTTGCTGCAGTTGAAAACCATTCAAGTCGGTCTCCAAGGCACCAGTGCCACCGGCCACCCCGTAGTTGATAACCAGCGTCCCGGTGCCATCGGTCATGGCTGACGCATAATCAACATAGGTTACTCCCGCTACCAACGTGCTGGTTGTGCCGTTCCACACACTGGTCTGAGTAACACCATTGACCGTGAAAGTACTCGTACGACCGGTTCCGACATTTTGGTCGCTCGCGTTATAGAGGACCAACTGGTAGCTGGTATTTGCAGGAAGGCCGCTTAACGTGATGCTATCGGCAGCTTGCGCGACTATGCAATCCTGCATCAGATTGGCGTAGGGACTTCCGGCCGTTACAAAAGCGCTGGTGTTACCCCAACCCGGCTCAGTTGCATTATAGGTGCTGGTGGCAGTGATATTCATTGTTACCGGCGAGTTAATGCCGGTTGAGTACATCAGACCAATCGGCGTGGGAGTGGTTATGCCGGTTGGATAACTGGCGAAAGTGAGCTGGCTGTCGCCGACATTATTCCATGCATCCCCTGCGGAACCAATCAGTCCCGCACCGGCCATGCTCGGTCCGGGAGAAGCAGGGCCGCCGCCGCCGTAACCGGTGCCGACTGAATTGCCGACGAAATTAACATTAATCAATTGTGCCTGAAGCAAACCGGCGCTCAGAAGCGCAATTGCTGTTAAAAACCCTGAAAAAGTGGAAATTTTCATAAGTGTGTTTATGCAGCAAGTTGTTAATATTAACCGAGTTATCTGAATTCGTAGCAAATCTTATCAAAACAGCCATTATTTGTCAATAAATATATGATGGAAAAATGATGCTCTGCTCGGATTAGTGGGGCGCAATTTGACCCGCGCCAAAAATTCATTGGCCGGCGGTAGCATCGTAGCGCCGGCGTCCTCGCCGGCGGGAAAAAGTGGCGTCCCGCCGCGTGTTTTTGGTTTGCGCACCGGGACGGTGCTAGAACTCGCAGCCGCGACGGCTGCATTACGCTGCGGATGTCAAACTGCGCCCGGCGGTGCTCTCCTGAATCCGGCAATGGGGCAATGTACGCGGAGCTATATTCATGTCATTGCCCGCTCGCCGAACGACCAGATATAGGTCATCCGAAGTTATTCATGAGCTGGGAGCGAGCCTCAAAAGTCTGCGGCACCGGGAGAACGACCCCAAAAGACAGCGGCCTGACTCCAACCGGCACCAGCCAGCACCACTCTGGCCAAACCTTCACCCGATAACCTCCAAAAGCAAAAGACAAGGGTAAATTCCACCGGCCTGCCCCGTGGGCCGAACCCTTTTACGGGGCCTGCCCAGTGGCCCTCAGGTTTTACGGGGCCTGCCCCGTGGGCCGAAGGCTTTTACGGGGCTCGTTCAACACTTGATAGGTTTGGCGCTCCGCTGCGCTCCGGCCAAACCTATCTTTATTCGTTAGGTGGAATTGGAGAACTGGGCTGCAATGCTCGGGCGCGAAAGGACGAGGAATGTGAGAACACCAAGTGCCGTCCCCCATGGAACCCCAAGGCACGAAATGGCCGCCGTTGCAAAAATGAGCCCCTTGTACCTGCGTTTGCCAATCGCTCGCGCAGTCAATAATTTCAGAACCGTAAATGAAGCCATGACCAAGGAAATGGCAATCCCGATCGACATGATCACGAGGCCGAGGCCCTTCGGTGGAGCGTCGGAGGGTTTCGCCCCGTCAAAGGCTCCGAAGAGCATGAGAGCGCCCATGACAACGTAAATCAAAGGAAAGAACACCCAGATGAGGTTAGTGGCTGCGGAGATGAAGTATCCGATTCGTAGAAGCCGGAGATGCTCTGAATCGACGATTTCCTGTTGAGATAATTCGGTATTCATTGTTCCACCTAACGATCCAAAGAAGGCATGAGTTGAGGGAGTTGGCGCGAGGGGCGACAACTATTAATGACAGATAAACAATCAACCTCAATCATGCCTATGAAAACAACTACGCTTCCAACCCCAGAAACGCAAGCCCGTATCCAGCAGCTCAAGCAGGTGAGGTTCGAGAAATTAATGGCCGCAGTGGGGATCAAAGTCCCGCAAAGGGCTTGAAGGGGCGAGGAGTGCCGTTTTTTCCTTTCGTCGGTACCCTCATCCGCCTCAGCCGCTGTCCGTACCAATTCCATCCCTGGAAATTAAAAACCGGCGACCCGAACTTTCGGACCGCCGGTAAATCTTTTATCGCTCATTCCGCCACACTTTTCACACGGCCTCGCGCGTTGTTAGGTGCGGCCCCCAATAAACAAGCCAGTCTTTCCGTCGTCTTTGATTCGCATGACAAGAACCGAATTAAATCGGCTCTTACCGCCGAAAGCCTTAGCCATTTGCTCGTCTCGGTAAACATAGGTGATGAACCAAGAATATCCGTTCGGCTCGTCATTCCCCGGCGAATAATCCGTCCCGTCACTGTAACGAGGCTGAAAATCTGACGCCTTGCACCAATCAATACTCACAAGCGTATAATTGGTAGAACTGCCCAAGTGCTGCTGTGCAATCGCCAACACTTGTGGCGCAGTTAGCTCTGGGGCAGGTATCTCCGGCAATGGCACAGTAACAGCATCGCCATAGCCAGCCAACTGAGTAATAAAAATCGCGATCAGAATAAATGTTTTCATAGTGTAATAGACGGCATCTGAATCACGATACTCCCAACGCACCTAACGATCCAAAGAGCCACGCCGACGGGCGAGCGCCTCCGCTGGCTCGATAATCGTTTTATAACTCGAACCGTCCATAAACTCAAGGGGCAGTCGGCGGCTGGCGCGCGATGCTTTTTATCGGAGTGGCCGCAGCGACGTGTTAGCACTCCAACCCCGCCTTGCAGGGGGCAATGATCCAAGAAACAAGACATGGATGTTTCATTGATTATCAACGGTTTGCGCGTCTTGTTTCTTAAGAGGCCGACGACTTGTCTCTCCTGCGCCGACGAAAGTACTTCCAAATAATGCAAATGGGGAACTGCAAAAGCCAACCAACTACCGCGGCCACCAGTCCAAAGCTGCAAGTCATGACAACAATCATTACGAGTACACCACTAGCAGAGCCGATGTAGTCGCGCGTAATAAAGTCATACCATAGTTTATAGGCCGGCACATAACCAGAGACTTCTTCGACTGCTGGAAGAAACCAAGCGCCAATAAATACGAGAACAGTCATGAACAACCAAACCTTGCGACTTCTCGGAAATGGATGATGTAAATTCATCTCGCGCGTGTCGGCCTAACGATCCAAAGAAGGCATGAGTTGAGGGAGTTGGCGCGAGGGGCGACAACTATTAATGACAGTTAAACAAACAACCACAATCATGCCTATGAAAACAACTACGCTTCCAACCCCCGAAACGCAAGCCCGTATCCAGCAGCTCAAGCTGGTGAGCTTCGAGAAACTGATGTCCACCCTCCGTAGCTTTACTGCGGAGGACGGGGCCGCAGTGGGGGTGAAAATGCCGCAAAGGGCTTGAAGGGGCGAGGAGTGCCGTTTTTTCCTTTCGTCGGCACCCTCATCCGCCTCAGCTGCTGTCCGTACCAATTCCATCCCTGGAAATTAAAAAACGGCGGCCCGAACTTTCGGACCGCCGGTAAATCTTTTATCGCTCATTCCGCCAGACTTTTCACACGGCCTCACGCTGTGTTAGATGTCACGGTCATGAATACTGAACTCTCTTTTGTCTCATGCGTAACCATAGAAGTAGAACAATCACTTGGACTAGCAATAACCACCAGCGGAAAGTCCATGCGATTAACATGGGTATTCCCAGCCAGGGGTCAAAATAGAAATCGTCAACGGCATTCTTATCGGAGAACGGCTGGAACTGCGCGAAATCGCCGGTGGGCTGGGAAATGATTCCAACCGCTTTACTGCCAGAGAAGACGACTGCTTTGTATGCGAAGTTGTCGGTATGAACATATCGAAAAATGTCGAGCTTCTCCTTTGGCACGACACGGGCAAATGGATGCCCGTGAAATATCAGGCTTAACCGAGCCGAGGAATATGGCAATGTCAGTGCGAAGCCAAAGAGCAACAACGGCGCAAGAAGCGCGGCAAATTGGAATGTGCGTCGCGGTGACATCTAACGTGAGCTCAGGTACGCGGGACCAACCAGCGTGAACCGCGAATGCGGAACTAGCCTGTCCTGCATAGCCTTGACGACGCGGGAAGCGGCCATCCCGCGTTGCGTGCAGCGATTTGCTAGGCATCTTTCTTTTCGTGTTTGCGTAGGACTGATAACAACACACCAACCAGTGTTGTCACAAGTAAAATGACCAACGGCCAACGGGCGCTCAGGAAAATGGTGCTTACGCCGTCTTTGGCTCCAATAGAATATGAGTGTGACTCGTAGCTGATGAGCGGAACCCCAACCAGGTAGAGCACAAAACCCGTGAGAAGTGAAACTCCCACAAGTACCATGCCGAATGTCCTGCGAGTGAATATCCTCATAAAAACTCCTGATGCCAACGTCCAGAACTCAGCCACGCCGGGACAGCGACGTCAACTGCGAATGCGGAACTGGACCGGCCAGACCGCGTTGCCTGCTGCGATTTGATACTCGTGGTCATCTGGCATCCTCATCTATGTCCGTTCTGCGACGCGCCTTCAATGGGCTAAACGGCGAGTTCGGCGAAAGGACAAATTCTCGAACGCCGCCCTCATTCGGACCAACCAGTTCTACGCGAACTAAAGAAACGTCGTCACGCTTATGGTCAATAAAATACCCTGCCGCCTCGTCTTTCGAGTCGGCTGGCAACTCGTCGTAATACATCTTCCCGTCATGCTTCCAGTGCATCCCAAAGATGAATCGCTCTATCATAAACGCGAACGATGCCTAACAGGTATTAGTCAAAAGTGCGGTTTGGCCTAATTCGGGAAGCTCGGTTGGCCGGTTTTGGGTCATGTGGTTGTAGCAGGCCAAGATGTGGAGAATTAACGTTTCACTGGTTTGGCTTAATTCGGGAGGGGGGCTTTGGGACTTGGCATGGAGCACTTTGGAATGCTCCGCCGCAGGAGCGGTGAGGCTTGCCCCAGTTGAATTGGAAAGCCGCTTTTTCACTCGTTTTGGATACTAACACTGTGTTTTAGAGGGTTCAAGCTGAAACAGCTACGGTTATGGCGGTGGGCCGACTTGAACTGCTCATTCGCAACAGTTTCAGCCGGCGGCAAAAAAAACTATCTGATCGTGGTGGTGCACGACCGGATTCCGGTTTATCCGCAGGAATAAACGAAATTCGGCTGAACCAATAATGCTCTCGCCGCAACCGTTACGCCTTGCGACGCAAGCCGAACAACACGAAGGCGCCCATTCCAAACATGGCCCACATGGAAGGCTCTGGCACCGGCTGAATAGCAAGACCGACAGGCTGCTGATATCCGGTGGCAACCGTGGTTCTGACCCCGCCGGGTGTGTATTCATAGACGTTGCCATTGCCGGCATCGGCCACAAACAGATTGTCCGTCGTGTCGAATCCCATCCCGGAAGGATTGGACAACCCGGTGGCAAAGGTGCTTTGTGCCCCTCCCGGCGTGATTTCGAGGATGGTACCGGAGTTGACAGAGTTGGCAGTGGCTACCGCCACAAACACGTCACCAATGCTATTGACTGCTACACTATTCACTAGTGGCAAACCTGAGACAATAGTGCTCTGCGTTCCACCCGGTGTAATTTTGGTAACGCTGCCGCCATAGTAATCCGCCACAAAGAGATTTCCCTGACTGTCAATGGAAATCAGATTCGGACCGGGCAACCCGGTGGCAAATGTGCTTTGGACTCCGCCCGGTGTGATTTTGGTAATGCTGCCCAGGAAGAAATTCGCCACATACAGATTGCCCGCGTTGTCACACGCCAGCCCATGAGGATAATTCGGCATGGTGGCAATTGTGCTCCGGGCGCCGCCAGGTGCATATTTATAGATGTTGTCGGTGCCGTCATCCGCCACAAAAAGGTCGCCCGCGTTATCGAAGGTCATTCCAAACGGATTGTTTAATCCGGAGGCAAAGGTGCTTTGACCTCCGCCGGGGGTGATTTCGCCGATGGTATTGGCAGAGTAGTCCGCCACATATATGTTTTGTGAGAAGGCAGGGACCACTGCGAAGGTGGAATTTGCTGAGTACAGAACCAGCGAACTTGCAAGTGTTATGAATAGATTTGTTTTCATAATTACCTCGAAGCAATGTTATACTTGATGATGAGTGGAACAGAACCGATTACAAACCATTGCTATCAAATAAATGCTTAACTGTCAAGCTCTAATGCGTTTACATGCAGGGAGTTGGTTCGTTATAGAACTCTGAATGGCAAAGTGATAAGGAAGCTGTCTTAACTTTTAATGCGTTGGCGGCAACAAAAGACGGGTTGAAAATTTCGCAAAAATTTCTTGGCAAACTTCGGTGAACGGCATAAGCCGGATTGTCATCGAGAAGTTTCAATAGCAACGTAGAACCAAATTTGCGCGGCTTTGGTCATGGTCTGATTGGAAAACCGCCAGATTTTTCTCATAAGGTCTTGCCAGGTTCCTGCCTGATTGTGGGGTAGCTCGGCTCTCAGGTGACGGAAGTTCGGCAGTGCCCCCAACCGGGGCGCCGGGTTTGTGCCGATTTAGTTCCATCACAAAGGTTCCAAGCGCTTTGTGACGGAAACGGGACGATGAAAGCATTCAGAAGTTTTCCAGCCGGATGGTGGCTGGTGACAGGATTGATTGTCGGACTGCATTTTCTTCACGCCCAACCTGCCGTGCCGCCGGCTCAATATGGCGCGGCTTCGCCGGCCTTCAACTGCTCAACCGACTCTCTGTGGTTGGGTATCACCGGCATTACCAACGGGGTGGCGAACTTGACCCTGCACAATGCGACCGACCAGGTTTATGAAGTGCTGAGCAAAACCGATTTGACGCTGACCCATTGGACGATTGAGCCGGGCGAAGTGTGGCCGACAAATTCAAGCGTCATGCCTTTCACCGTTTCGGTGCGGGACCGGACCAAAGCGTTGTTTATCCGGGCGGCGGACTGGACGGACGTGACGGAAAACGGCAACACCGTCCCGGACTGGTGGTTTTGGAAATATTTCGGGACGGTGGGCCTGTCAGACACCAATCTGGACACCGTGGGCAACACGCTGTGGTACGATTATCAAAACGGCATTGATCCGTTGAACACCAACGATCCATACAACGGCCGGCTGCCGGAACTGAAAATTATCAGTGGCAATAATCAAAGCGGTTTTCCCGGATTCTTCCTGTCCTTGCCTCTAACCGTACGGGTGACCGATGCAAATTCAAACACACTGGCCAATGCCCCGATTACGTTATTGGTTTCAGATTATGCCCAACTGGCGACAACGACCAATGCCGCTTTGGAGAACCGTCTGAGGTTGAGGACAGATTTAAATGGATTGGCTTCAGCCTGGGTCTATATCCCCACAGGATCCTTGCCAGGCAACCTTGAGATATTCGTATTGGTTTTGGCACAAAGCGGGAACAATACGGTTCAAACCAATTTCACCGAGTTCGTTGAATGTGCCGGTGGCGTAACACCGATGCTGGCAGTGGGAGGGGAACGAATCATGGAACTTTTCCCCACCGGCGACCTGGCTTCCTGGGGCGGTAATCAGCATGGCGAACAGGGGGATTATACTTATCTCGACAGTACCAACCCGGTTCACGTGGTGGGGTTAACCAACCTGATAAAAATAGTTTCAGGTTTGAATCATTCTCTGGCATTGGATTCCCATGGCGTCGTCTGGGCCTGGGGAGAAAACGGTTCTGGAGAGCTGGGCGACGGCGTTTCAGAAGATTTCACCAACCGTCCCAAGCAGGTTCCGGGAATAACCAGCGCCATCGCAATCGCCGCGCACGGCTATATTGTCAATGGCGACCCCGGACTTTCTCTGGCCGTCGAAGCCGATGGCACGGTTTGGGCGTGGGGTACGGGTAACGGTTATTGGGTTGGTCCCTCTCCGGTGCAGATTGCGGGCGCTTCCAACATGATCAATGTGGCGGCGGGAGCAGGTCATGCTTTGGCGCTCAGGAGTGACGGCACGGTTTGGGCGTGGGGAGCAGACAACCGTAGTCAATTGGGCGACGGTGGGACGTTGGGATACAGTGATACGCCAGTCCAGGTTTCAGGGTTGAGCAACATCGTGGCGCTTTGCGCAGGTGATGATTACAGCCTGGCGTTGGACACCAATGGTTGCGTTTGGGCATGGGGATACAATAGTGAGGGGCAATTGGGTGATGGCGGAACCGAAATAGACAGCGATGGCCCGGTCAGGGTGGCGGGATTGACAAATATAGTTGCGGTTGCTGCGGGCGCTTCCTTTTCGCTGGCTTTGGACAATGCGGGGAAATTATGGGCTTGGGGTAGCGATAACGCCGGACAACTTGGCGATGGCGGGTCCGCGGGCGCCAACCTTCCAATTCCGATCCGGGGGTTGAGCAACATTGTTTCAGTAGCGGCCGGCTCAGATGCCGCTGTTGCATTGGATGGCAACGGTAACGTGTGGCAATGGGGTAGCTCAGATAGTGACGGCGCAAATTGGGCCTGGGGCGATGAAAATGGCGCTCCCAGGTTGGCGCCAAAATATTCAGATTTCTTTAATGGACAATTGCCCGGTTTGACGATTTTGAACGGAAACAACCAGATACCTCACGCCGGCATGGAATTCCCGCAGTCCCTGGTTTTCCAGGTAACCGATGCCAACGGCACAGCATTAAGTAATGCGCCAGTCTCAGTGGAAGTAATTTCCGGCGACATGGAATTGCGGACCGTCAGCGGTGGAAGTGATTACAACGCCCTGCGATTGACGACCGACACCAATGGTGCGGTGACTTTGATTGGGTACGCCGACAGGTATATTAACGATCCCAACTGTTTGGTAAGGGTTCTGGCTGCCAGCCGTGAACGGATTGCGGAAACGGACTTCGATGAAACACTTGTCCCCGTGCCCACGATCAGCATTACCAGCCCGGCAGACGGTGCGAATAATCTCATTGGAACAAACGAATCATTGACCATCACGGTTGACGCTGAACCCGGTCCGGGCGCCTCCATTCGGGAGGTGGATTACAGCTATCAAATGGATGGCGGCGGCAATATGCCTTTGGGCATCTCAATTCAAAGTCCGTATTCGTTTAACTGGACAAACAGCTTGTGGTGGACAAATGCTTTTGCTGGCCAATATACGCTGTCGGCTGTAGCTGTGGACAATGCCGGGGTGCAGTCTGATCCTCAAAGTGTGAATTTCACAATTGCTTTGGACTCGGACGGAGGCGGATTGCCGGACTATTGGCAATTGCAGTATTTCGGCCATCTGGGAATGGATCCTGATTCTAATCCGGACGGAAACGGCCAAAGCCTGATGTACGATTACCAGAATGGGATGGATCCAACTGATTATTACAACGGCGTTTTACCCAATCTGGTAATTTTAAGCGGCAACGATCAAGACGGAACGTACGACTCCTTCCTGCCATTGCCGGTCATAATCGAGGTGACGAAAGCTGATTTGACCGTGCTAACCAACGCTCCGGTAACCTTGACCGTTACCAACGGAACGGCGTTGCTGGCAGCTTCAAAAAACGACGCGCCGGCCGTTTCTCTGGCATTGCGAACGGATACCAATGGGCAGGTCCTGATGTGGATCTATTTTCCTCCAGCCGGTTCCAATGTCCCGGACAGCACGATTGTGGCAAGCGCTTTCAGCGGCAACAGATCGATTACTGACACTATTACCGAGTTCATCCCACTGGCTCATTGGCGTTTTGACGATACCAATGCCTGGGTGGGTGAGGAAGGCCAGTTGCCGCTGCTGGCGACCAATGTCACTGGTATTCCAAGTTGGAGCAGCAATGCAGTGCGGGTGGATAGTATGAATCAGGCGATGCTCGCCTATAGCGTGGTGGAAACCAACGGCAATACCAACATTAATTGCCAGATGGGTTCATTGCTGTTCTGGTTCAAGCCGGATTGGAGCAGTGCCAGTGTCGGTGGAAATGGCCCCGGCCATTGGGGCAGGTTGATCGAGATGGGTGACAATGATCCCGATCTTTCCAACAACTCATGGATGACCGATTCCACCAGTGGCTGGTGGGCATTGTATTTGAGCCCCGATGGCACACAACTGTGGTTTGGCACGTCCACTAATGGTGGTGGCATGGCAAATTTGTCAGCGAACATCTCCTGGGTTTCAAATGAATGGTATCAGATTGCGCTGACTTATTCGCCGGCAGGCAGCGCCTTGTATGTGGATGGCCAGTTGCTGGCCAATGGTGCCGGGGTCACTTACTATCCTGGTACCGATGAACTGGCCAATGGTTTCAGGATGGGCAGCGACCTGAGTGGTTCCAATCAGGCTGAAGGCGCTTTTGACGAACTGCAAACTTTTGATTACCCTCTCAGCGCAGCCAATACTGTCACTTATGACAGTCAAATACCGGACTGGTGGGAGGTGAAGTATTTCGGGCGCGCCGGTCTGGACCCGGAATTCCAACCGGCCGGAGATGGCTTCCCGCTCTGGGTTGACTACCAACGCGGCAAAGATCCCGACGTGATCAGTTTTTCGCTGTCGGCCACAAACCGATGTATCAACACCAATACGGTGCCGGTTCAGATATATGTCATCGGCGGCGAACCTGTTTTCATGGCCATCATGATTGATAATACCAATCCGCCCGATGCAAAGTACCAACCCTTTGCTACAACTCTTAACTTTAGTAATGCGACATGGCAGCCCTACAATCCAAATATCATTGCTTCTTTAAATTCGGGTGACGGCGACTACAATGTTTGGGTCGGGGTAAAAGGCCATGCGCCGGACGCTCAGCCGACCTGGCAGTGGATGCCGCTTATTTTGGATACTGTGCCTCCGGTGCTCGTGGTTACCAATCCGGTTGCCAACATGGTTGCCCAACCGATGATTCAGTTGCAAGGTTACGCTGACAAATCTTTAGGCAGCTTGACTTACAATATCAGCAATGCTGCCGGGATTTGGACCAATCAAGCGGGTTATATCACCGGGCAGTTTTGTGACACTAATCTGCTGGCGATCACCACCAACTGGTTTCAATGTTACGACATTGTTTTGGCCACGAATGGACCGAATGTGGTCACGCTTCATGCAGCCGATTTGGCGGGCAATCTGTTTACCACCAACCTCAGCTTCACCGTTGATTGCTCAATGAACACCAATCCACCAGTGTTCATTCTATCCTGGCCGCAAGACGGGATGGCGATTAGCGGCAGCAATTTTATGCTGCAAGGCTCGGTGAGCGATCCGACGGCAACAGTCACGATTTCCATCGCGGACGGCGATGGAAATTCAAACATTGTTTCGGGAACAGTCACCCGGGACGGAGAGGTTTGGGCAAACCACGTGCCGCTTGGCAATGGCACAAACAGGGTAACCGTCACAACCGCCGATGCAGCGGGAAACAGCGCCGCAAATTTCGCCGTATTCAGAAACGACGTGGGCTTGACGTTAAACCCTTTGACCAGCGGCCAGTTGAACCAGTCGTCCGTGGCTATTTCCGGTTCGATTGGCAATTCCGGTGGCACAATTGTTGTCAACGGCCGGACCGCTGCAGTCAAAGGCGATGGAACGTGGACAGCGGATGTGCCGGTGAACTCATCCGGCCAGGCAATCTTTAATGCCGCAGTTTATGACAGCGGCAATCATTTGATTGCTTCGCAAAATTTTGCCCAGACACAGCCCGTGTCCGTCGTTACGGAGACTTTTTGGCGCAAGGCCCGCGCCCATTATTTTGATTGGGGTTGGCCATATGATGGGTGGTTTGGGCTTTATAATACTGCGCAAGGAATTGCTGGACCTGTTTTTGAAAATGGAGCGGACGAAGTTCAATGGACATATCAATCGGGAGGAATTGATGCGGGTTATTACTTTCATACGGGAGCAATTTCGAGTCTAATATGGATAGGAGAAGAACCCCGCTGCGATTATAAATGGTATCAAGCTCTGCCTGCCGGAGAGAATTTGAGCTTTAGCAGTTCTTTTTCGTATTGGCTCGGAGGCGCCCCATGGGAAAGCACCTCTGATACCCAGGCAAAAGTGATGATTAAGCCATCGGATCCGGCCGTTGCCGGCAACACCGCAACATATGTGGTCCAAGCGCAGGCTTGGAGATTGAACTCAATGGGCGGATACGGTGAAGCGTTGCCTCCAAATTCGCTGCAAATCCGGGGCCAAACCTTGACGCCCGTCACGGAGGCTGATGACTCGGGTTGGGGACAGGCAGTGATACAAGCGCCGGCGGGCGCCAAGGTGGATGTAACGCCGGTTGCCAATGGGAGTTACGCCTTCAAAGCGCAAGCCGTTGCATTGGGCCTGCAAATCGCGGTGGACAACAACCGCGACGGCAATATCACCTTTGATGCGCAAGATCAGACTGCTGCTTACAATCCATATCGATTTTGGGTCAATAACGATCATGACGGATATGACAGTTCTATTGATGATTACGATGATTTGGACCCATCCACCGGCTCGGATGCGAACAACATGACCATCAGTTGCACACGGGATTTGGAAGATTGCACGCGGCTGTGGATCAACACCAAGGGTCTTACCACTGAATTACAAAATGGCTCATTGTTGCTGGCATTGGAATGGAAAGATGCAGCGGATGATCCGCGAATGCAGTTTTTTCGAGCGGCTGAGACCAACGGCGGAATACTTTACTTGACGGATACAGCCATAGCTGCGCAACAAGTTTCCAGTTATGGTGCACATATCATTGAATGGGCGCATCGCAATGTGTTGACCAGATACAACCCATTTATCTTTCCGCCAAGCTATTGGGCGAACCTTTCCGACGACCAACCGGTGGCGCATCTGCTGTTTGACGCCGTCGACCGGGGCAGCGGCCAATTGGTGATTGCTGTTTACAAAAACGACGGTATGACCAAACTGGCCGAAGGACCGCCGCTTTATCTAAAATTGCAGGATGTGAAAGAAATGTACGAACGCTGGACGGTGGGAGACAATCCAAGTTCTCCACCCGCGGCGTGGGCAGGCCTTGTGACTTCGCCGTATTCCTACGACACAACCATTCCAGCGGAAAACAATTACATTCTTTTCGTGCATGGCTGGAATCTGGCTGATTGGGAAAAGGACGCGTTTGCTGAAACGGCGTTTAAACGGCTTTATTGGCAGGGCTATAAAGGGCATTTCGGCGCGTTTCAATGGCCAACGGGGTTTGGGTTTGGCAGTTGGAAAACTGTTATTACTGATCCCGACAATTTTGACAACAGTGAATTCAACGCCTGGAATTCCGGACTTGGACTTAAAAATCTCCTGACAAGTCTCAATGGGGTGTATCCTGGCCATGTTTATTTGTTTGCTCACAGCCTAGGGAATGTCGTTGCCGGCGAAGCGCTAAAACTCGCTGGCTCGAGTCAAGTGGTGAACACGTATATTGCCATGCAAGGCGCAGTCGCGTCGCATTGTTATGATCAAACGGCAGATTTTCGCGAGGTTCGTTCATTGCTTGATGACGGCACACCGGATCGCTACGCAAATTATCCCACCAACAACGGGCCGTGCTATTTCAACGGCATAGCCGGCGCAGGTAGTTTCGTAAATTTTTACAATCCCAATGATTGGGCGCTGGCTGCGACCCGTTGGCAACTGGATCAGGATCTTAAACCTGACTCAGGATTTGGATGGGATGGAACACACTTTTATATGGGAGACCTGCAAATAGAAATCGATTTCCCGGCTTACACTTACAAGATATTCTCTTACTGCGATGAAGCGCGCTGTTACGCGCTGGGTGCTCAGGCGAATGTGGGAGGAAAATTCACCACAGCTAAACAAGTTGATTTAAGTCAATCACCTTTCTATTTTGGAAACCAACATAAGGACCACAGCGGAGAATTCAATTCGGATAACATGAATCGTTCACAATTTTGGAGCGAGGTGCTTAACCAAATGAGATAGGAGTAATATGAGACCCAAATTTTTATTGTTTATTGGTTCTGTCATTGCTCTGATGCTGTTTTTGTTATTTGTTTGGCAGCAGAAACAAGGCGACATTTCGCCGAAAGCTGAAGCGCAAAATAATCAACTCGCTCCTGCTGTTTCAAATATTTCAACGATAACGCAAAAGGCGAATAGCTTACCCCGCACAAATGTTTCGTTATCATCAAGCCTGTTGTTAGTAGTTAATGACCGCGAAAAAACAAATGAAATTCGTCAATACATGGAGTCTCAAAACAAACCGATTGAATTTTTCGGTCAGGTTGTAGATCAAGATGGAAATCCATTAGTAGGTGCAAGCGTGAAGGGTGAAGCTCTGCACGAAAAGGTTGTCGTTCCCGCAGCATGGGGGGATGAAGATGAAATTGTTCCAATTGAAAAAGAGACAGATTCGAAGGGGCGTTTTGAAATTCAAGGAATTTCTGGTAGAGCTGTAGAATTGGAATCAATTCATAAAAACGGTTACGAAGCCGAACCCGTGAAACGTGCTTGGAGAACTATGGAAGGTACTTTTGAAAACCCAGTCATTTTCAAAATGTGGAGCACAAATATCCACGAGAAATTGATAACTGGAGAAAAGAAGTTTTCGATTATACCAGATGGCAGGTCGTATGTGATTGACTTAGCTAAAGGTGCCATCGCTGAGTCTGGCCCCGGCGATTTGAAAATTTGGGTAAAAAGACCAGAGCAGGTTATCTATGGCCAGAGATACGATTGGTCGTGTGAAGTGGACGCGGTCGACGGCGGACTTTTAGAAGAACCTATTGGTTCGGCCTTGTACGTAGCACCGACTCAGGGTTACGTTTCATCGTTCCAATTTGAACAGAGAATTGGCAGTGGTTGGGGCGACTCGACCGGCGCAAAACCATTTTATGTTGTCCTGAACAACGGCCGAGAATACGGGCGTATCACCATTGAACTGTATGCGTATTACAACGACCAGATCCCCGGAATGGTTCGTCTTTCGTACGCCATCAATCCGTCCGGCTCACGAATCTTGAAACCGTAAGCACAGTTTTACTGTCTCAACTGCGGCGGGCGGGGGGTGAAAAATTCAAACTTCAGGCCGTCCGTTCTGGTCTCGCCGCTATAGACGGTAAAGTAAAAGTATTTGGCCACCTGGTCGTAATCAGGCAGGAGCGAGAAATCCAGCCAGTCGCCAAAACCGCCGCCCCAGAAATGGCTTGGAGATTTCGCGCGGGTACAACAAATGCCCCTAAAAGCATAGGCGTGGTCCCGACATTTCACTGATGGAAAATGTTCTGACGATGCCAGCGAATCGAATTGTGATGCGGACAAATTGCATCCCTACTTGGCAGATTTATTCTTGAATTTTTGTTCGTGAGCGTTCGGGAAAATTCATAATCGCCAATTTTTCCAAAATCTGGCGGCAGACATGCAATCTTTGATGAAACTTGGATTGCGTAATCATCAGACAAAGTGAACCAACCAACGTCAAATGCCCAATGATGAAGGTGGCACAAAGCCATTCCGTTACAAACATCGTCGCGGCCAAATGAACGATTAGGAACAATATGCGCAGCTTCGACCTCCCATGACAAAGCATCCGGCGATTGGATTTTAAGCCCACAAATTGCGCACCTGCATTTGTAAGCCTCGACCACGGCCTGCCGAAAACCTCGGCTGCGCAAAATCGTTTCTCTCGTTGTCTTTGTCAGACGCTTTTGTCTGTCAACCGGGTTGTAATCTTCGACCTTCGGTGCTTCGACGAGCTTTTTAACAATCTTTTGAATATCCCTGTAACACATCCAGGCAATCGCCGCGTTTGATCTTAGATTTTATATCGCGCACTGCAACAAATTTTATTTCGATTCCGGATTTGTTTCAATTGGCAAAAATATCTTTGCCGAAAGATTGACCGAGCATGACTTTTCCGGCTCTCTGTTGAATAGTTCTGTCCCCAGATTTTGTCCAGCGTTTTTGTTCGCAGCTTCACACAGCGTTAGGACAAAAGCTGTCCAAGCTTGTTTTTCTTCGGGAGTATGTACTTAACGCAAATTTTGTCCTTCGTGCCGGGTTTACCCAGCAAATAAAGCGCTGATTTTTTAGTTTTGGTGCCTGTTTGCGTTATCTACATACTCCCGTTTCTTTTTGGCATGGACTGCCGTTGTCCGACCGATGGTGTAAACGGCTTTATGAGCAGAAAGCGGACAAGGGCCGCCTTGGTGATTGCGTGCAGCGTTGGTGCCAGTGGTGGGAAGGGGCCTCAAGCCGAAGCGGCAGCGGGCTAACCTTCACTTCCCGAGTGTGGACGAGGCGGCGATGGCTTGAACCGCCCGGATGCCAAAACCAACGCCGCGAACGAGACAAATAAAAGACCGACTGATGGCTCCGGCACGACTGTTAGCACCCACACCCCCGGATTGGCTGACACTGACCCCTCCCCTACGTTCCCCGACGGCTGATCGAGGCTGCCCCAATCGACAACATTGCCGGAGTCATTTTCAGTCTGGATTCCCTTGGATTCTGCTGGGGTGGAAGGGATGAAAGCCACAACCTCGAAGTTCCAGGAGACGATGTCTCCCGACGAATCGGTGCCGAAGGTGCTGTCCATCACGTACGGGAACGACCCCGAGGACCCCACGAGGTTCTGCGGGCCAACTCCATCGGTAAAATTATAGTACAGTATGGTAGTTGAGGGGTTGCCGCTGTAGTTATCTCCCAACGGCGCGGAAAAAGTTATGGATCCTGTAATCTTGTCTGATGTTGTATAAGGCACAATACCATAAAAAAGCTCGTTGGCGGCGTTGAAAACAGATGTGAAATCATTACCTGTGTAGGTGTATACGTAGGTCTGGGCAAGCGCGGAGGTGGAAACCAGAGCGATAAAGCTAATAGCCAGCCGAACAAGGGGAGTGACTTTGGGCATATTCACGTTGAAAGTAGTTTGATGGTTCTTCTTCTGGTGTCTCGCGCTGCATGGGCATATTGGCATGAAAACTCAGGTTGTCAATAAGAATCACTCAGGTTGTCAATAAGAATCTTGGAAAAATGAATTCGGATTAATTTAAACATCTCCCCCGTTCTAATTTGTTCGGGAGTATGTAGTTAACGCAAATTGACTGGGATTTCACTCCCTGCATACACATTGATCGTAAGTCAGCGTTGCTGTTCAAAGAATTCAACGGCGGCAGTTTCATCGCCACAAGCTTTGGGCATGTGCTTGATCACGTCCGATTTCGCAAGCTCAGGATGTTTCTTATCATTCATGGAATTATTTTCCATGACGATGTTAGACAATGGGGAGGAGCAGGGCGTCCCGCGGTCCTTATCCGGTAGCGCGATTTACTGTCTCAACTGCGGCGGGCGGGGGGGGATTCGAAGGACAGGCCGTTTACGCCGGAAAGCCAATAATGTGCACGCCCCAAAACCCAGTAAGGCAAGGCTGCCAGGTTCGGGGACAGCAAGGCCACCGTAAGGGATCAACTGCAACGTGCCTATAGCATCACCCGCGTACCAGCCTGCGGCCAGATTGTCGGCGCGGGCATATATAGTAACCGTGGTGATGGAGGTGTGTAGGAGAAGCTGAATGGCGTACGGCCCGGAACCGGCGCCAGCGGTGCCAGTCAGGCTCGTGTCATTACTCGTGATAGCCGGGGCGGAGTTGTAGAACGTCCCGGCGGTCGGAATGGTCACGTCACAAAAGATATCGAAGAAGCTCCGGGCGGGAAAATCGTTGGCAGGGTTCTGCGTTCCTGACAGGGATTGCACTTCGCCTACGCTGGCCGGCTGGTCCGAGGCTGCCGAGCCGACCATTAACCCAAAGCCGTTGCCGGTCGCGTTGATGCTGTTAATGCGTGTGTACACTTTGCGCCCGCCGGTGTCGGTCCAGCCTGCCGGTGTCGTCAGGGCGGAGTCCTTCACATTCATCGGGTTGGCCCCGCCCACCGCCACGCCAGTCGCTCCGGCCGAACCCACGAAGGGTGAACTGGCCCCGATCTGAATCGGCCCGCTGCTGTCATACATCAGGCTGCTGGTGAGTATCCCGTTGTTGTACCCGGCTATTCCGGCGTTCGCGAAGTACGGTTGATACGCCGGATTGATGGCCACCTGGAAACTCCAAATAGTATCGGACCAGGTGCCGCTGGAACCATAATCTCCCTGCGCCGGGAAAGAGGTGTAATCGGCACGTGCTGAAAGGCCGGCGAGACCAGCCACTCCTGCAGTGGCAACGACGGCCAGGAAACGAATAGTCACATGATTCATAAAGGTTCCTCCATCAGATTCAGGGACAAAAAACCGGCGTTTTAGCCCTGCTGGTGCTGAGTGCCGCACGGGCATGTCATGACCGCTTGTAAGTTCCGTTTGGCACGCACAGTGACTACTAAACCAGGGCCGAAATGTCAAGAAGAAGTTCTGCCAGTCATTCGCCAATAATTCGTGTCTGGTAACAGGGTATTCATCCCGGGAATAGCTTCCGGCAAGGCAATACGACGAAAGATAGTATCCGAATTTAGATGCTGTAGTGTCGGTGCCGTGCGCCGATTTCGAGCCAAAGGCTCGATGTTACGGCGAAATAATTTAAATTGTTGCAGTTCTATTTACTGCCGCAATTGGGGCGGGTGGGTGGGGAACTCATTGGAATTGCTTGAATCTTAGAAAGTGAAGAATCTGGCTGGCTCTTACCCGGCAATTATCTAACGGTGCATTATTCCCAAATAAACCATGACCCCAATTTGCGACGGGCCAGCATCAAAACGGCAGCACCCAGACCGCCCAAGGCCAGTATCCCGGGTTCTGGAATTGCCTGACTGACACTGAACCCAGACATGAAATCGCCCACACAGTTGAAGTACGCCGAATCAACATCACTCAACGTCATCGTGAACGGCGCCGAGCTGCCCCGGCCCGCGAAGCCCCAGGGAAAATCATCAAACGGATACGTGGGTGTTGCGCCGGCATAACTGGCGCCATCGTAGGCTATCATAACCACTGTAATGGTATCACCGGGATTGCCGGCAATCGCGAAGGGTGAATAGGCCATGAATTCGCCCGGTGTGTTATCGGCACTGTAGTAAACCGTAGCGGTGCTGCCAGGCCCCGTTCCCAACGTAAAACCCAAGCCCCAGTAGCCGGGGTCGTCCCAGCTATAGTAAGGGGGGCAAGTTTTGGTGACATCTCCCATCGCATAATAAAGGCCTACTGTCCAAGGCCCTCCCCATCCACCTGGTTGCAGCCCTGGGCCTACAATTGAACCAGGAAGCCAATAGGTGATATCAGGTCCAGAGGTATCGTAGTTGTCCAACCAGATGTAGCCTACTCCGAAAGTCGGGGCGACGCTGACTGCCAGACCGAGGCACGCCAATACGATTGATTTCTTCATATTGCGTTCGATTCGAATGGACAATATGAATTATTAATACTTCGATGTTAATGTCAACTAAAATCTTATTGTTCCGGAAAGTAAATTGTTGGGGTAATGCGCGTCTTTATTTACGAAAGCATTTGTCCTTTGAATAGGTCGCAGGAAAAGCACAATGCCATCCTCCGTGACCAAGTCGAAGCGCAAGCCTTTCCGCCCGTCCATTCCCAAGGCTGTCGAGTGCGAGGCAGGTAGCGCAGATTTACTGCCTTAACTGCGGCGGGCGGGGGGTGAAGAATTCAAACGTCAGGCCGTCTGTGCTGGTCTTGCCGCTATAGACGGTAAAGTAAAAGTATTTGGCCACCTGGTCGTAATCGGGCAGGAGCGAGAAATCCAGCCAGTCGCCCAGACTGCCGCCCCACAGGCGCATCAGACCGTTGTTCATGCTGGCCGGGGAGTTGGGGTCGTCTTTCAAGGCGGCAAACATCGAGCGCATTTGCTCGCGCTGGTTTTCATAGCCGAACAAACCGTTGCCAGTCCCGCCGACATGTTGGATGGCGTCAGACAGGCCGTCCGTCTCACGCAGGGGTTTGGCGTGGCTTTCAGCGCTGCGCAA
Organism: Candidatus Limnocylindrales bacterium; assembly: GCA_035604955.1. Classification (GTDB taxonomy): domain Bacteria; phylum Verrucomicrobiota; class Verrucomicrobiia; order Limisphaerales; family UBA11358; genus UBA11358. The sequence continues at coordinate 23,670 of DATNHM010000064.1, read as the reverse complement.
ATAGTCTTCAACCATGGACGAGTTCCCGGAAATGGCGACGTAACCGCCGCTGGTGGTGCAGTAAAGCGAACGCGGTGCGGCCTGGGTCGTTCCCGCGGTGGCCCGGGGCCGCAGAGGGATGGTATAAATTTTCCGGCCCAGAAAATCCCGCGTCGGCGTCGGATTCTCCGCTGTCGCGCCCAGTCCCATGACGCTCTTGAGCGCCAGGGCAGTCTGGTCCGGATGCGGCGAGGCGAAGATGAAAATGGACGGCGGCTGATTCAGTTCGGCCAGGGTCGTCCCCGTGGGTTTCTTTTGGTAACTCATCCAGTCGTCGCCGAGGTTGCCGATGAGATTCTGGCGGATGTCGAAGTTCGGGTTCTGCTGTTGGGCGCTGGAATTGGCGATGGCAATGAACGAATTCAGGCTGGCGAGGGCCATGGGCGAAATGTCACCGACCATTTTTTGAAGCGTGGCCCAGGCCTGCTGGCCGTCCACGCGCCAGCGGAAGAATTTCACGGCGTCGGCGGGCACAAAGGATGGCGGATTTGCATCCTTCTGGTTTGCGCTGATCATTTTGAACAATCCTTGCCGGTCGGCCTCCGGCGCGGAGATGAAAAAGTCAGCCTTGGCCCCCTCGGGCGATTGGCGGCAGGCGAAGCTGATGCTCTTCAAACCGGTAAATCCCGATGCGTTGAGAACTTTTGTCCACGGAATGGCCGGGAAGGGGCTGGGGGCGTCGGGGTTCGGCTCCGCCTGCGGAATGTGAGCCAGCACGTTGAAAATGTCCCTGGTGTTGAACCAGCCGTAGTACAGCGGCGAGCCGTGAAATTGCGTAATCCGGTCCGCAGCGAAAACCGGGTTGTCGTTCAAGCAAGGGTTGGAACCCCCGGTCAGCCGCGCGGATACAGTTTCAACCACCGAGCGCGAATTTCCGGCGATCATCAGCGATTGGTACTGGCCGACAAACAGCTTGCCCGGCGGTGACGACTTGTTTTCCTTGCCCAGTTCCTGAACGGGCTGGGCCGTGGGAAAAATTTTGGCGAGCACGCCGGGCATGTCGTTGCTGGAGAGCGTCACGACCGAGAATTGAATGCCGTGCAACGTTTCCGTCTGGAGGGATTTGCCCGTCTGCACCCATTTTTGGCGGAGATTAGCCAGATTGGTTTTGAGCACATTGCTCTTGTTTTTGGTGTCGAGCAGCAGCAGCAGGCCGGGGTTGGCGTCGTTGGTGCCGTTCCATCCGTTCTGCGTGAGGGCGAAAGCGAACTGGCCTTGCGGCAGACCGCCAAAATCATCCAGCTTCACCCCCAAATCCCGTTCCAGCGGGGCGATGAAGTCCGCCTCCCATTTTGCGACAAACTTGTCGTGAAACGGTTTCATCGCCGGGTCGTTCCAAAAAAGCCATTGGGGCGATTGATGACTGGCGGCCCGCAACGCCGCGCAATCGGGCGCATCCAGCAGAAACAGGGTGTCCGCCGGCAGCAGATTTTCCACGGGTGGAATCGCGGCGTTAGCGGGAGCGGTCAGCGTCAACAGGGCGGCACACAGTATTGGGAAAATCCCGGCTGTCCATCCCTGGGCTGGAGAAATCGGCTTTGTTTTCATAATAGGATTCCGCATTTTAAAACTTACAAAATTAAATTGGACACGCCCCACCATGCGGGGAGCGGGCGTCCGCAGGACGGGGAAGGGGAAATTGCTTCATTATTCTGCCGGCTTGTGGCTGGTGGGGCCGGGCGGTTCAAGGTAACGATAGGGCGTGTTTGGATTATCGGTGGAATACGCGAAAGCGTCGCGATGATCCAGAAAATTCTTCACCAGTTCAACGGGAATGGCAAAACCCAGTCCCTCGCCGAACATGATTTTCATGTTGGTCACGCCGATGACATTGCCGGCCATGTCAAACAGCGGGCCGCCGCTGTTGCCGGGATTGATTTGCGCGGTCGTTTGCAGGTAAAGCTCGCCTTCCAGTTCGCGTGTTTTGGTGCTCAGGATGCCTTCGGTGACCGTGCGTTCCAGGCCCATCGGGCTGCCGATGGCGAAAACCGGCTCGCCCACACTCAGGACATCCGAATTGCCGAGCGTGACGTACTTGAACCTGGGCGCGTTCTTGTCTTCAATTTTCAGCAGCGCCAGGTCTTGAAATTTGTTGATGGCCACGATGCGCACCTTTTTATACGACTCGCGATTCAACTGGCCGTCCACCTGCCGGTAAACCTCGACGGTGATTTCCGTCTCACCCTCGATGACGTGAAAATTGGTGATGAGATAACCGTCCGCGTTGATGAGAAATCCCGAACCCAGACCGCTGGGGGTGCGCACTTGGACGACGGCCTCGCCGATTTGTTTGACGAGATCGCGCACGTCACTCGTGGTGGCGGCGTGTGCCCCGTCGGTGTTGTAGAACTGGGCCGGCGTGTTGACGCCGAGGAGCGGGCTGGCGGTTGCCGTCAGCCGCGTCAGCGCGTTGTTGGCCTGGGAAATCTTAACAATGGCGCTGCGAGGCACCACCAGCACCGTGTAACCCACGTCCACCACCACGGCATCCGGCTTTTCAATGAGAATTTTGCCGGTGACGGCATCGTTGCCCTTGAGTTGGATGGTGTCGGCGAACGCGCTGCTCAGGCCGCAGAAAATCAGGGCCGGCAAGACGAAATACTTATTAAACGACATTTCTGGAAAATAATGCAACTGCGGGGTTTTGACAAGCAACCGACGGGCCAAATTTCATCCAAAATAACCATTGCCGATTACGGCGGTTTTGCTATGCTGATCCGCTCTTTCGCCGTCGTTGGTGGAAGAAAAACGGCCTTGGATTTCCGCCTTTAAGTGAAGGCGGAGGCCGAACAACATCAAACATAATCCCGTGTTCCGCGGGATGGTTTTTTGCAGGCGGATTAAGATTAAGAAAAAGATCAGGATTAAGAACACCGGGACAGTTCACGGAACTTCTTAATCGTAATCGTAATCTGACTCTTAATCCAAGAGCGAAGAATCTGCAACCAAAGGAAACCTGTGCTTAGCATTGGCATCAAAGAATTATTGGAATCGGGCGTCCATTTCGGACACCAGACGCGGCGTTGGAACCCCAAGATGAAGCCGTTCATCTTCGACGCGCGTAATGGCATTCACATCATTGACCTCAGCAAAACACTCACCCAGCTCGAGGCAGCGTGCAACTTCCTGTCGGAAACGGTCCGCAAAGGCGGCAAGGTGGTTTTTGTCGGCACCAAAAAACAGGCGCAGCAATGCGTCAAGGAATTTGCCCGGGACTGCAACCAGTTTTATGTGACCGAACGCTGGCTCGGCGGCACCTTGACGAATTTCAACACCATCAAGCGCTCCATCGCGCGCCTCAAGGAAATCGAGAAGATGGACGCCGATGGCACACTGGCCCATTACGGCAAACAGGAACAGGCGGTCATTCGCCGCGAAGCCGCCCGGCTGCAAAAGTATTTTGACGGCATCCGCGCGATGGACCGGATTCCCGCCGCGATGTTCGTCGTGGACATCAAGCGCGAGCACAATGCCGTCGCCGAGGCGCGCAAGCTCAAGCTGCCGATTGTCGCGCTGGTGGACACCAATTGCGATCCCGACCTGGTGAATTTTCCCATCGCGGCAAACGACGACGCCATCCGTTCCGTGCGCATGATTCTGGCCACGATCGGCCAGGTCATCACGCAGGCGAGCGCCGAGTTCGAGGCCAAACATGCGCGTCGGCCCGCGCCGGAAGAAGTTGCCCCGGCGGGAACGCCGGCTACTGAGACCGCGCCAGCGGGAGCCGCTCCGGCTGCCGTTGAGGCCGCACCGCCGCCGGCATAATCCCGGTTGCGCTTAACATTCAACATTCAACTCTTAACCCATTAATATGGCTGAAATTACTGCTGCTGACGTTGGCAAACTCCGCGAAATGACCGGGGCCGGCATGATGGATTGCAAAAAAGCGCTCGTCGAAGCGAAAGGCAGCCTCGAGGTGGCCGTGGAAATTCTGCGCAAAAAGGGCCAGGCGACGGCTGCCGTAAAATCGGCGCGCGACGCGAAAGAGGGCGCGATTGTCCAATATATTGCGCCCAACGGCAAACTGGGCGTGCTCGTGGAGGTGAACAGCGAGTCGGACTTTGTAGCGCGCAATGACACCTTCCGCGCGTTTTGCGACGAGGTTGCCAAACGTTATGCGACCGAGGCCAATCCCAATCTCGAGGCCGAACGCGAGGCGATCGTCGCCAAAATCCGGGAGAATATCAAAATCGCCCGGCACGCGAAAATGGAAGTGAACGGCAACGGGTTGATTGCCGGGTACATTCATACCGGCGCCAAAGTGGGCGTGCTGGTGGAAGTGGGCGCGGACAAGGCGGAAACGGTGGCCAAAGAGGAATTCAAGCAGCTCGTCAAGGACATCACGCTGCAAATTGCGGCGGGACATCCTCACGCCGTTTCCCGCGAACAGGTTCCGGCGAATGTCATTGCCAAGGAACGCGAGATTGCCTCGCAATCCGACCGTTTGAAGGGCAAACCGGCGCAGGCGATGGAGAAAATTCTGCAGGGCGTTCTGGAAAAGTTTTATCAGACCTACTGCCTCGTGGACCAGGGATTCGTGAAACGGAATTCCGAGGTGAGCGTGAAGGAACACGTCGCCCAAATCGCCAAGCAGCTCGGCGACGAAATCTCCGTCCGCCGGTTTGTCCGGTTCCAGGTGGGCGAAAGCGCGTAAAAATTGGAAAGAAGCCGGAAACTTCCGCTTGGAATTTTCCGGGTTGCGCCGTAGATTGACCGCATGAAAGCGACCGCCGCAGTCGTCGAAATTCCCGCCGCCGTGCTGGATTCCGTGGACACGTTGGATGAATTGGAGGACTGGTTGATGTCCAATAATCCGCGCGTCATGGATGAGCTGCGTCAGGCCCGGCGCGAGGATTTGGCCGGCAAATTCAAGGCGTGGAAGCCCCGGCATCTTTCCCGCGGCGGCAAGTCCAGGTGAGTTGACTCCGCACAATTTTCGATGAACGCCTACGCCATCGAAATCGGCCCGAAGGCTGATGTGCAACTCGAAAAACTGGATGCCGCCATCGGCGCCAGCGTGGAGCGGAAAATCCTCTGGTTAAACCAGAACGCTGTGACCATGGTGCATCGCCGGCTGGTCGGAATGCCGGATGAATTGAGCGGTTTGTGCAAACTTCGGATTGGTGATTACCGGATACTTTACTGGGTTTATCACGATCAAAAGCGGGTCCGACTTTATCGGATTCAGCATCGCTCGGAAGTCTATCGGGATTTTTGATCCGCCGGTTTGTGCGGTTTCAAGTCGGCGAAAGAGCGTAACGGAAGAATCCAAACCGGCAAAGGCGTCCGCAAGGACGCCTTTTTTGTTTTACAATTTAGGCGGCGCGGTTCTTTTGCCAATATTTTAACAATGCTGGTGCTGTGGTTGGTGGCGTGCCGCCATTTGTGGCGAAATGTTGGATGACGGATTTAATGCTCTGCGAAATTTTATCGGCGGGGTCAGCGGCCAGTGCGTTGTTAATTGATGTCTGCGCGTCGGAGATGCGGTTTGCGAGCAAATATGCAAGAGCTAGATTTGCATGACGTCCACCATCGGCAGGTTGGATTTGAACAGAACGGTGCGCGAAGACAATTGCCGCGTCGTGTTGTCCAATTTCCATCGCACACAAAGCCGTTTCTCTCGCAATATCAGGCTGCGAAGGATTAACCTGATAGGCACGCTCGAACCATGAAAGAGCCGTGGCATTATCACCGAAGCGTTGATGCACTTTGCCTACATTCCACATGGCTGGCCAGTTTTCCGGGTTGAGTTCAAGAACACGGGCGAAAAGTGAAAGTGCATGATTTAGTTTGCGACTTAACAGCCAACCGGGTTTCGGTATTAGAGGGCGTTCGTGTGTGAATATCTCATCTTTGACAATAGCCCTTGCCTCCTCAAAAGCCTTGTTATGTTCGAGTCTTTGTTGTTCCGTTAATTCCATTTTGTTTGGACGCTGAGCTTTCATTTTAATTTTGTCCAGACGCTTTGGTTTGACGATTCGTTGGCTGGCTGTTAAAACTTCCGTGTGATGCCGTACGCGATTCCATCCAGATGACCGCCGCCAAACGCCCACAATATTCCCGCATTCTGCTCAAGCTCAGCGGCGAGGCGCTGGGCGGCAAAAGTGGTATCGGCATTTGTCCGGAGGGGGTGCATCACATGGCGGATCAAATCCGCGAGGTGCGCGATCTGGGCGTGCAGGTGGTGGTGGTCGTGGGCGGCGGGAACATTTTCCGCGGGTTGCCGGGCAGCGAACGCGGGATTGAGCGGGCCACGGGCGATTACATGGGGATGCTGGCAACGGTCATCAATGCACTGGCGTTGCAGGACGCTTTGGAAAAACTCGGCGCCCCCACGCGCGTGCAAAGCGCCATTGCCATGTCGCAGGTCGCCGAACCGTTTATCCGCCGCCGCGCCGTGCGGCATCTGGAAAAGGGCAGGGTGGTCATCTTCGGCGGCGGCACGGGCAATCCCTATTTTTCAACGGATACCGCCGCCGCATTGCGCGCCAATGAAATCGGGGCGGAAGTCATCCTGAAGGCGACGAAGGTGGACGGCGTTTTCGACAGCGACCCCAGGAAAAATTCCAAGGCGAAACGTTTTGAGCAAATCACGTATCTTGATGCGTTGCAAAGACAGCTCAAGGTGATGGATTCCACAGCGTTCTCGCTCTGCATGGACAATAAAATGCCCATTATCGTTTTTAACTTTTCCCAGCCGCACAACCTTCGCCGCGTGGTCATGGGTGAAAAAGTGGGCACACTGGTGACGGGATGACGCGGTAATGGTCATCCGGGCCTGAAGGCCGCAGGTATTTCCCGGGTTGCAATTTCCCTGAAATGGGAGGATTGATGTCTTATGAGATTCGCCTCTCGCCAGGATGCGGGCCGTCAACTGGGGCAACACCTGCGCCAACAGGGTTTGGAGGTTGATCTGGTGCTGGGTTTGCCGCGCGGCGGCGTGGTGGTCGCGGCCGAGGTGGCGCGCCGATTGCAGCGGCCGCTGGATGTGCTGGTGGTCCGCAAAATCGGGCATCCGTGGCACCGCGAGTTTGCGGTGGGAGCATTGGCTGAGCCGGACGTGGTCATTTTTGACCGGGCAACGTTGGCAGAGGTTCCGGTGCCGCGCGGTCAATTGGACAAAGTGGTGGCTGAGGAGATTGCCCGATTGCGCGAGTACTGCTCGCACTTTCATGGTTCCGATTCGCCCGTGCTCCGGAACAAAAGCGTGTTGCTGATTGACGACGGTCTGGCGACGGGCGCGACGGCCGAAGCCGCAGTGCTTTCGGCCAAACGGCAGGGTGCGCGCCGGACGACTATGGCTGTGCCGGTGGCCTCCACCGGCGCCATCGAACGGTTGCGGCGCGTGGCGGATGAAGTGGTCACGTTGATGGTGGATCCTGGTTTTGAAGCGGTGGGCCAGTATTATGACGAATTTTCCCAAACCAACGATGAAGAGGTTCTCGCGTTGCTGCATGCCGCGGCGTTGCGCGGGGAATGAACCGGCCACCGGTTTCTTTCAAAATCCACATGCCAGAACTTCCTGAAGTTGAAGTGCTCACGCGCCATCTGCGCCCGTTGCTGCGCGGCAAAACCATCCGTGGCGTGATCGTAAAACGCGCAAAGGTACTGAGGCCGACCACGCCGGGTAAATTCCGTCAGACCGTGCTCGGCGCAAAATTCACCGGTCTATCGCGGCGAGGAAAGTACCTGCGGTTTCAACTCAAGGGCAGGACGACCGCCGAACGGGTGACCTTGCTGGGCCATCTGGGCATGACCGGGCGGATGTTTCTCGCCCGCAAGGCTGAGCGTCTGCCGCTACACGCAGCGGTGATTTTTGATTTGGGCAGGGAAAATTTTGTTTACGAAGACACGCGCTATTTTGGGCGCCTGACGCTGGACGGCTCGGCGACGGAGAAATTGGGGCCGGAACCTTTGGGCAGAGATTTTCAACCGGCGACGTTTGCGCAGGCGCTAAAACGTTCCCGACAGGCAATCAAAGTCAAATTATTGGACCAAATGCTGGTGGCCGGGGTGGGAAATATCTATGCCAGTGAAGCGCTCTTTCGCGCGCAACTTTCGCCAAAACGGGCGGCAAACAAACTGACCTCCCGGCAAATCGGACGGTTGTGGAGGGCAATCCGGAAGGTTCTGACCGAGGCCATTCGATGGGGCAGTACTGTGCCGTTAAATTTTGGCGGAAATAAATCGGATGGGCTTTTTTATTTTGGCCGCTCATCGGGAGCGCCGGATTTTTACGAGGAACGACTGCAAGTCTATGATCGGGAAGGGCAGCCCTGTCTGAATTGCCGTCGTCCGATCCGGCGCATCACCCAGGCGGCCCGGAGCACGTTTTATTGTGCGCATTGCCAGCGTGTCTGACGTGGAACAACGTGGAATCCGTTTGACGCATCGTTCATCGGTTTGTAAATTCCCTGTCCTGCTTGGGTTCCAGAGTAGCTCAATGGTAGAGCAGCCGGCTGTTAACCGGCGGGTTGCAGGTTCGAGCCCTGCCTCTGGAGCCAACTTCACAAGTCGTTGGCGGACAACGAAAGCTCCATCGGGCAGACGGCAACAAATGCCAAAGTGTGTAGTAAAACATGTAGTAGATAATGTGCCGATGAACAAATCACGTACAATCCAACGGAAACCCCGTTGATTACGCTGAATCGTTGGAGTTTGCAGCAATTGGATACGACGCGGGACGGCAACGATTTCAATTAATTGTCAGCGGCTACCTTGGCCCCGAAAAGTGTGGTCACACCAGTCATAACCCCACTGTACCCTTTATTAACTCATTTGGTGTCCGTTTCAGGTCCCACAGTCGTGCGGGAACGCGAAATTTCACCATCGTTCAGCAGCTTTACCACCGATTGTATCTCTTGGGATTTCATAAAAATCTTCCAGCACATGCCCGAACGGTAATTTTCAATCATCGGCGCAATCGGACCTTCATCAATGCATAAATAGGTTTTTGACACCCACTGGCGCGACAAATTGAATGAATCATAAAACCCAAAGGGGCCCCATAATATGGAGCCGTATTTTTGATACATTTCAAGAAGACAGGCAATGCTCTCGTTGGGAACGTAAGGCATGGAAGAAATTGCGGCCGTCGGCGCCAGCGTGCCGGTGTCCAGCAATCCCGGCGCAAAAGGCTTGTAACCGTCCGGGCCCGAGCTGGCCGTAATGCCCCAAAGCGGGCCATAACCTTTGTAGACATTGGTTTTAGATTCAGCATATCGGATTTGCACCCGGCAAAAATCCTTGAAATGGTCAAAATAACTCCTGCCATGAAAGAAGATCTGGCGAGGGTCCAAACCCAAATATGAAAATTGCGTCTCAAAAAGCGGCGGGCCGACATCAAAGCGGCCCCCCAAATCCAAATCAATCCCAAATTCAGTGCGATTCGTTGCGTAGTGTGCCGACTCCCATCCCTCCCAATAGGACCTGGCATCGATCGGATGGGTCGGCGAGGCCAGCGCCAGCACGTACACAATCTGACATTCGTTAAACCCCAGGATATAAAGATGTTTCTTCCAGCCGTAATCCGGCGACCAATGCCAAATCATCGCGGGAACCGGACCGGTCTTGTTGACAAACCAATCCCACTCCACCTCACGCCAGAGCTTGTCCGCCAGCGCCCGGATTTCAACTTGTTCCGGGTCCGATCCGGAAAAATATTCGCGCGCAAACAGGACGCCTTGCATCAGATACGCGGTTTCAACAATATCAGCGCCGTCATCGTATTTGGCGAAGGGAATGACCACACCCGTTTCACCATTGATAAAATGCGGAAAAGCGCCATGAAACCGCTCCGCGTTGCCGGAGAGAAATCTTAGTTCCTTCAAAGCCTGTTCGGCACCTTCATGACGAGTGATAAAACCTCTTTCAATCCCCACGCCAAGGTTGAAAAACCCCATGCCACTTGCGCCAATGGCACATATGTCAGGGTCTTTCCTGACCGAAGCGCGCGCCAACCCCGACGCGGGATGAGCATACAGGTAGAAATAATCGAAGCTCGCCCTTTGCACTTCTGTAAGCAATTGGTCCTGGTTCAGCGCAACGGAATGTCCGTTCACCGGCGCCGACCAATCAGAAGGCAAAATATGACCTTCGCCATTCGTTTGTATGCTGCGGACCCGGTAGTAGAAATCCGCGCCTCCTTGACCAATAAAATCATTGTAAATGGTCAATTCCGGCAGTTTGTTGGGCAACGTCTTGAATGAGCCGTCGGGGGAGTAAGCCCGTTGAAGTTCATAAGCCTTTGCCCCCGGAGCGGATTCCCATCGCAGACCAACGCAAAGTTGCCGGGGATCGGTACGTAAATCTTTTGGTGCGGGGGTCGGTGGCTCATTCGCCTCATACCGGGCTCCAAGGACGGTTATGGCCAGGAGCGCGAAACACAAGTTTTTGAAGATTTTTCCAGACCATTGCTGGAGACTTGCCATGGCGTTCAGCCTGGCATGTGCTTACCTGGCCATCAAGGCTGAACGCGCAAAACCAGCCGCAGCGCTTCGCCCTGCGGCAAGCCACCGACCCAGGAACGAAGGCCGCGCGCCGCCCGCGGCAAGTGGTTTACTGGCGGAGCTTATTTGACGGTTTCGGCCAGGGTTTTGAACGGCGAGGCTGGCCGGCTTTCCGGGGAAACACCCCATTGATAATTGGGCGCGGAACCCATTTGAAATTCCAGGTCGCCGCCGTTGACAATTTGTTTGTGGCTGATGAAAGTCTTGTCAAAGGATTCGCCGTTCAACCGGGCGCTTTGGATGTAAAATTCCTGAGGACCATTATGATGGGCGGTGATGGTGAAAGTCTTCCCGTTTGCCAGATGAAGCGTGACCTTGTCAAATAACGGGCTGCCTATGAGATAATTCGGGTCGCCAGGGCAAACGGCGTAAAACCCCAGCGCGCTCATGACATACCATGATGACATTTGGCCGGTATCGTCATCGCCAGACAGGCCGTCTGGCGTGGCCTGGTAAAGCCAGGTCATCGCCTGCCGCAGACGCACTTGGGCCTTCCACGGCTGGCCGATGTAATCGTAAAGATAAATCAAATGACTGGCCGGCTCATTATTGGCAGCGTATTGGCCCATATTGATGGCAGCCATTTCTGTCATTTCATGAATCGTTTGGCCGTAAGTGCCGACGCGGAACGTGGGAGGCGTCACAAATACCGCGTCCAATTTATTCGCGAATGCCTCCTCCCCGCCCATCAGGTTTGCCAGACCCGGCTCATCCTGCATGGCGTTGAAAGTCCACTGCCAGGCGCTGCCCTCGGTGAATGGTCCCCCCCACTCGTCGGGATAAAACGGCTTGTCCCATTCACCATTGGCCCGACGTCCGCGCATGAAACCCGTTGTCGCGTCATAAACATTTGTATAATTCATGGCGTGCTTTAAGAACGCGGCCGCGTCGGCGTTATCGCCAATCGCATGGGCAAGTTGCGCTGCGCAGAAATCGTCGTAGGAATATTCGATGGTCATGGAGGAGGCTTCGCGGATGCTGGATTCGCCGGCGACGTTGGAATACGGCACATAGCCGAGGGAATTGTAAAATTGTCCTCCATCGCGCACCTGGGTGCCGGCATCATGAACCATTGCGGCCACAGCCTTGGTTGTGTCAAAATTAGTGATGCCTTTCATCCAGGCATCCGCAAGCAATGAGAAGGCATGCTGACCGATCATACTCCCTCGATGGCCCGGGCTGGGCCATTCCGGCAACCAACCGCTTTGATTGTAGGCGTTGACCAGTCCTTGCATAATCTGGGCGCTGATTTCGGGAAAAATCAGATTGTAAAGGGGATGTGCCGCACGGAATGTGTCCCAAAATCCGCTGTCAGTGTAGAGATAACCATGGTGAATTTTACCGTCATAAGGACTGAAATAGACCGGCTGGTTGTTCGTGGCCAATTCGAAGAACCGGTGGGGGAATAGAATGCTGCGGCAAAGAGCGCTGTAAAAGGTCTTCCACTGGTCAGGCTGACCTCCTTCAATTTGAACGCGGCCCAGGGCGTCGTTCCAAACTTTTTCGGCGCGGTCGCGAATCGTGTCAAAATCAGCGTCGCCAATTTCCTTTTGGAGATTGAGTTCAGCCTGCTCCGGGCTGATAAAAGAAGAAGCCACCTTGCAGCCAACGACCTTGCGGCTGCTCGTGTCGAACTGCAAGAACGTCCCGACGTGTTTGCCGGCGAGCTTCGTCAAGTTCGTTTGAATGTTTTCCCCCGACCAGACGCCGTAAGACGAAAACGGCTGGTCGAATTGGATAACGAAATAATTTCCGAAATTGTCCGGCACGCCGCCGTGGTTGTTGCGGCAGACGCCGATGATTTTGTTTTCCGACGGAATGATTTCGACGAAAGAAGGTTTATCGCTCGCGAAAACGTCCAGCACGACATAATTGTCGGCGGGTTTTTTAAATGCGAACCGGAAACGCGCGCCGCGCAACGTGGGCGTCACCTCTTCCGTCGCGTCCCAGGTGTCCAAGTGGACCTTGTAATAACCCGGCTGCGCGACTTCGTCTTCGTGGCGGAAGGTCGAGACACGGTCTGTTTCCGTCAACGCCAATTTGCCGGAGACCGGCATGAGTGAAAAATTGGCGTAATCGCCGATCCACGGACTCGGCTGATGCGTTTGGCGGATGCCGTAGAATGTGTGGCGACGGTATTGATAATAAAACGAATCGTTTTGAGGCTGGGTGTAAGGCGCCCACGTGTTCATCGGGAACGGCAGCGCGATGGCGGGATACAGGTTGCCGTGTGAAAAGCTGAATTGCGAGTCCGTGCCCTGCAACGGATTGGCCAAAGTTACCAGCGATGTTTCCGTACCACCGGCCGCGAAGCAGAAAAATCCACCGGCAATCAGAGTGGAAAATGTATTCACGTTTAAATTTTATTCCAATTTGGTTTTGATGGAAGCCGTTCCCGGCTTCAACCCATCGGCGTTTGCCGTAAGCCTGATTTTCCCCGGCTGCCCGGGTTCCCCCCGGATGATGACCAGACAAAGCCCGTTGAAGGCTTTGCGGTCATGCGAGGGAAACGATTCAAAGTCTATCGGATCGCCGTTGTCGGTCGCGACGATTTCGCCCGGTCCTTCGATTTCAAAATGGATGCGATAGTCTGCGCGCGGAGCCATGACACCGTGTTTGTCCGCCACGGTCACGGTCACAAAAGACAAATCCTTTCCATCTGCGCAAATCGTGCTGCGGTCCGGCTCCAGTTTGAGCTTGGTCGGCGCCCCAGCCGTTTTAACTTCGTCAGTCGCCCAAATGTTGCCGTTTTTGTAAGTGACCACTTTGAGCGTGCCCGGCTCATAAACCACCTCGTCCCAGCGCAGACGATAGGCATAAGGTCCTTTCGCTTTTCGGCCCAGTGATTTGCCATTGAGGAACAATTCACCTTCGTCACCGGAAGTAAAAACGTGAACCGGTGTGACTTGCCCGACGCGTTCCGGCCAGGTCCAATGCGGCAAAATATGCGCCATCGGATAATCGGGACGCCAATGCGCCTGATAAAGATAAAACCGGTCTTTCTTGAAGCCGGCCAGATCAATTACGCCGGAATAAGAACTCCGGGACGAATCGAACGGCGTCGGCTCTCCGAGATAATCCCAGCCCGTCCACACAAATTCCCCGCCGACGCAGGGATTTTGTTCCTGCGAGACAAATACCTTGTCCGCCGAAGACCCGAATGGCGCGGCATACAACTCATAAGCGCTCACTTGATGATGCACCCGGTCTTCACCGGAGTTTGGGCCGACGGCGTCGCTGTTGTTCGTCGTTACGGGAAAAACATAGACGCCGCGGCTGCTCAACGCGGAAGCCGTCTCGCTGCCAAAAATAAACTTATCCGGGAACTGCTTATGGAAGGCCGGATACCGTCCGGGCACACCGCGAATTCCGGCGCCCTGGTAATTCAAGCCGATGATGTCCAGAACGCGGGGAAGCGGATCGCTGGGACGCGCCCAGTTCATGGCGCTGGTGGCCGGGCGCGTGGGGTCCTCTTCATGCACAATGTCGCAGAGTTGCTTCGCCAGTGCGGCTCCGTTCGTGCCCGTGAATTGCTCGCCGACCTCGTTGCCAATGCTCCACATGATGACCGACGGAGAATTGCGGTCCCGCCGCATTTGCGCCCGCATGTCCTGTTCATGCCAGTCGTTAAACAACAGGTGATAATCATTCGGCGTCTTGTCGCGCCGCCAGCAGTCGAACATTTCATCCATCACGAGGAAACCCATTTTGTCCGCCAATTCGAGCAGTTCCGGCGCCGGTGGGTTGTGGCTGGTGCGGATGGCGTTGCAACCCATGTCCGCCAGCATTTCCAATTGCCGCTGCAAGGCGCGAACATTCACTGCCGCGCCCAGCGCCCCCAAATCGTGATGATCGCAGATGCCTTTCAACTCAACGTGCTCGCCATTGATGAAAAATCCTTCGTTCGGATCGAACCGGATCGTCCGGACCCCGAAAGGCGTTTCATAAACATCCACTACTTTGTCTCCCTGCGATAAAGTGGTTACCGCCACGTAGCGATCAGGACGTTGTTGCGGCGGTGGTCCCCAAAGTGTTGGATTCATAACCGTTCCAATGCCTTCCGTGACCACGTTCGAGCCTGCCGGGATGCTCAAACTCACCGGCGCAATGCCGGCCACCGCGGCGCCCATCCTGTGATCGTTGGCATCCAACGGAAAAATTTGCGTGGACACACTGACCTTCGCGCCCTGCGTTGAATCGTTGTCCGCGGTTACTCTCAAATCAACGGTGGCTGACGACGACGAAACCTCCGGAGTCGTAAGATAAGTTCCCCAATGTCCCACATGCACGGGCAGCGTTTTGACCAGCCAGACGTTGCGATAAATTCCGGCCCCGGAATACCAACGCGACGAATTCGGCGGATTGTCCAGCCGGATGGCCAGTTCATTCGCGCCGCCCGGCTTCACATAGGGCGTCAAGTCCACTTGCCAGGACGCATAACCATAAGGCCAACCGCCCACCCATTGACCGTTAAACCAAACCGCCGCGCAGGACATCGCGCCATCCACATCGAGGAAAATCATCTTGCCGGAATCGGTTGCCGGAATGTCCAACTGCTTTCGATACCACCCCACGCCGGCGGTGGGCAAGCGGCCCATGCCGCCGCCGTCGGAGTGAGTGAACGGCCCTGCGATAGCCCAATCGTGAGGTAAATTGACGGGCTGCCACGAGCTGTCGTCAAAATTCGGCTGCACAAACGAGATGCCGTTGCCGGGATTTCCCTGAGGCCTGACAAATTTTCGCGACGGGTCTTTGATGAAATCGTTGCCGGTCGGCAAAACCCATTGCTTGATCACGGCGGTAACGTTGGGCGATCCTTTGGCGGCGACCGACTGGTTAGTGGCCGGGTTGTTGGTCGGATCCCCTTTCGTGAAGCGCCAGCCTTCATCAATTGAAACTCTTTCCCGTGGTGACGCCGGCACCGGCCCGGCGGCCCATGACGAATTTCCGGCCAGAACAAAGGCCGCAAGGGCCACGCGGAAAATGTTTTTCAATGCGGCTTTGGTTGTCCTGATCGAATCGGAACGACCGGGAATGCTGTTCATAGGTTTGAATCACCGCGACGTTAGGGCAAAGGCGGGCCGGAGACCAGCGGATAGAAGCGCATCGGATAAGGGCCGGCATTTGAGTCCGCCCAATCATTAAATTCGTTGTGGCCGGCACCGGGTAATCCGGCCCGGCCTGTCCGGTGACCATCAGGCTGATTGGGAACGTTACCGAAGGCGGCGAAGCGTCAGGGAGATTCACCATCCGGTGATGAACCATCCTGGATTTGTTCGTTTTAATGCTGGTGATTCGGGAGAATGTGCTAGTCTTCCGGTTCATGAACATACTTATCGAAGAAGCCGAAACGCTCCACTATCTGGCTCCCAATCACCAGTGGACAAGCAATGTCTCCGAAGGCAGAACCTTTGGGGCGACCCGAACCGCCTTTGAAGTTGCGAAACTTGAACCGATTGGCAGGTTCAACATCGTTTATTACATCCCCCAAACCCGGCAATTCATCAATCTGGATCATGGACGGGGCAAGGGGTTGACAAACGTCAGTCCTTGACGGCGGTCTGCCCTCGGCGCGGCGGCTTGCTTTCCCTGAGATGGGGATGGCGGGATAAACTCAAACCTTCTTCGCCGCGGCCACGGCCAGCACTTTGAAGGGATTGATCCCCTTCGGCTGCACATTGGGCACGGAGGGACCCTGCGCCTGGGCAAAGGCGACCTTCGAGCGCAGGAGCAACGTACCAAGGCACAAATCCGCCAGCGGCAGGACCACGTTGAAATTCTTGTGCATGTAGCGGTGATGCAACAGATGATGTCCATTCAGGCGGAAGAAGATGCCCGAACGTTCCACGTGCCGTTTCTTCGGCAGGTGCATGCACCAGTGCATGTATTCGTAGGCCGTGAAATACAGCGTGCAGGTCAACGCCGCGCCGCACAGGATGCCCCACTTTTCTGAAAACAGCGCCCAGAGCAAAAACGGCACCTGGCCCAGCATTACGAGCATCGGCCCGTGCCACCACGCCATCGGAATGGTCTTTTTGTCCGGTTCGCGCACGAGGTGGTACGTGTGGTCGGCCTTGAAAATGTGATGATGCACGAGGGTATGCCGTTCAAAGGCATAACGGAAAAATTTCACCAAAAAGGAGCGGTGCATGATGTACCGGTGCAACGTCCATTCGAACAAGGAACCGAAAACTGTTCCGGCAACAACGCCAATGGCACACCAAAAAAGAAACATGGTCATAAATAAATTCCTGCTTTGAAGACTGAACGAGAACTTCCAACCAGCACCCAATGCGGCCTGAACTCTAATCGGTCTTGCTTGTTTTATGCAGTGTCCGTCCTAATCCCATTGCGTGCAAGTTTTATTTCCGTGTCGCACCCCACGCGGACTTTGACTGCCGCCGAACCGGGTGTTTAAACCTCCCGGATTATGCGGGACTTCCCATGACTGCTCACGAGTTTAAATCCGGGCGAGCCGGCCGGGACGGGCTGGCCGGGGTGCCTAGCGAATCGACAGCGCAATGGAAATTTGACTGATGGCCGCCTGCACATGTTTAAGAGCCTTGCCCGATAGTCCGGCCCTGGCTTGTTCCAGGAGTCCTTGTGCGGCGCGGAGCTGGGCGTCGGAAGTTCCCTGGGGTTCATGGTTCCTGCCCGTGCTGCTGATTTTTCCGCCGAGTTCGCCGAGGGCGGCTTCGATCTGTTTCATCGCCCTGACCCGATGTCCCTTGTAATCATGCTTGGCTTGAGCGAGGGTCGCGTAAGCATCGTTCAGCAGGGCAGAGGAGTTGGTTTGGGCCTGGGTAGTGGTGACCAGACCAAAGACAAGCAAAAGGATGGCGAGCAGGGTTGAGCCGCGTAGAAAGGATAAATTATTCATGGCATAAAAATGTTTACAGACGGTGGATTGTCAAGCCCGTAGTGGTTGGGCTAAGCTGAATGTCAGAACGTTTGCATTTGATCGGCACAAAATTCAGTTCCCATGGCGCGCTTTTATGAACAACTCGCCGCCGCCCTGGCGGAGCACCGGCCGTTTACCCTGGCCCTGATTTCCGGCATCAAAGGTTCCAGCCCGCAACGCATCGGCGCCAAGGCGCTTTTTTTCCAGGACGGACGCATCATCGGCACGCTCGGTGGTGGCTGTCTGGAAGCCGAAGTTCACGCCCGCGCCAAACGCGCCTTGAAAACCGGCGAATCTTCGACCTTTGAAATGCTGCTGGACCACGACTTCGGCTGGGACGACGGGCTGATTTGCGGCGGCAGCGTGACCGGATTGATTTTGCCCCGGGCGGCGGAAGCGGCGGAACTCTGGCGCCAACTCGCCGCCGTTACCGAACCGGTTCGCTGGGGCGTCAAAAAGGATTTCTCCATCGCGCTTGTTCCCGGGAGCGCCGGCATCCTGCCGGCGAGTCCAACCGGTCAAACGGACAAACCTGCCGGCAGGATGCCGGCGCTCCCGGAAGACTGGCTTTATCAGGAAACCGTTTCGCCACCTTGTGCGTTTTGGATTGCCGGCTCCGGCCATGTCGCCCAGGCGGTTGCGCCGCTGGCCTTGCAACTGGAGTTCGACGTGACGGTCTTTGACGACCGACCCGGGCTGGCGAATCACCAGTTTTTTCCCGAAGCCGTCCGCCTGCGCGTGGGGGGCTGGCACGAGCTGCTGAAAGTGCCTTTGCCGAAACCGCCGGCCTTTGGCCTTATCGTCACCCGTGGCCACCAGCATGACGCGCTGGTGTTGACCGAGTGGATTCATCGCCCGTTTGTTTTTCTCGGCATGATCGGCAGCCGCCGCAAGGTGCGGATTATCCGCGAACAGTTCCTGAAACAAAATATCGCCACCGCGGAGCAATTCGATCGGATTGCCTGTCCCGTGGGCTTGGACATTCACGCGCACAGCACGCCGGAAATCGCCGTGAGCGTTCTGGCGCAATACATCCAGAAACGGGCCGCCTTGCGTGACGCGTGACGAGTGGCCCGTGACGCGAATTCCCGTCACCTGCCACCCGTCACATGTCACCGACGAAAAATCGCCCGGCGCTCGGCGTCATCATCCTCGGTGCCGGCGCATCGTCCCGGATGCGCCGGCCCAAACTGTTGCTGCCGTGGGGCGCCACCACCATCGTCGGCCATCTCATTGAACAATGGCAAATGCTGGGGGCGGCGCAGATAGCCATGGTCCACCGCCCGGACGACCGGGAACTGGACGTTGAACTGGACCGTTTGAGTTTCCCGCCGCCGGCTCGCATTGAAAATCCGCAGCCCGAACGCGGCATGTTCAGTTCGATTCGTTGCGCGGCGCGCTGGCCCGGCTGGCGGAAAGAAATCTCAAGCCGGGCGGTGGTTCTGGGGGACCAACCCCATTTGCGGTTGGAAACGTTGCGCGCGCTGCTGGAGTTTTCCATGCAGAACCCGGACGCGATTTGCCAGCCGGCGTTCAACGGCCACGCTGGACACCCGGTCGTTTTGCCGTCCGGTGTATTTGCTGAATTGAAACATTCCCGCGCGGAAACCTTGAAAGATTTTTTGAAACTATTTACCGGCCGATGCGTCCAATGTCCGGTGGCCGATGCCGGACTGTTGCTTGACTTGGATCGGCCCGAGGACTATGAGAAGGCAGTGAAGTCCCACTTGAGAAAGTTATGAATGATCCGGACACAGCCGGCGCGGGTTCCTTTTCCCGCCGGACATTTTTGAAAGGACTGGGCACCTCGGCGGTGGCCGCAGTGGCCGCGCAAACCACAGCGGTGGCCGCGGAACTGGAGAAGGTCAATGCCGAGAGAATTCTTGGTCCCGGCGCGGTGCCGGTGACGCTGAAGGTCAACGGCGAGAAAATGAAACTTCAGCTCGAACCGCGCGTGACTCTGCTCGACGCTCTGCGAAATTATTCCAGTATGACCGGCGCCAAGGAAGGTTGTGACCGCGCGGCGTGCGGCGCCTGTACGGTGCTGCTGGACGGGACGCCGATTTATTCCTGCCAGAAACTCGCCATCGAGGCCCAAGGACACGAAATTACAACCGTGGAAGGCCTGGCCAAGGACGGCAAATTGTCGAAGGTGCAACAGGTGTTTATAGCCAAAGACGCGTTGCAATGCGGTTATTGCACGCCGGGTTTTATCATGAGCGTGACCGCATTGCTGAAACAAAATCCGCACCCGACCGCCGACGAGGTCAAACACGCCTGTGCCGGGAACCTGTGCCGCTGCGGCACCCATCCGCACATTTTGCAGGCCGTGTTCCAAGCGGCGGGCGTAAAGGTCACCAGCAAAACGGAGGTCATCCATGCCTAGCTGGCCGACCGAAACCAAATACATCAGCCACCCCACGTTGCGCGTGGACGCTGTGCCCAAGGTGACCGGCCGCGCGCGCTATTCATCTGACATCCAGGCCGGCGGCTGGCTTTACGGGATGATTCTCCGGTCAAAATGGCCGGCGGCAAAGATTTTATCGGTCAACCTGGACAAGGCGCGGCAAATTCCCGGCATCAAGGCCGCCGTGGTCGCGCGTGACGGCGAGTTCACCGTGCGTTTTTACGGCGAGGAAATCGCGGCCGTTGCCGGCACGAGCAAACAGGCGTGCCTCGACGCGTTGCGCGCCATTGAAGTCAAAGCCGAACCGCGCAATGATTTTGCCGTCAACGAGAATGAAGCCCGGAAGGACGACGCGCCGCAGGTGTGGGAGGGCAGGTCCAATGTTGCGCCCGGCCGACCGCGGGAACAGGGCAACGTGGACCAGGCGTTCGGCGAGTGCGCCGCCGTCATTGAAGGTTTTTACACGACGCCGGTGCAGATCCATAATCCGATGGAGACGCACGGTAACACGGTTTCCTGGACGGACGACGGGGTGACGGCGTGGGCTTCCACCCAGGGCATTTCCAGCGTGCGCGACGGCCTGGCAGGCGCGCTGCAACTGGATCAAAGCAAAGTGCGCGTCATCACCGAATTCATGGGCGGCGGCTTCGGCGCCAAATTTGGCGCCGGTGCGGAGGGTGTGCTGGCCGCGCAACTGTCGCGCGAAGCGAAAGCGCCGGTTCGGCTGATGCTCACGCGATTTGACCAGGCGCTCGCGGTCGGCAACCGGCCTTCCAGTTTTCAAAAAATCAAAATGGGGGCGAAGGCGGACGGAACTTTGCACGCCTTCGAGGCGGAAAATTATGGGACTGCCGGCATCGGCGCGGGCGGTGATTCCGGCGGCGGGGGAGGAGGCGCGGACCTTACCATGCCCTATCTTTACAAGGTTCCAAACAGCCGCGTGAAGCAATCGCATGTGGCGGTCAACGCCGGTTCCGCCCGCGCCTTTCGCGCGCCGGGAAATCCACCGGCGTCCTTCGGCATGGAATCCGCCATGGACGACCTTGCCGTGAAGCTGGGCATGGACCCGCTGGCATTCCGGCTCAAAAATGACCCCAACGAAGTCCGCCAGCGTGAATACGCCATCGGCGCGGAAAAAATCGGTTGGAAGGAAGAATACCGGAAGCCCGGCAGCTCGCCCGGCCCGGTCAAAACCGGCATCGGTTGCGCCGGCGCCGCGTGGCCCGCCGGCGGCCCCAGCCGCTCCACCCAGGGCGAAGCGCAAATCAATCCCGATGGCAGCGTTGAGTTCCGCCTTGGCGTGCAGGACATCGGCACCGGCACGAAGACCGTTATCGCCGTGGTCGCGGCGGAAATGCTCGGTTTGCAGCCGGAACAGATTGCCGTAAAAGTCGGTGACACGAATTTTCCGCCCGGCCCCGGCAGCGGCGGCAGCACCACCTGCGCGTCGGTTTCGCCGACGGTTTATGACATTTGCACCCGGGCGTTGCAGCAGTTGCAGCAGCAGACCGGCATTGCTGACGCGCGCGGGAAAAACTGGTTTGCGGCCTGCAAAAAGCTCGGCGTCAATCCGCTGGTCGTTCACGGAAACTGGATTGAAGGGCTTTCCAACCGACCGGCCTACGGGGTGCAGTTTGCCGAGGTGGCCGTGGACACCGAAACCGGCCTGGTCACGGTGAAGAAAGTCGTCGCCGTCCACGATTGCGGCCTCATCATTGACACGCTGACGCTCGAAAGCCAGATCAACGGCGGCGTTATCATGGGCATGGGCTACGCGCTCTACGAGGAACGCGTGATGGACGATTTGTCCGGCGTGGTGCTCAACCCGAATTTTGAAACATACAAACTGCCCGGCATCGCCGACGTGCCGGAAATTGAAATCGTCCTGTTGAACATGCCGGAGCGCGGCGTCATTGGCATCGGCGAACCGGCCACCGTGCCCACGGCGGCGGCGATCGGCAATGCCGTCGCCAACGCCATCGGCGTGCGCGTCGGCAGCCTGCCCATCACGCCCGCGAAGGTCCTGGCCGCGCTGGGCAAGGTGCCCAGACCCGTGGCTGCAACGTGAATAGTGAATAATGAAATGGGAAACGTTCAACATTCAACATCGCATATCCAAGGGTTGGCGATGTTGGGCGTTGGGCGTTGAATGTTGAATGTTTATTGCCAATGAAAGCCTTTGAATATACCACCGCGCTTTCCACTGACAGCGCCCGCGAACTGGTTGCCGACCACGGCGCCTATCTCGCCGGCGGCAATGATTTGCTTGGCCTGCTCAAGGATTATCTCATTCCCGGTCCGAACATCCTCGTCAACGTCAAGTCGTTGCCCGGCTTGAACCGGATCGAGCGTGGCGCAAAAAGCTGGACCCTCGGCGCGCTGGTTACCATTGCGGAACTTGAAGGTGACACGGACATATCGAAAGTTTTTCCCGGTTTGCACGATGCCGCGTCGGAAATCGCCTCACCACAGATCCGCAACGTCGCCACCGTTGGCGGTAATCTTGCGCAACATTCGCGCTGCTGGTATTTCCGTCAGCGCGACGTGCCGTGTCTGAAAAAAGGCGGTGACCTTTGTTACGCGCGGGAAGGCGACAACCGCTATCACAGTCTGTTCAGCGGCAACGATTGCATCAGCCCGGTGGTCTCCAGCCTGGGCACCACCTTCGCCGCGCTCGACGCCAGCGCCGTCGTGCTGCGCGACGGCAAGGAAACACGCCTGAGCATGGCCGAGCTTTACCAGAAAGCGTGGACGGAGCCAACGGCGCACCATTCGCTCAATCCCGGCGATTTGATTCTGCGCGTGGAAATTCCGACCGCGCGCAGCCGTAGCGCTTATCTGCAAATCAGCGACAAGCACACGTTCGACTGGGCGCTGGTCAGTTGCGCCGCGGCGGCAAATGTCGTTGGCGGAAAATTAAGCCAGCCGCGCGTCGCGCTCGGCAGCATCTCGCCGGTGCCGCACCAGGTCGCCGCCGCCAATGATTTTCTCGACGGCAAGATGCTGGACGACGACACGGTGTCGCAGGCGGCGGACATGATATTAAAGGATGCCAAGCCGCTGGCGCACAATGCTTACAAGGTGCCGATGGCGCACGCGCTCATCCGGCGCACGCTGTTGAAACTGAAAGGTTGACGCCATGAGCCAGACATTTTGCAAGCATCTGCGGACGAAAAGCCTGTATGTCGGCGCGTCGCCGGAGGAAGCCTTTGCGGAAAAGGAAGGCGAGCACGTCACGCCGTGCCATTTCTGGTGCAACCGCACGCAGACCGTCGTCGGCGTGGACGACCAGCCGGTCCACAAGGACGCGTGCCGGTCACCGCGTTCGTGCTTCGAGGAATAACTTCGAGTGACGAGTGACGGGTGGCGCGATTGAGTCATCGCCCGGCGTATATTGCCAAAGGATTGCCGAAACTCATTGTGGCAGGGAACTGCGCAATTTTTGCATCTTTCGGCCAGCGATTGGTCGCGGTTGACCTGGATTCATCAAAGTAAAAGTTTTCCGAGGCCACCAGCATTTGCTTGATGCCTCGGGGGAGGGACTGGTATCCCGGATATGTCAAAATAATCGTTCTCATTTGTCCTTCATACAACCAGGCTATAAGACGTGCTGGCCGCCAAATAGTTACATGCGCGGCATTTTTTAGATGATGTAGATTTCTCCGGAAAAGAACGCTAGAGCATTTTAAATAAAACTATAGCCACACGAGGCAAACCAGTTCCTGGCGTCCTGAGGGGTGACGGTTTGGAGGGCCAGCCCGATGGCCTCAATCAAGGCCGCCTGGGTTCTGGCCTGGACGCCGCGCAGGAAGGTT
>DATNHM010000063.1:0-29386 GCA_035604955.1 Candidatus Limnocylindrales bacterium | reverse complement strand
CCGGGTCGTGGCATTGCCACTGGCATCAGTGGCCACCACAGTAATAGTGGTGGACCCTTCGCCCACCAGCGTGCCCGCTGGTGGGGTCTGGGTCACGGTCGGGTTGGCATCGCAATTGTCGCTGACCTGGTACATCACCGCCGGCACCGCCGCCTGGCAGTTGGTGTCCGCCGATACCCCCGCCGGCGCCGTCAGACTCAATTCCGGCGGAGTGTTGTCGGTGATGGTGACGGTAAAACTACAAGTGGCAATACCACAAGCGTTGGAAGCGGCACAATTGACCGTCGTGGCACCAACCGGGAACGAATAGGGCGGGGTAATGGTCGTTGAACCAATTGCGCAGGTGACGACCGGTGCCGGGCTGCCGGTGGCCGTCACCACAAAGGCGACATTGCTTGAGCATTGGTTTGGAGCAGCAGGCACAGAGATATTGGCCGGGCAGGTAATCGTTGGTGCAACGTTCACTGTCAAATTGGCCGGGCTCGAGATTGCGGGCAGGCCGCAAGGACCGCTGACGACCACACCATATAATCCGGCGTCGCTTGTGGTCACTGAGGGGATCGTGTAACTGCTGCCCACAGCACCATCAATGTTCGTCCCATTTTTCTGCCATTGATAAGTCAAGCCGGTCCCGGTCGCCGTCACCGCGAACGCAACCGGATCACCCACGCAGTTGGTTGAACTGGTTGGATTGCTGGAGATTAACGGTGGCGAGCATAAGATGTAAGTGACCGTCACATCCTCCAGAACCGGAGTCTGGGTTGTGTCCGAAGTTGCCAGTTGTGCCGCGTATTGGAGGTAGCGCGAGCTGCCGGTCAAAGCGCTACCGGAAGTGTTCACCGGCGTGAACGCGGTCCACGACACGTCAGGCGTCGGCGTATTGCCGGTCCGGTAACTCATGGCCAGGGTTGTCCCGGTTGGGGTAAGGGCCGTCCAGGCCAACTTGTACCAGGTCACCGACTGACCGGCGTCAATCACGCGCGAGGTGAAGCTGCACGGCGTGGTATACGGAGTCATTCGCATCCAATCCACCTTCACGTTTGCGCCTCCGACAGTGTAATCGCTCGCCATGGGACGCATGTTGGCGCTGATTGCAACTACCTGCGAGGCAACCTGCGCTCCATCAATCCAGTACACGACATTGGAAGCCGTCCACGTGATGAGGTAATGGTGCGGGCTGCCGAGCCAACTACCTGAAATCGCAATATCTGATTTGCCGCTCGCTCGCGCGTACAGGCTGGTGGTTGAGCTGGCCGTGCTGAACATAGCATAGGAACTGAAGGACGAATCGGTAGCGAAGCCGACGTGCTGGGATGTGGCGGCACCGAACGTGGCTACAAACTCAAGCGACCGGCCTGGCCCGTAGGCTGTCGCCGTTTGGGCCATGGCACCATCAATCGCCATGATGCCGCCGGCCACGGTAACTGTGCCGCCGCTGGCCCAGGTGGAACTCGTCCAGCCTATCGGTAATGTGGTGCCCGAAAAGTCCTGGTTGAGCGTTGGCGCCAGAATCACTTCACCGTTGCCAATCTGGGAGACCACCATGCTGCAGGCGCCCGGCGAGCCGACGCTGAAATCGGACACCGTCGTGTCAGTCTGGCCGGCGATGACCGGCGCCGTCGAGAAAGTCCACACGGTATCGGTACCCAGCGGATTGCCGCTGAGGTCGGTGATAGTTCCCGCCACGGTCACCTGGTAGGACTGGCCGGGGAGCAGCGGGCTGTTGGGAGTCAGAGTTGCCGTGGCCCCGGAGCTGCTTATGGTAGCCGCAATGTTGGTCGAACCGCCCACCAGACGCAGCCGGAAGCTCGTGGTCGTGATCGTCGCCAGATTCATCGGTTCGCTGAACGATACGACGACATTGATGTTGGTGGACAAATCGGCTGCACCTGGAGCCGGTGAAAGTGAGATGATGGTTGGAGGTGTAACGTCGGCATTTAGATTATATCCAATCGTCACGTCATTGAGCACAGGCGTCTGATTAGGATCGGACGTGGCCAACTGGGCGCTGTACTGGAAGTACCGGGCGTTGCCGGCCAGCGCGCCGCCCGAAACGGTCACCGGCATGAATGGAGTCCACGAAGCGTCCGGCGTCGGCGTGTTCCCAATCCGATAGCTCAGAGCCAGGGTAGTCCCGGTAGGCATCTGGCTGGTCCAGGAGAGAGCGCTCCAATTGGCGGCGCTGCCACCATCGAACACGCGCGACACAAATGTGCCCGTTGCCGCATACGGGCTCATCCGCATCCAGTCAATGGAAAGGTTCGGACCGCCCACAGCCAGATCACTTGCTGCCGGGCTCATGCTACTGGAGATGGCGGTGGCGTTGGTCGCTACTGGAGTGCCGTCAATAGAGAAGATGACGCTGGCTGCGGTCCAATCAATGCGGTAACGATGCGGCGAGCCGATCCAGTTGCCGGGGATGAGAGTATCCGTCTGGCTGCTGTTACCCGCCAAGGATGTGCGCGCATAAAGGCTGTTGGTGCCGGTCTTCGTGCTGAAAATGGCCCACGGCGGATCAAACAGAAGGTCAGAAACGAACCCGATGTGCTGATTGGCTGCCGCATTGATTGTAGCCACAAATTCCAGCGACCGGCCCGGCCCGTACGACGCGGTCGTTTCTGCGGCTGCGCCGTCCAAGGTGAGGCCGCCACCGGCCACTGTTACCGAGCCGCCGCTTGCCCAAATGGTGCTTGACCAACCGGTCGGCAATGCCGAGCCGTAGAACTCTGCCCCCACCGTCGGATTAAGGATGACCTCGCCATCGGTGGTTTGGGAGATGTAGGTGTTCGCGCCGGGTGTGCCGGCGCTAAAATCGGCGACCGTCGTGTCCACAAAGGTGGCTGAAGGGGTGGTGAAGCTCGCCGGTGGAGCCGGGCTGGCCGGCGACGTGGCCGAATTGTTCGCGGCGTCGGCCGAGGTCACGCGGAAATAGTAGGTCGTGGCGGGCGCCAACCCGGTGAGCGAGAGGCTATGCGAGGTCACCAGCGAGGCACTCGACGCCGAAAGTGCGAGCGAATTGCTGCTGGTGCCGTAGTCAACCCGGGAATTCGCGGGTTCATCTGTCACCCACGTGATGGTGGCGTTGCCTCCGCTTCCGGCATTCGCAGTCACTGCGGATATGACGGGCGGGGTTGTATCGGCACTAAGGAAGCTCGCGGGCGGCGCAGGACTCGCCGGAGAAGCAGCACTGTTACCGTAGGTATCGGTGGAGCTTACCCGGAAATAGTAAGTCGTCGCGGAAGCCAGGCCGGTCAGCGTGATGGTGTGTGATGTGATCAGCGAGGCATCCGATGCGGCAAGCGCCAGCGAGTTGGAATCGGTCCCGTAGTTGACTCGAGAATCGGATGGTTCATCGGTTGTCCAGGTGATCGTCGCTGTGTTTCCGGTCCCCACTGTCGCGGTTACAGCTGTGATGACGGGTGGTATGGTGTCCGCAGTGAAGAAACTTGCGGGTGCCGCCGGACTGGCCGGAGACGTGGCCGAATTGTTCGCTGCGTCGGTGGAGGTGACACGGTAATAGTACGTTGTGGCAGGCGTCAGGCCGGTGAGCGTAATGCTGTGCGATGTGACCAGCGTGGCATCTGACGCAGTCAGCGTCAGCGAGTTGGAATCAGTTCCGTATTCAACCTGCGAATTAGCCGGTTCATCGGTCGTCCACGTGATCGTCGCAGTGTTCCCTCCGCTGCCAACCGCCACGGCCACAGCCGAGATAACGGGCGGCGTGGTGCGAGGTGCAGTGGTGTAGTAGATCGTCACATCATCGAGTACCGGAGTCTGGTTTGGATCCGAGGTGGCCAACTGGGCGCTGTACTGAATGTAACGGGAGTTGCCTGACAGAGCGCCTCCCGAAGTGCTCACAGGACTAAACGCAGTCCATGAGCCGTCCGGTGTCGGCGTATTCCCGATCCGGTAGTTTGGAGCCACTGTCGTTCCGGTTGGAGTCACGCTCGTCCACGCGAGCGTGCCCCAGTTCGCCGAGGTGCCGGCGTCGAACACGCGCGACACAAACGTGCCTGCCGCCGCATACGGACTCATCCGCACCCAATCAACCGAGAGCGATACGCTGCTCGATGTGTAGTCGCTCACCACCGGGCGCAAGTTGGCCGTGATGGCAACATTCTGGGTGTCGGCCACTTGGCCGTCGATCGAGAAGACCACGCTGGTGGCTGTCCAATCAATCCGGTAGCGATGAGCAGTACCAAGCCAGTTGCCCGCAATGATGTGGTCGACGAACGTCGAGCCGTCATAGGTGCGGGCCAGCAGGCTCGTGCCGGCCGTTCCCGTGCCGAAAATCGCCCACGGGGTATTGTTCAAGTCATTTCCGAATCCCGCATGCTGTAAAGGCTTGGGTTGGAACGTGGCCACAAATTCGAGGGAGCGACCCGGCCCGAAAAATGTGGCCGTACCGACAAGAGCACCGTTCACTGTGAGGTTCCCACCGCTTACGGCAACAGTACCGCTGCCGGTCCAATTCGTGATCGTCAACCAGCCCGCAGGCAGCGTCGACCCGTAGAACTCGGCTCCAATGGTCGGGTCGAGGATTACTTCGCCGTCGGTGGTCTGGGCGATGTAAGTGTTCGAATCGGGTGTGCCGGCCCCAAAATCGGCCACTGTTGTGTCCACAAAAATGGCTGGTGGAGCCGGGGTGTTGAAGCTCGCGGGCGGCGCGGAACTGGCCGGCGAGGTAGCGCTGTTGGCGAAGGCATCGGCGGAAGTGACTCGGAAATAGTATGTCGTGGAAGGCGACAAGCCAGTGAGCGTGATGCTGTGTGTCGTTACCAGCGATGCGCTCGACGCCGTGAACGTCAGCGAGTTGGAATCAGTTCCGTAGTCCACCCGCGAGTCGGCCGGTTCATCGGTCGTCCACGTGACCGTGGCTATGCCTCCCGCCCCCGCAGTTGCGGTCACCGCCGAGATGACGGGTGGCGTTGTGTCACCGGAAACAAAGCTCGCGGGCGGAGCCAGGCTGGCCGGGGAAGTCGCGCTATTGCCGGAGGCATCGGCAGACGTGACGCGGAAATAATAAGTCGTGGAAGGCGACAAGCCGGTGAGCGTGATACTGTGAGTGGTGACCAGTGATGCGCTGGATGCGGTCAACGTCAGGGAACCAGAATTGGTTCCGTAATCAACCTGTGAGTTAGCTGCTTCGTCCGTTGTCCACGTGATCGTCGCTGTCCCTCCGGCTCCGGGAGTTGCGGTCACTGCCGAGATAGCGGGTGGCGTCGTATCCAGGCCTGAGCTGTAGAAGATCGTCACGTCGTCGAGCATGGGCGTTTGGGTGGCATCGGCCGTTGCCAGTTGCGCCTCGTACTGGATATAGCGTGAGTTGCCAGTCAGCGCCCCACCCGAAGCGCTCACCGGGATGAACGCCGTCCACGAACCGTCCGGCGTCGGAGTATTCCCCATCCGATAGCTCAAGCCCAGGGTCGTTCCCGCAGGGGTCTCACCCGTCCACGAGAGCGAGTTCCAGTTCACCGCCGTGCCGGCATCGAACACGCGCGACCCAAACGTGCAGGAGGTTGAGTAGGGTGTCACACGCAGCCAGACCACCTGCAACGACGCAGCGTCCACTGTATAGTCGCTGACCGCCGCAAGCATGTTGGCGCTGACACCAATGTTGATGGTCGCCACTTGTGCACCGTCAACGTAGAAAACAAAGTTGCCTGGGTTCCAGACGATCCGGTAATGGTGTGGCCCTCCCAATAAGCTGGCGGAGATCAGGGTGTCGGTGCCATTGCTGGCGCGGGCATAGACACCGTTCCCGGTTGTGGACGTCCCGAAAGTGACCCACGGTGCGTCGAAAGCGAAGTCTGACGCAAACCCCACGTTTTGGAACGGGCCCGCTTGAAAGGTCGCCTCGAATTCGATGGCGCTGCCGGGGCCGAAGCTCGCTGTCGTGGCCGCATGCGCTCCGTTTACCGTAAGCAAGCTGTTCCCGACGGTAACGGTGCCGCCACCAGGCCAGTTCCCGCTTGTCCAGGCACTGGATAAGGTCGTGCCCGAGAAATCGTCGTTGAACGCCGGGGCGAGAATCACCTCGCCATTCCCGGTTTCTGTCACGGCCGCACATGCCCCTATGGTGCCCGCCCCAAAATCCGCTGCCGTCGTGTCGAGAAAGGCGGCCGACGGCGTACTGAAACGCGCCGGGGAAGTCGAGTTATCCGGCGAGGTGGCGGAATTGTTCGCGGCGTCGGTGGAAGTGACGCGGAAATAGTAGGTGGTGCCGGGCGACAAGCCGGTGAGCGCGAGGCTATGAGAGGTCACTAGTAAGGCATCATAGGCAGTAAGCGTCAGCGAGTTGGGATCAATCCCGTAACTGACCTGGGAATCGGATGGTTCATCGGTCGTCCAGGTAATCGTCGCGCTGCCTCCCAGCCCGGGAGTTGCCGTGACGGCCGAGATCACAGGCGGCGTTGTATCTGGCGCGTAAGTCGCTTGATATGTGCCGTTGCTGGCTGCGAAGAAAGCGTATTGAACCCCCTTGATAACTTGGTTTGTGTAAGTGATGGGGTTGCCGCCAAAGGTGATGCCAGAGAGAGGCCCGGCAGATGAAACCGTTGGGATCATCAGGGTGAGTCCGGAGTACGCAGGGCGAGTGAACCCAAATGCCAGATGCGTGCCATCCCAAGCAATGTTATCCATGTGCGCCTGGTTGCGCGCCTGTAGGAAATCCAGCAGCATCTCGGCGCTCCAGATCGGCACACCGCGGCTGGTCGCATAAGTCATCATGGCGTCCGCGTATGCCTGGTTACCTGAATAGTTGGGCGGGTGAAAATTGGCATTCAGGAAGCCGTAGAACCCCTGGTCAAGACTGCGATCAATCAGCGTCTGAAAAGCGCTAACGATGCCCGAACCCCAGGTTTCATCGGGTAGCTGGGTGGTCGACTGATAAACGTCAATAAGGCCGCCATTGGGGTCGGAGAAACGCATAGGCAAGCCACTCCCAGTGAAGTACCCCGGCGTACTGCCCAGCCACGATCCCCAGTGGTAGTAATTGCAGTCCAGATCGATCCCATGGGCTGCCTCGATCTCGGCTTGCTCGGACCATCCAACCCAGACGATCCAGTGATTGCGCACCGTGCGCGGCGCAAAGCCATAGGCATTAGTGAAAGCCTGGGTCATGGTGTCATAGACCGCCGTCATCCCGCTGACGGTCGGAGCAGTCGCTTCGGCGGTATCATCGTAATGAACCGCGACCCCATTGCCAGCAGCCAGCCAATTATTGACCTGGGCGGGCGTGGGCTGGGTGCCGAGCAGATACGCCGTATAGTAGCCGCCGTGCGAGTCAACGTCCTGCATCGGCACGTCGACACACGATCCGTCGCAACCCTCGGAATCGCCCGTCATGATCAACACGCCCTTGAGAAGATTGGGGAAGTACCACAAACGGGGCAACGGGCGCCGGAGGGCATTGAGCTGCTCAATCGCATGCGTTAACAGATGCATTTGTTCGTCGGCCTGGGGGATCAGCAGCTTGCTGGTGTCGATCCAATTCGGCTGGCCGGGGTGAACGAACATGTCGGTAGCGCGAATACCAGTTGCGCCATCACCTTCCTGACCAGCCCACGCTGGATTGCCTTGCCGCATGTAGACGATCGAGCGCGCCAGATCGAAGGTGAAGATCACAACGTGACCGCTGCCCTGGTTGTAACTGGCAACCGCCGGGTAGACCGTGGGCGTGGTCGCATCGCTGTACAAGGTTGCCAGTGACGACGCGCCGGACAGGGTGTAACGATCTGCGGTACCGTGGAACTGAAGGGTATCGCCGACGATGCCCTTTCCGATCGGCGTGTTGGTATTGATTGCCATATAACCCTCAGAGATAGTGCCACCCGCATCGCTAAGGCCATAAAGCGCAGTCAACTGCTTGTCCGGGCGCATCGCAATCAGGTTGCCGCCCGCGTTCACCCAGTCGGTCAGCATTGACACCTGTGATGCGGTAAGCGGCATATCGCCGAGGATCACCACGTCATAATTGTTGAGTACCGCGATGTTCGTCACCAGCGAGATGTCCATGGCTGTAAACTCGTTCAATCCTTCGGCCCGCAGAATCTCCGCGTAGTAAGGGCTGAAGGAACTCGTTGCCGCGCTGATAACCAGAATCGGTCCGCCCGGCCCATTGGTCGGCGGTATCGGTGGCAGGTCGGCCGTGGTGAACGACCAGACATCGTCACCGGCCAGCGCGTTGCCGGCCAGGTCCTTGATGCGCGGATCGGTGGCACCGCCCATGAGCGTAACCGTGTAAATGGTGTTGTAGGCCAGCGCCACCGAGGGCGTCAACGTGGCGGTGAGCGTACTCGCGTTGTAGCTGATCGTCGCAGGTACCAGCGCATTCGCTGAATCGCGCAACTCAAACGTCGTGCCGCTAACCGTGGACGAGGCAATCGCCTCGCTGAACGTCGCGGTCACGCTCGAGCCCACCGCCACTGCTGTCGCACCGGCGACGGGCGATGTTGAAACGACCGTCGGCGGTGTCACGTCAGGACCGACCGTGGTGGTGAACACCACATCCACCCAATAGTTGGCACTCAGGTAAGTGCTGGTCGGAAACGCGGATGCGGCTGAATAGAGATAGACACCGTTCGGGCCATCCTCGCCAGCCGCGAGCGCCCGCAGTGGCGGCGAGTCAACGCCCGACACGAAGTAGTCGTCATCCTGCGAGTAGTGCCCGGTGCTCGTGTGATAGGACGCGACATAAGTCGTGTTGGCGGTGATCGCCACCGGCGAGTCAAACGACACCTCCTGCCATCCGCTAGACGTCTCGTTCGTGAATGTCGCCGTCGCCAGCAGCGTGCCAGAACCCGTCCAGAGATTTCCGAGGTGAGTGCCGGTGTTTGTCGCGCTCTTGTAGAAACGGATCCCCGTGATGTAGCCGTTGACCGATGAGCGGAACTTCACGCCCAACTCAACCGGGCTGACATCCGGATCCGCGACCGTTCCGGGGACCGTAGCCGGACTCCAGATTGTGTACGGGCCGGTGTAGTTGGCGACCGCAAACGACCACACGTAATCCGCGGCCAGCTCGTTCCCGGTCACGTCCGTGATCCCGTTCACGCCACTCTTGAGCGTTGCCGTATAAGTTCCGGCCGTCAACGGCGAGGACGGCGTCAAAGTCGCCGTGTACGAGGAGTTGTTATAGGTAACCGTGGCCGGTACGAGGCTACCCGAAGCGTCGTTCAACTGGAACGTGCTGGCATTGACGGTTGAGGGGTTCAACGCCTCGTTGAACGTGGCGCTTACCGTCGTGAATGGAACCACGCCGCTGGCATCCGACGCGGGCGAGGTTGAACTCACCGTCGGTAGCGTCAAGGCCGCTGTGCTGAACGACCAGACGGAGTCAGCCGCCAGCGCGGTGCCGGCCGGGTCCTTAATGCCGCTGCTGCCACCCTTGAGCGTTGCGGTGTAGGTCGTCAAATAAGCAAGCGGGCTTGATGGCGTGAGCGTGGCGCGGCGTCGCCCCGCGTCGTAAGTGACACTGGCAGCCACAGAATCGCCGGACGCATCGGTCAGAATAAAAGTGGAGCCGGAGACGGTGGAGGCATCCAAAGCCTCACTGAAAGTGGCGGTCACACTGGAGCCAATCGGCACCGCGACCGCGGCGTTCGTCGGCAGGGGCGTGACGACCGTCGGCGCGACGTCCAGGCCCGCCGCAATCTGCTGATAGACGGTCAGTGCCGCTTGATACCGTGCCTGGGCTGCTGCCAGACTGGTCGGGAAATACGAATTCCACACCCCTCCTGGCGACGTGTTCGTGATCAGGTTGTCCATCCACTGCACGTAAAAGTTCGCGTCATCCACGCTGGCCCGCACTGGGGCGCCGTTGACAGTGATAAACACCGCGGCGGTGTGGACTTCGTGCCCGTTGGTACCCATCACTCTGGCGCAGAGCCAGCCGCTGTTCGTGAAAGTCACGGTCGCCGTGAGGGTGTCCGGAGCCCCGGGCCCGGCTTGCGCATCCTTGCTGGCAACCACGACACCGTCGCACACCAGTTCGATTGTCCGGGCCAGGCTCTGGGTCACCGTCCACTGAACCGACACTGGCACATCGCCCGGGCCGGTCAGCTTGATTTCATCCCCCGGTGTGGCGGTGCCATTCACCTGCAAGTTCAGGTATTGAGTGTGGCCGACGCGCGACACCACCGTCCTGCCCCTGGCAATGGCGTCAATCCAACCCTGGTAGGTCAACTGGCCGCCGGCGACCTGACCGTAAGTCAGCATCGGGCCGATGACCTGGCCGCACGGATAGTCGGAACCGGCCGCCAGGCCCGGCCGGAAACCGCAATTCAGCAAGCGATAGTAGGCGTCAATGGCCGTATCGCCACCGTCCACGTCCTCCGCAATGAAGTCGGCGGTTCCGAGAGCCACCTCGACGGGATACTCGATCGGGGTACAGCAAGTCAGGGTGGTGGGAAAATCCTCACCGAGATATTGCATGTGGCAAAAGCCGGAAATGCCTCCCTGCTGATGCGCCCAGTTGATGATCGGATACGTGTATTCCTGCCAAATCTGTTGGGCCTCGGTCAGGCCAAGGTTGACCAAATGCCCACCGAGCGCCTGGTGTGCGTATTGAGAGTACGTGGCATCCCAGTGCCACTCAGCGTCCCAATGAATAATTCGGCCCGGCGTCGATATCGGATCATCCTGCCCGTTCACTTTCGGCAGGTCGGTGACCGGATTCTGCACCTCCCCGTTGCCCATGTCCGCCAACAGGGACACAACGGACACGTCCTGCGCGACCATCGCATCGTGGATGGTTGACACATCAACCGGGGACCCTCCGCAACTACGATGGACATGCATATCGCCGGCGTACCAGCCGGTCGGCTCCGGACTTGGAGCCTGGGCCGTAACGAAGGACCACGTGTAGTCCGCCGTCAGGGAGTCACCAGCCAGGTCCTTGATGCGCGGGTCGGTGGTACCGCCTTTAAGCGTCGCGGTGTAGGTGGCGGAGTATGCCAGCGCCGACGACGGTGTTAGCGTGGCCGTTAGCGTGTTCGAGTCGTAAGCCATCGTCGCTGGCACCACCTCGCCAGACGAGTCGAGCAGTTCAAACGTCGAGCTGTTGACGGTGAGCGGGTCAATCGCCTCGCTGAACGTCGCGGTTACCGCCGCACTCACCGGCACCGCGGTCGCGGTATTGGCGGGCGATACCCCAGTTACTGCGGGCGCGCTCTCCTGGCCAATTGCACTGGCGGCATGCAGCAGCAAAACTGCGGCGAGTGACGTTATCAGGGCGCCGAACCATTTCCTGCCAACAGTGGGGCACGGCTGGTAGATGTTTGCTGTCAGGGACCTTGGCTGATTGAAATGAGGAGAGTTCATCTGTGTTTTTTGGTTGAGGAACAGGCCGACTTGCTGACCATCCAACACTTTTCCCGTGGCCCACTGTCATGCTGAAAAAAAGACTTTAGGGACTACTACGGGTTGCCATAATTCTTCCAACTTTCTTAATTATAACGGCTTTTGTAAAAGTCGGGGAGTCGGCTGTTCAGGGGACAGGTCCGAACACAAAGAAAGAAGCAAGAAGAATGAATGGAGCGAGCAAACCACAAACCAATCGCGGCGTAGCGGGCAGCGGCTGGGGACAAAGTTGCAGCAGAGGGATCAGGCCGCTCCCTGCAAAGCCCGGTAAAAGCGGCGCCGATTCACGCCGGAAATCGGTTGTGCGAGCGCGGCACCATATCCGAAGGTTAACTCAACGTCGCTTTGGCGCGGTTTTCCAGGTAAATCCCCAATTTAAAGCCGCGGGTCAGCCGTCTTGTGAGAAGACGAGTTCAGGATTGTGCGCCTGATTGGGCCGTAAGGGACAACGACCTACCGTCCGGCTGGCACAGATAGGTGGCAAATCGCTTTCGGGCGCGAAGGTCAATGCGATGAATTCATTTGTAATACGGAGAACCAGCTTCACACGATTAGTCACTGAAAGCTTGTGATACAAACGTTCACAGTGTGTGTGGACCGTATGCGGCGAGAGTTTGAGATTGTGGGCAATGGCAAACTCCGTGCGATCATCGAACACCTCGCGCACGATTTGGAGTTCGCGTCCGGACAATTTCAGGCTCCGGCCAATTTTCTCCCACGCCCGCTCGGAGAACATGGTGGCATCCACCGGACACCGCAAATTATGGTTGGCGGACGAGTTCATCTGGTTAACGGGCTAATCCAAGCTTTATTCATGAGACGGCCTCTGGCCAATCTGCGTCTCTTCTGACGTTTGGGTGCTTTCAGAAACCTTACCGGCCGGCTTCTGAATCCCCTGAAGCAGCGGTGGCCTGGAAACGCATCACCGGTTTCTATCTTCAATTTTACTATTATTGTTATTATTAAGTCAATTAGTTAATAGCCTTATAACACTTTGCCAATTAACAGCTTCCTTATAATAAGGGCAGAAGAATCGGAAATCACACACAGGCATGGTTCCCATATCCGCCTCGGACGGGTTTTTGGCCAGGGGCATTATGGCCCTAATAATACACGGTAGAACCGTGTCTCAAATTTGGCTGCGTTGGTGTCATTCCAAGTGAAAGGCAAGGTTGGCGAATTCGCAGTGGCGATGGATGACCAGAAGACGAGATTTGTGGACAACTGAATCGTGTAGTCGGGGCCGGCATCACCGTTGATCCAAAACTCAAACTGGCCGTTGGTGATCATGGCGGCGTTCAACGTGGGGTGAACCGGTTGCGTGACCGTCACGGTGAAACTCTGCGTGGCGCTCAAGACCGGGGTGCCATTGTCCGAAACCACCACGCTGATCGGCTGGAGAGAAGGCGATTGCGCAATGGCCGGCCGCCAGGTGAACACACCGCTGTTTGGGTCAATGGCCGCACCCGTCGGAGCCTCGATCAGGCTGAAGGTCAAGGTCTGTGTCGGCACATCCGCATCGCTGGCCGAATTGGTGATCACCAGGATCGTCCCCGCCAGTGCCGTCTGATTGGAAATCGCGGCCAACACAGGCGGATGGTTAAACGCGCCGCCAAACTGGAACCAATTCAGGTTTCCGATACCCGACGTGGTTCCCCGGAAAACGAGATAGAGATTGTGCCGGCCGCTGGCGCCCGAAACCGGCGCAGTCACGGTCTGCCATGTCTGCCAACCACCGGTGTTTGCGATAACAACGGAACTGATCAGCTGCCCGGCCGGGCTGTCCAATCGAAACTCAAGGGTCCCGCCGTTGCTGGCGCTGGCAACCCGAGCGGTTACGTTGGTGATGCCCGTGGCGAAATCCACGTTTTGATAAACGGCATAATCGGAGTTATCGGCATAGCCGACATCGTAACCGCCCAGCGTGTCCGTCGTCGGCTCGGTCTCCAGGCCGGAAACGGAATTAAAGCTTGAAGCCTGAATTTGATTGGTGGCCATGATGGTGTATCCGCCGTTTTGAGTTCCCGTCCAGGTAAAGGTGGCTCCGGCAAATCCCGGCAGGGAATAACCGGTTTGTTTGTTTCCCCATTGAATTTTAAAGGTCCGGCCGGCCGGCGTGTCGTTGAACGCAACCAGCACCTTCGAGCCGTCCGGGTTCAGAAAAGCGGCGCTGACGATGCCGGATGCGTCGCTCGAATAAATTCGATACGCCCCCGGCAGGACAAACTTGCTGAAGTGTCCCAGGGTGTAGAAATCAATATCATAACTGATGGCGCCGGTGTTGGTATTCACCGTTACCAGGGGACTGCAGCTATTGCAACCGCCGGTGTTGGGGCCGTCATTCTGGTCAGCCGCAAGGTTCCACTTGACGTAAGTCCTGCCCCAACTCCGCATCACGTGAGTTATTTCCTCAAAATCACTTCTAACCTGATCACCGACCCAGGTGCCGCCGGAATGCTCGGTTTCATAATTTCCTTTGGCGGGATACTGGCCAGCCAGAGCAAGCATGGCTCCCGGCGTCCCGCCGTAGCCGTGCCACGCGGCACCCGCCACTTGACTGGAAGCCAGCACGACCGGATCAGAAAGCACTGTCTCTGGATAATCCGGGCGATCCCAATTGTGGTCATAGACCAAAACCCGGGCAGTAATATAATTTGAGGCAAAGGCCGGCAGGACATAATCGCGCAACACCACAAGTTGCGTGGTCGCGTCCATATACATGCCAGGATAGTCGCCGGGTTCGTACAGGGGTTCATTTTGCAGCGAAACGTAACTGATCGGAATTCCCGCCGCCGCGTAAGCCTGGATGTATTTCACAAAATAGTTGGCAAACGGCCCGTACATGCCGGGCAAGAGCGAACCGCCAATCATTGTGCCCGAATCCTTCATCCAACCCGGTGGGCTCCACGGATTGGCCATCACCTTA
Organism: Candidatus Limnocylindrales bacterium; assembly: GCA_035604955.1. GTDB lineage: Bacteria > Verrucomicrobiota > Verrucomicrobiia > Limisphaerales > UBA11358 > UBA11358. The sequence goes on along the minus strand of DATNHM010000063.1, from coordinate 15,099 downwards.
AGTTGCGGGTTGAGCTGCAAGGCTTGCTTGACCAGCGGGATAATGTCAGCTTGATCATGCGCGATGCTGAAATAAATCAAAATGGTATCGGTCCCTCCGGGTGGATTATCGTCGTAGGAATAATCATAGCGCGCCAGATCGGAAGCACCCATCGGGTTTCGCACAAAGCTCAGGCCGATGCCACTGCCCACGCGCGTAAACAAGTTGCTCATGATCGTGCTCCGGGCGGCCGGCGTCGCCACTTCATTGAGCATGTAACCGGTCGTATCCGTAAATGACGCGCCAAAACCCTCGATCGGCTGGTAAGTCTGCGTTTCATCGACGAACAGCGAATTGCCGCCTCCGTTGCCCGTTGAAAACCCCACAGGAGTTTGTGGCTGCAATTTTGTGGTCTGATCGTCAGTTGTAAGCCAGACACTTATATTTTGTGCGTCCACCACGGGTATAATGGCCAGCATCAGGGCGGCAAAAACCACAATAGTGTGAAGCCCGTTGATTATTTTCATATCCGAGTCTTAGTCCCTTCGCCCAAACAAGGCCGCGTCGATTGCAACGTATCCAGAATTGATGTAATCAAAAACCATCAAAATCCTGGCAGGTCATTTGGCGCCCGGCCATTGGCCACAACAAAACGCGACTTGGCCTTTCAGCCAGGTCGCGCGTCAATACTGAACATTCTTAATCCTAACCGCGAAGGGCTTTTGAAGGGCGACAGCGGTTCACGACCAGCAATGCCAACCCGATGCCCGCGAACGCAAAGGTTCCCGGCTCGGGAACGACCGCTAAATTGTTGAAGCAAACATCACTGCCATTGCCCGCGGCGTTGTTGAACAAATCAATTCCAAGTAGCGACCCGGAGAATGTGCCGCTCCAACTGTCTGTACCAGCAACCGCGCTATAGGTGTTGGCACCCGTAACCGTAAAGGAAATGTTAAATGCAGAATGGTATTGATAGCCCATTGGCCCGGCGTTTACATCGCCACCGGATCCCGCGTCGCTATAAAAGTATCCACTGCCAGTATAAGGAATATTACTAGGGTCCGGCTCCGCGCCATAAATCCCGAATGTGACCGCAGCTCCAGAGCCATTCAGCAAATCAACGCCGACATCCGTGTGAGGATTGGTGGCCGACATCTCAAATGCGAGGGAAACAGTTTGTCCGATGGCCAAGGCTCCGCCGTCAAACATGTGGGTCTCGGTAATGGTTCCAATTACGTTGTTTCCGTCAGGATAGGTATACATCTGCCAAGAATTGGGGATCAGAGTCCAAGAACCTTCCCCGCTTCCTGATCCGCCGGTGCCCTGAGTCTGCTGCCAAACCTGAACAGGACTGGAATTTTGATCAACTCCGTCCGGATTACTGCCCGGAGCAGCAGTTGCGCTGTATGAAACGTTTACGGCGGCGGATGCCAGGCCCGCTGCGCCAATTAAACTGATAAGAGTTAATACGACTTTTTTCATAGTTTTTCAGGTTCAGTTGATCTTCGCCCCCCACTGCCAGCACTGGTAGTAAAGGATTGTTGCTATACTAGCACAACCATTTAGGCATTGGCACCCCCCTTTCGGGTGGGGGTAAAACGAGGCCCTTTCGTCATCGTTTATGGACTTCAATAAGCTTTAACCTTATAAAATCCATTACCTGCCGAAGCTGAGGTGGTGACCGTCTCAAGCGTGTCGTTCCCGGTAAAGGGACTGCCAAGGTTCAACCAACTTGTATCGGTCACAGCGGTCTATACTGGAGTTGATAAGTGTGCCAGGACTCGGTGGGCAGGGTGATGGCGAAGTTCGTCCCGGTCATATCCAGAGCCGCGATGATACTGAAGGTCGGATTCAGCCAGAGATAGTTGGCCGTTGCGGAGGCCTGTTTAAATTGCCGGTGGCAATCATTTACTGCTTACAGACCTACCGATGAATTAACACCGAATGTTGTTGTCGTCGTCTTCCACTGCGACCAGTCGTTCGAAATTGTAACCGATGAATCTGAAGAAATATTTGGCGTCGGGAGCGAACGAATCGGATCATACCAGCCCCAGCCATTTGATGCCAAATCGGTCTTGTAAGTCCACATGGTCCAACTGATGCCGTCGTTGTTATAGTCACTAATGGAATAGTCGTAACAAGCCGCGCCGTTGCCCATATCATTCCATTCGCCGATGTAATCAGGCACGTTCCAGGATTTGTGGTTGTTGAAATCCGTCACTTGATTGTCGGAGCCGGTTTCACATTGGGCAACCGAGCCGCCCCACTGGTATTCGTGCATGGAATAGGCAACGTTGGTCCAGCCATACAGGGACGGGCTGGGCAGCATGCTCCAATTCCAGCTTCCAAAGGTTCCTTCCATGATGATGATATGGCCGGGGTCCACGGAACGGATGACGTCGTAAAGACTGTTATAGGCGGTCCAAACCGCGGCAGTGTTGGGCGCGCCCGTCGGCTCGTTGATCAGATCATAGCCGGCCACCGCGTTGTTGCCATTGTAGTGAGTGGCAATTTGCGTCCACAGGTAGGCGGTTTGACTCTGATCGGTACTGCTGGCCCAATACAGGTTCTGGTACTGCTGACCGGTGGTATCGTTAGTGCTTTGCCCGCCAATGACGCCGTGCATATCAATAACCACATAAATACCACGCGCCGCGCAATTGGCGACCAGCCAGTCCAGCACGGTGAATGCATCCGAACGCCAACCGGTGCTGGTGGTATTGGTGATGGAATAGAAGTTGCCCCACCAGACGGGCACCCGCACACAATTGTAACCTCCGTTGGTGATGTTATCGAGATCGGCAATCGTAATCCAGTTGGTCTGATATGTTCGGATGAGGCTTTGCTCGGTGGCAACGCCAAAGCGGCCGTCCAAGTTCGTAATGACGCTGTAGGTGTCCGGCATGCTGCCACTATCCAAGGGGCACATCCATTTTTCCATGATGAACCATCCGCCCAAATTGAGACCCTTCAACTGAACGGCGGCGCCGCTGGCATTGACGAGGTTGGTGCCGCTGGTGTGCAACAGACTCAAAACAGACACGGCATTAGCTGATATCTGCACGCGATAAAAGCGGCCGCTGCCACCCGCCAAATCGGCCACCGACTGAACTGCATTATTACCTGAAAGGGAGATGCCAACCGGAGTCCAATTGGTATCCGTCAGATTATTCTTGTATTGCAGTTGATAGCTTAACCCGGATTGGGTCAAAAATGAGATGAGGACGTTCGTGTTGTTGTAAGACGCACTGACGGTAAAGGGAGCATCCTGGATTTGAAAGCCATTGATGTCGCCTTCCGCAGTACCGGCGCCAGTGTAAGTAATGGCCAGGTTTCCTGAACCATCAGACAAGGCGGACGCGAATTCCACATAATCAACACCCGCGATGAGCGTGCTGCTGGAGCCGTTCCAGGTGCTGCTCCGGGTATTGCCATTGACCGTAAAATAGGTTGTGCGGCCAGCCGCGGCAGTATTTGCCGCGTTATACAGCACCAGGTTATAGGTCGAGTTTGCCGCGAGACGCGACAGCGTGATCGTTTGTATAGTGTCGTTGTTATAGAGATAATTCTCCATAAGTGCATTGTAGAGTGTGCTGGCAAAAGGAGTAGAGCCGCCGTAATCATTTACATTATATCCACCTCCAGAGGTAAACGCCATCGTAACAGTCGAGTTGCTGCCATTCGCATAGATCAGAGGAATTCCATTGCCGCTGTTTGTGTTTATTCCATTCCACTGGTCGCCCGCCGCTCCGAGAACCGCCGCTCCGGACATGGTGGGGCTGGGATTGGGTCCGCCCGAACCGGCGCTGCTGTTGAGCGTAAAATTGACATTAATCAACTGGGCCTGAAGCAGGCCGCTGCCAAAAGCGATGAGAGCTGCGAAAAAAATACCGAGCCGGCGAAAGCCTGAACCGGGTGAATGGTGAAGGGTTGGCGTGTGCATAAAACTTCGCAATCATGGGGCCGGCGCCGATTTTATGCGGCGCCGACCCGAACGATTGTACCTCATCGCATAGCGATACCGCTCTTAACTTAACACCATTCTTTCGGGTGGACAATTTTCACTGAGCCTCGGCCCGATAAAACCGCGCAGCTCCACCGGTCGTGCTGTCGGTAACAGTTACCGTCCCGCCGGTTCCGGCAATGTTGCTGGCGCCGGACAACGTCTGCCAATTGGTTGGGTTCAAGCTGGTGCTGTATTGCACCGTGTAGCTGTGCCCGCTCTGCGTCGGGAACTTGATCGAAACCGTGCCCGCACTGACCGAGGCACTGATGGAGTACGGGCTCACAGCCGTATAGGGCACAAACATGTAGAAGTTTGCGTTCATCACCCCGGTTATGTTCCCGGCCGCCGGCGCCGCCGTCACCTTCAACGTGTCCACTCCCCCCAGCGATACCACCGCCGGCTGCCCGTTGGTGCCCAGCAACGGTATCCAGTGCCATGATTGGTTCCCGTTGGCGTTCGGATCCGAGAACGTGCCCAATACATTACTCGATTGGTTCATCGTCCCTTGGCCCGAGGTCACCAAACTCATGACCGCTCCACTGTAGGGATTGGCAGCGGCCAGTCGGCCATACACCGCATAGGTGTTGGTCGGGATGGTGCGGGTGTAATTAAGCCAGGTCCCGGGCACCCACCAGCCCACGTCAAAGTCCACATTGGTTACTCCCGCAATGACAAACTTATTGCGCAGAAAATCGGTGGTGATTTCGGTGCCGCAACTGTCCAATAACCGGTAGGCAAATGTCTCGCCGGCAACATCGTTGGACGTGGTCAGATCCACGCCCGGCGTTGACACGTTCCCGGCACTGCCTCCGGCATAATAGAAGTAACTGTTGGCCGCAAGATTGCCAGTGGTCGTTCCATTGCCCGAAGTGGGAACCGGGTTGTCAATAAACTGCCCGCTGTTGAAGTCAAAGTCCTCCGCCTCGATCATGAAGTTGCTCTGCTTGAAGGTATCGAAGGTCTCGCTATAGCTATGGGAATGCCCGGCGGCATCGGTTGCGGTGATGGTAATGGCGCAGCTTCCCTGTTGGGACAGCGGGAGACTAACCTGCCAATTGGTTGACGAGCCGGTGAAAGATAATTGCGACGAAACGCTGGTTCCGTTCAAGGTCACCTGAATATTATTAGTGCTGACAGTGCTGACGGCAGAACTGACAGTGAATGTCAGTAAATTGGTATTCTGAAACGGCAGCGAACCGTCAGGATAAATGTTGGCAATCGCCGGCGGCGTATTGGTTCCGGGCGCCAGCATGAAAAAGTTCATGTTTACGCCGCCGCCCAGCGGCCCGGAGGTCACCCGCAACGTGGTCTGTCCATTTAATTTCACAACCAGCGAATTTCCCCAGGCATCCGACAGCGGTATGAAGTCAAAACTGTTCCATCCGCGAGCGCTGAATTGAAAGGCGCCCAACTGGGTGGTCGTCTGGCTGGTAGTACCCTGCCCGCTGGTGACTTCAGCCAGAGAGCAACTGGCCAAACCACCGTTCCCGTTGGCCAGGCGGCCATAAATATTGTAGGTGCCCGCCGGGAAAGTTCGGGTGAAATTCACCCAATTCGACGGATTAAAATACCCTACCAGATAGTCCGGGATGCCCGCGGCGGTAAATTGAGTGCGGGGCGCATCATTGGCCAGATCGGTTGACACCTGATCATTGGGGCGCCAGCCATGAGGTTGGTTTGTACTATAATTAAGCACATATTCGTCCACATTCGACACGCCCACTTGGTTGTAGTAACTGTTTGGACTGTTTGTGGAAATTACCGGGTTGTCAATGAATTGGCCGCTGTTGAAATCAAAATCTTCCGCTTCCCAGGTGAAATAGTTGGAACTGAAGGTATCGAATCGAACGGGCGCGCTCACGCTGGCGCCGCTGACATTGGTCACGTTGATTTGGCCGATGTAGATGGTGTCCGACAGAAGGTTGGTGTAACGGGCCGTGACGTTCCCGGTGCCGCCACCGCTGACCACCAGGTGGCTGGAAACATCCACGCCGTTTAAGATCAGCTGAATGCCGCTGGCATTGACCGCAGCGGACGGCGAATTGATGCCAAAACTGATCGTGTTGGTGGCATTGAACAGCGCTTTGGTATCATCGAGAGAGATGTTGTTGATGGTCAACTGGGGGGCGACCTTTAAATGATTGTATCCGACATCGCTGTTATTGCCGCCTCTGTGGTCGAAGACATCGATTCCAGTAAGAGACCCGTTAAACGTTCCCGTCCAGGTATCGGAACCGGCAACGGCCAGATAGGTGTTGGCGCCGGTAACCGTAAAGGCAATATTAAAGGGCGCCTGGTACTGATAAGTCATGGCCCCGGCTTTTGCGGCATTTGTCCCCGCATCGGTATAAAAATACCAACCCGGACCACCTCCATAGATATAGAATTTTATCGCGGTGTTGGTGCCGTTCATCAGGCTGACTCCAACCTCGCCGGCCGGTCCATTGGTCGAAGCCGGATCGGTTGACCGCATTTCAAAGTCGATGGAAACGGTCTGGCCAACTGCCAGGGCTCCACCCGCAAACGTATTGTAGGAATCAACGCTTCCGCCGAGACCGACCCCATCGTTCTGGTAACTATACATTTGCCATACATTGCCCAATCCACCTGCGAACGGCGCACCGAAATAGACTCCTGAACCATCCGCACCACTATCGCCCAGGCCATTGGTTCCACCGGCGTAAAACACATTTGTCCAGACAGTGACCGGGTTTGTATTTTGATCCGTTGCATCCGGCGTACTGCCCGGAGCCGCGGTTGCGGTGTATGAGAAATTATTCGACGCAGACGCCAATCGCACGGCGCTGACTACGCTGATAATAATCAAGATGACTTTTTTCATAATCTTTCGTTCAGGTTGAACTGCTCCCTGCCAGCCATTGACTGCCGAGGGGTTACCCTATAATCGCATAATCATGATGGTGTTGGCACCACTCTTTCGGGTGGGTTCATGGCCCGTCCGGAATTGGCGCCAGTTACGGTTTGTCGGTTATTTTTTTCTGGAATTCCGGAATTTTAATGATAACTTAAGTCATTCATTTCAGTGAGAAGACCCATTGTATTGCTGCCTTACGCCGCATTTGCGCTCCTGAATGCAGCACAAATGGCCCCGGCGGAACAATCAATTGGACTTTTAACCAATGCTTCTCAAGTTCTCTGCCTCTCGGCTGACGAGGCATCGCGCGGAGCTGAGATTTCCATCAAGGGCGTTGTTACCGCTGCGGAACAGGATTGGGGCGGGAGATTTTTCATACAGGATGACAGCGGCGGCGTTTTTGTTGAGAATATCAGCAACGTGCAACCTGCCCCGGGTGACGTGCTCGCGATATCGGGTGTCAGTTACCCGGGCGGTTACGCTCCCATTATCAGCAAGCCCCATTGGAAGAAAATGGGGACGGCACCCCTGCCGGCAGCCAGGCCTGTGGCCATTGAACAATTGATGTCAGGAGCCGAAGATAGTCAACGAATTGAAATCTCCGGCATCGTGAGGAGCACGCAAATCAGCGGGGCGACCCTTGAATTTGAACTGGTTTCCGGAGGATACCGCATCCATGTCTATGAGCCCATTCCACCAGGCATGGACCCACAATCGTTGATTGGCGCCAAAGTTCGCGTGGATGGCACTGCCGCCACCGCTTACAATGCGCCTTTAAGACATCTCGTCGCGGTCGATGTTTATGTCCCCTTTCTTTCAGATTGTGTTGTTGAAAAATCTGCCGCTCCGGATCCATTCGCCGAGCCGGTAAACCCCATTAACAAGATCGGCCAATACCAGGCAGGCCGTTCTCTCGGATATCGGATCCACGTCAAAGGGGTGGTCACCTACCAAAGAAAAGGCCAGGATGTATTTATCAGAGACTCGACCGGAGGTTTACAAATCAAGAGCAGCCAGCTCGTCTCATTATCTTCCGGCGACGTGATTGATGCGGTCGGGTTTCCCGGTGTTGAGAATTTTCTGCCGGTACTGGAGGATGCTGTTTTCAGAAGAACGGGTGAAGCGCATTCCCAGGTGCTGCCCAAAGATGTCCCGATCGGAGAATTATTAATGGGTTTGCACCACGCCGACTTCATAACTCTCAAAGGCAGACTGCTCGATCGGTTGACGGAGGCGGTCCCATCAACTGCCGGCGAATCCAACGTTGTAAAAACCACTTTGGTACTTCAAACCACCAACCAGCTCTTTACCGCTGAAGCCGAAACGGCGAACCCGGATCCAGTGCTGACATCAATTCCTGTGGGCAGCAGTATTCGGGTCAATGGTATTTGTTTTCTTCAGAGCGAAGCCAACGGAAGAATCAAATCGTTTCAAGTCCTGCTCCCCGGCTCAAACGGCGTCAGCATCATTGCCAGGCCGGGTTGGCTGACAACGCAACACTTGTTAATCATCCTGGCTGTTACCCTGGTCCTCATTACCATTGCCGCCAGCTGGATTATCATGGTCTCGAAGAGAAATTCAGCATTGAGACATTTGATCCACGAACGGGAATTGGACCAGCAGGAGCTGCAAAAAGCTCACGACACCCTCGAAGAACGGGTCAAGGAACGGACCCAACAATTGAAGTTCCAGATCACAGCCAGAAAAGAAGTCGAAGTGCAATCCAAAGCCATCCTGGCCGAACGCACCCGGTTGGCAAAGGAACTGCATGACACCCTTGAGCAAACGCTGACGGGCATCACGCTGCAGGTAAATACGGTCGCAAAGCTGTTCCAGCAAAATCCGGAAACGGCCGGTTACCATCTTGGTCTGGTCCGGAATATGTTGCGCATGAGCCGGGTGGAGCTGCGCCGCTCCATCTGGGATCTGCGGAGCCGGGAACTCGAGGAGTTCGATTTGTCCAAGGCGCTATTGATCAGCGGGAACCGGATTGGCGATAGCGCGGGCATCCGCCTCGAAGTTGAAACCAAAGGAGACATTCGTCCTTTGCCGGAAGTGGTTGAAGAGAACCTGTTGCGGATAGGTCAGGAGGCCATTACCAATACGGTCAAACATTCCGGCGCAAATTGGGCGAAGATTCAATTGGAGTTTGCCGCTCACCATGTCGTGTTGGAGATCAAAGACAATGGGAGCGGTTTCCTTCCGGAAAATTGCGCCGGTCCAAACGACGGCCATTTTGGATTGCTCGGAATATCTGAAAGAGTCAAACGTTTGGGCGGGCAAATCCTGATTTCCAGTGCGCCAGGAAAGGGAACCACCATTCGTGCCGAGCTTCCCGTGGAACAGGCGCCGCTGCCAAAATCTGTTCATGAACAAGCCGATTACGAAGAAAGCATCACCGATTCGGATTTTGATCGCTGACGACCATTACATCGTCCGAATGGGGTTGATTGCCATGATCAACAGCGAACCGGATATGGAAGTTGTAGCGGAAGCCACCGATGGGTCTCAGGCCATTGCCCTGTTCACAAGGTTAAACCCCGACCTCGCATTGATGGACTCACGTATGCCGGTTAAAAGCGGCATCGAAGCTACAGTGGAAATTCGCAAACACAATAGCGCCGCGCGGATTTTGATGCTGACGGCCCTGGATGGGGACGAAGATATTCACAAGGCGCTGGAGGCCGGCGCCGCCGGCTACGTGCTGAAGGATTCCACGGAGGAAAAGCTCATGCCCGCCATCCGGGCCGTGGCCTCCGGCCAGCGATGGATTCCCGAAAACGTGGCCAGCCGCCTCACGTCACGACGTTCTTTCGAAGAACTGACACCACGCGAATTGGAGGTCCTCCATGAACTCGCCAAAGGCATGGCGAATAAACAAATTGCCGATGTTTTAAACATCACCGAAAACACGACCAAATGGTATCTCAAAAACATTCTGGCAAAACTTCGTGTCGCCGATCGGGCTGAAGCTGTCGCAGTGGCCATTCAACGCGGGATCATTCATTTTTAACTCACCCGGGGTTGAATCGACGAGGAGGATGCTTCTCACAATTGAAGTCCATAGGATCGCCGATATTAACTTTTGATCACTGTGGCCCCGGCAGCCGGACGGGAACTGAAGATGGTAGGTTCGATGCCAACTTTTGTTTCGTCGCCGGTGGTGGCGATTTTATAGGAGGTGGCAATCCGTTTGGTGATGGCATCCACCGCGTCGGCCGCAACCAAAGCAACGCAGCTCCCGCCAAAGCCGCCGCCCGTCATCCGGCAGCCATACATCCCGCCCGGGAAGCCGATGGCCTGGCAAATTTCCACCACCGCATCCAACTCCTTGCAACTGACTTCGAAATCGTCGCGCAACGAATAATGGCTGGCATACATGTACCGGCCCACCGCCGGCCAATCGGAATTGCGGATGCCTTGGGCAGCCTGAAGCGTGCGCTCAATTTCGCCAATGACGTGGCGCGCGCGCCGAAAAACGAAAAGATCCATTTGCCTTCTCGCGCGTTCCAACGCATCGGCCGTCGCATCGCGGAGCGAAGGAACGCCAAGAATTTTTGCGGCGGTCTCACATTGCGCGCGGCGCTGGGCATATTCGCCGCCGCTCAGTTCATGTTTCACATTGGTGTTGATGATCAGCAAGGCGACCGACGGATCGTTCAGCGGCACCAGCTCGGTCTGGCGCGAGCGGCAATCGAGCAGAAGCAAATGATTTTTCTGTCCCATCACCGAAACAAACTGGTCCATGATGCCACACGGCACGCCGGCGAATTCGTGCTCGGCCTTCTGACACAACAGCGCCTTTTCGATCGGATCCAGTTTCGTCCCGGTCACCGTTTCGAGCAAGGTGGCGGCGCAAACCTCCAGCGCGGCGCTGCTGCTTAACCCCCCGCCCAGTGGCACCGTGGAAACGAGCGCAACCTCCAGCGCGGGAATTTTTACGCCGCGATTCTGAAATCCGGCCGCCACACCGCGAATGTAGTTCGACCATCGCGGATCGGCTTTGGCAATCGGTTTGGAAACGTCAATCTGCGCCGTGTCCCGCGCGCGCGAATCATGAATCAAAATTCTTGGCGCGGAGGATTGAGAAATGTCCGCCGCCATGACGGTGTAACGCTCGATGGCCATGGGCAGGACGAAGCCGTCGTTGTAATCGGTGTGCTCGCCGATGACGTTTACGCGTCCGGGCGCGGCGACAATCCAACGCGGCGGACGACCGTAGATGCTCTCAAATTCCGGGACTTTAAGCATGGGTTTGATTGAAAAATTTGATGGTGGCTTTTAGCCCGTCGTTGAAGCTGGCCGTCGGGACGAAGCCGGCATCGCGCGACTTTTCGATGGATGCCACCGAGTGCTTCACATCGCCAGGACGCCCGGCGGCGTATTTGATTTCAGAACGCGAACCTGTCAGATGACAAATCGTTTTTGCGAGGTCGTTGATCGTAATGCGCCGGCCACAGGCCAGGTTGAACACACCGGTGGCAGACCATTCCATGGCAAAGTAAACATTCGCCGCGACGACGTCCTTCACGAAAATAAAATCACGCGTCTGTTCGCCGTCGCCGAAAATCGTGAGCGGCGCGTTCTTCACCGCGCGCTCCACGAAAATCGGCACGGCGGCGGCGTATTGGCTTCGCGGGTCCTGGCGCGGACCGAAGACGTTGAAGTAGCGCAGACTCGTGGTTGGCAAACGGCCCTCCTCGGCGAACATCTTGCAGTAATACTCACCATCGAGCTTGGTGACGGCGTAGGGGCTTTTCGGTTCGGGCGGCATGGTTTCAACTTTTGGCACGACGGGATTATCACCGTAAATTGCGGCAGAACTGCTGAACACCAACTTTTTCACCTTTGCGCGCGCCGCTTCTTCCAGCACCATCAGCGTCCCAGCCGCGTTGATTTCGTTGCACTCGACCGGTTTCTGCATGGATTCGGGCACACTGCTCATCGCCGCCAGATGGAAGACGTAATCCACACCTTTCACCGCACGGCGAACGGGTTCGCGGTCAAGAATGGATGCCCGGATGAATTCGTGCTTGAAGCCGGTGAGGTTGTGCTTGAAACCGGAGTGCAGATTATCGAGCACGCGCACGTCGGCCCGGTCTTGAAAATGTTCAACGATATGGCTGCCGATGAAACCGGCGCCGCCTGTGACCAGAATTTTCATTCAAAGGGTTTCCACCAGTTTGGTCATCCGTTCTTCCTGTTGCTCGATAGACTCAACCAGTTTGAACTGTGTGCGGCAGCGGTCAAGATTGTGGTGTTTGCGATGCACTTTGAAATAGGTATCGCCCGCCAGAAAATCCGCGAGAAAACGCAGGCCGATTTCGAACGTGATGAGCTTGCCGGAGAACGCGAGCAGCCGTTTCTCCGCCCGCATCAAAAATCCGGAGACCGACGCGAAGTAGCCCCGCACCAGCGCCTCGAACAGGGGAAACTGCAGCGTGACCCTGGACAGATCGCGTTCGTCCTCCTTCGCAGGGCTGGTGGTGGTGCGCACCATGTCGCCAAAATCATACAACGCCAGTCCCGGCATCACTGTGTCGAGATCAATGACACAAATCCCTTCACCCGTGGTGTCGTCGAGCATGACGTTGTTAAACTTTGTGTCGTTGTGCGTCACCCGTTCCGGCAACTTGGCGTCGAGCAAAGCGCCCGTGATGGCCTTGTGGTTCAATGCGAACGTGATTTCAGCTTTCGCTATCTGTGCTTTGTTTACGATGTCTGCTTCGATCGCCTTCTCCAACTGGGCAAACCGCTTGGGAGTATTATGAAAATCGGGAATTGTATCATGTAGACGCGGCGCGGGCCAATCCGCCAGCAATTTCTGAAAACTTCCAAAGGCTTTGGCAGCCTCGAATGCCTGCCGGGGTGATTCGACCACATCAAACGTTCGCGCCCTTTCGATGTAAACATAGACGCGCCAGTAATTGCCTTGTTCATCGCGATAACAGGCTTTGCCGTCGCAGGCTGGAATCAACGTCAGCACGCGACGACTGGCATCGGGTTCGTCCAGGACTTTTGCACCCAGATGCGTCGTGACACGCTGAATGTTCTCCATCAGTGCCCGAGGATTCTTGAAGATGTTGTGGTTGATGCGCTGAAAAATATAGCGAACCCGTGTGCCGCCTTGATCGAACACAGCGCAGTAGGTGTCGTTGATGTGACCGCTGCAGCAAGGTCCGGCGCTTAAAAAATCGCCGTAAATCTGGAATTCCTGCGCGACCGCGCGAACATTGTGCTTCAGGTTCATCCGCCCACGCATTCTATACTGGGCAGCCCATCAGTCGTATCATAACGACACATTGAAACATATTACTTTTGCTTGTCCAGAACGCCAATTGCTGCTTGTCAACGCAGATATCCGTTTTGGTGTCCGCTCCAATATCCTCTCTGCTTTTAACTCCACTCTGGAAATTGAGTGGTATTTAAATCCAACGTGGAAATAGAGGCCATGTCGGAATCTTCAAGGCTAAAATCAAAGATATTCAAGTTTTCCGCGATATGCGCTTTCTGGGAGGATCTGGGGATGGCAATAATTCCTCTTTGGTAATGCCATCTCAGGCTCACCTGCGCAACCGTCTTATGGTACTTCTTTCCGATGGTTGCCAGAGTGGCATTGGTGAAAAGCCCATGACGGCCTTCCGCAAAAGGTGCCCAGGCTTCCATTTGCACGCCATGTTGCTTTAAGTATTCCAGTGACTTGCCTTCCTGGAAAAACGCATGTGTTTCGATTTGATTGATTACGGGTTTTACGTCGCTACTCGCAATCAAGTCGTCCAGTTGCGCGGGTTCGAAATTGCTCACACCGATGGCCTTGATTTTCCCCGCATGATAGAGTTCCTCCATAGCTTTCCAGGAGCCTTGTATATCGCCAGCCGGCCTATGAATCAGGTAGAGGTCCAAATAATCCGTGCCCAACTTATTGATGGAAGTTTGAAATCCTTTCTTTGCCTGTTCGTACCCCATATCGGCCTTCCACAGTTTTGAGGTGATAAAGAGTTCTTCACGTTTGATTCCACTCTGTTTGATCCCGGCGCCTACTGCCGTCTCAGTGCCGTAGATCATGGCGGTATCAATAAGACGATAGCCCAGAGAGATGGCATCGGCCACGCACCTGGTTCCGACATCGCCGTTGAGCGTCATGGTGCCCAATCCCAGACGCGGCATTTGCACGCCGTTATTGAGGGTCACGAGCGGGATCACATTTCCCCGGGTGCTGGTATTTGGCGCGGCAAATGACGGCGCGCTGCCGAGGCTCAGGAACATTGCAGAGGCGGCAAATTCCGCGCTGGTCTGCAAGAATTGGCGGCGGCTCATTCCGTTGGAGTTGCGTTCTTTATTCATATTGGTTGACATTTCCCATATAGTTTCCAGTCCGCGACCCGCGTGGGCCTTTTTTGTGATTCTCTGCCTGCGCCACAGATTGGCAAAGCTTTTTTTGGTCCCCCGCGATAATTCTCTGGCACCGGGAATGTTTCGGTGCTTTTTTTGGCTCGCATGCCCTGTTTCTCGCGGATGCGAAGACAACCGCGAAGATAGATGAAGCTGACTCTGCTCGCGTGGGTGAGCAGTGGGCGAGTTACTGCCCGTTATCCCGAATTCGTGAGGAGGACCGAATTTGGTGTCCGTTGCGGACGCTATTTTCTCTAAACATTTGCTGCACTTACAGTTAGGAATCGGTCCAATGGCCGGGATTGAACCGCAAAAAGGCTAAAAGCAGGTTGAAAATACTAAATTTTACGGGCTAGTCAACCAAAAGTCGCTCACAACTTTTCACTAGGCAGTCACCACTATTTATTGACAGTTTCATTGACACTTTACGGAAAAGAGAACTTCGGATTCGAATTAGAGGCGAGGGTCGGAATCGAACTTAAATAGGTCGATTTCTGAGTCAATTTTGCCCATTTTTATTAGCTAGTCAACCACTATCCTGCCACTATTTCTGACTATCCTTCCACTCTACTTTATTAGCCATTTTGTTAGAACATTTTAAATAAAACTATAGCCACACGAGGCAAACCAGTTCCTGGCGTCCTGAGGGGTGACGGTTTGGAGGGCCAGCCCGATGGCCTCAATCAAGGCCGCCTGGGTTCTGGCCTGGACGCCGCGCAGGAAGGTTTTGACTTTGCTCCACATCTTTTCAATCGGATTGAGGTCGGGCGAGTAAGCCGGCAGGAAAAGCACCCGGGCTCCAGCCCGAGTTATCAAGTTGAGGGTTTCCTGGTTTTTGTGCGGCCCA
>DATNHM010000062.1:0-39412 GCA_035604955.1 Candidatus Limnocylindrales bacterium | reverse complement strand
GAAGGACTTTGCCCAACTGAGTTGGGCGGCGCGCAAGGCGCTGGGCCGGATGCGCCGGCGTCCGACTCTCGTGGAATCCTTCTGGAAACAGGCCGAACTGTTTTGAGCCAATTGTCACTATATTATGCGAAAGTCAGTAATATCAGGATAGACTGCAAACTTCCTTTGCCAGCTCCGCGTCTTTGCAACTTGGCGTGAGATTTTAACTTTTCTTTCGCCGGTTCCAGCTTACTTTGCGCGAACGTAAATGGCCCTGAAACTGTTCAACACCCTTTCGCATTCGATCCAGGCATTCACCCCCCTCGACCCGGCGGGCAAAAAAGTTGGCATGTACTGCTGCGGACCGACGGTTTATGACTTCGCCCATATCGGCAACTGGCGCACGTTTGTCTTCGCCGATCTCGTCCGCCGTTACCTCGAATTCAAGGGCTATGCCGTCACGCATGTGATGAACATCACCGATGTGGAGGACAAAATCATCAAGGGCGTCCGTGAGACGAAAACCACCTTGCGTGAATTCACCGGGAAATACGAAGCCGCGTTTCTGGAAGATTTGAAGACCCTGAATTGCGCCCTGCCGCATCAAATGCCGCACGCCACGGAACACATTGCCGAAATCATTTCGCTCATCGAAAAGCTCGTCGCGCGCGGCATGGCCTATCAGGCCGCCGACGGCTCGGTCTATTTCAGCATCGAGAAATACCGTGGCTGCGGTTGCACCTACGGCCGGTTGCTCAAACTCAACTTTGACGAACTGCGCGTCGGCGAACGCGTCGCGTCGGACGAATACGACAAGGAATCGCTGGCCGATTTCGCGTTATGGAAGGCGCGCGTGCCGGAGGACGGCGGGGTTTTCTGGCCCAGTCCCTGGGGCGAAGGGCGACCCGGCTGGCACATCGAATGTTCAGCCATGAGCATGAAAATGCTGGGTGAAAGCTTTGACCTGCACCTGGGCGGCGAGGACCTGAAATTTCCGCATCACGAGGACGAAATAGCGCAGAGTGAAGGCGCCACCGGCAAGCCGTTCGTGAAGTACTGGCTGCATGGTGCGTTTTTGCTCGTCGAAGGCAAAAAGATGAGCAAGTCGCTCGGCAACTTTTTCACCCTGCGCGATTTGCTGGCCAAAGGTTTCACCGGCCGCGAAATCCGCTATCTCCTGCTTAGCGCCCATTACCGCGAGACCTTCAACTTCACCCTTGAAGGCTTGCAAGGCGCGCGTGCAGCGCTGGCGCGGATAGATGAGTGCCTGGGTAAACTGCGGGAAATCTCCGGGGCCGCCGGCTTCCAGCCGGCGAATTCACATACGCACGAACGCCAACCCGCCGGCAAGATGCCGGCGCTCCCGGCGACGCACTTCGGCGTTTCGACGCTTCAACGCTTCAGCGAAGCGCTCGATAACGATCTGAACATTTCCGCTGCCTGGGGTGAGGTGTTCAAATGGGTGACCGAAACAAACAAGCGCCTTGCCGCTAATTCACTGAGCGCAAATGAAGCCGCAGCAGAATTGACGGCATGGGACAAAATTGATTCCGTACTCGGTGTTGGCGCGTCGGCGAAAATTGAAGCTCCGGCTGAAATCGTCACATTACTTGAAGCTCGACAAGCCGCCCGTAAAGCCAAAGATTTCAAAAAATCGGACGCCATCCGTGATGAGTTGAAAGCAAAAGGCTGGGCCATCGAAGACACGGCCAAAGGACCGAAGTTGAAAAGGATTTGAAACCGTGAGAGAACACTCAATATTCAACGTCGAACGCCGAACATTCAATTTCTGGAACCTTGGGCGTTGGATGTTGAATGTTGAACGTTTCGAGTATTCCATTTTGCCATGAATGGCTTGTTCATCACGTTCGAGGGCACGGAAGGCTGCGGCAAATCCACGCAGATTGAACTGCTCGCCAAAACGCTGCGGGTGCTCGGCTATCCTGTCCACATGTTGCGCGAACCAGGCGGTACGCCCGTCGGCGAGGAGATCCGCCACACGCTCAAGCACAGCAAGGCCAACGTGGCCATGACCCCGGAAACCGAATTGCTCCTCGTGAACGCCAGCCGGGCGCAGCTCGTCCGCGAAATCATCCGCCCCGCGCTGGCCGTGGGCGAAGTCGTCCTGTGCGACCGTTTTTACGATTCGACCACGGCCTACCAGGGCCATGGACGCGGACTGGATTTGTCGCTGGTAAAGAGCGTGATTGATTTTGCCGTCGGTGACACGCGACCGAATCTGACCTTGCTGCTGCACGTGCCGCCGGAGGTCAGCGCGGAACGGCTCCTCTCGCGGCAATCCATTCTGCCCTTCATCCGCGACCGGATGGAAGAAGGAGACCGGAATTTTTTTGCCCGAGTGGCCAGGGGCTACGAGGCCATTGTCGCCGCCGAACCCAACCGGGTGCGCGTGGTGGATGGCACCGGTCCCATTGATATCGTTTGTTCAAGAATCTGGGAACAGGTGCAGCCCGTTTTACCGCGCGTCGGGAGGTGGTGAACACACTTGCTGAATTCCCGGTAACGAATACTCTTGCAGTATGAACGAAAGCAATCTGAACGAAATTGAGGCGAAAATCCGCGGCGCGGACAATATCAGCGAAGACCGCAAACGCGAATTGCTTCAATTGCTCGGCACGTTGAAATCCGAGGTTGGCAAGCTTTCCAAGACCCATGATGAGCAGGCACAGAGCATTGCCGGCTTTGCGCAGCTTTCGGCGTATGAAGCCACGCGGACGCAACAAAACCCGCAATCGCTGCACCATTCGCTGGAGGGATTGCGGTCCTCGGTCGAGGGTTTTGAAAAATCCCATCCGCAACTCGTCCGGATCGTCAATAATATCAGCAATACTCTCTCGAATCTGGGAATTTAATCGTCCTCGTTCTCCTGCTCGTCCTCGTCCTCATTTTTTCGATTACGAGAACGAGAACGAGGAGGATTTTCAATCCTCCTTCGGTTCCAGTTTCGCAATCGCCGCCATGATTTCGTCGGCGATTTTTTGATAAATCTCCTTGAGCCGCGCTTTGGAACAATCCTTCGCTTCGGCGCGCAATTTTTCAAAATTCATCGGCTGGCCGTATTTCACGGCAATGCGTTTGGGACGCGGAAATTTTATATGCCGGCCATACGCCGCGTAAGTGCCAAACACGCGCACCGGCACAACCGGCGCGGCGGATTTGATCACGACCAGTCCGATGCCTGAACGCGCTGGTTGTAAATTGCCGTCGCGCGTCCGTGTGCCTTCAGGGAACAGAATGATGCCGCCGCCGGCGAGCAACCGGTCGAGAATGGCCTTCAAGCCCGCCGCGCCGCCGCCGTCGCGGTCCACTGGTACGGCACTCCAGGAGCGCAACAGCGCGCCGATGCCCGGAAACCGGAACAGGCTTTCGCGCGCCATATAATTGATGCCGCGTTTCAAACCGGCGCCCACCAGCGGCGGGTCGAGAAAGCTCGCGTGATTGGATGCGAGAATGACCGCGCCGGTTTCGGGCACACGTTCCGGATTGAAGACCCGCCAGCGAAAATACGTCGCATACCACACGCGAAAAAAAGTCCAGCCAAGGCGGTAGGAAAGATTCATAGAACAAGGGCGAAGATGGAAGATGGCAGATGGTGGATGGGGCGGAAAAACTGCCGAATGTCCGGTCTCTTCTCCATCTTCCATCCTCTATCCTCGCCTTTGGTCCAGGCGCTTGCGGACTTCTTCCAGAATCAGCGCGCTGGTTTCTTCCGAAGTCATTTGTGAGTTGTTGATGACCCTGGCTCCCAGTGGAACCATCAGCGGCGCAACAGCACGCTGGCTGTCGCGTTGATCGCGCACGGCCAGGTTTTCCCGGACACCGTCGGCGGCACGGCGGCGCGACCGTTCCTCCAGTTTCGCGTCGAGATAAAATTTAAAATCGGTTTCCGGGAAAACGTTCGTGCCGATGTCGCGGCCCTCCATGACGAGATTGCCAAATTGCAGGCAATCACGCTGGCGTTTGACCATCCACTCGCGCACCCTAGGAATGGCGGCGACGTGCGGCACGGCAGCGCTGACTTCGGCGGTGCGGATTTCCGTTTCAGGAAAATGGCCATCGATAAACAACCGCGCGATGCGCAAACCGTCCGCCTCCACGCACTCCAGTTTCGCTTTCCATTTACGGCACGCTGCGGCAACGGCCCTGGCGTCCTGCACGTCAATCCGGTGCTTCAGGCAATACCACGCCAGCGTACGGTACATCGCGCCCGTATCCACATAAACGCAGCCCAGCGCCCGGGCGACCAGTTTGGCATTCGTGCTCTTGCCGCTGGCGCTCGTGCCGTCAATCGCGATGACAAATGGCTGTTTCATCAATTATTCGTCCTCGTCCTCGTTCTCGTCCTCGAATAACCCGAGAACGGTTTAATCCGCAAACAAATCATCACCCGCCAATTTCCGTATCCGTTGGTTGTTTTTGATTTCCCGGATTTCCGCGCCCAAACCATGCGGTGGCGGAAGCACAAATTTTTGGAAGAAGTTCGGAAACGTCTTCTTCACACAGGCCGGGTTCCTGATTTTGACGCCCGGCACCTTCAGTCCCAGAACCGCAAAACACATCGCCACCCGATGGTCATTATAGGTTTCAATCTCCGCGCCGTGCAGCAATGAAGGATAAACCGTCAATGTGTCATCTTCCTCGACAACTCTTGCGCCACACCTGGTCAATTCCGTGTGCAAGGCGGAAACCCGGTCGCACTCCTGGACGCGAAGGTGGTCGAGATCAATGAATTTCACGGGATGATCCGCAAACGGCGCCGTCATCATGAGCGTCATGATGCTGTCGCCCAGATCAGACCTTCGGGAAACCGTTTCGGGCAGCCGCCGGTAATTCAAAAAATTTGTATCTATCTGATAACCCGCTCCGAGAATCGGCCAGCGTTCCACCGAGACGGGGTGCGGCTCAGTTTGGGCGGAACCGGCGGCCAGCCAGCCGGCAGCCAGAAAATAACTGCCGCTGGACGAATCGGGGTCAACCGGATAAACGCCGCCTTTCATGCCGCGCTCCGGGTGCCGGCTATGCTTCCGGCTCCAGTAAAAATACGCGCACATCTCGCGGGTCATGTAAACGTAAGGCGATTCCTCCACGTTTTCCCCAACAATCTCGACCTGCCAGCCGGCCACCAATGAGCACATCAGCAGCGCGCTGGCAAACTGCGAACTTTCCTCGATGCTCACCTGGCATTTGCCCGGGCGCGGACCGGTCCCGTGAATCACGGCCGGCAACCTGTCGTTCGGCGAATCCACGCGGCAACCCAGCTGCCGCAATGCCTGAAACAAGGCCGCCTGCGGACGTTCGTGCATGCGCGGCACGCCGCTCAGACGATAGACACCGTTTCCCAGACAAACGAGCGCCACGAGAAATCGCGCCGCCGTGCCCGAGTTGCCCACAAACAATTCCAGCGGTTGTTCCGCGGTCCCCGCATTGGGAATTTTCCCGCCCAGACCACCCACCGTGATGCTACGGTTGCAAAATTCCTCCGGATCGGGAGCGATATTCACCGTGAAGCCGAGCCGGCGCAGGCACTCGACCATGATTTGGGTGTCTTCACTCCAAAGGGCGCTCTCCAGCTTGACCTCGCCCTCCGTCAGCGCAGCCAGGATGAGGGCGCGGTTGGTAATGCTCTTCGAACCCGGCACCGTGATTTCCGCATGCACCGGTTTGTCGAGCGGCACGATTTCAATGAGGTCAGGTAAAGGCATTTTAACCGCGGATGGACCTGGCGCGGCAACAGCCGCAATCAAAGTAGCGCAGACTGGTAGTCTGCTGTATCGCGGATTGGCAATCCGCTGGTGCCGCCGAATGCGACGCCCGCCCGACTGTCAGTCGGGGATACAGCAGGTTGCCAACCTGCGCTACGATCCAGCGTTGCATCGCCGAAAAATTTGCGCAGAAAACCAAAACTTTCATGGATAGTAGTACAGATGGACACGGATTCAAAACACTCCCCTCACCTGACCTGCGGCCACCCTCTCCCCGCCAGGCGGGGAGAGGGACGGGGCGAGGGGCGCAAAATAAAAATCTGTGTTTATCGGTATTCATCTGTGGTTGGAAATCATTCCGGCGACGGTGAGGCGCCGCGCGCGCACCAACGCTCCCGGCGGGCTTTTGCCGTTTCAAAAAATTTTGTTATGGCTTTCGCATCGGCCCTGGCCAGCGCACGCCGGAATTTCTTCAAATCGGAGATAAAACCTTCCAATGCCCGGCTGAGATTCTTGCGGTTGGCCAACGCGATGTCACGCCACATTTCCGGCGAACCGGACGCAATGCGCGTCGTGTCCCGGAAGCCGTTGGCGCACAGCGCGGCCTGATGTTTCGCGTGTGCCGGGTTCAACACGTAACCGGCCAACGTCGCCGCCAGGACATGCGGCAGGTGACTGGACCGGCTGACCAGCAAATCGTGCTCGGCGGGCGCCAGCCGCAAGGTTCGCGCGCCCAGCGCCTCCCAAAATTGTTCCACTTGGCGAACCGCCGCCGGATTTGATTTTCCCGTGGGCGTGACGACACAAACGGCGTCCACGAACAACTTCGCACTGGCAGCGCTCACGCCGGTTTTTTCCGCCCCGGCCATCGGATGGCTGCCGACAAAACGCGCGCCGACTTTGGCCACGAGCGACTCCAATTCGCGCACCACACCGGCCTTTACGCTGCCTACGTCGGTAATAATCGCGCCGAGCTTCAGAGCCGGTAGCATTTCCTTGACTCGCGGCAACATTTGCGCCAGCGGCGTGCACAGAATCACGAGGTCAGCGTCCCAGACGGCGGCCAGCAAATCGGTGGTGGCGAAATCCACCGCGCCCGCCTGCTCGCAGTCCCTCAGGCTGGCCGCGCGACGCACGAAACCAGCCACTCCGCCGGGCGAAACGAGCCTCCGGCGTTTCGCGGCCAGTCCGATGGAACCGCCGAGCAAGCCGACGCCAATAATGGTGATTTTGCGAAACCGCACGCCGTGAAGATAGCGGATGGAGGATGGAGGATGGAAGATGGAAATTGTATTGTCCGGACGATTCAATTGATCCGAAATGCAATTGCGACGACTTAATCCAGACTCTACCTCGGTTGCACCGAGTATTCCACCATCACTGTGGCTGTGTAAATCAGCTCACCAAAAGATGAAACCGATTCCTCAGCCACGTCCGAAGCTGATGCCGACACAGGCGTAACACCATACGCCTCGCCCCGGGAAAGCCCATAGTTTGCCGGGACGGCATTCCTCTGCATCACTTCACCTTGACCAAATCTGACCGGCACCAGATTCAAACCGAATTTTTCCTCATAGATTTTCTTCCGGTCATTGGCGTTGTCGCACGCCTTGGCAATAGCGTTTTGTTTCTGTAGTTCCTTGTCCGCGTATTCAAATTCCACGCCGTCAAACTGCACTTCGGCCCACTTGTCCACCGCGCCGGACGCGTTTTGGAATTCCTTTTCGTCCTGCACGGAAACCCGCATGACGTTTTCGACACGATAGCTTTTAGCCTTTTCGCTGAAGATCCCGAATTTGGGCGTGGAGGAAAATTTCGAGGCTTGAAAGCGCTCCGCCGGAATGCCCAGACTCTTCAAGTAATCGGCCACCTTACCACGCAATTCGAGGTTCATACGCAGTGCTTCCTGCAACGATTTGTTCTCCGTCACGACTTTGAGGCTCAATACTGCCCGATGCGCGGGCACACGGACTTCCGCTTCTCCCGCAACCGCAACTGTTTTGGGGACGCCGTTGATGAATTGGGCGAGTTCGGTGGCGGTACCCTTGATTTCGGGTTCGGCTGAAGCCTGGAACCCAATGAGAAAAACCAATCCGATGACTGCAAGCTGGCGCATAATTTGCCTTTCGTTTGAAGTTGTTATCCGGAACGCGGCCTTCATCGCATCCCGGCAAAGCCTCACAAAAAATGCTGGAGCTTTAAAGTCAAAAAACGGTCAATCAAGCCGCGCCACCCGGCTAAAAGTGGAACTCCGAACCGGCCAACGCCGATTGGTAACACGCATCCATCACCCGTTGCGTTTGCAGCGCCCACATTGGCCATTCTTCGTTCAATTTGCCGGAAAAAACCTGGTCGGCGAAATTGCGGAACATGACGGTGTTCTGCGCAGCCGCGTGGCCGAGGTCGGCCAGGTCGGAACCGGGCGCCGGCGTTGGCGCACCGGTGGGAACCCGAATCTCCGTCCGGTTGACTTCAAAAGCCGGTTCATAGCCGTTGAAGGGATGGACAAAATCGGGCATTCGCAGCCAGCCATCCCGGCCACTGACAAAAACCCATTGCTGCAGGGCGGCGAGAAACGAACAGTAAAAGGTTGCCGAAACGCCGCCGTCAAAAACCAGTTCGGCGGAGAAGTCGGTGGGCGCCGGTACCCGGCCGTCCTTGGATTCGGATTGCGCCAGAATCCGGCCCGTGACGGTTTGCGGCAGTTGCCATTTCAGCGCCCACAGCGTGAACCGGATGCAATACCAGCCCAGATCGCCAAGACAACCAGTGGGCTCGAGCCGCCCATCCACGCGAATGTTGCTGTCGGAAAATCCGCCGGCACCGAGGAAACTGAACGCCGACGCAATCCGCCGCATCGGACCGATGCTTTTGCCATCGTCCAGAATTTCGCGCACGCGCGCCAATCGCGGATTGTGCATGAACATGACGCCGTCCATGAATTGCACGCGGTGCTGGCGGCAGGTGTCTGTCATTTCCTGAACGTCGGCCGCGGTCACACCGCACGGCTTTTCACAAATAATATGTTTGCCCGCCGCCGCCGCGCGCAAAACCCATTCCTGGCGCAGCCCGGTCGGCAGTGGAATGTAAACGGCGTCCACATTGGGTGAGGCCAGCAGCTCCTCATAACTTCCGAACACGGCGGGCGTGGCGGCGAACGGAAATTCCTCCTGTAGTTTACGGATGTATTCACGGCCACGTTCCACGTCGCGGCTGGCCACCGCCGTAACCATGGCATTGCCGGAATTGAGGATGGCCTTCCAGTTTTGGCGGCCAATCCGGGCCGTGCTTAAAATTCCAATCCGCAGTGGTTTCATAATTCCAATCGTTATCCTCCTCGTTCTCGCCCTCATCCTCGATTTTCACTTTTTCGATTACGAGGACGAGAATGACGACGAGGACGAATCCTTTTGCGCCTCTCGCACCTGTTCCAAAATCACATCCGCCAGGTGCGGCTCGCTGCCGATGGCCGGCGTGTACCAGACCAATTTGCCGTTTTTTTCCGTTGGATTGCGCCACGTCGGCTGTCCGGCGGCCAACCGCTGTTGAACGGCTGCCCGCGCTTCACCCAGCATCACCGGAATGTCTTCCTGCGTGTGCAAACCGTCGCTGATGAAAAAGGGCACCACCACCAGGCTTTTCGTATGCGCGAGCCGGTAGCATTCGGGAATGCGCGGACTTTCTTCAAGAAAAATCGCGTGAACGCCACCGTAAAGATCCAGCGCGCGAATCAACTCCACCTGCCGATCAACCGGCTGGCGCGAATTTTCGTTTTTCTCCGTGCCGTGGCCGGCGATGAACAGAGTGATTTCCGCCGGCCGGGGCGCGCGCGGGAAGGGAAATTTGTACACGATTTCCCGGGCGCGTGACAGAATCACGCCGGTCATGCTGTCGTGCGAACCGACGGGATGGCAGTAAATCCAGGTTGAGCGTTGAGAGTTGAGCGTTGATTGACTCGGTAAAAAACCAAGTTCGCGGGGAATCACTTCACTGGCAAAATAGCCCTCGCTGATAAAGAGCGACACGATGAACACGCGCGGAGTGGAAAGCTCCGCCAGAACATTTTGGATCGATGGTTCCTGTTTCCAGAACGCCTCACGAACTCCGGCGAAGACTTTCCGGCGGCGCAGCTCGGCCGCATGCTGATAAACGGGCGCGGCGGAATCGGCATTTTGCTCCGTGCCATGGCCCAGCACCACAAGCGCGGCATCGGCGAATTCATCGCGTTTCACGCGAAAGGGTTAACCCAGGACCACGCCCTCCGCAAGTTGGCGCTTTAAAATAAACTTTTTTGGTTGAAACCTTTTGCCCTTTTAACCATCTTAAGTTTCAATTGTCTGCAAAATAAGCGAAATAATGAAAAACCAAACCTGGATCAAACTGACCTTTGCCTTGGCCGTTCCGCTGGGACTGGCCTTAACCGCAACCGCCGATGATGCGATTCCGGGCACGCTGCCGCCCGCCGCCGACAAACAAGGCGTGACCTATGCCGGCGACATCAAACCCATTTTCGACAATTCCTGCGTTAAGTGCCACAGCGGCGACAAACCCAAAGGTCGCTTGAAGCTTGACAGTCTCGCGGGCGCGCTCAAGGGCGGCAAGGACGGCAAGGTCATCCGGGCCGGTGACAGCGCCAAGAGTCCGCTGATATTGAACGTCGCGCACGCGACCAAGGATGACGACGATTGGATGCCGCCGTTGCACAACCGGGCGCATATTGGGCCGCTCACGCCGGAACAAATTGGTTTGATTCGCGCGTGGATTGATCAAGGCGCGAAGTAAAATGTGTGACAGGTGACGGGTGACGAGTGACAAGTAAGGCGCAGTCCGCAATGGATCGCGCCTTTTTAATTTACCGGTGCGAGCGACGCGCGTTTCTGTTCACGCAGCTTTTGTTGTTGGCGCAGCAATTCAACTTTTTCGGCATCGGACATATCCGGCTGGCTGGTTTTTTGAAGCATTACGGCAATCTGCCGGTCCAGGAATTGATTGCGCAGTTTCAGCGTCACGTCGGCCAGTTGCTGTTCGGGATTGGGAATTTTACGGTCTTCGGCGACAGCTTCGGTGACGAGCGCCCGCATCTCCGGCGTTTCACATTCATCCAGAAAGGCAGCGAGGCTTTTCCAGGTCTCATTCGTCTGCGCTGTGAGCCGTTGGGTAACAATTTGCCGCACGAGCGGATGCACCATCCAGCTCACATCCAGATGCAACGCCGCCCAGGCAACCAATTCATCATGCAACAACAGCAGTTTGAGCAGATGAAATTCATGATTGGCCGGACGTGACACTTCGGAGTCGCCGGCTGCCAATTCTGGTTCACCTTCATCCGGCGCGGTTCTCGCCACGGGGACTTTTTTGAATTCTGCGCGCACCGACTCCGGCGAAACACCCAGCCGCAGCGCGGTCTTTTGTGCATAGGTGTCAATCAGCACGGTGTTGCCGGTTTTGTGAACGGCCTCGGCCATGCCGCGCAAAACGGTATTCCGGCCTTTGTCGCTGTTCAGGTCATTCTGCTGGCATAGCCGGTTCAACAAGTAATCAAAGAATCCTTCGGCGTTTTCAATCAGCTGGCGGAACGCTTCACCACCATTGGCCTTGATGAAACTGTCCGGGTCATGCGGCGCGGGCACGACGGCGACGCGCACGGCCAAGCCGGACGCGAGCAAATGATCCAGCGACCGCACCGCGGCGTTCTGACCGGCCTCGTCCGAATCAAAACAGAGCACAACTTCATTCACGTATCGCTTGAGGATGCGCGCATGCTGGTCGGTAAAAGCCGTGCCCTGCGGCGCGACCACGTTTTGCACGCCACCCATGAAACAGGCAATCAAATCAAGCTGACCTTCACAGACGACGGCAAAACCGGCATCGAGCAGCGCGCGTTTCGATTTGTCGAGGCCGAAGAAAATCTTGCTCTTGGTGAAAATCGGTGTTTCGGGCGAGTTGACGTACTTGGCGGTTTTTTCGTCACCGGACAAAACCCGGCCGCTGAAACCAATCACGCGGCCCTGTTCGTCGCAAATCGGGAACATCAGCCGCCCGCGAAAACGGTCGTAGTAACGCCGGAGGCCGGAGGCCGGAGGTCGGCGATCGGAGGTCTGGCTTTCGTTTTCCGATTTCTGGCTTCCGGCATCTGACTTCTGAATAATCAACCCGGCCTTTTCAACCAGATCAAATTCGTAGCCTTTGCTTTTGGCCCAGTTGACGGTGTCGTCCCACAAATCCGGCGCCGCGCCTAGACGGAACAGTTTCACCGCGTCCGGCGACACACCGCGTTTGGCCAGATAATCGCGGGCAACTTGCCCCGCAGCTTCGTTGAGCAGGGAATTCTGCCAGCGTTGCGCGATCTGCTCATGAATCTGAAGCAACTGGTCCTTAAGATGACGGGACTGCTGTTCGTGGGGATTCTGGTCGAATTCGAGGGGAATTTTCGCGCGGTCGGCCAGCCGGCGCACGGCATCCAGGAACCCGATGTTTTCGTATTCCTTGACGAAGGTGAACACGTCGCCGCCCTTGTGGCAGCCGAAACAATGGAAAATCTGGCGGTGCGGATTCACATTAAAGCTTGGAGTCTTTTCCTTGTGGAAGGGGCAGAGCGCGACAAAGTTCGCGCCCGCCTTTTTGAGCGGCAGATACGAGCCAATGACATCCACAATGTCACTGGCGGCGCGAATGCGTTCAAGGATCGCGGGAGAAATCGTGCCGGCCATGGCTGGTTCAGCGTTTGTCGCCGCCCGCCCGCCGCCGGCGGTCACTCGGCCGGATTGTCGGGTGCGGGTGGACCACCTTTCATCGGGGTCGGTTCAATCAGCAACACGGCAAGATACTTTCTAATGTACGGCCCGGTAAAGGACTTTTCAAAAACCTGATTCTGCACGGTGTATAAACCGGGGAAGAATTGCGCCCCATACCAGCGTTCCTGGTATTTGTTGTCCGCCTCGATTTGCGCCGGCGTGAAATGACGCGCATTCAGAAAGGACAGCAGGAAAAGCATAACACAGGCGTACCGCACCATGCCCGAAGGCGTGCCGAGGTAGTACTCGGCGCTGCCAAAGAGGTTGCTGCCGAACAGTTTCAAACCCAGCGGACGCTTGAGCAGCGAAAAAAACAAAAAAACGGCCAGCGCCAGAATCGCATACCCCAAAAGATTACTGGTCAGCGCGTCCAGGTGCGCCAGACCAGCGAGCCACTGGGCCACCGGCGAGTAAAATAATCCGCCGACGAAGACGATGGCCAGCCATTGAAACAGCGGCAAAATTTCCTTCGACATGCCGTTTTTGCGACCGCGGAAAAGGCCAAACATCAACACGATCACGACCACTGCGTCAAACCAGCTCAGGGACAGGCTGTTTGATGCCAGCGATTGCATGGAAATGCCAAACATAGGGTTAAAACAAGGTTTTAACTGTATTGGTCAGCAAAATCCGTTCCAAGCTCAGGGCGCAATTTGATACCCGCATCGAAAATTCATTGGCCGGCGGTAGAATCGTAGCGCCGGCGTCCTCGCCGGCGGGTAAAAGCGGCGTCCTGCCGCGTGTTTTTGGTTAGCGCACCGGGACGGTTCTTGAACTCGCAGCCGAGACGGCTGCATTACGGTGCGGATGTCAAATTGCGCCCATGCCACACTCAGGGCGGGTTCGATGAAAGCCAGAATTGTATGTCCGCCGCCTGCGCATTGCGCGGGTCCAGTTGCAACACTTTCATGTATTGCGCCCGCGCCTGCGGCACATCATACAATTGTTGCGCGTAAAGATTGCCCAGCGCCAGATGCGCGCGAACATCAGCCGGTTTCGACACGAGAATTTTCTTCAATTCATTCACCGCGTCGGTCACATAACCGGCTTCCTTCAGCGCCAGGGCGAAATTATAACGCGCGCCCACCGAATCCGGCTGGATGGCCAGCGCCATTTCATAGGCGGGCAATGACTCGTTGAAATCGCCCAGGCGATAGGCCATCACTCCGCAATTGTATTGCGCCTCAAACCAGCCTGGATCCAGCCGCGCCGCTTCGCGATACGAATCCAGCGCATCCAGATACTGCCTGTCCTGCTCATATTGTTGCGCGCGCGCGAAGGCGGGCCCGGCCGCCGGCCGGTTGCCCGGCCGGGGCGGGGACGGCGAAAGATATAAATAACGCGGGAACGATGGCGCCGCGGGCTGAATCAGGCGAACCGGTTTGGTCTGGGGATGCATGGGCGTGCCGAACGCGGTCAGGTTGCTGGCACTCGGCGCCGGCGCCGGCTTTACCGGATTATTGTTCGAGTTCGATGAAGCTGTTTGCGTTACTTTTGGCTCTGGCGACGCGTTGCGAAACCAATTCATGGGATTGATCTGGTGCAAAACGCCGGGCCTCCCATTGGTCTGGTTCCGGGGCGCTTCTCCAGAGGCAAGCGGACCCGGCGTCGCTACGGCAGCAGGCGCCGGCTGGGTCCGGACAACTTCCGGTTCCGATTCTTCGAACGAACCGGGATTGGAGCGGGCCGGGGCCGGGCTTCCGGCGGTGGGTGAAGATCGCAGCGGAACGGAAGCCCCCTGGCGATTTGAGCCCGGAGGATTGGCCGCGCCATTCACCGCCTGTTCCAGATTATCGGCCATGGCATTCACCTGCTCCCAATCCGCCCGATGCGGGGTCAACGCGAGATACGCGCGGTAATTTTGCAACGCCAGCGCGTTGTCGTGCAAATACTGCCGGGCTACGGTCGCCAGGTTCAACAGCGCCGGGGCATAGTCCGGTTGTGCCCGTTTGGCGGCGGCGAAATACTGTGATGCGTCGCGCGGACGGCCCCGCTGCATCTGGGCAAGGCCAAGGCCATTCAAAGCCCCGGCGGCGTTTGCGTCTATGGCCAGCGCCGTATTGAAGCTTTTTTCCGCCCCCGGGAGATCGCGCAGGCGCAACTGGGCCATGCCAAATTTAGTCCAGCCCTCCGGGTCCTTGCTCCGGCGAAGCACATAAGCGGTAAATTCGGTTTTAGCGACGTCCGGCTTGTTTTGTTCCAGCCACAAGCAGCCCAGATTGTAATGCGCCTCCACCAAATCGCGGTCCAGGGTCAGAGCGCGCTGATAGGCCAGTGCCGCGTCGGCAGGCTGGCCGGCGTGTTGATACGCGACCCCGAGATAATTCCATGCCTGCGCGTTGGTGGACATCAACGACGTTGCCGTATTCAACGCCGCCACCGCGCCGGGATAATCGCCGTTACTCAGAAGTTTTTCGCCTTTCAGCAGCGCGCGCGGCCCGGGCGGCCCGCAGCCGGCCAGAAAAATGGCCAGCATCAGAATAGCGATTACGCCGCATCGGCTTATGTTTTTTGTGGCCAGCATCGCTGCTGGTGGTAGCATCCACGCCTTGACGTGTCAAGAAACGCACCGGCCAATTTAATTCAAGCGCTTTACCGGCTGATGGTAATAGGCGCCCTCTGGTCCGTCTGCCCGCAGGTTCAAGCCGCCGATTTGTCCTTGCGGCAGTCCGGTGGCGCGCGCGCCCGCGTCCTGATCGTCGAAAACCCAAAGGCCACCTACCAGTATCAGCCGAACACCGCCGGCGTTCAGGACATGGTCAACCGCGGCATCACCCATTTCACCGGCAAACCGACGGTCGCCGAAGCGTGGCTCAGCATGGTTTCAACGCAGGATGTCGTCGGTATCAAAGTTTTTTCCGCCGCCGGGCCCATCAACGGCACCCGCCCGGCCGTCGTCGCGGCGGTGATTCACGGGTTGCTCGCCGCCGGGTTGCCGCCGAACCATGTCATCATCTGGGACAGGGACGTTGGCGATTTGCGCGCCGCGGGATTTTGCAAGCTCGCTGCCCGGCTCAACGTGCGCGCCGCCGGCAGCGCGCAGGCCGGTTACGACCCGACCAACTTCTACCTGCCCGACACGCCCATCATCGGCCAGCTCGTCTGGGGCGATTTCGAATTTGGAAAAAAAGGGCCGGACGTTGGCAAAAAATCCTTCGTTTCCAGGCTCGTCAGCCGTCAAATCACCAAAATCATCAGCATCGCGCCGCTGCTGAACCAGGATGCCGCCGGCACCTGTGGCCATCTTTACGGCCTCGCGATGGGCAGCGTGGACAATACCATGCGTTTCCAGGGCGATGATGGCCGGCTCGCCGTCGCTGTGCCGGAAATTTACGCGCTGCCCGCGCTCGGCGACCGCGTCGCGCTCAACATCACCGACGCGCTGATTGGCCAGTACGCCGGCGGTGCGAAAGGACTATTGCAATATTCAACGGTGTTGAATCAACTTTGGTTCAGCCGGGACCCCGTCGCGCTTGATACGCTCGCCATCCGCGAACTCGACCACGAACGCCTCATGATTCAAGCGCCGGGATTCAAGCCCAACCCGGAACTCTACGCCAATGCCGCCCTGCTCCAACTGGGCGTGAACGCGCCCGACCGAATCCAGGTGGACCAGCTCCGCTGAAAGCCAGCTGCAAACGGTCGGGTCAACCGGCCACGGGTTCGGCATTCTGTGCGGCTCTGACCCGCGCCAGCGCCTCTTTTTTCTGGCGCAAACAATCCGGACAGATGCCATGCGTGGTCGGCGTATCAAAACCCTGTTCCATGAAATCCTCCAGCGGCATCCATTCCCCCTTGAAATCAATGCGCCGGCACCAGGCGCACACGCGCAGGAAATCTTCCAATTGCCGGACCCGCTTGAGCAACCGGCGGGTTGATTTGTTCACCAACAGCCAGACCGCCAGAAAAAGCAACATCTCCAGCGTGGACCGACGATAAACAAAGTCAAACGGGTGGTCGGAGAAGATCAACGACGGCAATTTGAGCAATTCATCGAGGTAACACAGCACGATCACCGCCATAAAACCGAGATTTTGATACAATATAATCCGTGCCAGGCGCGATTTTTTTTCCATAACGTCAACGTCAACTGTACAACTCGCGGAAAGCCGGCAGCCATCTCCTACAATGACTTTATGCTCCCTTGACTCACACCTCGGCACTTCATCGCTTCATTGTCGAACACGCCAGAAAGAACCGCATAATTTGTGCCGCCGATTTTTTCCCTCCGTAAAAAAACAAAACCATTCCCCTCCACCGGCCGCCAGCTCCACTAACGCCGTAAGTTCTGACAATTCGCGCTCAGGAAAGTTCAATCCGAATCGTTCACAACAAAAAAAAATCCTCCGCGGGACCAGGTGAAGCCGATTGCCAATGATTTACCGTTCACGTAAAATATTTTCCCGGTGAAATTCCGCCGACTCGCTCCACTGCTCGGTTTGATACCAACCGTGGTCCTTTTGCTGGCAGGTTGCGCCACCCCATCCTCTCCCTGGTCAACACCCGGCACGAATCGCAATCTGAGCCGATAAAGTGTCATCTGATTTTCCGGGACAACAATCCCGTTCCAACTGCCCTGACTTTAACCTTATTATCCAAACCGGGATTCACATTGGCGGAATGGAAATCAATTCCGCGTGAAATGCCTTGATGCCATTCAGCAGGAACTGAATGGCCACGGCCGCCAGGAGCAGGCCCATGACCCGGACGGCAATGCTCATCGCAATCGGGTTCAGCCACCGTGCGCCGCGCACCGCCAGCCGGAAAATGAGATAACTCACCGCCGCCACCGCCACAATGGAGCCGTAAAGCGCGATGTGTTGCGGGACATCGCGTGCCTCATTCTGGAGCAGCACCGTCGTGGAAATGGCGCCCGGCCCGGCCAGCATCGGGATGGCCAGCGGCGTGATGGCGATGTCGTCCTTCTCCGTGCCGGCCAGCTTTTCCTCGTGCGTTTCCTGCACCCGCGACCGCTGCACGCGCAACATGTCCAGCGCAATGATGAGCAGCACGATGCTCGCGGCGATTTGAAACGCCGGCATGGTGATGCCGAAGATTTTGAAGACGACCGTTCCGACCGCGGAAAACACCAGCAACACCGCCGCCGCGGTGCCACAGGCCAGCCGCGCCGTGCGCAAACGCTGTTCCGGCGTGTTGTTCGGCGTCATCGCCAGAAACGCCGGCGCCGTCGCCAGCGGGTCCACAATCACAAACAGCGAACTGGCCGCCAGCAGGATGTATTCGGTCAGGCTCACGTTGCTCGAATTAGGAACAGAATGCGGCGAAAGTCAAACGCAGACAATCAAACCGCCGGAAGCCGGCCCGCCGGGCGCCATTTGACACCCGCACTGTAAGGCAGCCGTCTTGGCTGCGAGTTCAAGCACCGTCCCGGTGCGCGAACCAAATACACGCGGCGGAACGCCGCTTTTACCCGCCGGCGAGGACGCCGGCGCTACAATTCCACCGCCGGCCAATGAATTTTTGGTGCGGGTGTCAAATGGCACCCCGGCCCGCCCGCACTCCGCGTTTCTGCTTCTCAACCCCCGCCCGTTACGGCAAGCTCAGGGCGGTCCATGCGCGTCCTGATTGCAACGGTCACCGCCGGCGGCGGGCACGTCGCCGCGGCCGCCGCGCTGGAGGAAGCCTGGCGCGCGCTGTGCCCGGCAGATACCGTCGAGCGGGTTGATCTCATCCAGTTCTTCTCGCCGCTGCATAAAAAGGTTTATGCGGAAGGCTACGTTCAATTGGTCGAACGCGCGCCCGAAGTCTGGGGCATGCTGTTCGGCAAAACCGACAATCTCAAGGTCACCCGGCGCCTGAGCCAACTCAGCCGCCTGTTTCCGGGCAACTCGCGCAAGAAATTCACAAATTATCTGAAACAATTCCGGCCCGATGCCGTGCTGTGCACGCACTTTGCGCCTCTGGAAACATTGGACTGGCTCAAAACTTCGGAAGGCCGAGTTATACGAGGCCCAAATCCAGCCGAAAAAATGGGGACTCGTATAACTCGTCCCTCCGCAAATGACGTCTCCGAAAAAGGGAAGCTACCGCTCGTCGTCAGCGTCGTGACGGATTTCGAGGCGCACGCGTTGTGGATGAACCCATGCGTGGATTTATACTGTGTCGCCGCCGAAGAAACCAAGGCACGGCTGGTGGCCCGCGGCGTCCCGCAGAGCGGGATTGTGCCCACCGGCATCCCGATCGCCGCGAAATTTCTATCAAAACCCGATCCTCGCGCTGTCCGCCAAACGCTGGGCCTGCGCGATGACCAGCCGGTATTGCTGGTCCTCAGCGGCGGCTTCGGCATGGGACCGGTCGCGGAAATCCTCGCCGAAGTGGACAAGGTGCCGCAGCCGTTGCAAACCGTCGTCGTCACCGGCCGCAACGAAGAATTGCGCCGCGAACTTGCCGCGCAAATCCACCAGCACCCGACCCACGTGCTCGGCTTTTCGACCAACATGCACGAACTGATGACCGTGGCCGACCTCATCCTCACCAAACCCGGCGGACTGACCACGTCCGAGGCGCTGGCGTTGGGCAAACCACTGTTCATCCTCAACCCGATTCCCGGACAGGAAGCCGCCAACAGCGATTTCCTGCTCGAACATGGCGCCGCCGCCAAAGTCAACCGCGTCGAGGATTTGCCCTTCCGCATCGAACAACTGCTGGGCTCGAAAAAGCTCGTGGAGATGGCCAAAGCCGCCAAAGCCCTGGGCCGCCCGCGTTCCGCCGAAGCTGTCTGCCGGGAAGTTTTGAAACGCCTGGGTTGATTCATCATGGCAACGATTTCAGGTCTAATCATCCTCGGTTGCTGGATTTGCTTCATAGCCTATTGGCTCATCAGTGCGATGCGGGTAAAGGTGACCGCCGAAAGACAAAGCCTGTGGTCCGCCCTGGCGCACCGAATTCCGCTGGGATGCAGTTATATTCTAATGGTAAATTGGCACTTGCCGCCGCCGCTGAATTTATCGGTGACGCCGCACGCCGATTGGGCGCGGGCATTGGGCGACCTGGTTTGCGTGTTGGGATTGTTGGTGACGCTTTGGGCGCGTTGGACGCTGGCGGGTAATTGGAGCAGCGACGTGACCTTCAAGCGGGGACACGAATTAATCCGGACCGGGCCGTATCGGTTGGTGCGACACCCGATTTACACCGGCATTTTGGGCATGTGCCTCGGCACGGCGCTGGACATCGGCCAACTTCGTGGTTGGCTGGCCTTGCCGTTGATGACGGCCGCTTTCTGGATCAAGCTCAAGCAGGAAGAACGGCTCATGCTGCGGCACTTTCCCAATGAATATCCGGCCTACCAAAAACTGGTGAAGGCACTGGTGCCGTTTGTCATTTGAAAACCCGTTGATCGCCAAGTCGCAAAGTCCTGACACGACTTGACGCCAATGCCAATGCGCCAAAGGCGTTACGGACCTGGACAACGCAATGCTACAGGAGGCAAATGAGCACCGTCTCCACGATTGACAGGGCGACCGTAAGGGTGACCGCGCGCTGGAAGAATTGATTGAAGGTCCGAAGCGTCAACTCGAGCTGCCAGGTCGCTGTCTCCACGATCTCAGCAAGGCTCCGGTCCAATTGCCCGCAGAGCGACCCTGTGTTAATCATCCCTTTGATGTCGTCCTCCAGCAGCGCCGATTCCCCAAAGGCTTCGCCAAAGGTGCCGTTCTCCGTGAGGATTTGGCGGACTTTCAGCAGGTCCTGTCGAATGGCATCATTGCGAACCGTCCGCCACGCCAGATCGAACATGACAACCACCCCCAGGCCCCCGGCCTCGTAGGCCAGCCGGAACGTGGCAAAGAACAGGACGACGGCCAGACGGAGTTCGGTTTCGCGGAGGAGCGGGAGTTGCAACCGAACCAGGTCAACCGCCCTTTTCACCGGTTGCAGCTTGAACAGCAGCCACCCCGACAGGACCAGCAGCGAGCCGGTCCCAAAAGTGGCGCAAACAAAGTGCCGGGCGGTGTCATACCTTCCAAAATACACAAAAATCCCGGCGCGAATAATCCAGCCGAAGACGACGCAGATGAGCGGATAGAGCCAGGTCTCGCGCACCAGCTTCACGGAGGGTGCCGTCCGGTGACAATGGCGGTCCAGCAATTGAAAGGCCTCCACCAGGCGGCCACCTGCTTCTCCCGCGCGGATTACCGGCAGGAAGTAGTGCGGAAAAAATCTCGCGCCGGGTTCGAGCGTTTCGGAAATCGTCATCCCCTGATCGCACCGCTTCAGCGCCACACGAATCACCTCCTGCAGCGCTTTGGAGCGCGTTCCCGCTCCGCTCAATTCCAGCGCCCGCCGCGGCGGCAATCCGGATGCCAGGCAGGTGGCCATCGAGTTCGCAAAGAACTGCAGGGTTGGGAGGTCGATTTTCATGCTGACGGCGCCATGCCTGGCGATCGGATTGATGATGGTGGCAGAATGAATTTACCGTGTCGCTTATTCAAGCATGGATGCTTTCAGCCGTCATTGACTGATCGGACAGGTCTGCCCGCTTGACAAAATCCCCTTCCATTCGTTGAATGGCCATGCCGTGAAACGTCCTGTAAGTCCGGCAAAAATGTTCACCGGGAGGTGTACTGGAATCTGGTGGTTGGTCCTGGTCTTGATAACCCCGGTTGCTGCTCTGGCGCAGGCGGCTGCGTCCGGGAGTTCCACGAACGGGGTAGCGTCACCCACCGCGCCGGCGACCAATGCGGCGCCGCCATCGCCGTTTCTGGAATTCATTGGCAAACACATTTACGGCTACGAACCGATTTATTTCATCCTGGGCCAATATCCCGCCGCCGAGTTTCAGTTCAGCCTGAAATACAAGCTCTTTGATCTCGCCGACGATTGGAATCCATTCGCCCACACCTACTTTGCCTACACCCAGACTTCCTTCTGGGACCTCATCTCGCGCGACCCGTCGTTTTACGACACCAGCTACAAACCGTCGGCTTTCCTTTATTATCCCGGTATTTTTCAGAAAGGCCGCTTCCGGCTCGATCTGCAAGGTGGCTACGAGCATGAATCCAACGGCAAAGGCGGGACCGGGGAGCGCAGTTTAAATACTGTTTATCTGCAACCGACCGTCAGCTTTGACCTGCCGGCCCACTTTCAACTGTCCTTCCAACCCCGCGTCTGGGATTATCTTTCCCTTGGCAGCAATAATCCCGACCTGCCGAACTATCGTGGTTACGCCGACCTGCTCGGCGCCCTGACCTGGAACGAACCCACGAGCGGAGAAAAAATCCAGTTTGCCACCCGGCTGCGCATCGGCAACGAGGGAAGTCATGCCGGTTTGCTGTTCGATTTGCGGTTCAACCTGCCTTATCGTTCCCATTTCAACCCCTCCATCCAGTTGCAATACTTCACCGGTTACGGTCAGACCTTGCGCCAATATAACGAGACCAGCCACGCCTTCCGTGCCGGGCTTTGCATCTGGTATTGATGGCGAAACTCGACCGCATGTTGCCCAAAGGGCCGGGCCGCGGGTGTCGGCAGCAGCGGGAACGCCGGAAGTAAATTCCAAATTCCAGATGTCTTGCCCAGGCGAGCGCGCTGCGGCCAGGACAGCCGTACTCCAGCATCTCTAACCATTTGGCCAGTCAAAATCCGTCACCGGATTGACACATAATCGTTGCTGACGAACCCTCGACCCGGCATCCGGCTTGCGTACTTTCTCGCGCATGAAACTGCCGATGCCCCGCACCTGGCTGATGTTCCCTGCCCTGCTCGTCGCTATGACCGCGCAGGCTGGGAGGCAATGGGCACGGCGTAATGCCGCGTGGCGGCCACGCCGCTACACGCGGATGAACACGCATTAATTCGTCGCGCCGGAATGCAATGCAGGCGGAAACCGAAGCCCTGTAAGGGCGAAAGATATTAGCCCGGAGTCAGCGAGTCCGCGAGCCACCCCGGGGGAAACGTCCCGTAAAATCATTCGTTCTTCCATCGGATGGGAGAAGGTGGCCGGAGGCCGGATGAGGGCAATCCCGGTCGGCGATGTCACGCAATCTTACAGGGAATCACGGCGTCTTCATCGAACGTATAAACGGCACAGAGGCGGTGGTAGCCGTCGGCAATGACCGCCTTGCCGTTGGCCGTATCCCGGACCAGCAGCAGCGGCGAGATGCTGTTCCCGGACTCGATTTTGACCATGTCCTTTTTGACATGCGAGTTGCCGGCCCCAAGCAATGGCAGTCGGGAAGCCCTGAAAATATCCTTGGCTTTGAACTCCGATATCGGCGCCTTCTTCAATTTGGCCACCAGGCCGGCGGCGGTCTTTTTATCGTAAATCAGCGTCAGATACGACAGGGCCGCCGGGTAGTCGTGTTCTTCCGGCTGGCTCAACCATTTAATTTTGATTCGTTTGGACATTCGTCTGTCATCTCTGCCGTTCCGGATAATTTGAAAAGGGCAATTTGACTACGGCGGCGCGAACAATTCCTGATGCGCCTGCCAGATGGCGTTGGTGAACACGACGGCATTGGTAGCCCAGACTTCGATGTATTGCGAGCGCAGACCGTTGGTCGGGCCGAGCGGATAGATGCCCTGTTCCAGCATGTTCAGATACGAAGCGTCGTCGCAGGCCGCGGGATTGGTGACAGTTCCGCCGCAGGCCGAACTGTCGATACCCGTGATTGCTGCGAACCAGTTGTTGACCTGATAAGCCGTCAACGAGCCGTAGTTCTGCGCGGCGGCAATCACCGCCGGGTTTGCCGCATTGCTCGTCATCAGGAAATTGAACTGCACCACCAGCCGACCCGGCAACATCTGGCCGGCAAGTTGCAGGAGTGGCTGGTTCTGGTCAGGCAGATTGGTCGTAATGAGCTGGCCGTTGTCGTCAATCGGCGGAAACGGCACCTGTGGCGGATAGGGAATAATGGCAACACTGAAGGATTTATCCGGAAAACTGGCGTCAAACGACGAAACGATATTGCTCCAGGCGAACAATAATTTTGACGGTGTATAAGCGTTGGACTGCCAGATGGCTGGCGCGTTGCTCACGCAATCCATGCCGGTGCCGGTATAGATGTTGGTGTCCGGCGTCTCCGCCGGCAGGCGCAATTCATCCGACGTGCGATTGATGCCGGTAAGCCGGAGCAGCGTAACGTTGCTGTAGGTCCCGGCACTTTTGAGGTGGACGGACAGGTTCGTGAGCATGGCATTCCACGAGTTGAGGAAGCCAGGTTCCCATGGAATTGCGATAATGTCCGTCTGGCAAATGCCTGTTTTGCCGTCCTTGGGGCTGATGGCGAAGGTCAGTTGTGTCGCGCCCGGACCGTTGGTCGGTGGCAGAAACAGCCAGGCGGGAATCCCATCGCCGGCGCGGATGTCGAGATTCACCTTCTTGTTCTGGGTCACCGCGTAATTCATCCACTTGTCCAGATGCGACCAGTCGTATTGGTTGTAGTTGGTTTCGATGTCACTCCACAGGCCGACGATCAGCATCCCGTCCATGCCGGGCAGGTCAATGGCGTTCGTGACCGCCACGTCCGCCGGGTTGTCCGGCCCGCCTCCGAGCGGCACATAAACATAAATGCCGCGCAAGTCCGCCGGCAGCGTGAGCCGGAAGAACTTCGCTGAATTGGTTGTCGCCGCCGAAACGGAAAAAGTTGCGCTATTGGAATCGAAACCCGGGTAGAGCGCGCTGGCCTGCCAAGCGGTTGCCGTCAAATTCGTCGCTTCCTGAAAAGCAAAACCCGAGTTGGTGTAGGGCCAGGTGATGACGATCGTGCGATTGCTGGCGTTGACGTTCAGTCCGGGAAGGGTCTGGGCTGGAGTCGAAAAAACAAAAAGCCAGTTGGCAAGGCAACCGAAAGCCGGAAGCAGGATGGTTGCGAATCGTTTCATGGTCAGGGCGCTGCGAACAATTCCTGGTGCGCCTGCCAGATGGCGTTGGTGAACACAAGGGCGTCGGCCGGGAAGACTTCAATGTATTGGGCGCGCAGGCTGTTCGTCGGGCTGAGCGGATAGATTCCGGTATCGAGCATGGCCAGGTAGGTGTCGTTAGAGCAAGCAACCGGGTCATTGATATTTCCGCCACAGCGAGCCTTGTCGCCGATGCCTTGCTCGTTGGTCTGGAACGCGATCAAGGTTCCCAAGGATTGCGCGGACTGGATGGTTTGGGCCTGGGCCGGCAAGTCCGGATACAACGAGTTATTCTGGATGACCAGACGTCCCCTGAACATTTGACTGGCCAAGGCCAGCAGAGGTCGGTTCTGATCCGCCGGCACGACGTTGGTGATGTCTCCGTCGTCGTT
Organism: Candidatus Limnocylindrales bacterium; assembly: GCA_035604955.1. Lineage (GTDB taxonomy): Bacteria > Verrucomicrobiota > Verrucomicrobiia > Limisphaerales > UBA11358 > UBA11358. The sequence continues at coordinate 14,665 of DATNHM010000062.1, read as the reverse complement.
GATGGGCGGGAACGCATTGTCGTTCGTTTTGGCGATGATGGCGACACTGAACGATTTGTCCGGGAAATGGGTTTGAAACGAGGCGAGGATATTGCTCCAGCCGGACAACAAATTGGAAGGTGTATAACCGGCCGCCTGCCAGATCAGGGGAGCATTGCTGACGCAGTCCAGACCCGTGCTGTCTGCGGTTTGCGCGGGCAGATGCAGTTCGTCCGTGTCGCGATTGATGCCGGTCAATCGGAGCAGTTTCACGGCGTCGTAGGTTCCTTTGTTTTTGAGATGGGTGGAAAGTTTGGTCAGCATGGCATCCCAGGCGGTAAGGAAGTTGGTGTCCCAAGGAGCCGCGATGGTTTCCACCTGGCAGTTTGTTGTCTGGCCATCTTGGGGGGAGTAGCCAAAGGTAAGCGGCGTGGCGCCGGCACCGGTTGGCGGAGGCAGAAAGAGCCACGACGGAGTATCATTTCCGGCGCGCACCGCTACGTTAACCTTGAGGTTGACAACCACCGCGTTGCTCATCCATGCATCCAGGTCGTGCCAGTTGTTACTGCCTAGGGTGGGCTCAATGTTGCTCCAGCTCAGGCCCAGCACACAACCGTCCACCCCAGGCACATTGAACGAGGCAGCGAGCGCCGCGGAGTTGCTGGTCGAGAGCGGAAGCCCGGCACTGACCACATAAATGCCGCGCAAATCCGCCGGCTGTTTCAGCCGGAAAAAGCGGGCCGCATTGGTCGTCACCTCCGAGACTGTGAACGTGGTGGTATTTGAATTGAAATCGGGAGCAAGGGCGCTGGGCTGCCATGCCGCGGTCGTTAAGTCCGTTGATTCCTGCAAGGCAAAACCCGAGTTCGTGTAGGGCCAACTGACGCTGAACGTCCGGTTGCAGATGGCCTGAGCATTCAGATTGGGCAGGCTTTGGGCGGAAGCGGTTGAAAGAATCCAGAGCCGGACGGCAAGACAGCCCGAGGCAATAACTGGTACTCCAGTTTGTTGTAGTGTCGAGCCTGCGGCTCGAATGAATCGGCGCACAGCGCCGAAGCTACAAGTTATCAGGGCACAAGGAATGGATGACTTTCTCATGGGCGTGGCGGTTTAATGCTGTCGGGTCCGGTAGAACCGGTTTGGCGCTCTCGATGCGCGCGGGAATTTCATAACCATCAAGGGACGGCCAGCCGGTAAAATTGTTGCGGGCCGGAATTCCAGTTGGTGAAACCGAAATTGGTCACGGTGCCAGCCACTCTCCCCAGAGTCGTCCAACTTCCCAAAAGACTGCTGATGGATTGCACGTTGTAAACCACGTTCGTCAATCCCGCCCAGCCCAGGTTTTGTGTTGTATTTGAAACAGTCAGCGCGAGTCGGGGCGGCGGCACGGTAAACACCGTCCATTCCAATCGCACGACCGAGTATTCGGGAATCATCACCGGATTGGTCACGGTCATCGCCTGGATGACGACGTTGTTCGACGGCGGGTTGGAATTGACCGCGCTCGGATCGCTGCCGGTCACGAACGTTTCCAGGAATTGATTCGTCAACGCCACACCGTCTTGCGTGATTTGTACCGGCACGGCATTCGAGCCTTTGTTGGTCAGCACGACGTAGCGCTGGCCATTCCCGCCTTGATAGGCTTGCGCATAAATGGCGGGTGTGGTGGTGATGCCGTTGGTGTCAATGGGCACGGTCGGGCCGTTGGTGCCAATGGTGGTCGGGTAAACGGCGGTGGAACGGTTAATCGCCCAATAGGCCACCGCCTCACCGGTGCCTTGCGCGCTGAGGAAATAGCCGAACGGCAGGCCGACGGTGTTGGTCACGTAACCTTTGTTGGCCGCGGTGGTGACCGCGCTCCGAAACTGATTGGTCTGGTCCACGCCGCTGCCGTTGACCAACTGATAGCTGCCGGCGAAGAGCATTTGCGGAATGCTGGACACGCGCAACACGTATTCCGACACCCAGATGCCGGCATAGAGCGAACTGGTCGGCGGGTTTTGCGCGCCCCCGCCATTCCCCAGATTCGGGTTCATCTCGGTGAGCAGATACTGCACGTTGGTGTTGTTGTTGGCGACGAGATGGTTGATGACGTAGGGCGCGCTGTTGCTGATGAGCAAGCCGTTGTCGAGCGCCATCTGGTCGGCGAACGAGGCGTTGGTGGGAATATGCGGGTAATAATGATACACGACGGCGTCCCAATATTTGTTGGTGTAATTGATCAGCGCATTGTCCCAGGCATTGCCGGCGATGGCGGGGTCGGTGAAGAACACCGCGACCACGGCATTGGCATCCACCGCCTTGATGGCGTCGCGGAACGGCTTCATCTTCGTGGCATAGTCCGCGCCGTCCGCGAAGAAGTTACTGGCGCCTTTGAACAGATACGGTTCATTGCACAATTCCCAGGCCGCCACTGAAATGTGATTGCTCGCGGCAAAGGCGGCCATCGCCCCGGCGGAATTGGTGTCTGCCGTAAACCCGTTGACGCACACGATGATTTTGGCGCCGCCGAGATTGCCGGCCAGGCTGGCGAAATTGGTGAACCACACGCCGCCCTTGCCGAGCAACGGCAGGTAGGTGTCCTGGCAGAGCGTGGCAGCGTTCGTGTTGCCATTGGCAAGTATGACATTGATCCAGCTTTGACGTGTCACGCCGCTGGACCAGTCGAACGCGTCGCCGGTTGTGCCGGCCGGGTAGAGCAACCATCCCGGCGACAGCCCGGCGGCAAGCTGCTGCATATTGGTGTCGCCGTACTCAGTGCCGGTGGCCAACAGCTCCGTCGTAAACCCGGCGAAACCAAGGTTCAGTGGTGTGGAGTTCGTCGTCGTGAACGCCACCACCACATTCGTCTGCGCGGAAACGGAAACAGGAATCCAGAGCCCGACGGCAAGGCAACCCAAGGCGGCAGTTGCCAGGGTGTAAGGATTCGTCGGTTTTCTCATACATGCGTCATTTAACGCTGCCGCACCCGATAAAATTGGTTGGTGACAGTTCCGGTGAGTTGCAGGGTGACGATGTTGGATTCGCCGGCCAGCCATGGCGTGTTCGCAGTGTCCAACCAGTTGTTGGTGCCGCTGTTCAACTGGTTGACCTGTTGTAACACGAAGCCCGGGCCCGGGCTCACCCAACTGACCACAAGGTTGGTGCCAGAGAGATTCGCCGTCAATTGCGGCGGTGCGGGCGGTTGAAATGCGTTTGTGGGCGTGACGGCCAGCGCGCCGTCCTCGTTGATGGTCGCGTCATCCGGCCGGGTCGTCGCGTTTACGTTGTTGGTAAAACGGAGGTTGGGATAATCGGAGGCCCAGAGGTCCGCGATCACGTCGTTCGTCAGCGGTATGTAATTCGTCAAGGGCGGACCAAAATAGTTGCCGATCACATTCACGTCGGTAGCGTTGTGCAGTGAAATCGGGGCGCGCCGCCAATCGAGAAAAGCATTGTACAGAATTCTGATACCCGAGATCTCAAAACCGTTGGTGACATAATTCAAATTATTGGCGGCGGCCTGGTTGAAAGCCACCAGCGCGAAGTCCGGTTCCTGTGCAGGGATCGAGTTGCTGATACCTTCCGTGCAATAACCGCAATCGGACAGGACGTTGTCCAGGATGACCACGTTTGTCGGCACGAACAGGTTGAGAAAATTCGGAATCATGACCGGATAGCCGGCGATGGCGTTCAAGGCCATTCCGCTGATGGTATTGTGGGCGATGAGCGTGTTGTCCGCGCGGCAATAAATCCCGTGCTGCCGGCTGTTGCTGAAATTATTGTCCAGATAAACTGCCGACGAATTGAGCGTGCGATTCAACAGCAGCGTATTGGTGTCGTAAGTGCCGGCCACGACATTGGAAATCGCGTGGTCGAAGGTGACGAAAGAGTAGATGTTCGTCTGGTTGCCCACGGTGATATTTGTCACCAGGTCGAACGCCGTGATTTTGGCGCTATCAAAAACCAGTCCGTTGCTCGGGTTCAGGAACAGCATCTCATCGCCGACTTCGGCTTCAAACGGCGACAGCGGCTCGGCGTTGGTGCCTGATTGGGCTTCATACACGGCAAAGACATTGGTCGGCTGGACGGGAATGTTGGTCACGACGAATCCATTGATGCAGGGATTGGCCGTGTCGTCGCTCAAGCCGGTAAAGTTGCAGCCTTGCACCCACGGCCCGATCCGCGACGCGATAAACAGGCCACCATCGGCGTTTGAGGTGCGCAAGCGTGGCGCGGTCGCGCCGGCCGGCGGCGGGCCAAGCTGGATTTGATCGCCGACTTCGTTGACCATTTCCGAAAACTCGCCGCCATAACTCAAACCCGCGCCGGACAGATTGGTGTTGTTCAGGTAGGTGACCTGATGCGCCGCGTAGGTCCAAAATACGATCGAGCCATCCCAGCGCGAAATCATGTTCCATCGGTCGCCCGGCTGGACGTTTCTGGCCTGATCGTAATAGGGCAGATAAACCTTGAACGCCCCGTCTTGGTTGGTCTGGACGACGTTGGTATAAATGCAAATCGAATACCGGTTGTCCGTCCCGCGTCCGAGGTTCGTCGGGTTCATCACCGTGCCCCAGCGCTCGGCCTCGGCGTTGGCGTTGGCGTCAATATAATTTGCGTTCGTCGGCGCGGGATAACCGGCGTCCACCTGGAACTCAATCGCCAGCTCGCTCGGCGAGTTGGTGTAAAAATTATGCGTCACCGTGCCTTGCGTGTAAGGCAGCGGATCGTGGTCCACGAAAAAATTTTCCACGATGACGTTGGAACAGGTGTTGACGTCCAGGAATCCGAGGCGCGGATTGGTGATGAGAATTTTGCAGCCGTTGCCGTTGACCACCACGTTGGTCGCCTGATATAAAGTGATCGGCAGGCCGCCAGTCAGCGAGCCGTTGGTGATGACATAAGTCGCGCCCACATTGAAGCGAATTTCCGTCGGCGTGGGTGAATGATAGACGGCGTTGAACGCGTTTTGAATGAGCAAAACATCGTTCGTCCCTGGCGCGCCGACGAAATTCGTTCGTTGAATCGGCACCGGCAGCGTCAACATGGGCGGCGGCCGGGGCAACCAATCCACGGTGGCGGCGGTGGCCCAACGCGAAGTCGGAGCGGTCAGGTTCGTGGACATCTGAAAAATCAAATAATGCGGCGTAACCGAACCGGCCGAATTCGTCACCGGCCATTGGTTGAAAATCAGGTTCGTCACTCCGCCGCTGATGGTCCCCACGCTGGCCGTGGCATGGTAAGCGTCATAGGTCAGGAAAAACTCCACGGGACTGCCGTTGTTGGTGAAGGCGTTGGGCATACTCACCGGATTGTTGAGCGCGGCGCCGCCATAGAACGTGACGGTTCCGGTCCCGAACACCTGAATCCACGGACCGCTGCCGCTGGCGGGAGCCGCCAGAAACTGGTTGCTGTTGGCAAACCCCAGGCCGATCCACTCATTGAAACCCGTTGGCAATTGCATCAACGCCGAGGCTGTCATTGAGCCATGCGGCCCGATGGGAATGAGTTGAACGCCGGCCGTTGCCCCGGCGCTGGGGGCCGAGTTATATAAATGTCCGCTCCCATCCAGTGCCAGTTGCGACGCCGTGGGGTCCGATTGCCAGCCATTCCCCTCGACATCAATCCATGGAACGCTGTTGGTGATGTTGCCCGCCGGTTCCGTGAAAAAATCCTGGAAAACCACTTCCGCCGAGATGTTCGCGGCGACCACGGTCAGTCCGACGGTCAGGAACGTCCGGCTCCAGCGACGGCAGGCAACCCATCGGCACGCTGACCAGAAAAGGGAATGTGCGTCATGCACCCGGCTAATTTAGCAGGGTCTTTGGCAGAAGCAACCGTTCGTAGCCAGCTCGCCTTTATCAGCCTATCGTCCAGTGTGTTAAATCATGCCGAGTTCACGCAACGCGTTTCCCGCGCCTGATAGATTTTCCGGCTTCATCTCGGTGTAGTTGCGCGACAGGATGATGCCTTGCGCGCCGCCATTGAACGCGGCCTTTACCGCCTGCGCCACGCTTTCCGGTGTGCAATGCGACTCGCCCGCGTTCACCGGCACGTCAATGTCAACGCCCGGCCAGATTTGCACGGGATGACCAGACACGGCTTCAACCGCTCGTTGTGTTTCGCGTTCCACGTAGTCCGCCGAGAATCCGGTCGCCGCGAGCTTGTCGAACGTCGCCTCGTTGTAATTGAGCTGCCGGTAAAGCACGTCGAGGGTCAATTCGGGCGGCAGATCGCCGAAGACGGACTGGCGCGCGTCCTTGACGAAAGTCACGAACCGGCCGCCGGCGACGTTGTTGTAAACTGCAGGCCGGATGAAATCGGAGCAGCCGGCCAAATCCGCGAGATTTTCCTCAGCCCGTTGAAACGGGCTGAACGTCACGTTCTGCCAGACGTGCCAGCCGACCTGAAGGGCGGGATTGACGGCTTTGACCTTGCGATAAATCGCCGCCTGAAATTCGTGGCGACTGGTCGCCCAGAGATTTTCCCAGGCCAGCACTTCAGGATATTTCAGCAGCAAACGCCAGAACGTGGTGAAATAACCGTCGCGTGGACGCCGGCCGTTCCGGCTGTCACGCACAAATGCTTCCATCGCATCGAAGCCCTGTCGCGCGCGTTCGACATCAATGCCGCGGTCACGCCCTTTCTTCTGACAGAATTCGCAGAAACACGTCGTCTTGCCCGGATCAATGCCGCTGCTTTGAGACAAGCCGAGCGTGTTGAGCAATCCGCTTTGGCGTTCCGAGCCCCACATGAGGCCGCCAATGTCGTACGAACGCGCGTAGTCCTCGACGAGGCCGAGCGTGAAATTCTGGTAGCCGGGATTATTGAAACACGGCCCGCCCGGATGACCGGTGGTGCGCCGGCCATGACGGTCCACCTCGTAAAGTTTTTCCCAATCCGCCATCACGGCAGCGGGAAGTTGATTGTCTTCGAGAATAAAAGGAAACACCCGGATACCATGCTTCTTCGCCACCGGAATGACGCGTTCCAGCACATCCACGCCACCGAATTCGGGCGCAGTCATATCCGCCAGGGTCAGCGGGGTGTCCTTGTAAAACTGCAGGTGCGGGCGCGCATAATTGCCGCCGTGAAAATTATCCGGACGGGAACCTTCGGGCACGATACCGGCGCGGTGCGGTTCGTGAGTGTAAATGAAGGTAAACAACACATTCACTCCCGCCCGCGTCTGCAGGTCGTCGAAAATGGCGACGAGATCGCTTTGCGCGAGCGGCGCGACGCCGATCGGCAGGGCCACCACGGTGGATGATTTGGTTGGAGTTGGAATGGTGGCCGGCTCACTCTGGACTGGCTCAATCCCGACCAGCGTCGCGCCGGCGCCAACGACACCGAGTTTGATAAAGTTTCGGCGGTTCATGCGGCGAGTATCCGGTACCACCCGCTGGATTCAAGACCAATGCTCGTGGCTCCGCGTTATTTCAGGCTGGTGCTGTGCTGAATCAGCCAGGCCACGTCGCGGTCATTGGAGGAGGTCGGTTTTGAACCGCCCGGCTGGCGTTGGCCCGGTTCCAGCGGCGGATTGGTCGTCGGCTCCACCCATTTGTGATAATCGTTGTGGCCGTCGGCAAAGGAAATGCAGGCGCCGCCGTTATGATAGAGGGAGGGATAATCAACGATGGCGTAGTGTGATACGGCATCAATGGCAAAAAGACCGTCGTTGACGGAGTCTTCCCGCTCGTCAATGAAAACAAAGGCTTCGCTGGGGCCCGGAGCAATGATCTGGTTCAGTTTCTGGAAATGCCGGAATTGGCTTTCCGCCTCGGGTTGATGTGCGCCCATGAACGCATTCATGGACATGCTACGCACCCGCGGCAGGACTTTGCCGGCAATCGTCACGGTGCTCCGGTCCCCCGGACAATGGTAAACTGCCGGATTTTTGACAAAAATGCCAATCGAACCGAACTGAGCGTACTTGGGGCCGACCAAAAAATCAGTGTTGGTGCTGTCGGTCACGTCATACCCGTCGGAATTAAACCACATGTCACCTGCCACCCAGCCCGGATTATCCAGCGTCTGGCCATGGTCCAGCCCCACGGCGTTGGGCGGCAGGTTGTCATTGTGTTCGCTGGCATACATGAGCCAGCCGAGCTGAAGCTGATGACTATTGTTTGAACAGACGGTCTGCCAGGCCCGTTGCTTGGATTTGCTCAAGACCGGCAACAACAGGGCAGCGAGAATGGCGATAATCGCAATGACCACCAGCAATTCCATCAAGGTAAATCCCGGCGGTGAGCCGCCCTTTGCCCGGTGATTTGATGTTCTGTGGTTCATTTCACGAAACGGGTCTTACGTTTTACGGTGCCGGTAGTAGGAACCGTCCCCCGAATTTTTACGCCGGGATTTCATGACGGCAATCGCAATGATGATCAGCGTGGCCACTGAACCCCCAAGAACCACCAGCAACATTCGACCCAGCCGGGAAACGGTCGTGACCGAGAAATCATCAAACCGGCCGACCCCGGACGTCCAGGGCTCCCAGATGTTCGCCGTGACCCAGATATCCGCCGTCCGGGCCTTCCGGGGTGCCAGAATGTCGGTAATCGTCATCGTCCGGTAGCCGGCCATCTTCGAGTCGCCGGTATGGGACCCGACCCGGAAAATTTTCTGGCCAAAAAAATTTGTGCCCGCCGCGTCGAAGAAGCGCAAAAATACCTGCATATTTTCCCGCTGGTTGACTTTGTCCGGAAACTTGTAGGCGAACGAAAAAGTGATTGGCCGCGCACCATTGGCAGCGGGACCCAGCGGGAAAATGTGGGAACGCCAATCGGCCCGGTTCTCATGGCCGGCGGTGTTGTTGCCGAGGGCGAAATCATGTTCACCGGTGGCCGGGTCAGAATCGTCAACCGTCACCCAGGCTGCGCCGTTCGTCCCGTAAAGCCAGTCCTCGGACCCGTGTTCCGCGCCCGGATTGGACGGCCCGAGCGAAATCAGCCCGGCCATCGCCCCGGCAGGCACTGTCAAAACGGCGATGACCGCCAGCGACGTGATTAGCCCGAAAATGCGCCCCGGTTGCATGAGTGTGGAACCGCATTCGTGTCAATTCGTGAAATTCGTGTCAACTTCTTTGTGTCTCGTACCTCGGCGGTGAATTTGAGGGTTGGACAGCTTTTGTCCCGCCGGCCGTAATAAGATTGCATCCAAAAAATCCATCCACTATCAACTCTCAACCATCAACTAAACATGAATCCTCCCTCGCTTGGTTACGTGCTTTTGTATGTCAGCGATGTCGCCGCCAGCCTCGCCTTTTACGAAAAGGCGTTCGGCCTGGCCCGGCGCTTTTTTCACGACGACGACGGCAAGGCTTACGGCGAACTGGAGACCGGCGCAACCCGGCTGGCCTTCGTCAGCCTGGCGCTGGCCCGGGAACATTTGAAGCAGGAAATTGTGGCTGCCGCGCCGGACAAAGCGCCGCTGGGCGTCGAAATTGCCCTGACCACGCCTGATGTTCCTGCATTATTCCAGCGCGCCGTGAAAGCCGGCGCCGCCGTCGTGAGCGAACCGGCCACCAAGCCGTGGGGTCAGACGGTGGCCTACCTCCACGACAACTCCGGCCACTTGGTCGAGCTTTGCACGCCGATGCCGTAATTGCCGCCGACGCCAAAGAGTTCATGGCCGGGATGCCGAAGGATTGACGCGGCGAGCTGCGCGCCAAATAATTGACGAGACCAACAGGTCGAGCAAGATTGGATGCGACGGCGGTGCCTGCTAAGAATAAATTTGCTACGATATAACTGAATGAAAGGATTCAAAATGCAAAAACGCAAACTGGGAAAAAGTAATCTGGAAGTCTCGGCGGTCGGACTCGGTTGCATGGGCATGAGCTTTTCCTACGGTCCACCCAAAGATAAAAAAGAGATGACGGCTCTGCTTCACGCGGCCGTGGACCGTGGCGTCACCTTCTTCGACACCGCCGAAGTTTATGGCCCGTTCACCAATGAGGAACTTGTGGGCCAAGCCCTTGGTCCATTCAGCAAGCATTTGGTGATCGCCACCAAATTCGGGTTCGATTTGAGCGGACCTGATAATCGGCCGGGTGCGGCGAACCTGAACAGCCGTCCAGAGCATATCAAGCAGGCGGTCGAAGGCTCGCTCAAACGGCTCAAAATCGAGACGATTGATTTGCTCTATCAGCATCGGGTTGACCCGAACGTGCCGATTGAAGACGTGGCGGGGGCGGTGAAGGAGTTGATTCAGGCCGGCAAGGTCAAGCACTTCGGCCTTTCCGAAGCGGGCGTGCAAACCATCCGTCGCGCACACAAAGTCCAGCCGCTCACTGCGCTTCAGAGCGAATACTCATTGTGGACGAGAACGCCAGAGAAGGAAGTAATACCGACGCTCGAAGAACTCGGCATCGGCTTCGTTACTTACAGTCCATTGGGCAAGGGTTTTCTCACAGGCGCCATGAATGAGAACACCAAACTCGATAGCACCGACTTCCGCAGCACCCTGCCGCGATTCACGCCGGAGGCGATGAAGGCAAATCAGGCCTTGATTGATCTGCTCGGCAGCATTGCCCGGCGGAAGAAGGCGACAGTGGCTCAAATCGCACTCGCGTGGTTGCTGGCGCAGAAGCCGTGGATCGTTCCCATCCCCGGCACCACAAAGTTGCATCGCCTGGACGAAAACATCGGAGCCGTTACCGTTGAACTGACATCGGACGATCTGCGCGACATCGAAAGCACCGCCTCAAAGATCACGGTGCAAGGGGCTCGGTATCCCGAAAGGCTGGAGCAAATGACGGGTCGCTGATAATTTAATTCTCCCTCTCCGCCGCGTAGCGGGGGAGAGGGCCGGGGTGAGGTGGCACGTTCTTAATTCCCCTCGCCCTGACCCTCTTCCCGCTTGGGGGGCGAGGGAAATTTTATTTAGGAAAGGAATTGAATCTATGGAAATCAAACGCAATGGTTCGCAACCTTCCAACAAAGGACCGGCCGACTGGTTTACCGGCACGGTGCGCATTGACTCGCCGTTCAAGGGGAGCGACCCCGCGCGGGTTGCCGGCGCCATCGTCACGTTTGAACCGGGCGCCCGGACCGCTTGGCATACGCATCCGCTGGGTCAGACTCTGATTGTCACCGCCGGCTTTGGGCGCGCGCAACGCTGGGGCGGACCGATTGAAGAAATCCGGCCGGGCGACATCGTCTGGTTTGCGCCGGGCGAGAAGCATTGGCACGGCGGGTCGCCCACCACGGCCATGACGCACATTGCCATTCAGGAACAACTCGACGGTAAAGCTGTGGACTGGATGGAAAAAGTCAGCGACGAGCAATATCAGGGCTGATCAACCACGGATGGACACCGATGGACACGGATTCGGAGGGCCGGGTTCCATGAGTCCCTAAATTACCCGGAATCAACCAGGAACCACGCCAAACACGCAAACGCGAATCAAAAATGCGCTGAAGGCGCTACGGAAATTAGCCCGGCGTTGGCGCACAGCGGCTACGCCGGGTCAGCGTCCCACAAAATCATTCCTTCTCCCATCGGGTGGGAGAAGGTGGTCGGAGGCCGGATGAGGGCAGATTGAGCGAACCCGCTGCCAAACCTTGGCCTATCTCTACGACAATTCCGGCGTTCTCGTCGAGCTTTGCACGCCGATACCGTAGCAAGTACTTCCATTGCGCGGGCTGTCTGCTCGCTTTGCGTTCCGATCTGATTGAGGAGATTGAATCGCTAAAGCCGGACTTCAGCGGCATTTTCAACCGCTTCAAAATCAACAATTAACACGGGCTTTATTCGAGCTGAAGCCTTGCGATTTTTACATTCAAACAGAATCATTTGTATCTCATTTATCGCTTTTTAGGATTCACTTGACATTCTACGCATAATTCGTATATTCAAGGCTATGAAACAAAACGAAAAAGAAACCGACAACACGAATGTAAAAGATGAATTCTTGGTAAAAATCACCGGCCCAGGTCTTGCGCTGGAACGATCTGTGCCAGCAGAACGAGTTCATTACATTGTGAGCCTACTTCTGCAACCGAAAGCAACTTTGCCAAGCGTGGGTGAAATTCCGTCCCAGCAACCCATTGGTGTGATTGCGGCTCCATCCGCAGAAATGAGTCCGAAGCAATTTATGGCCGAGAAGCGTCCAAAAACTGATATGCAACGCGTGGCTTGTTTAGCCTTTTATCTTACTCACTATCGAAACATACAGTTTTTCAAAACGCGGGATTTAACTGATTTAAATAAAGAAGCCGCGCAACCGCAAATGTCGAACCCGACTGTAGCAGTGCGAAATGCCACAAATCAGCAATACCTCGCTATAGCTGGCGGCGGCAGTAAGCAAATTACTACCAGAGGTGAAGAAATGGTGAAAGCATTACCAGATCATGAAAAAGTAAAAGTTGCCCTTGAGAACAATCCCCTAGCTCGGCGCAAGAAAAATGCAAACGCGACGAACAAAAAATGAAGAAAGCTAAGCAAATCGTAATCCTTTCACTGGTTGTTGCCCTTGCTGTGGCAATCATTGTAGGGGCGTTCCGCGGTTTATGTTGGGAAGCAATGCTTGTCCTAGCGTGGTATTCGGCAATGCTTTTAGACAAGCGCGGCGTTATTGAATCCGTTGCCGCTTGCGTCAGGGATTTACAGACGAATTTTCAGCAAAAGAAGTGAAGAATTATTTCCGCTGAAAAACCAGTTCGTTGTCACTCACCGTCACCTTGATTTTATCCCCCGGCTTGAACTCGCCTTCAAGCAGTTTCATGGACAGCGGATTGAGCAGTTGTTCCTGCACGGCGCGCTTCAGCGGGCGCGCGCCGAATTGCGGGTCGTAACCTTCCTTGGCCAGCAGTTTCTTCGCGGCGCTGTCCACCTCCAACGTGAGATTCTGTTGCGCCAAACGCTTGGCCAGCCGTTCGAGTTGGATATCCACGATTTTTGCCAGTTCCTCCTCGTCGAGGCTCTGGAATATGATGACGTCGTCCACGCGATTCAAAAATTCCGGCCGGAAATGCTGTTTTAATTCCCCCATGATTTCCTTTTCCAAATCCGACTTCCCTTCAGCCTTTAGCCTTTTGCCTTCAGCCTTCGCAAAATATTCCTGGATGATGGGTGACCCGATATTGCTGGTCATGATAACGATGGTGTTCTTAAAATCCACCGTCCGCCCCTGCCCGTCCGTGAGCCGTCCGTCGTCCAACACCTGCAACAGCACGTTGAATACGTCGTGATGCGCCTTCTCAATCTCGTCGAACAGCACCACCGAGTACGGCCGGCGCCGCACCGCTTCGCTCAACTGCCCGCCTTCTTCATAGCCGACATAGCCCGGCGGCGCACCGATGAGCCGCGAGACTGTGTGCTTCTCCATGTACTCGCTCATATCAATGCGAATCATGGCGTTCTCGTCGTCGAACAAAAATTCCGCCAGCGCGCGGGCCGTCTCGGTCTTGCCCACACCGGTCGGGCCAAGGAAAATGAACGAGCCGATGGGCCGGTTCGGGTCCTGCAGCCCGCTGCGTGCCCGGCGTACGGCATCCGACACGGCCTTGATGGCCGCCTTCTGGCCAATGACACGCTGCGCAAGCCGCTCCTCCATTTTTACGAGCTTCTGCCTTTCGCCCTCGAGCATCCGCGAAACCGGGATGTGCGTCCATGACGCCACGACTTTGGCGATGTCTTCATCGGTGACTTCCTGACGCAGCAACGACGTGCGCGTGGCTTGCGTGGACTGTTTCTCGATTTTTGCGAGCTTCTTTTCCAGTTCGGGAATTTTTCCGTATTGAACCTCCGCCGACTTCGTCAAATCGCCTTTGCGTTGCGCTTGTTCCAATTCCAGCTTCGCCTGCTCGAGTTGCGATTGCACCACGCTCACGGCGTTGACCGAAGCCTTTTCATTCTGCCACTGCGCGGTGAGCGCCTTGGATTTCTCCTTGAGATTGGCTGTCTCCTTGTCAATGAGTTTGAGCCGTTCCTTGCTGGCAGCGTCTTTCTCCTTTGCCAATGACGTGCGCTCGATTTCAAGTTGCAGGATCTGGCGGTCGAGCTGGTCCAGCTCCGTCGGTTTGGAATCCAGTTCCATCTTGATGCGCGACGCCGCTTCATCCACGAGGTCAATCGCCTTGTCCGGCAGAAACCGGTCGGTGATGTAGCGGTGCGACAACGTCGCCGCCGCCACCAGCGCGGAATCCTGAATGCGCACGCCGTGATGGACTTCGTAACGCTCCTTCAATCCGCGCAAAATCGCGATGGTCGCCTCGACGGACGGTTCTTCCACCATCACCGGCTGGAAACGCCGCTCGAGCGCGGGATCCTTCTCGATGTGTTTGCGATATTCGTCCAGCGTCGTCGCGCCGACGCACCGCAATTCGCCGCGCGCGAGTTGCGGTTTCATGATGTTCGCCGCATCCGTCGCGCCTTCCGCCGCACCCGCGCCAACGAGTGTGTGCAACTCGTCGATGAACAGGATGATTTTACCTTCGCTCGCGGAGATTTCCTTGAGGAACGCCTTGAGCCGGTCCTCGAATTCGCCGCGATATTTCGCCCCGGCGATGAGAGCGCCCATGTCCAGGGCGATGATGCGTTTGTTTTGCAGGACGGCGGGAACGTCGCCGTTGAGCATGCGAATCGCCAGCCCCTCGACGATCGCGGTTTTGCCTACGCCCGGCTCGCCGATGAGCACCGGGTTGTTCTTGGTTCGCCGGGCCAGCACCTGCATGGTCCTGCGGATCTCCTCGTCGCG
>DATNHM010000061.1:0-20495 GCA_035604955.1 Candidatus Limnocylindrales bacterium | reverse complement strand
CCCGGAGCCGGGCCGGGCCGGGATTTTCGTCCAAAGACGATAATATATTCTTTTTTAACAATTTTTATGTTTCAGTTAAACTCATTCAGTGTTATGGTAGAAACAGGCAACGAAAGGTTTTTATGATACTGGACTATGCTTTGGAAAAGTTTCCGATCGAACTGAAATTGCGGGACGGCACGGAATGCGTCGTGCGCCCGCTGGGCAAGCGGGATGCCGCGCGTCTGCACAAATTCTTTCTCGCGGTGCCGGAAGAGGAGCGGCTGTTCATCAAGCAGCCGGTTTCCGACCGCGCCCTGTTCCAGGAATGGTGCCGCGAAGCCGATTTCGAGCGCAATCTGCCACTCCTGATGTTGCACGAGGAAAAAATCATCGGCGAAGCGACGCTGCATCAGCGCCTCGGCGGCTGGAAACGGCACATCGGCCTGGTGACGGTTCTGACGCATCCGCAGTATCGCGGGCGCGACGTGGCCAAGATTCTGGTGGCCGAGCTGGTGGAAGTCGCGCGCTCACTCGGTTTGCGGCGGCTGGAGGCGGAATTGAACGGCGAGCGCAAGGTGGCCATTAACGCGCTGGAGCAACTCGGTTTCAGCCAATTGCTCTGTCTGCCGCGGCATGTGCTTGACATGAACACCGTGCCGCACGATTACGTGTTCATGGGTGCGGACCTGCACCTGGATGAGGAATACGCCGGCGTGGGCGAGTGAGTGGGTAGAGCAATTTAATTAATCTCGTAGCCGCGAACGTCAGTTCGCGCCATATCATTCTTCTCTGCCTGATTTGCGCCGACTGACGTCGGCGGCTACATATTTTTTTGAAAACGCTCTAAAGATTGCCCGATAACTCTCATTCGATTGCAGCCGCCGACGTGAGGAGGCGGAATTCGTTCAGGATTTATGCGGTTCGTCCGCCTCGTTTCCTCGGCGGCTACGTTTTTAAAAGCAGTCAGGCACCGGTTTTTTCGGTCTCCAGCCAGCGGACGGCATGGCGAACCAAATCAGTCGCCGTTTTCAGGTTTAATTTCTTCTTGATGTTCAGGCGGTGGACTTCGATGGTCTTCACGCTCAAATGCAGGTGCGCGGCGATTTCCCGGGTGCTTTCGCCCTGGCCAATCAATTGAAATACTTCAAATTCACGGTCGGAGAGATGTTGGACCGAGGAAGCCGCCGCCTCGGGGTGCCGCCCGGAAAAGGATTCCAGAATGCCCGCGGCCATTTTTTCGCTCACATAAATCTGTCCGCTCAACACTTGGCGGATGGCGTGGAGCAGCTTTTTGCCGCCTTCCTGTTTCATGATGTAGCCACGCCCCCCGGCCCGGAGGACGCGCTCGGCGTAAAGCGATTCGTCGTGCATGGAAACCACCAGAATCGGCAGTCCCGGCTTGAGCGCCCGGATGTCCTTGATGAGCTCCAGACCGTTTTTGTCGGGCAGGGAAATATCGAGCAGAATCAGATCGAGCGGCTGGCTGACGGCAATGTCCATGGCCAGCCGGGCATTGTCGGCTTCGGCGCAAACCTTCAGGTCCGCCTCGTTCTCGATCAGTTGCGCCAGCCCGGTGCGCATCATCGGATGGTCGTCAACGATCAGCAACCCCTTGCGGGGCGGTTTATTTTTCGCGGGCATGGTGGTGGTTCGTTTTTTGCCGGACGATTCCGCTGGGGGCCGCCACGGTCACGCTGGTGCCCCCCACGGCATTCCGCTCGATGGCGAGCGTGCCGCCAATCATCCCGGCGCGGGATTGCATGATGCGCAAGCCCATGCCTTTTGACCTGGGAATTTTTGCCGGAAAGCCCGACCCGTTGTCAATAATACTCAGAGCCAGCCGTCCCCGTTCTTCGTTTAATCGGATTAAAATCTTTTTCGCCTTGCCGTGCTTGATGGCATTGGAAACCGCTTCCTGCGCCAGCCGGAAAAGGTGTGTGGCCGCGGGATAGTCTGATACCAGCACCGGCGAATGGCATTCAAGCCGGCAGGTCACGTGGAAAATGTTCTCCGTGTTCAAGGCCAGTTCCTGCAACGCGGACATCAGCCCTTCCGATTCGAGGGTGACGGGCGAAAGGCCGCGCGCCAGCAGGCGCGTGTGGCCGATGGCGTCGCGGACGTTTTTGGCGATGTCGCCCGCGCGGGCGGCGGCGGCTTTCGAGCGCCGGGCCAGTTTTTGTTCCAGCACCTGGCTCATCAGTTCAATGCCGGCGAGATGCTGGCACAAGCCATCGTGCAAATCCTGGCCGATGCGGCGCTGTTCGCGCTCGCTGATTTCCAGAATTTCCTTTTCCAGCCGCTTGCGTTCGGTGATGTCGCGGATGAATCCCGTGAACAGCCGCCGTTCCGCCAGCCGCACTTCGCTCACGGAAAGGTCCATGGGAAACACCGTGCCGTTCTTGCGCCGGGCGACGATTTCACGGCCGATGCCGATGATTTTGGCGTGACCGGTGCGGAGATAATTTCCGAGGTAGGTGTCGTGCTGTTCACGATGCGGCGATGGCATGAGGAGGCTGACATTCCGGCCGATGACCTTCTTCGCCCGGTAACCAAAAATTCGTTCCGCCGCCAGATTGAAGGACTCGATGATGCCGCGCTCGTCAATGGTAATGATGCCTTCCACCGCCGTTTCCAGGATGGCGCGCAGGCGCTCGGCGCTGTCGCGCAAGTCGGATGCGGCCTGTTGGCGCTGCGTCCGGGTGCGCGTCGCGTGTTTGGAGCGAAGCCGCTGAATCCACGCCAGCAGTTCGGCCCGGGGCATTTTTCGATAGTCCTTCATTTCGAGAGCGAAGAAACTATCGGGAAAATCCGCGCCGATGCCAACCTCAAAGGAGTGACGCGTGGCGAGTGTCGGGTGACGAGTATCGCGCGCGTGCATTATGGCAAGTTATTTTTCCCTCGTCACCCGTCACCTTGCCCTCGTCACGCTTTCAGTGCGCCAGCAACTGCGCCCGGTAGTCGGTGGGGGACTGGCCGAGCAGCTTTTTGAACACGCGGTTGAAATGTGTCAGCGATTGGAACCCGACTTCAAACGCGATTTCACTCACGCGCAGGTTGGGGTTGAGCAACAGGTTCTTCGCCTTTTCGATGCGCACCCGCGAAAGGTAATCGGTAAAGTTGATGCCGGTGACCCGTTTGAACATCTTGCAGAAATAGAAGGCGCTCATGTTGACCGCCTTGGCCACGTGGCTGAGCGAAAGCTTTTCCGCCTGATGCTCGCAAATATATTCCTTGGCCCGCTTGATGACGGGTGATTCGGAATTTTCCTGCTGAATGAAAACCTGGTTGCTGATCATCGCCAGGTGCTGGGCAAAAATGGCGAGCAATTTGACCACCGATTCGTGTTCTTTGGTGGACACCACCTTGCCGGCAAAATAGGCCTTTTTCAAAGCGTCACGGTCCACCACCAGGCCCCATTCCT
This sequence comes from Candidatus Limnocylindrales bacterium, assembly GCA_035604955.1. GTDB lineage: Bacteria > Verrucomicrobiota > Verrucomicrobiia > Limisphaerales > UBA11358 > UBA11358. Next base: position 17,092 of record DATNHM010000061.1, on the reverse strand, counting down.
CCACCTGTCTGGCAATCCGTCCGAACTGCGCCTGGGTCGGTTTCTTGCGGAACAACTGGCCGGTCTGGAGATAGCCAATCAACCGGTCGCTCAAGCGCACCGGGATGGCGGTTTCGCAAAGCCCCGAGTGGCAGGAAAGCGACTGCGGTTCCACCGTTGCCTTTTCACAAAGGCGTTCCCGCACCTGCAAACACGCCGCGCACGCGCGGCTTTTCTGCGACATCAATGCGCAAAACGGATTTTCATTCCGTTTGCCGTGATACGGCAACTGCCAGGTCTCGATGGGTTGCAGCGCGATGGGCAACCCGGTCATGTCGTTAAACGCCCGTTCATATTCCTGATAAACCTTGGAAGTGATGAGCGCTTCGACCAGGGCGCGGTTGGCGTTTCCATTGCCATTTCCGTTTCCGTTGCCATTAGGCGTTGCGACCGCGTTATCCCTTTTGGCATTGAAGATACTTTTGGCCACAACCACGCCGCTGTCGCGCGGCGGAGGCTGAAGCGCCGCTAAAGCATGTTCCTGGGATTTTGAGGGCGTCGAAAGTTCGCCCGAATCTTGCCGACCAAATGTTGTTTGCATGACGACAAATTAGGTGAAGGCAGGGATTTCGACAATTGGTGCTTAGCCTGATTGGAAGCACGAACTAGTCTTAGTCATCTAAGGAAATCCGGTAGTGGTGCATAAGGGTGTTGATGACAGCTAGAGAAGTCAGAATATTGAAAATTTCATGGAAATTGACTTTTCCGCGATTTCCTATGAAATCAACGGTTAAGTTCTCAACCACTTTGCATGGCCAGCCGAACGCCAATAATCCACCAAAAGCAGTTTTAAAGCCTCGGCTCTTTCCAAATCCAATTCAGCAGGCGATTGATTTAGGGTATGCTGGCCTTGTGCCAATTCTTGCGCGTGGCGTTCGCCTTGGACCAGTCGGAAGTAAACCAACACAATTTGTTTCTGCGTCATGTGTATTGGCCAAGATTTTGTTTCAGCGTAGTTTTTACAAATTTCGTCAATTAGTGTTCGGAACCGCACTTCCTCGACGAGCCAAACGGCACCCGTCAATTTTGATTCCGCCGCTAACTCTCCAAAACGGTCTGACAAATCATCCGCCAACGCCGAAAGTTCTTTGTGCCAGTAATACCAATTCATAAATTGGTTAATTTGCGCACCACCCTGGAAGGTTAATTAACCGCAGCCTTAATCAATGCCTGGCGCGCCCATTCGGGCTTTGTCTGGCCGGACTTCCTGATTGCAGCCTGAATCCTTTCGGCTTCTTGCGCTGCTATCCTGACGGCAAACAGAACCGTGTTTGCCGTCCCCTTTGGGAGCTTTGGCCTGCCCATTTTCGTTTTCATACTTTTTGTTAACATTTTATTTGACACACTATATCTTTCTGTTAACATTAAGTCAAGTAGATAAACAAAAGCCCTGCCAGTGTGTTCAGCACTGACAGGGCGCAACCAAAGGCCAGGACGCCTTCAGTGGTATCCGTTCGAGATACAAACCCACTGTAAGCCTTGGCCGTGAAAGGCGCAAGTGACATGTCATAATTGCAGTGATTCAGAAATGGTCAAATTCGGTTTCTGGCGTGGAGTCCAACGGTATCAATGCCCAACCTGCAAGCGGACGCGCTCGGACATTCCCAAACGCCCATTGGACAGGCTGCTTGTTGAACCGGAAATCCCTTAGTAACGGAAGCAACCACTCTATCGTCAGGAAAGGCAGAAAAACGGATTGGCGGGAAAGAAAATGCGGGCTGTCCTGTTAAAGTTTGGACGCCTGGTTGTGGACTTTGAGCTTTGAAGTCCGGCCGTTGCCGCATATAAATTTCACATGTTTCAACCGGGCCAACCCGCCATCAATGCCGCCACGCGCCTCTGCGCGGTTTACGGCTTTCCCATCAGACATTCCGCGTCGCCCGCGATGCACAACGCCGCGTTCGCCACGCTGGGCCTGAACTGGCGTTACCTTGCGTTTGAAGTGCATCCCGACAACCTGCGCGCCGCCATCACCGGCGCCCGGGCGATGCAGTTCTCCGGCCTCAATCTCACTGTGCCGCACAAGGTGCTCGCGATGCAAATCGTGGACGCGCTGGATGATTCGGCCAGGACCTGGGGCGCGGTTAACACCGTCCGGTTCGAGGCGCGCGACGCCGGCGGACAATGGCGGCCGCTGCACGAATTTTCCGAATCCATTTCCGGCGAAATCCGGACTCAGGGGTTCAACACGGATTCCGACGGCATCGCCCGCTCCTTGCGCGAAGACCTCGGCTTGAAACTGGTCGGGCTGAAAGTGCTGCTCGTCGGGACGGGCGGGGCAGGGCAGGTGGCGGCGCTGCGACTGGCGGTGGAAAATGTTTCCGAATTATTCCTCGTGGATTTCGTGAAGGAAAAGGCCGAGGCGGTCGCGCAGGAAATTCGCCAGCGGCAACCGCGGGTGAAAGTGGCGACCGGCTTTCCCGGCGGCGAAGTGGATTTGCTGCTGAACGCCACGCCGCTCGGCCTGAAGGAAAACGATCCGCTGCCGCTGCCGGACAAGCAATTTCCATTGCGCCAGGCCCGCGCGGTTTACGACATGATTTACAAGCCGGCAGAGACCAAATTGCTGGCGGCGGCGAAGGCGGCGGGCTGCAAAACGTCGAATGGCCTCGGCATGTTGCTGCACCAGGGCGCCGCAGCGTTTGAAATCTGGACCGGCAAACCTGCGCCCTTGGACGTGATGCGCCACGCGCTGGAAGCGGAAGTTTATCAGTCCACAGCCCACAGTTCACAGTCGAGCCCGCGTTGAAAGGTTGATGATGGGCAAAATTCAAAAGTTCGAGGACATCCTCGCTTGGCAAAAGGCCAGGGAATTGACCAGAGAAATTTATGTTCACGCCAAGGCTGGTCTGTTTGCAAAAGATTTTGGATTGCGGGACCAAATTCAGCGCGCCTCGGTTTCAATCATGGGGAATGTTGCGGAAGGATTTGACCGGGGCGGGGATAAGGAGTTTATCCAGTTTCTTTCGATTTCAAAAGGCTCTTGTGGAGAAGTAAAATCGCACCTTTACGTTGCATTGGATCAACAATACGTCAATTCCACACAGTTCAACCAGCTTTACAACTCGGCTGACGAAGTGGGCCGGCTTCTCGCCGGATTTATGGCTTACCTGAAACAATCCGATCTGCGCGGCAGGGAATTCAAATGATGCCACACATTACAGGCTTGGTCGCTTGGGCGGTGGACTGGCGACCGTGGACTGCGGACTGGTCACTGGTGCCATTCCATTTTTGGTCTTTGGTTTTTTTTGTGTTCGGCTGCATGGTCGGCAGCTTTCTGAACGTGTGCATCCACCGGATGCCGCGGGGGATGAGCATCGTCACGCCGCCGTCGCATTGTCCGCATTGCCATTACTCCATCCCGTGGTATCTCAATGTCCCGCTGGTCACGTGGCTGGCCCTGCGCGGCCGATGCAAAAATTGCGGCGCGCCGATTTCACCGCGTTATTTCATCGTTGAACTGCTGACGGGTGTGACGTTTTTGGGTTGCTGGCTGGTGTTCGGAGACCGAAGTCACCCGGTTCATTCCATGCCCGTCGCGCTGGTCTATGCCGCGTTTCTCGCCGGACTGATTGCGGCCACGTTTATTGATTTCGAACACTTCATCATTCCCGACGAAATCACTTATGGCGGCATGGCGGCCGGCTTGGTCGCCTCATTTTTGTTTCCGGCGCTGCATGATGCCCGGTCGCTGACCGACGGGATGTGGCAAGGCGTGCTCGGCATTGGCGCCGGCGCGGGCATCATCTACGCGATTCTGCGGCTGGGGAAATTGTTGTTCGGTCGGCAACGGTTGAAATTGCCCGCAGACACAAAAATTGTCTTCACGGAAACGTCCGTGCTCCTGCCCGACCGGGAGATTCCCTACGACGAATTATTTTACCGCCAGTCGGACGTGATTGCGTTACACGCGCGGACAGTGGAACTGGTGGATCGCGGCTACAAGGACGTAATGGTGCGGCTGGCACTCCGGTCAGGCTGGCTGGAGATCGGCGGGGAACGCATTGATCCTCACCAAGTGCCGTTTCTGGAGGCGGTCAGCGCGGAAATTGTGCTGCCCCGCGAGGCGATGGGCCTGGGCGACGTGAAATTTATGGGCGCCATCGGCGCGTTCATTGGCTGGCCGGGCGTGCTGTTCTCGCTGATGATCAGCTCGATGATTGGCGCCGTGGTGGGCGTCGCGCTCATCATCTTGCGCCGCCGCGAATGGTCGTCCCGGATGCCCTACGGCCCTTACATCGCGCTGGCGGCGGCGATTTGGGTTTTTGGCGGCAAGAAAATCGTCCACGCAATTTTCGACATGTAAACGAAGGTCATTTCAATGTTCTTGCCAGAACGTCTTTGACAAATTGCGGAAGTTCCAGACCTGACTTGGCCGCGTCCGATTTCAATTTTTCGTATTGCCGGATTTCTTCACCCTGCCAAACGAGGTCAATGCGGCGGATCTGCCGCATGGCCACATGATTGTACTTTTCCGGGAACGCCCAGTAACATGACAGGCAAACGTTTTTGTCTTTGATCGTTTTCCAATTCTCGCAATGCTCGCACGACCACGACTTCGCACGATTCGCCGAGCCGCAAAGCAGCATGAAGTCCTCAATCCTGAGTTCGTCGCGCTCTCCCACCACCTCGTAAGGCACGCGATGGTCAATTTGCAAATCGCTCGCTTCCATCTTTTCCAGGTATATGAAACAACGACAACCATATTTCTGAATCAGTTGCTCTTTAATTTTTTTGGAAAGACCCGTGCGTCCGCTGAATCGCCGAAACTGCTTTTTGGTGGGATCGGCAAAACGATACGCTGCGATTTTGCGGCCATTGGCCGCCGTGACTCGGAACGTCTCAAGTTGAATGCCCAGTTCGCGAACATCCCGCGCGGCCCGCGGCGGATGATCATAGCCGTATTTGTTTTTTCAATTCCTCCGTCGTGATATGCCCGTGCTTCAGAATATGGTCAATGACCGTCTTCGGGCGTTTTGCAGTAACGGATGTGCAAAGCTCAATGAACTCTTTTGGATATTTTTGCTTTTTTGCCATAGTGCGGAGGTTTTTCCATCAACTGCATTTGTTCGTCATGCCGTCGGCGGTGAATGGCCGGATGCGCTTCCAGTTCGTCCGCCAGCGCGGGGGAAAGATACAAGGACTCCACTGTCATTTCGCTGCTGCCAAGCAACGTGGCCTGCGACGAACGTCCCGCTTCAATTTCCATCAATGTAAGATTCAACTTCGCCGGCAGCGGTTTGCCGTAGGTGCGGTTCCCCAAACGTCCGTCGTAGCTGACGAGATAGCGAACATACTTATGATTCAGCGTCTCAAGCTCCGCGACAAAATCGTCGAAGGAAATCCCGGCGAAATACCTGGAATCGCGCTCGCCGCAAACGCCCTGATACGGCGGGTCCATATAAACCACGTCGTCCGGGCGCACATTCGCCAGAACGTCTTCGTAACTCAACGACGTGACGATGGTCTTGCCGCACAGCAACGCGGAAATGGCGGTGATGTTTTCTTTCATCGTTTCCGGTCGCGTGCCCAGACGGCGTTTGTCCGGGCTTTGATTGAACAATCCGTCCCCGTTGTAACGCACCGCGCCCTTCACGCATCGCGCCAGCAGATATAAAAGCAGCCGCGCATCTTGTGTGCGATTAAACGACTCGCGCACCTGATAATAATGCTCCAGCGCGTCTTCGTGGTCGGCCCGCCAGAGCTCCCCGTAAGATTTTGCCAGCTCCTTGGGGCTGTTGATCATCAAAGCCAGTAATTCAGCCAGCGGCTTGTTGAGATCATTCAGCCAGAATTCCTTGGTCCGCCCGCGCGCCGCCGCCGCAAGGGAAACTGCTGCCGAACCACAGAACGGCTCGACCAGCCGCGTCAGGTTGACCGGCAGATATTGGAGAATCAACGAAGCCAGCGCCCGTTTGCTGCCTTGATATTGGTATGGTTGTGGAATAGACATCCAGAGTACATTACTGGCCGTCTTACCTAAACTGCAAATAAGCGCGGCTGCCGTCGCTGCGCACGCCGCCGGTCTGGTTTTCCGCCAGGAACAGCCGTGAAGCTTCCACTTTGCCAGACGCCAACAGGTAAGCGCGCACGGCCTTGGCGCGTTCGGACACGAGTGCCTCAAAATCATTGTCGGTGACGGGGATTGACGCCACCAACAAAACCTCCATCGGGTCAGCGATGGGCGAGAGTTTCAGTTCTGAGGGCGTGGCGGTCACGGTGCCCGGAGTCGGTTGCGCCGAAGTTGGCAGGCCTGTCACCAGAAACGTCGCGTCTTTTTGAATCCGGGGCGTTTTGGATTTGATTTGGGCCACCGCGCTGGCGAGATTCGTATTCGCGGCAAGCATGGCCGGTGTGATTTGACCTTTGGCCCACGCCTCGTTATAGAGTTTTTTCACCAAATCCACGCGCTCGGCCGGCGTCAAGGTGACTTGCTCGGGCGTCAGGGTTGCCTGTTGGGATTTGCGGAGCGACAGCCATTTCCGGGTGTGAAGTTGTTTGTCCAAAATGACGCGTTGCAGGCCGTCGTGGTCGGCACTTGGGTCAATGCTGCCGGAAATTTCCAGGTTCAGTCCCGGCCGCGCAAAAAGTGCTTTAACCAGCGTATCCAGTTTTTGTTTGTCAGCGGGCGTCAATTCCGCGCTGCCCGGCGCAAAATCCTGATAGCCCAGTTCCTCGCCCCCGCCGCCGAAGGCCGCGCCAATCAACGAGAACGGTGACGTGGCGACCTTGGTCAGAATATTCACAAGGGCGTAGGTCACGACCTTGCCGATGCGGAATTTCGGGTCGTCGAGGCTGCCTTCCACCGGCACGTCCAAAACAATCTTCCCATCGCGATCCTTGAGGATGGCAATCGCCAGCCGCACCGGCAGGTGCGTTGCGTCAGGACTTTCCACTCTCTCGCCAAAGGTGAACTGGTCCAGCGTGATGACATTTTTCGACTCCAATTTTTTTCCCACCAGATCGTAAACCAGGTCCAGGTTCAATTTGCCCATGGCAATGCGGTAACCGGCGAATTTCCCGGCGTAAGGACTCGTCGGCGTCAAATCCACGTCCTTGACCGAGATTTGCACGTGATTCGTCCCGGTGCCGCTGAACGGATTGATCCGGCCGGTGATGTCCACCGGGCCGACGCCATCCACAGCCGCATGCAGGTTCACGTCGGCGTGCTGAAGATTTTCGGAAGAAATGCCTGAAATCGTCCCACCCGCCTGTTGGACCGCCAGATGCACGTTCGGCGTGAGTGAAAGGTCGGTGAAACTGATGGTGGCATTGGAAACCACAATGTTATCCACGGAAATTTTCGGCAACGCCGGGGCCGCCGAATTCGTTGCGGTGGTGGTGGAATTTTTGGCAACCCTGACTGCGTTCGTGGTGGCGGGTGCGTTGGTTTCCGCCGGGCGCAACGCCGTCAGCAAATTAATAGTGTGGTTGGTTTCAATCACGACCCGCGTGTAGGCGTTGTCCAGGGCGATTTCCTTGATGGCCACCGTTGGCGGATTCAGGTTCGCCTCAATCCCGTTGAAGCGCAACGAATCCCATTTTAACAAATCCTGGGCCGTAACACCGTCCACGGTGCGGAAGTCGTCAAGCCGCGCGTCGCCGGTAAACGTGACCTGGGGCAGTTCGTTTTCCGGCGTGCGCAAACGGATGTCACCGTCCAGCCCAAGGCGGCTGCCAAGAATGAACAGGTTCAATTCAGGTTCGAGATACGGATCGAGCGTGCCGAGATCGAGGTTGGAGAGCGACAAATGGATATCGGCGGTCGGCGGGGAGAGGGACGCGGTGATTTTCGTGTTGATGGTGCCGTTGGTGTTCCAGCGCAGGGACAGGTCGGCGGTCAGGTTCGTATGCGGCAGGTTGGAAATATTTCTGGCCGTGAGCGTGACATCGTCCAAATCCAGTCTGGCCGGGCGCGAATTCACCAGATCTTCGAGGTGCAATCCGCAATCCGTGAAGTTCACGTCGTGGACGTTCGCGTTCCACTGGTTCGTACTGTTGAGCAGCATGGCGACGGCGTTCGTGACCGAGCGCAGCAGGAGTAAAATGCCGCCGGGCGCGTTCGTCTCGTTTTCGACCGGCTTGGCGGCTTCCAGGGCGTTGATGTTGGCGTCCTTGTCGCGTTCCACAAACAGTTCTGCACCATCGGCGGAAACCGAATCCACCTCGGCCTGCCGTGATTCAAGGTCCACGCTTGCGCCGGTCACGGCAAAGTGCGTCAGGTCAACGATGTCGTTGGTATCGCCGGCACTGCCGAGTCTGAAATTGCGCAGGGAAAAGTCGGTGTTCGTGACCGCCGCGACGCGATTGCTGGCGCTAAGCTCGAAGCGGTAATCTGATTTGACCCCAATGACACCGCTGCGGATTTCAAAGCGCACGAAATCCTGATAGAGCGGCGCGTATTTGTTGAGCGTCAGGTCGTCGAGCGTCAACTCGCCCTGGGAACGCAACGGGTCCAGGTAAAAAAATCCGCTCCACGCGAACCTTTCGCCCGCATCGGTGGTGCCGGCGAACGAATAGGGATTTTTATTGTCCGGGTCGGTGCGGAAATCCTGGAGCGTCACATTGAGCGGGCCGATGGTCCGCCTGAACGGCTCGCGCGTGGTAAAGTCGGTGAACGATGCGGCCGCGCCGGTGATTTGCAGCCGGCCCACACGCAACGCGAGCGGCTTGGGCGGCGTGGCGGGCGCTGCCGCCGGCGCATTCGTCGAGAACTTGGCGACCAGGTCGGAAAAATTCAGCGTGTAATCCTTGTTAATTTGCACGCGGGCGTACGGTTTGGTCACGCTGATTTCCTTGAAGACCCAGGGATGGCCCAGGAAGGACGAGAGCTGGAAGTTCACATAAACCTCATCCCACGAAATGAACGGCTGGCCGTCCTTGTCCTTGATAAGCAGCCCGCGCACGGTCGTCGAAAGCACGAACGGATTGATTTTAATTTTTTGGATCGAGACTTCACGGTCGAGCTGCCGGGACAACTGTTTGACGGCAACGGCTCGGACTATCGGCGGCAAAATGAGGAAACCCAGAATGGCGTAGAAGAGCAGCAAACCAAGAATCCAAACCACCAATTTGCGGCGGCGTGGCGGAATTGAACTCCAAAAGGTAGCCTTCATCATTCCACTCCAGAGCATCTGCCGAAATGCGCGCGCCGTCAACCCTTCCGGCTGCTGGATAGCGGGTCAGTTTAAGGAAATGTTCGGAGTCCCGCCTTTAGGCGGCCGCGTAAACGCGGAACGCTACCAAAATCATTGCGCTCAGAAAAAGCCGGAGCGAAGCAGGGTTTGGCATTTTCATTGGAACTGGAAAAGTTTTGGGTGATTTTAGGAGGACTGTGCAAAGATTGACCTTACGGCGTGCTGAAAGTCTGGTCCGCACCATTGGTTGTACCTGCGATACTCGTGCCAACCAATTGGAAATGGTAAAGTGTCAGTGCCGACAGCCCACTAACCAGGTTACTCACAGTCACCGAAGTTGTGTTGGTCCCGCTTACGATGGCAGTTGGAGTGATCAGGCCGTAATTAGTCGTGGTGCCATATTGGAACCAGGCGGTTGTGTCGGCCCCATTGGGGGTGACGGTGCCATTGAGCATGGCACTGATAGTGGTGGGTGAAGTGGCCACCCCAGTCACGACCGTTGGCAACGCTCGGTTCAACGTGACAATTCCATCGATCGCGTTTGCGCCGCTGCCGCTGTCCGTATCAAATGAACCGGTGATGGCGTTCCCACTTAGAGTGCCGGTGATGCGAAACTGATCGTAATTACCGGAAGAACTCGTATGAAAAAAGCCGGCCAAAGCGCCGTTCGTCGGAGCGAGCGCGAACATCCAGCCTGTGCCCGAGAAATCGCCCGACAGATTGGCCGAGCCGTTCGTGGCCACAGTCAAGCTCACGGAGTAATCACTTAATCCGTTGGGGTCGTTTGTCTCGGACAAAGTGCCGCTCCAAGTGCCCGCGCATAGCGACACATTCTCCACTGGCATTGCTACGCCAAAAGAACCGGCAAACACAATCTGTCTGGGAGGCATAAACTGACCCGTAACAATATTGGTCTGGCTTGCTGCCTTAACGGTCATCGTCACGCCACCCGTGTTGCTTACACTATAGTAGCCGGGTGGTGTCGCCAGATTATAAGCCCCGAAATTTGTGAGTGTGCCGTTACCATCGGCCATGAAATAAGCTTGGCCCACGTTGGTAACGCCGGTTGGTGGAATGATCCACGCTCCGTGCAAGGATTGTGGGCCGAATCCCTCGACCACCCGGTAAAAGCCCGTTTGTGGAATGATGGGAGCCGACACCGTGGTTTGCGAGCCGGTGGAGACGGTTAAATCCAATGGTGGGGCAGCGTTGGCCCAAGGACTGATCAAGTTCGGCGTCCATTGCACTGCAAAGGCGTTGGTGCCGGGTGCATTGGTCCAGGTCAACTGTCCATTCGGCTGAAACGAAGTGATGAACAGTTTCTGCGCGGAAAAACCTGCGTGGGAAAACGCAAAGAACAAGGCAGCGGCACCAACCATGATTAGGGCCCTAAGCGAAGCGATTTGAGATGATTGTTTCATAACTACTTCACTGCTGCATGGCCCGATAAAAGCGGCTTTTGTTGGTAGCGTTTGTATCCGTGAAACTGAACGTGCCGTTGGTCGCCGTATTGGTGACTACGGCAATCCAGTTGTTCACGGACAGATTGGTGTTCACCTGGATTATGTAATTGGTGCCGGCTTGGCCGGTGAGCATCAACGAGAATTGTCCGTTGGCATAATTCAATGGAGTGAGTTGCGGAGCGGGCGTACTTTTGGGTATGAACGCGCCAAAAACTTCGCCACTCGGAAATCCACTAATACCATTGGCATTGGTTGCGACCGTTCCCAAAGTGGCGGCTACTGCAAACCGGGTTCCGTCAAAAAGCAGGCCGTTGAATGCAAATAAAGGATCATTGGTGCCTTGTGCAGTAAAGACGCTGAATTCAGAGCCAATTGAAATGCCAGAGCGGTTAAAGAACTGGAAGCGAATGTTGGAATTGGTCGAGAAATTGAATGATTCGTCGCCCCAACTCAGCAAATAGTTTGAACCGTCAAAAGCCAAAGACGGAATCACCTGGCTGCCCGGATCTGTAACCAATGCAAGTTCGCTTCCTGGAAAAGTGCCAGTCTGGGAAACCAATCGGCCGTGAATATCCCAATTGGTAACCGTTCCGGAGGTTTCCGGTGGAGGGTCCCAATTCCACGCGACAAAATAATTGGTGCCATCGAACGCGACAGTGAGAGGATTTTGATCTGCCGAAGCAATCTGACTGATTTGGAACGAACTTCCCGCAGCGCCGCTGCGGGACACAAATTCTCCAAAAACCTGATTCGAATTCTGACTCACGTTGTTCTGCGCAACAACAAGATAATTCATTTTGCCGAAGGTTGCGGCAGCACTGACACCACCCTGTGGCTGACTGTTGATCAAAAATTCCGCGCCGGACAAAGTACCTGCCGAAGTCACCAACTGACCCCAGAGGGAATTGTCATTTTCATCCTGCCATACGACCAAAAAGTTCGTGCCGTCGGAGGCAAGTGCCTTTCCGCTTTGAAAGCCATGCGAACCTTGAGATGAAAGCAAATTAAAGGTTGAGCCGACTTTTGTGCCGGTTCGGGAAACAAACTGGCCAAATATATCCACGCCCGAACTGACGGAATTGTCCGACCACGCCAAAAGATAGTTGGTCTGGCCAAATGCCAGCCCGATTGACGGTGGGAAGCCTGGATTGCTCCCCACGATGATTTGCGAACCCAGCAGCGCGCCATTGCTCGAAACCAGTTGCCCGACCACATTGGTACCCGCTTCCATGCCCACAAGATAATTGCTGCCGTCAAAGGCAATTCCGCCGCTGATTTCGACCAGGCTGGGATTGGTGGCAATGGGAAAAACCGTCGTGGCGTTGGTATGATAAATACAGGCGAGAATCGCCAGCGCGATCAATAGATTTTGAATGCGAGTTTTCACGGGTTATTTATTGCAGGGTTTGTATTATTGTATCCGTCAGACTGTGCATATCCAGTTTCGGGTGTTATGGAATCTGGAAAATGTAGAACCTCGATCAACGTTTCGGAGGAGCCTTGGCCGACACCGTCTTTGGATGAAGAAACACACCCTTTGGCTTCGGCGTCTGCCCGGATGGAACAAACGTGGCCCAGGTTTTTCCCGACTCCTGTTGGTAATTGGCGGTCTTGCCCGGAACATGCGGAATGTGAATCAGAACCTTGCAGCTCGGGCATTGGATTTCCCGGCCGGAAAACTGCTCGTCGCACAGGAAATGCTGCTCGCAGTGCGGACAGGAAAATTTGAATTCGCTCATAAGTTGTCTATTTATTGCTCGATCAGCCGGAAAAATCTTTGCGGAACGCCGGGTGCGGAGTTCGTCACCGATTTGAGCCGAGTTTTCATAAGGTTGCTCCCGATTCTTAACCTCGCCTGATTTATAAGTTGAATTCAATCATAAGTCAATCAAAATCATGTCATTAGAACATTAAAATGTCATCAGCACATTTATTTGACTGGATGCCGTCATCCAGATCACACTCAGCTTGGCGGCCCAAGCCGGTGCGACAAGTGGTCCATAACCCATCAAAATCGCCGCGTTACCAATCAATGCGAGATGCGCGACAAAAAAGGCTCAAAAATCTTTGAGAAAGTTTTTGACCCTTTTTTCTGTCAGATCCCGCTTTATCTGGTAGTGAAACCTTCACGCAACCAATGAATGGCCACGATAAACGCGAGGAAACCTTGTTCAACGCGGCGGTCCAACTGGCCACGCCTGAAGAACGCGCTGCGTATCTCAAGGAAGCCTGCAAGGATGATGAACCGCTCCGGCAACGAGTCATGGCGCTGTTGGACGCGCACGAGCGGGCCGATGCGATTCTGGACAAACCGGCGGCGGGTTTGCCCGCGAGAACTTTGGTGCTGGACCCGGCCTTGATTCAACCCACCGAAAAACCCGGCGACAAAATTGGTCGTTACAAATTGCTTCAGCAAATCGGCGAAGGCGGTTGCGGTGTCGTCTATATGGCTGACCAGGAGGAACCGGTGCGCCGCCGCGTCGCGCTCAAAATCATCAAGCTGGGCATGGACACCAAGCAGGTCATCGCCCGCTTCGAGGCCGAGCGGCAGGCGTTGGCACTGATGGATCATCCCAACATCGCGAAAGTTCTCGACGCCGGCGCGACTGAGACCGGCCGGCCTTATTTCGTCATGGAATTGGTGCGCGGCATCCGCATTACTGACTATTGCGATCAAAACAATCTTTCCCCGCGCGAGCGGTTGAGTCTCTTTACCCAAGTCTGCCACGCCATCCAACACGCGCACCAAAAGGGTATAATTCACCGCGACATCAAGCCCTCGAACATCCTCGTGACGATGCACGACGGCGTGCCGGTGCCGAAGGTGATCGATTTCGGCATTGCCAAGGCCACCGAGCAGCGTCTGACCGACAAGACGCTTTTCACGGCTTTTGAGCAGTTCATGGGCACGCCGGCTTACATGAGTCCCGAGCAGGCCGAGATGAGCGGGCTGGATATTGACACCCGCAGCGATGTTTACAGCCTGGGCGTGCTGCTCTACGAATTGCTCACCGGCAAAACGCCCTTCGATGCGAAGGAACTTCTTCAGGCAGGATTGAACGAAATGCGCCGCACCATCCGCGAAAAAGAACCGGCGCGGCCTTCAACCTGCTTGAGCACCATGCAGAACGCCGACCTTGCGACTGTGGCCAAACATCGCCAGTCGGACGCGCCGAAACTGATCCACCTTTTGCGCGGCGATCTGGACTGGATCGCAATGAAAACTTTGGAGAAGGACCGGACACGCCGTTACGAGACCGCGAACGGCTTGGCGATGGATATTCAACGCCATCTGAACCATGAACCGGTTGTGGCCGCGCCGCCCTCCTGGTCGTATCTGCTCTCCAAGACAATGCGGAAGCATCGTCGCACCGTGGCGGTCGCAGCGACCCTGGTATTTTTGCTGGTAGCAGGCACAACGGTCAGCCTTTGGCAGGCGGCCCGCGCCGGCCGGCAAGCTACATTGGCCGAGGCCCGCCGCCGCGAGGCCGACGCAAGCCGTCAGGCGGCGACCGAAGCCCAGAGCCGTGCCGAGAAAAATGCGCGCGAGGCGACTGAGAGCGAGCAGAGTGCCCGCCGCCTGCTTTACGCGTCGGATATGCGGCTGGCCTCGCAAGCTTGGGAAGACGGCAACCTTTCCCTCATGGTCAGCTTGCTCGACGCGCATCAACCCAAGCCGGGCCAGCCCGACCCCCGCGGCTTCGAGTATTTCCGTCTTCGGGAACTGGCCAAAGGCGAGCAGGAATATGTCTTGCATGGCCACACGAATGCCGTCTTGGGCGTCGCCATTTCGCCCGACGGCAAATGGCTGGCCTCCCGGAGTCAGACTGACACCAGACTGTGGGACTTGGCTCAAAGGAAGCCAGTGGCGGTTTGGCCATCACTCATTCCTAGTTTTGGCGGTTTGGGCGGCCGGTGCGGTGTTTCCTTTTCTTATGACAGCCAGTATCTAGCGATCGAGACTGAAGCAGGACTGCAACTTTGCCAAGTTTCGACTCTCCAAACCCGGATGCTTGCCACGGGTAACGCCTCGCGTGCGATTTTTTCACCCGTCACCAACTTGATCGCTTTCAATTCAAATGTGGGATGGTCGAATTCGGAGCCGGTTCAAATCCATGTCTGGGATTATTTATCGGAGAAAGAAGTTGGCGTCGCCAAGGACGGCGGCGAGATTTGGCTCTGGTCGCCGGACGGCTCCCGGCTTTTGAGCGACCAAGGCGACTACATGGTTCGCTGGTGGGATGCGGCAACCATGAAGTGCGTCAACACCAATTGGGCCGTTGGCGAATTTGTATTTGGCGCGACCGTCACACGGGATGGCTCCAAAATGGCCCTGGCGCAATGGTCGGGCGAGATCCGGCTGCTGCCGGTAGCTGGTGGCGAAGCGTTGGCAACTTTCAACAGCGGCGACACCAGGGAGGCAGCGCTGGCCTTCTCACCCGATGGCAAGTCTTTGGCGACCACGAGCCACAACCAGGCCATCCTCATCTGGAACACAGCAACCGGGCGGCAGGTCCGCGAGCTTCGCGGGCACCACGGCAAAGTCCGCGCGCTTGCTTACTCGCCCTATGGGAATCTGTTGGCCAGCGGAGGCGAGGAGGGCGATGTCATGCTGTGGAATCCGGCCCACCCATCCAGTCAGTTCGAAATCTCAAACCAACTGACCTACGTTGTCGGCAATCGTCCGAAATTTTCTCCGGATGGAAAGTCAATGGCCCTGGCCGATTACTGGAACGGTTCGCGAATCTTTGATTCATCAAACCTCGAGGAAAAGGCCTCCCTCGCTGGCCTCGTCGCTTCGTATTCACCGGATGGCCGCCAACTGGCGGCACTCGCCCAGGCAGACAATGGCACTGAATTGCTCGTTAGACAGGTTGACGCTAGGTCAAATCGAGCGGCCATTTATATCGATTCGGCGGGGCTGGACCTTCATGCCCTTCGGGCCGCCGAACTTTCCCCTGACGGAACCTTCGTCGGATTCACCACTAGTGACGCGGCCGAGAACACGGGGAGCCTCTTGTGCAACGCCGTCACCGGTGAAAAAATCGTCGCTGTTGCCACCAACTCCCTGGATGGTTGGGGAAATTGCTTTCTACCGGACGGAAAGGCCTGGATCTGCGCAGATGGGTCGAAAATCCGGTTTTGGAACCTCCGCTCGCGCGCCAACACGCGTTCCCTCGACTGTCACGAAGCCGTCACGTGCTTGGCGCTTTCGGCGGATGGAAAGGTCCTGGCCGCAGGCCGCGAGGATTACTCCATTTTGCTATGGGACTTGGTTTCCGGCGACGAGCTGGGAACGCTCTCCGGCCATCAAGCCGAAGTGTGGGCGCTGGCCTTTTCGCCTGACGGGCGCACACTCGCCTCTGGGGGCGAGGACAGCACTATCAAGCTCTGGAATCTGGCGACACTGCGGGAAGTGGCGTCATTCCCTCAGGATCGGGCGGTCTGTTGGCAGGCCTTCTCACCGGACAATCAGATGCTTGTGTCCGGCGGATTTGGTTCTTATGAGGTCTGGCGCGCACCGCGAGACGGCGCGACAGCTTGGAGCGCACCCGGGCTGTCCACGATGAATTTGCCCACTAACAGCATCTGGCGCGTTCCAGACGGAAAGAACCTGGGCGAATTCGAAAAAGCGAAACCCGCAAAGAAAACCGCCAAGCCGTAGCATGAGCGAAGTCACCCAAATTCTCCACGCCATTGAACACGGCGACGCCAAAGCTGCCGATGAATTGCTCCCGCAGGTCTATGAAGAATTGCGCAAGCTCGCCGCTTTTAAGATGGCCAACGAATCGCCGGACCAGACGTTGCAACCCACCGCGCTCGTCCATGAGGCGTGGCTGCGTCTCACCGGCAAAGAGAATGTCCAGTGGAACGGCCGCGCCCACTTTTTCGCAGCCGCCGCCGAAGCCATGCGCCGCATCCTCATTGACAACGCCCGCCGCAAACATGCCCTGCGTCACGGCGGCGGACAACAACGCGTGGACATTCTGGAACAGGACATCGCCGCCGGCGCAGATAACGAGCAACTTCTGGTCATCAACGAAGCCCTGGACAAGCTGGCCGCACAAGACAAACAGAAGGCGGAATTGGTGAAGCTACGATTCTTTGTCGGCCTGACGATCGAGGAAACCGCTGAAATCCTCGCCATCTCTGTGCCAACAGCCAAACGTTACTGGATTTACGCTCGCGCTTGGCTTCATGCGGAAATCAGCACGGCTCAAAAAACGTAAGCACCGCTACGAGTGACTCGGCAAAACAGCACCGCGGAAACGCCAGAAAAGCCGACAAAGCCCCAAATTCATCGAAAATTGCCTAGAGCATTTTAAATAAAACTGTAGCCATGTGGTTCCGGGTTTGGTAGAATTCGTTCATGCGAACCATATCCTTGGACTTGCGTGAACGAATCCTCTGTTCCTACGACCAGAAGGAAGGAAACCGTGAGGAAATTGCTCA
>DATNHM010000060.1:0-217645 GCA_035604955.1 Candidatus Limnocylindrales bacterium | reverse complement strand
GAAGGACTTTGCCCAACTGAGTTGGGCGGCGCGCAAGGCGCTGGGCCGGATGCGCCGGCGTCCGACTCTCGTGGAATCCTTCTGGAAACAGGCCGAACTGTTTTGAGCCAATTGTCACTATATTATGCGAAAGTCAGTAGGCACAGGTTGGAAGGCAATAAAGTATGGAGCGTTCAACCCTGAGGCAAAAGTACTTTGCGTTCCGTCGGGCGTGAATTCATAAATGTTGCCGCCATTAATGGTGCCGCTATTGTAATCCGCCTCAAACAGCTCACCCGCGCTATTAAAGGCCAGTCCAATTGGATAGGACAACCCGGAAGCAAACGTGCTTTGAGTTCCGTCCGGCGTAAACTTGTAAATGATGCCGGCACCGGGAGTGGCGCCGCCGGACGAAACAAACAGATTACCTGCACCGTCAAAAGCCAGGCCGGCAGGGACACTCACACAGCAGGCAAAAGTGCTTCTCGCTCCACTTGGGGTAAATTCATAAATATTGCAGCTGTTATCACCCGCAAAAAGGTTACCCGCGCTATTAAACGCCAATGATTCAGGCTGCAATCCGGAAGCAAAGGTGCTTTGCGTTCCATCCGGTGTGAATTCATAAATGCACCCAGCGTAAAAATCTGCCACAAACAAATCGCCCGCACTGTTAAATGCTATTCCGAGAGGGTGGGGTAAGCCGGAAGCAAACGTGCTTTGTACTCCACTTGGTGTAATTTTAATGATGCTGCCGCCGCTCCCCGCAAACAAGTTACCGGCGCTATCAAACGCCAGTCCAGCGTACTGATTCACTACTGAGGCGAAACTGCTTCGGGCTCCAGCGGGTGTGAATTCAAAGATAGTACCGCTGAAGCGATCTTCCTCAAACAGATTCTGAGCCCGCAAGCCAGTGGAAATTAAGAGAACGATTCCGGCGAATGCAAGACATGCGGTTAGTATTCTCATGCCGGCTGAAAACAGCAAAATCTGTTCCAGTTTTTCCTGCTTTTTCAGGCGGCTCAGTGATGTGTTAAGTCCGGCTCTATCGACCGAAAGCGAACCTGTTCGCGTTTTTGCTTCCAGTGTTTGGAAATCTCCTTCGTCGCCTTATAAAGGGGTCAGTTCCGCACATTGATATATCCCGAAACGGTTTCTCACTCCCCCACCAGGTGGTCGGGCTCGACTGTGTCCTCACCCACGTGATAGTGCGGACTTGCCTTGAGCGAGAAGGTGAAGGCAATCGTGTAATCTTTCGGGCCGGTGCCGTTGTCCTGCACCCGGAAGGTCAAAGCGCCGGTCCAGCTCCGTAAATCGCGATAGACCGTGTAATATTGGTCCTGCAAACGGCCGCTTTGGGCGTCGAAAGCGTGCGTGGAGCGCAACCCCCAGTTGTCATTCAGCCGGTAAAAAATCGTGCTGGTGATGAAATTCTCGCCGGTGCCCAGAAACGCGCTGCGCAGATACCAGTGGCCGACGCCCCAGCTCCACCGCTCATTTGGCGTGAACGTGAGTTGGTGGAATGTCAGGTTCAGCTCGCCGTCGTTGATGTCGTACCGCAGTTCCGATTCGAGCGTAATCCACGAGCGCGGCTTGAACGACAATTTGGAATAGAGATCGTTGAGAGTCTTTTGCGGTTGTAGAAAAATGGAATTCGTCTGCGAGTTGGGCCTGAGATTCCAGTCGAGCGTCAGGTTCCAGTCCAACAGTGTGTCGAGCTGGCCGGCGCGTTTGGTTTGGAGCGTGTTGCGCAGGCCGAAACGCACGACGTTTTCGCTGTCAATGGCGTCAATGTCGTTGTAGCCGGGAAATTGGATCGGCAGCAGCAACAGGCTGGGCAGTTGGGTGTCGAACTGCGGCAACTGCGGCGGCAGCGTGCTCGGCCGCGGCACAAACTCGTAATTCACCGACGGCTCCATGACATGCCGCAGACCGTCCACGTCCAAAATCGAATTCGTGGCGCCCGCCCACAACCGCGAGACCTTGAAGGAAGCTTCGGCGCCGGTGTCGAAAATCTTGCGGTAGGTTTCCTCGTCGGTCGCACCCGGCCCGCTTTCTGCGCTGTAATAGGTAAACCGCCCGCCGGCGTGCGGCGTGACGTTCAGCCAGCCGAACCACGTCCACGGCAGGAGCAATTGGTGATAGGTGTCGGCGCGGGTGCCGGAATAATCAAGCGGCAAAACCGGCGGGAGATTCGTGTCGGCAAATATCTTGCGGTAATAGCCGGCGGAACTCTCGCTTTCATAGTAAAACGGCGTGTCAAAAATTTGCTGGCGGAAGCCGGTCAGTTTCACGTCGGGCAGCCGCTCGACCTGGTCAAAGAAGGTGTTGAGGCGCGGCGTGGTCTCGGCGTCGAGGCTCCAGTTGTCCCAGTATTTGTTGACTTCGGTGAACGTGTTCGGCTGCGGGTTCGCCGAGTAGGCGCCTTCGGCAAAATCGTGCAACACCAGCGGGTCGGTCTGGTAATTCACCAGCGCCTTGACGTTCAGGTTGGTGTACGGCGTGGCCTGATAGGTAAAGTTGAATTGCTGGCGATTTTGCGGAATGTTCCCGAACAGCGGCAGGTTGTTGGTGCTGTCGTTCGGATCCTGGTCGTGCACGTAATAATACTTGAACGCGGCTTCGCCCCAGCGCTCCAGGTGCAGGTTCAACTCCGGCCCCGTCCCGACGCCGCGCTTTTCGCGATAATCCAGATGCAACCGGCCATCCGCTACGTCGCCGAGAAACCAGTTGTAAGTGCCCAACAGATACGGTCCGTAGGCGCTGCGGTAGCCGGGGGTGAAAGTGAAATTATTCACGTGTTCGCCGAGGCTGCGCCGGTAAAACGGAAAGTAAAACGTCGGCACGCCGTCCATGAACAACACCGCATTCCACATCTCCACATATTTGCCGGGAACAATTTTGATGCGGCTGGCCCGAACGCGGATGGCCGGCTGGCTCACGTCATCGGTTGTGACGAAGACGTGGCGGGCGTTGTAGGTCTGGTTGGTGAGGTCGCCCTCCAATTCGCGGCCCGCCGCGAACACCGGCGGTCTGCCGGTGCGGAACTCCTCGCTGCGCATCTGGTGCGTCTTGAAATTGTAGCGGATGTGCTCGCCGATCCAGGTCATATCCCCCGACTCGATGCGCACGTGGCCATCGGCCACCACCTCGCCCGACGCCCAGTTTACCGCCGCATTGTCCGCCATAAGCGAGGCGGTGCCGTATTGGATAAAAATGTTCGTGCCGGTCGCGTTGGTCGTCGCGAAGTCCCATGTGACCCCGCCTTTGGGCGCACCCGGTATGATTTGCTCCTGCCCTTCCACCACCCAACCCTGCTCTTGTTGCGCCCGAACGATGACGGGAAAAAGGGTGGCCAAAAGAACGAGCAGGAAGATGGCGGGCACTCTTGTCATTCGACGCGGCCAATTAAACAGAACCCTTCCCCACTGCCAAGCGGATTTGCCTCCCTTTAAATCGTAGCAGCCGACGTAAGGAGGCTCAAACTTTTCTTGAATCAGGATGAGCCTCCTCACGTCGGCTGCTACAATCTTACCGGAATTTTTTTCGCCGCCAAAAACCGTTTCACGTCACCAACGGTATAAGTGCCAAAATGGAAAATGCTCGCGGCCAACACCGCGTCGGCTTTGCCTTCGAGCAATACGGCAGCCATGTGTTCCAGCGTGCCTGCCCCGCCGCTGGCCACCACCGGCACACCCACCGATTCACTGATGCGCCGCGTGATGACCAGATCAAATCCGGCTTTCGTGCCGTCAGCGTCAATTGAGTTTAAAACAATTTCACCCGAGCCGAGCGCAACGGCGCGTTTGGCCCATTCGATGGCGTCGAGGCCGGTATTTTTGCGGCCGCCATGTGAAAAGACTTGCCATTCGTCCGGCCCGACTTTCCTGGCATCAATCGAAACCACGATGCACTGGCTGCCGAATTTTTCCGCGCCTTCGCGGATGAGTTCGGGCCGGGCCAGCGCGCTGGAGTTGATGCTGATTTTGTCCGCGCCGGCGCGCAGCATGGTGAACATGTCGTTCACAGACTGAAGGCCGCCGCCGACGGTGAGCGGCATAAAACATTGGTCGGCGGCGCGCTCGATCACGTCCACCATCGTCTTGCGGCCGTGCGCAGTGGCGGTGATGTCGAAGAACACCATTTCGTCGGCACCCTGTTCGTTGTAGCGCAGCGCGAGTTCGACGGGGTCGCCGACGTTGCGCAGTTCGCCCGCCTCGGCCTTGCCGAATTGGACGCCTCGCGTAACTTTGCCGGCGTGGACGTCCAGACAGGGAATGACTCGTTTGGCCATCATCACCTCCATTGAAACGCCACTGGCCGCGGAAGGCAATTGTTTCCGCGCGCAGAAATCCATTTGCAGCAGCGGACGTGAGCCCGCTTATTTTTCAGTGTTTGATTCAATTTGAGCCGACCCTCGTCGGCGGCTGCGGTTGGAGCAATGGGTTCCGCCCGTTGAAACTTGTTTACTTCGGCGGCCAACAAAATATATTCAATGGACATGTGCCGACGTGGCGGAATTGGCAGACGCGCTAGACTCAAAATCTGGTATCCGTGAGGATGTGTGGGTTCGACCCCCTCCGTCGGCACCATCAAAATAAAGGGTTTTTCGATATGCGAGTGCGCAAATACATCGCCGAAAAGCCCGAATTTCAGGAATTGGCTGACTTGCAAGTCGCGGCGATGCAGGAAGGCTATGACGCCGCGGTTGATCCAAAAGCTCAGGGAAAAATTGTGATTCCCGAAGATCCCGAATGAATGTTACACCACAGTTCAAAGCAGCGTTGCAGGCGGAGGCGGACGTGCTGAGGCGCCTGCAAGCCGAGATCGCTGCCGAACTGGACGCCTTGCTCCCCGCCATCGTCGACAAACCCTTTAAAGGAGATTTATAAAAGATACCAAAAAGGGAACATCATGAGACAAAAGGATTACAAAAAACTCGCTGTTTCCATTCGCAATGTCTTTGACAAACTCGGTCCAAAGTCGGCTTTTCAACTAAAGCCAGACCATCACAAGGCCCTCGAAAAGATGGCGCAACACACGGAACAGATCGCCCGTTCGCTGGGTTCTATAAATCAAAAAATACCGAGGTTGGCGTCTAAAATCACGGAGCTGATAACGAAAGCGGATGAACGGCAACTGGAACTCGAAAAACACATCCTTGAGAGAACGATTCGATCGAACCACAAACCTCTCCTTGATGCTTCCAAGGCTCGAATAGAAAAAGCGTCCTCAGAATGGTCGCGCAAGATTTTTAAAGCACACCATGAAGTGGCGGTCGCCTCACTGGAAGCCGAAATCAATTCCATGACGAACGCGTTGGCTGTGCGTTTACGGATGGAGTCCACCCTGAAAAAAGTAAAATTGGTGTTCTTGGCACCTTATGTAATTGCCATGACAGAGCTCTTGCAGAATATTCAGTCTGACAGGTTCTTAAATTCCTATCATGCTCACCTGTTCAAGCAGGAAGCGCTGGACCTGGTTAAGGGGTTCAAAAAATCCTCGGAAGAAGTGACAATACCCCAACGTGTCGAAGACATCGTGATCCAGATTTTAAGCCTGCCAGCAGACCTTGCATCCGCTTTGCCGAGATGTTTGGAACTGCGCCGCAAGCTTGGCCGATTGACGATCGAAACTGACGCAGATGTGGAAGAAGTCACGGCTTACTCCGCGGACGTTGAACAACTGGCGGCACGTCTCAAAAAAATTGAAACCCATCTTGATCGTTTTTTATAACAATGCGTACGTTACGAACTGCAAACTGGGAAGTGTTGAAGCACCTCCAAGCCAAGACCGCCGCCGAGCTGGCCGCCTTGCTCCCCGCCATCCTCGCCCGCGCCTTCAAAGGAGAATTATGAGTGACCGCCAAGAGAACTCGTCGCCGCTATGGCTGTTCACCGGCGTTGCCGCGGTCTGGGTGCTTATACAGGCACCCTCCCACTGAACCACGAGCTGTTTCAATTCGAGGACACGGCGGAACTGGGTTTTGGCGTTTATCGGATCATGAAGTTGCGTCGGCAGAGGTTCTATTGCGCTGTCGCCCGATAGAACCTGCTTGTGAGTACAGGCGGCGCGTCCTGGAAATACATGGTAGCCGCGTTACCGTAGAAGTTTGTGAGCGTAGTCCAGTTGACGAGATTACTGGAAGTTTGCACGGTGTAATTGAAGCCGGGGATACCGTCGAGTGCCAAACTAAGCCGGTTCGTCCCAGCAAGAACGGGTGAGGCAAAGCGCAGCAGAGGACCCGGAACGGCGGAAACCGGGGCGATCCGGTAAAATCGCCGGGCTAGATTGGTCGCAGCCGGATCACTAAGGACCGTCGGAATATTCGTGCAGACAAATTTGAGCAGGCCGGTCCAACTAACCAGGTCCGAACTGGCTTCGACCACATAGTTGGAGCCCGGATGGCCCAGGACTGTTAACTGAAAACCGCCGCCTGACAACGGTCCGGCTTGGGTAAACTCCAGTGGGTAGAACACCAGCGGGTTCAGGCCGGCACGATATTTCTGGAGGTTGGTGAAACCGTCACCGGTGGGATTATCATTGGGACCGGCTCCCGGAGCGTTGAGCGAGCCAAAGTATTGGAGCTGCCAGCTATCGGGCAGACCATCGTTGTTGCTGTCGTCCGCCAGAATTGTCCGGATCAAAAAAACCTGGTTGCCGGTCGTGCGGAAGGCGAGCCCATCCGTTCCCCAGGTAATCAAACTCGTCGGCGTACCGGAGATGTTGTTGATCGTCAGCGCGCTGGTTTCGACAAAATTGCTCACATTCACCGCATTCAGAGTTGCCGTCGAACCGGATGTGGTCAGGTAAAAAATCTTGCCGGCCGCCGAGTCCGGGCAGACCAGACCGCTGTAAGGCAGGTTGGTGATGACCACCGCGGCCAAGGGGTCAATCACTTCGCCGCCAGCGGTGTAAATCCGCCCGGCGTCAAAACGAATCTGGTCGTCATAAGTGCGGATGAGTCCCAAGCCGCTGGCCGTGGCGCCCAAGGCGTCGATGGCGACGCTTAGAAGCCCATCCGTCATGCCTTCATATGCCAGCGTGTTGGTGCCGGTAGCGGCCAGATAATAATCGAAATTGTAAGCGCCGGGACCGACCACGTTCGGCCGCGGCACGCCGTTGTCATAAACCACAAAAGTGGTGTGCGCCGTGACGACGACCGTCTGCGGGCTGCCGGGCAGCACTGCCATGTCGGCGACGTTGCCGTATCCGGTCGGAAATTTCAAATCCGCTGCACGCGAAGCCAAATTAATCCGTTGAATCGAGGCATCGCTGTTAATACCGGCGTAGAGGTATTGCCCGTTGTCCGCCGCGGCGAGTTTCCCCGGGTCCAGCGCCGTCGGGACGTCCGGGTCGTAATTCCCGGTCAGCGGGTCCAACGCGATGATGCGGTTGCCGAGCAGCCAATCCGAATTGGGCGCACTGGCGAAAATGCGGCCCGAAACCTTGTTCCAAACCAGATCGCTCGTTGGCAAATCCAGTTCGGTGACTGTGTCATGCGCCGGCGGCTGGGCAACGGGCACTTCGACGTGCAGCACATTGTTGGTGAGATTCGGATCGAGCGAGTCGCTCGTCACGCTGGCAACCGCGGCCAACAATCCGGGCTTGAGCGTTTGGAGGTTGACATTAACGGTCGCGCGGCCGCCTGCGGGAATCGCCTGCAATAAACAAACCAGTCCGCCGCCGGTGACCGAATTGGTGCCGGCACTGTTTGTTGCGGACAGGAAAGATGAGTTGGCCGGCAAGGTTTGCGTCAGCACGACGTTTTGCGCCGTGCTCGGCCCAGCATTCGAAACAGTTAGCGTGTAGGAGAACGCATTGCTCGGAACCAGCGGTAGCGGCGGCAGCGATGCCGAAAGCTGCAAATCTGCCGTCGGGCCCCCGGAAATCAGCGGCGTCCGCACGAGCGCGATTTGTGTGCTATTCATGCGAAACGCAAATCCATTGGTGCCCCAGCGGATGAAACTGCCCGCCGCGCCGGTCACGCCGGGCAAAGCCGTCATCCCGACAGGCAGCAATGTGTTTTGGTCGTAAGCCACGATTGCACCCGCTGAAACAGAATAGTAACGACCCGACGGCGCATCGTCGCCGACCGGTGTGTTGTTGAATGTGCCGATTTGCAAGCTCCGAGTCGGGTCGTAAATCTGACCGGTGGTGGCAAAAATCCATCCGCCGCGGCAGGAGATGTCCACGCCGAATCCCTGCAATCCGCCCCAACTGCCGACCACCGAAATGCCCGAAGCATCCACGTGCATCACTTGCGTACCGGCGGGACTGCTCTCGTTGTCGTAGCCGTAAATTGTGTCGGGCGACCGTGACGGTTCGATGACGTTGGCGCCGAGGAAACCACCGGCGATGTTTGACCGCGCGACGCCGTTGTCGTAAATCGCCACGCCAGCGAATCGGGGACTGCGGTTCGCTACATACCTCGAAACGGCGACGGCCGCAGGGCTGCCCAGAACAGGCGACATATCATCCACATAATTTCCGTCGAGCGTCCACGCGTTGACCACTGATTGCGCGTTCACATCGAACTGGCAGATGTGATTAGTCGGCCCGTTGAGCGCGGCGAAAATATATTGGCCGCCGTCCGAGGCGCAGAGACGACCCGAAAGGTTCGTAATGGAAATTGGCGTGCCGACGGTACCGGAAAACGGATCAATCGGAGTGAGCGTGCCGCTGTTGGTGATGCTCGCGTAGAGCCGCCGGCTGTTTGCGCTGAATGCAAGGTCCTTGGCGGCGAGGTTAATGAGATACACGGTCGGCGGATTCACGTCGAATGCTCCACTCCTGCTGCTGAGACCATCGCTGTCCGTGACCAGTATGCGGACTCCGCTAAAGGCCCAGGCGGGCACGGTGACGTTGCCCGACCACTGGCCGCTGGCCATGCTCACGCTCGACGGTGAAACGGGAACGGGATTGCCCAAAACGTCGGCCGCCGTCAACGAGAGTGTACTCGAATAGCCGGTCAGCAAGACATCGTTGGTGTCACGCGCCGTGATGGTGACGGCAAATGGCACGCTGCCCTGCTGGGGCGACGAAATTGCGCTGAAATCGAAGTGATCCAGGTTGGGCACTGGATCGGTATTGAGAATTGTGGCGATGGCGGTGCCGCCGTTGGCCAGTACTGCATTGACAGGGTTTGACAGATTCAGCGAAAAAGTTTCAGCCGATTCATGGATAAGATCGTTCGACACCGTTACCGCCACCGTCAGGTTGGTGACGCCCGGAGTGAAGGTGAGATGGCCGGACGTGGCGACATAATCCAACCCGGCCGTCGCGGTGCCGTTAGCGGTGGCATAATCCACCTGGATCGTCTGGGCGGATGGACCGGCGAGAAACACATTGAAGACCGCGTTAGTCGTCGTGTAACTGCGCTCGACGACCGTCGGGCCGCTGACGTAGAGCAGCGGTGGTTGCACCGTGAACACAGTTTGTGAAAAGTTGTTTGTCAGGTTAGAATCGAGGCTCACCGAAGTGAATCCGGCAAAATTCGTCACCGTCCCCGGCAGGAGCGGCACGGTCATGATAGTCACGATGGCTGCCTGGCTCGTCGATAGGCTTCCGATGACGCACCTTACGATGCCGTTCGAGAACGAACAGGTGCCGACGGTGGACGTCGCCGACAAAAACGTCTGATTCGGCGGCAGCAGGTTGGTCAGGACCAGACCGGTGCCGAGGCCGGGGCCAAGATTGGTGACGAGCAGCGTGTAAACGAGGTTAGTGCTCGCCCGTGGCGGATTGGGCGCGATAGAGGTTTGCAGCGCCACGTCGGCGAAGTCCACAACATCAAACGGCGCAGCGTTGCCGAAGTCGCCGTTCTCGTCATCCACGTGCAATGTCAAATTGGTGGCGTGGGCACCAACAGTCAAATTGCCACTCCACACCCCGTTCGTGAAATACGCCAGCCAAAGTGGCGTCAGCGGAGGCGCGCTGACCCGGACGTTGTCCGCGTAATTCCAGACACCGGATTCAAGGTAGCCGCGGTCAAAGCGCACCGAAAGCTGGTAGTCGCCATTGGTTGGCGGAACAAATATCGCGGCCAGATTCGTACGGAAGACTTGAGAGCCAATTTGTCCGAAGACACCAAAATTGAAAGTGCCAATTTCCTGTCCGCCGATGAGCAGATGCGCCGTTCCCGGATCGCCGTTCACCCCGCCGCCTTCATTCTCCGAGGCGATGTCCGCCGATATTTGGTAAGTCACGCCGGCTTGCAGGGTCACGGGCCGCGTGATGCCATCCGCCGCGCCGGAGTTCGCCGCAATCCGGAAAGCCAGCGAGGTGTAACCCAGTCCCGGCACGTCGAAGGGAACAATCTGGTATGGGCCTGGG
Organism: Candidatus Limnocylindrales bacterium; assembly: GCA_035604955.1. Lineage (GTDB taxonomy): Bacteria > Verrucomicrobiota > Verrucomicrobiia > Limisphaerales > UBA11358 > UBA11358. The sequence goes on along the minus strand of DATNHM010000060.1, from coordinate 207,334 downwards.
CTGCTGCTCAGATTGAGCGGTGTCCACTGGCTGAAATCGCCTTCTTCAAAATCAAACCAATAGCTCGGCGTGTTGCTCACGCTGCCGCTCAAAGCCACGAAACCGTTGAAGTTCGTGACTATGTTATTCGCGGCGTCGCAAGCCGTGACAGTCAGGCCGATAGGAACCTTGGCATCTTGCGGTGAGACAATTGGACCAAAAGTAAAATGATCCAGGTAACCCGGCTGCCCATTGAGACTGACAATGGTTTCTGCTCCGGGTGGATTGATGAATGCATTCGTCGGATTGCTCAAAGTCACGTAGAAAGTTTTGTTGGGCTCGTATGTTGTATTGCCGAGAACCGGTACCGTGATGGTCAGATTGGTCACACCGGGGTTGAAAGTCAGAAGGCCATTGGTGGCAATGTAATCCGTCCCGGCCAGGGCCGTGCCGTCGCCGGTCGCGTAATTCACCCAGATGGTCTGGTAGGAGGATGCGGACAGCACAACGCCGATCACAAAATTCGTCGTCCGCACGTTCGGTTTAACAATGGAGGCGGGAGCGACGGTAACGGTTGGGATTGGATCATCATTGAGAATCGTCCCGGTCCCGGAACCAACGTCAATCGCAACATTCGTCGGGTTGGACAAATTAACGGAGAAGGTTTTATCCGGTTCGTAATTTCTGTTGCCGATGACGGCGACCGTGACCGTTTGATTGGTGGTTCCGGGCACGAAGACTGCCGTTCCATTCGTAGCAACGTAATCGGATCCGGCTGCCGCACTGCCATCGGCCGTGGTGAAATCCACTGAAACCGGCACGCCCATGGCGGAGCACAGAGTGAGGTTGAAAACCAGGTTGGTTGTTCCCACGTCGCCTTCCAGGGTTGACGCATTTGCAATGGAAACCGCCGGCGGCGGCTTGGTGCGCGCGGGGTCGTATATCTCGGTTGTGCCCAAAGCCGGGCCGGTTTGGTTTGCGGCGAGTTGACCGCCGACGATCAGCACGGAACCATCCTGGAGGGTTGTGGCCGTGTAATAGAGCCTGCCCGCCAGCATATTGGCTGTGCGCGAGAAGCTGTTGTTGGCCGGATCGAACAGATCAGGTTGCTGGCTGAAGCCCGCCACGAGCACCTTGCCGGCGGCCAGCCGATTGGCAGTGCAGAACCAGTGCTCGCTGCGCATCAGGTTGGTCACGGCGACGAAGTTCTGGGAATTGGTGTCGAAAAATTCGGCGGTGTTGCCCGACGCGTTGCCACCGGCAATCAAAACCCGGCCGTCAAGGAGTTGCGCCCCGCCGTTATAGTAGCGGTCCTGGTTCATCGGTGGCAGGGCGAGGAACTGGTTCAGGGCCGGGTCGAAATACTCGGCCGAAGTTCCCTGTGTCGCATTGCCGATGGTGCCTCCCGGCAGCAAGACTTTGCCATCACCCAGCAGGAAAGCTGGCCGTTTGGTGCCCCCGCCCAGTGTAGTGCCTATGTTAGTGAAAGAATGAAGGGCCGGCACATAGATTTCGGCGGCAGCGTAGGTGCCATAGTAGTCGTTGCCTTCGACCAGCACGCGCCCATCCTGCATGAGTGTGGCTGTGCCGTCCACGTGCCAGTTGTTCAAGTTGCTCACCGAAGTAAAGGTGCCATTGGTCGGGTTGAACAGTTCCGCGCCGACGAAGCTTCCCGAACAGTAGCCGCCAGCCACCAACGCCGTGCCGTCGGACAACAGCGCCGCCACGTGCGAGTTTCGCGCAACGTGCATGTTGCCGGTCAAAGTGAATGTCTTTGCTGACGGATCATAAATCTCGGCGCTGGCCAGCGGGCTGCCTCCCCAGCCCGTGTTACCCCCGGCGATCAAAACGCGCCCATCCGGCAGCAGGGTTGCGGTGTGCCAGGACCGGGCAACGTTCAGATTTGGTCCGGGATAAAATGTGAGCGGCACCACCAGGACGGTTTGCAGGAGGGCGTTGTCCGCCGGATTGGAATCGGTTTCATTCTCACTCACGCTGGCGGAGTTTGTCAGCGTCCCAAACAGTCCCGGCGTTAGCACGATTTTCACCGTTGCCGCGGCGCCGACACCCAGCGAACCAAGGCTGCATGTGACCGTGCCGTTGGTTTGTGTGAAACTGCCTTGTGATGGTGTGACCGAGAAAAAAGTGGCGTTGGACGAAATGGTATCAACCAATGTCACGCCGCTGGCCAAGGCAGTGCCACCATTCGTAATGGTAAGTTGGATGGTCAGCAACTCACCAACGGAAACCGGAGTTGGCGCGGCCGCGCCAGACAACCTTAAGTCCGGATTCGGCGCTCCCAAGCCTGTCACCGCGTGAAGCCAATACGCGAGTAATACCATGAAAATCCGACTGCAGGTTGAAAGAGCAATTCCCCTCTTTGAAAGCTTAATCCGAGCACACATAGACCGGTTTAGGGTTGAATTTGGCTTTTGCTGAACTCGGCTCCTATTGTACCAAGCTGAGTGGTCCCCGTCAATTCCATACTTCTGAAAGGCACATTGGTTACAGGCCTTATTCCTTCATAGACTGTTTACGCTGTTGCTGGCAATACCAGGCAATACCTGGTTTTCGCCATAAAGGAGGCAAGCAACAACTCATTGTTATCATGGCGACATTGATTGGATCAGAAGGAGCAGCGTTTTGATATAGTCAAGTATGCAAAGGTCCGCGGTTTTCCTGCCCGCAACACGCGTAATGTGAATCCTCGTCTGTTTTCAAAAGGCTCGACCGTCGCGGTGATTTCCAGCACGGGATAACGAACAGTCGCCAGCCCGTAGCTTTTGTAGGTCTGCGCAAATAACTCTGTTTCCACCATGCCCGTCCAGTCCGCCAGTGTCAGGAATTTCATCGGCTCGCCGGTGATCTGGTGATGCGTCCGTTGCTCCACCACCAATCCGCACGTCACCACCGTCTCGCCGATGTGCTCGGCCAGCCGTGCAACCGGGCAATAGGTGTCCCATGCCAAGTCCGCAAACAATTCCAGCGGATGCCCGCTGACAGCGTAACCGAATAGTTCCGTCTCCGCTTCCAACCGTTCGCGGCGAGTCGGCTCGCACAGCAACGCCGGATTCTGCGCAAAGAAGTCTGAAACCGGATTCGTCCCCGCCTCAAAATCAAATTCCAAACTCCTCACCTCACCTTCGGACCTCTGCCTTCCGCCATCTGCCTTCTGAATTCGCTGCGCTTCCCAAAACTGTTTTGTTCGTGCTTCGCCGAACTCGTCAAAGCCGCCAGCGCGAATCATTGCCTCCAATTCTTCAGGCAACGGCTTTACGCGGCGATGAAAGTCTGTCAACGATTCAAACGCGGCGTGTTTGCGCTCGGCCAGCAGCCGTTTCACCATGCGCTCCGTCAGTCCTTTCGTTCGCGTCAGCGGCACACGGATGGCATTACCGTGTGCTGTGAATTGCGGGCCGGGTTCGTTAATGGTAGGTGGCAAGAATTTCAATCTGAGTCGGTAACTTTCGAGCACATAGACCAGCGGATCGTAAAAGCCTTTGCCGTTGGTCAATACTGCCGCCATAAATTCCGCCGGATAATTCCGCTTTAGCCAAGCCGACTGATACGCCTCGACGCCATAGGCAGTGGAATGGGCTTTGCAAAAGGCGTATCCGGCAAAGCCCGAGACCAGTCCCCAAACTTCCTCGATTTTCTCCGGTGAGTGCCCGCGTGCTTGCGCTGATGCGAAGAATTCCTTCTGAATCTCCGCAATGACGGTGAACTTCTGTTTGTTTAATGCCCGGCGCAACATGTCCGCCCGGCCCGGATTCAAGCCCGCGAACGCTTCGCAGATTTGCAGGATATGTTCCTCATAAACCACCAGTCCGAACGTATCGCGCAATACGGATTCGAGCGAGGGATGCGGATACGTTACGGGTTCAAGCCCTTGATAACGCCGCGTGAATGCCAGCTTCTTGCCTTCGTTCGCCGCGCCAGGTCGGATGACGCTCACGATGGCGATGAGCGTGTCGATGTCGCGCACGTTGCATTGGCGACACAGGCTGGTCATGGCCGGGCTTTCGATGTGATGCACCGCGCGCGCACCGCCGGAAATCAGTTCCCAAACCTGCGAGTCTTGCCACGGTTCGAGCGCCTTCAAATCCACGCTGACGTCGCGTTGCGCCAGTGCCTCCTTCACGTCGCGCATAACGGCCAGCCCGCCTTGTGCCAGCACATCAATTTTCACCAAGCCGATGACTTCGACCGCGTCCATGTCGAAGTGCGTTGTGGGGTAGCCCTTGTTGGAAATAAACGTCGGCGTCAGTTCCTGCATCGGCTGGCGTGAGAGCACCACCCCGCACGGGTGCATTTTCGGATAACGCGGAAAACCGTCCAGAAACTCGGCCATGTCCAACGCTGTCTTGAACGGTTCCTCATTCAAAGGTAGATCGCGGTTTTCAGGACTGGCGGCGAGCAGTTCGCGCAATTTCGTCCCTCCACTGGGCGTGTGTTCAGCCGGCACCCAGCCGCCACCAAAGCTCCATGGGAAATGGTCGGTGAACCGGCGCACTTCGCGTTCGGCCACGCCCAGTACCTTCGCCACGTCGGCAAACGCACTACGGGCCTGAAATGTCGAGAAACCGCCAACCACGGCGCACTGCTCCCGGCCGTATTTGGCGAAAATCAGGTCCACCACGTCGTCTTTGCAGTCGTGCGGGAAATCAATGTCAATGTCCGGCAGTTTGTTGAGCGCCATACGTTCCTGATTCAGAAAGCGACGAAAGTAGAGGCCGAAACGAACGGGACAGACATCCGAAATACCCAGGCAATAGCAAACCAACGAATCTGCCGCACTGCCACGCGTGATCCATTCAATGCCATGCGCCCGGCAATCTTGCAGGATATTCCAAACGACCAGAAAGTACTCCTCGTAGCCGACAGCACCGATGATGCTCAATTCCTGTTCCACCTGTGGACGCATGGCATTGGCACGTTCGCCGTAACGGCGGTGCAATCCTTCTATGACAAGCATGTAAAGAAATCCTCGCGCTGATGAACCATCTGGCGGTACGAACGCGGGAAATTGCGGTTTGCCGAACGGGATTTCAAAATTGCATCGCTCGGCGATTTCCAGCGAGTGCGCCAGCCAGTCCGGGTGCGCCTTGCACGCTGCGGCCATTTCTGCGGGCGTGCGGAAGTGAAACCGCCCGTCTGTTTGCTTGTCGGGGTGTTCCTGGCGGAGCAACGTCAGCGTGCGGATAGATTGCACGATGTCGTATTTAAGCCGGTCGCCGGGGCTGGCGTGGTGAATAGCCGGGCAAGCCACGGTAGGGAAGGCGCGCTGCGCCGTCCGCGTCGCCATCTGGTAGAATCGCCCGGGAAACAGTTCCGCCAGCCATAAATCCGCGCTGACGGCTATCAGCCCGTCCGTAAGTCCGTCCAGACGTTCAAACTGAATCGGGCGGCGCTGCATCGCCGCGACCGCGCCTTCCTCGTTGTCCTTCTCGGCCCGTCGCGACAACAGCCGATTCAAATTGTGATAACCGCGAGTGGATTCGACATAGAGTAAGAGTGGATGTTGTCCCATCTGCAATTCCGCTCCGAAAATCGGTTTGACGCCCGCGAGCTTCGCCGCCTGCGCGAATTCAACCGCGCCATGTAGATTGCCGATGTCGGTCAACGCAACGGCTGAAAACTCGTGCTGCTTCGCAAGGTTCACGACAGTACCGGGCGAAAGTGTGGAGTCGAGAAATGTGTAATAGCTGCGTATGCGCAACGGAACGCAGGTCGTTGCCCTGGCCGGCACGCTTCGTTGTTGAACGTGGACACAGATTTTAAGGTGTGGCTTTGTGCGCTCGTTTACGATGTCCCTCGGCGCATCGCGTAATCGCAAGTCGTGGCCGCGCAAAATGACAGACCAGCCCTTGTCCCGCCGCAATTCGTCCAGCGTGACGGCAAGCCGTTCGCGGGCTTTGTGGTTGCGCGCGTTGGCTTCGAGTGGCAGTTCGCTGCGGAACACGCCGTCATACACATTGGACAATTTCAGGGATACCATCCGCAGACTCACCCGCCGTTGCCAGGCTTCGCGCAATAGTCCACGCAAGCGGCCGTAAATGTCCGTTTCCAAGTCTGTAGGTTCGCGCAGACTGTCAGCACGCTGGTTTTCGTCGCGGTCGTTGTAACGAACCTTCACAGTCAACGTCCGCACGCTTCGGCCTTCTTCCCGCACCGTGGCAAACAATTTGTCGGCCATACGGCGGAGCACGGCTTCGACGTATTCCTCGTCCGTCACGTCCTCGTTAAAAGTTTCCTGTTGGCTATACGATTTCTGCGGCTCACTCGCGGGAATCAATGGACGCTCGTCTATGCCGTTGGCGAATTGCCGCAGGATGGGTGCTTGGCTGCCCAGCAAGAGCGCAAGCATGTCAACTGGCGTCGCGGCGACCTGGCCGATTTGAGCCAATCCTGCCGCGTTCAGCCGCACGGCAGTCTTTGGCCCGACGCCCGGCAACCAGCGATTCGGCAACGGGTGAAGGAATTGTCTTTCCTGTCCGCCCGGTACAGTCTGAAACGCGGCTGGTTTGTTCAGCTTGGATGCTATCTGACTGACGAGCTTGTTTGAGCCGATGCCCTCGCTGACGGTGATTTTGAGCGATTGGCCGATGGCCTGGCGAATCGTCAGCGCAATTTCAACCGGCGGCTTTTTGTGGTTCGCTGTCAGGTCAAAATATCCTTCATCAATCGAAGTCTGTTCCACGTCCGGTGTGAAATCGTAAGCGTAGCCAAACATCCAGTTTGAAAACTGTTCGTAGCGCTCATAATCACCCGGTAAGACAATCAATTTAGGGCAAAGTTTTCGCGCTCGCGCCGTAGGCATGGGAGTGTAGATGCCGAACTTCCGCGCCTCGTAAGAGGCTGACGCAATGATGCCGCGCGTCTCACCGCCAACGGCAATTGGCTTGCCTCTCAACCGGCTGTCGGCAGCCTGTTCAACCGATGCAAAGAACGCATCCGCGTCGAGATGAACAATGGTGCGGGACATGGTTCATTCCTTCGCCTTTCGGATGAGCGCCTTGAACACTCCCTGGATCATCAATTCCTCCGTCGGGATGAGCTTCGGATACTTTGGGTTTTCGGCCCGCAACCAAGTTTTGCCGTTTTTTACTACAAAGGTTTTGAGCGCGCTTTCGCCGTCAATCAACGCGGCCACGACCTGCCCGTTTCGCGGCTCCGGCCCGTGCTCCAAAACCACGATGTCACCGTCTAGAACGTGCCGGCCAATCATCGAATCGCCCGTCACTCGCAGCGCGAAGGTGTTCCGCGTTGGTTTGAATCCGATGCTTTCCACGTCCACCGAGACACAACCTTCGGCATCCTGCTCGCGCGGTTGGGGCAGACCCGCTGGAATCACGCCGAACAGAGGAATGTCCACCATGCGGCTACGCAATTTCGCCAGAGGGGAAGTGACGCGCAACGCCCGCGCCTTGCCGGGTTCGGATTCGATGAAACCCTTGCGTTTGAGTGCTTCCAAGTGGTCGGCCGCCGCCCGGTGAGCAGCGAAACCGAATCGGCCGGCAATTTCACGGAGCGAAGGAGCCGGCCGGCCAGCATTAATTTCGGTCTGGATGAAATCCAGCACGCGGTGTTGGGCTTTGGTCAATCCGGTCATATACTATCCAAATGGATAGTATAACAGGGAGTGGTTGTCAACCGTCATCATGGGGATATTGACCGAACTGATTGCACATCGAAAAGCACAAAACGGACTTCACGCTTGACACTTCTTGATTCCCGGCGCGACAGTCCGAGTCACCACCAACCGTTATGCCCAAATTCGCCTGCGTCTATTGCGGTCAACCTTTTGAATTTAATTCTTCTCCAGCCGGCCAGCCGGTCAAGTGCCCCCATTGCGGTTCCGACAACACCGTGGCCGTCAACCGCGCGCGCACGCTGCGCATTCCCCAAATCCGCCCGGCGGCCGACCGCGAGCCGGTAGATTCGGTCGTCGCGCCCGTCGCCAACCGCATCGTTGACAACATCGAGAAGGTCATCGTGGGCAAGCACAATGAAATCATCCTCACCGTCATGGCCTATTTTGCCGGTGGCCATGTCCTGCTGGAAGATGTGCCCGGCGTCGCCAAGACGGTGTTGGCCCGCGCGTTTGCGCGCACCATCGGCGGCACCTTCAAGCGGATTCAATGCACGCCCGACCTGTTGCCCAACGACATCACCGGCAGTTCCGTTTTCAATCCCAAGACCACGGATTTTGAATTCCGGCCTGGGCCGGTCTTTGCGCAGATTGTTTTGGCGGATGAAATCAACCGCGCCACACCTCGGTCACAAGCAGCCCTGCTGGAAGCCATGGCCGAGCGCGCCGTGACCGCAGACGGTAATCGTTACGACCTGCCCGCGCCATTCTTTCTGTTGGCCACGCAAAATCCGATTGATCACGAAGGCACCTTTCCCCTGCCGGAAGCGCAACTGGACCGGTTCCTTGTGCGCTTGAGCCTGGGCTACCCGGCCTTGGAACATGAAATCACCATGTTGCAGCGGTTCGAGACACAAGATCCGCTGGACACGTTGGAAATGGCGGTGGCCGCCGAGGATGTGATGACCTGCCAACAGGCCGTCCGGCACGTGCGGGTGGATGAAAAGGTCTCCCGTTACGTCGTCGAACTCATGCGGGCCACGCGCGAGCATTACGATGTCATGCTCGGCGGTAGTCCGCGCGCGTCCATGGCCCTGTCGCGCTGCGCGCAGGCATTTGCCGCCATCCACGGGTATGGTTTTGTGCTGCCGGACGACATCAAGCAAGTTCTGCCCTATGTCCTGGGGCATCGCCTGATTTTGCGCCCGGAAAGCCGCTTACGTAAAAAGAACGTGCCGGCGGTTCTGGAGGAAATCATGAATTCGGTGCCCGTGCCCACGGTCACCGCTCCGGCCCAATAACCAACCATGAAATGGTTCCTCGGCATCGCGGTTTTGCTGGTGTTGGGGCTGGTGTTCCGTCTGAACCTGCTCGTCTATGCCATGTACGTGCTGGGCGGCGTGTTGTTGCTGGGCCGCTTCCTGGCGCGTGCCTGGACGGAAAATCTCGTCGCGCGCCGGCAGGTGGTGGACGAAGTCTGCGAAATCGGCGCCACCATCCGGGTGGCTGTCGAACTGGAAAATCGTGGCCGCCTGTCGGTTCCGTGGATCCTGCTGGAGGATTCGGTTCCCCTCGCGGCCCTGCGCCAATCGCCGCGGCGTCTGCAATTGAACGGGCACCGGGTCGCCCTCACGCGGTTGGCGCCCGGTGAGAAAGGGAAGGTGTGTGAGTATGAGGCCGAATTTCTCCAGCGCGGGTACTTTCAATTCGGACCGTTGCTGGTCGAGACTGGCGACGTGTTCGGCTTGCACCGGCGTTACCGGTTACTGACCGAGCCGCAGTTTGTCCTGGTGTTGCCGAAGGTGTTGCCATTGCAGGGTTACAACCTCGCCTCGCGCCGGCCCATCGGGGAGATTCGCGTGGCCCACCGGTTGTTTGAAGACCCCACGCGGCTGGCGGGCGTGCGTTTGTTCCAACAGGGCGATCCGCTGAACCGTGTCCACTGGCGGGCCACCGCCCGGACCGGCCAATTGCACAGCCGGGTTTATGAAAATTCGCGTGTCGCGGGCGCCACCCTCCTGCTCGATTTCCACGAACACAGCTATCGCGGCGCCATTGGCTCAAGCTCGGCCGAACTCGCCGTAGTGACCGTGGCGGCGCTGGCCAACGCTGTGTCCCTCCAGGGCCAGCAGATCGGGCTGGTCACCAATGGCCGGGACGCCGCCGACCGCATCCGCGAAGAGGGCTGGCAGGGGGAACTCCTCAATCGCTCCCTGGCCCGGCAACAGGCCGCCGCCCTTGTCGGGAACACCCGCATGAGCCCGGTCGTCGTGCCCACGCGCAAAAGCGCTGACAACTTTCTCCGCATTCTTCAAACCCTCGCACGGCTGGAACTGACCGACGGTTTGGACTTTTCCGGTCTGGTCCGCGAAGCCGCCGTCCAGCTTCCGCGCGATGCCACCGTCGTGGCTGTGTTCAGCCGCGTCACGCCCGAAATGGCGCAGGCGCTGGGCGAACTGGCCCGGCGTGGCTTTCTGGTCACCGCCATCGTCGTCTTCTTTGGCGGCGAGATGCTGCCCGACTGGGCCAAGCCGCCCGAATGGGCGGAGATTCTCCTCGCCCAGAACATCAATTTTCACATGGTCAACTCGGAGGACGCGGTGACCAACCTCTGCGCCCAGGCGATTGTGCGCTGATATGAACACCAGCCGACCAACCAAGACGCTTGCCGATTACCTGGTCATTGGCGTCAGCCCAGCTCTGATCATGGTCATGGTCCACAGCCTCTGCTTCTTTCTGGTGGAGGTCTTTTACCGGGGCGAGGCCGCTGGCGGCGTGCGCTGGGTGCTCTTCTGGTTCGTCCTCGCCGTGGTCCTGATTGCCCGCATCGGCATCGAGCAGGGCGACGGGCAAGCCATGGTGTATGGCCTCGCATTGGCGTGTGTAACGTGGCTCTACCTGTCCACCGTCCAGCCCAATGTGGTGTTCGGCGCGCTCCTGCTCGGCATCGTCTGGTTCACTGCCCACAAGATCACCTGCAGTTGCACGCTGATTGACGACGAGGCCGACGCTTCCGGGCAGGGATTGTTGCAGTCTATCCGCCGGCTGCCTCGGACATTTAGGAAGGAACAAGCTCCCATCGCGAAAACCAGCGCGCCACCCGAGTCCTCGTCCGCGCCAGTTCCGTCAGCAAAGAAAGAGAAGTCCGCCAGTTCGCAAATACCCGGCGTCTGGTTGATTTACTTTTCCTTGGCCGCCCTGCCCATCTTCGGCCTGGGCCAAACTTTGTTGCCGGCCGGGGACATGGCCGCACGGCGACAGGGCTTTATTTACCTATTATTCTACCTTGCCGCTGCCCTGGGCTTGCTGGTGACCACCAGTTTCCTCGGACTACGACGCTATCTGCGGCAGCGCCATCTGGTCATGCCTGGCAACATTGCCGTCGGCTGGGTCCAGTTTGGTGTCGTCGGTGCCGCGTTGATTCTCTGCCTGTCATTGTTGTTGCCGCGCCCCGGTTCGGGCGAAGCTTGGATCGGCCTGCGTTATCACGTGGATTATCAATTGCGCCGGGCCAGCGAATTTGCCGCCCGGTTCAACCCGCACGGCTCCGGCTCCGGGCGCGCCGGCAATCAGACTCCGTCTGCCAAGCAGCCGGGCAACCCGTCCTCGCAACCCGGTCAGACCTCCGGCCAGGCTTCCCAGCAAGGCAAGCCTCAGGAAGGCGGCAATCAGGGAAGGCCCTTGCCGAACCTGTCTCCCCCTGCTCTTGCCGTCTATCCGTGGTTGCGGGCGTTGTTCTGGCTTGCGGTCGCGCTCGCCCTGGCTTGGGCGATCTACCGGCATCGGGGAGTGATTCTGACCTTGCTGCGGAACATTTGGGCGGCCCTGCGCCATTTCATCGCCGCGCTGCTGGGCTTGTTTCAACCCTCCGCTGCCGCGCCGCCGCCAGCGACCAAGGCCATGGCCCCGCCGCCGTTCAAATCGTTCAAGAATCCATTCCTCACCGGCGCCGACCGGCTGTGGCCGCCGGAAAAATTGATCACCTACAGCTACGACGCCCTGCAAAGCTGGGTGCTCGAACAGGAGGCCAAACACGGCTCGCCACAGACTCCGCGTGAATTTTGCAGGCAACTTGGCGAGGAAATGCCTGAAGCCGCCAATGCACTGGAGCATCTTGCCTTTCTCTACGGACATGTGGCGTATGGTGCTTCCGTTCCTGCTAAATACGACCCGGAACATCTGCGTTTGCTCTGGAACTATATGTCCAGCCCACGGCCAATCCGGCCCAACCGCGATGAACATGTGTTAACAGTTAGCCGCCAATGAAGCATCAATCAACTCCGCACGTCAGATCGCACCAGTTGCTTGTTCACCAGCCCAACCGTGACAACTGATCATCAAGCCGATTGGCGGTTCCTTCGCTCGACAATTCGCCGGTTTACAACGAATATCTTTTCGTCTGGCGATGTGGAAGGGACTTCGAAGAAAGAAATTGCAGGCCGCTCCGTTCCCGTCGGAGTGGCGGCAAATCATCGCAACGTACTGCCCGTATTATTTGCACTTACCCGACGCGGATCGACAAGAGTTGGAAAGGCACGTCCAAGTTTTCCTGGCGGAAAAGAAGTTTGAAGGATGTGGGGGTTTGACAATCAGCGACGAGCACAAGGTCTGCGTCGCCGCCTTCGCCTGCCTGCTCCTGCTACACCGGGACACTGATTATTATCCCAGTCTGCGAACCATTCTGGTCTATCCCAGCACCTATGTCGTGCCGACCACCCGGCATGTGGGCTCAGGCGTGATGGAGGAAGGCCAAGAGGCGAGGGCGGGCGAGTCCTGGCAGGAAGGTGCGGTGGTGGTGGCTTGGGATGCGGCGTGCAGCGCCATCGAGTCTCCTGGCAGTGGGTATAATGTGGTTCTCCACGAATTTGCCCATCAGTTGGATTATGAAGACGGCCAAACCAACGGCGCTCCGCAGTTGGGACATCATGAATCGCGGCAAGTCCGCCAGCGCCGCTATGCCGATTGGTCGCGGGTGATGAAGGCGGAGTACGAACACCTTCGGGGACAGGTGCAGCGTGGGGAGGCCACGATCTTGCGTGACTATGGCGCCACCAATCCGGCCGAGTTCTTTGCGGTGGCGACGGAGTGCTTTTTCGGAAGGCCGCAGGAGTTGCGGCAGCAACATCCGGAGCTGTATGCAGAGATGAAGTGGTATTACCAGCAGGATCCGGCAAATTGGCTGGCCGTTCAGTCGCAAAATTGAAACGCGTTGGACTGGCGTTGACCAAGAATTTGTGTTCAATAGTTGCCGTCATGAGCCAGACGCTCCTGTTCCCGGACCCGAAACCACTTGACCAGCGGCTGGGGAAGAAGTTTTTCAGGCGAGTGCCCCGTAGGCCAGGGGTGTATTTGATGAAGGACGCCAGTGACAAAGTGCTCTACGTCGGCAAAGCGAAGGATCTCAAACAGCGCCTGAACAATTATCGCGTGGCTAATCCCGACCGGATGGCCCGGCGTCACCTGCGAATGGTGCGAGAGGTGACCCGAATCGAATTTCAATTCTGCCCAAGCGAAGCGGCCGCACTGAAACGTGAATCAAAACTGCTGCGCTCAATTAAACCGCGATACAACCGCGCCGGCGTCTGGCCGGGGAAAACGAAGTTCATTACCTGGCGCTTCGCTGAACAGCGACTTGAACTTGGCGTGGTGGAGACGCCTGAACCAGATTGGCGCCGCTTCGGTCCTCTGAACGGCAGTGCCCACGGCGTATACTGTTCCCTCGCCCGATTGTTGTGGTTGGCCGTCAATCCGGGCCGCGCCTGGATCGAACTGCCTCCTGGCTGGACCCAGGGCAATCTTGCGCCGCGCGTCACGATTGATTGCCAGGATGCGGCCAATGAAACCGTTGCGGCGTTGGATGCGTATTTCTGGCACGCGCCAAACGACTTTCTGCTTTGGCTCGGATCAAGATTCACCCGACGAACGCACCTGTTTGAGCGTTCAGTTATCGAGTCGGAAATAGAAACACTGAAGCAGTTTTCCGCAAAACGCGAAAAATCTCCAATGGCCGGTCGCCAATTGGCGTTGCTGTAATCTGAAATCCTCAACCAAATGAAATGGTTCAATTTCATTCTGAAGCGGTCCGAATCCGATGCCGACACGAATTTCTTGGAAGTGCATGGACGCCAAATTGCCCTGGCCGTGATCCGCAACCATCGAGCGCGTCGCTACCTGCTCAGCTTGCGTCCTGATGGCTCCGCACGATTGACGATTCCGCATCGTGGTTCGGTCATTGAAGGGCGACGGTTTGCTGAACGCAACACGGAATGGCTCGCCCAGCAGTTTCTGAGGCTCCAAGCCAATCCAATCAAGCCAAAGCAATGGTTCATCGGAACGGAGATTCTATTTCGCGGTGACCTGGTGAAGCTCAAAGCGGGAATGAATGGGGAGAGTGGCACAGTTCAGTTTGGCAATGAAAGTGTCGCGGTCCCCGATGTGAATGGCGACTTGCATTCCCGGGTGATGAAGCATCTGTGGAAACTTGCAGCCGCCGAACTCCCGCCGAAGGTCTTTGAACTTGCGACGACGCACCAATTGAAAGTGCAGCGGGTCACCGTCCGCAATCAACGATCCCGTTGGGGTTCCTGTTCGCGGCGCGGCACAATTTCGTTAAACTGGAAGCTGATCCAAGCGCCACCATTTGTTCGGGATTACATTATTCTCCACGAGCTCATGCACCTGCGCCAAATGGACCATTCCGCACGATTCTGGCGGGAGGTGGAAGTCGTTTGTCCGGGATACAAAACCGCCGAGAAATGGTTGAAACGAAACGCCGGGCTGCTGAAATAACCTGCAGGGTCTATTCCCCCTCCTCCAACATTGCGTCAATCGTTTCGAGCGCGTTGCCTTCGAGCCGATTGTTGACGTAGATGAACGTCTCGCGCCCCGATGCGGCCTTTTTCCCTTCGGCGATTAGCTCCTTGCCCGCCTCGCGTGCCTTCGGATTCGGTTCCTTCACCTTGTTGTATGGCTGAAACGTTTTTACCGCCTCCTCGTATTTCCGGCCTGGCTTCAAAAGGAAACGTGCGGCGATCAATTTCGGGTTCGTTCGGCTGCCCGGCAATGCCATCTGCTCACTGACAGGCGGCATGGCATCCCATGAATTGAAAATGTGGGTAACGCCGTGTTTGGCCAAACTGTCGAAGTATTCAGAGGCAAGCCAGTGTTTGTTACGCATTTCAATCGCGTAAGGCCAGCCCTTTGGGAGCTTGCCAAGAAATGTGTCAAGGTCGGCCAAAAAATCGCGCCCATGCCCGTAGTCGGTCGGCCAGAACCGTGAAAATTCAAACATGAGCACTCCAACCTTGTCCCGAATCTCCTCACACGGTTTCAGGAATGCGCCCTCAAACAACTCAGCATTGAGGAAGTTCGGGTTCGGTTGTCCCGCATTGGCACCAAACCGCGCCAGGTTCGGAAACTTTTTGATCGTCACGGCGTCAGTCACCTTGAAGCCAAATCGGAAATCATCCGGAACCGCGTCCGCCAGCTTTAGGAGATGTTCCCTGCTCGGAAATGTGTAGTATGCCGCATCCACGCTGACGGTCTTGAATACCTCGGCATATTCACTTAGACAGTCCCGTTCAAACCGCGTCTTGGCGACCTTGCCGCGATACTCGTATCGGGCTGGCGTGTATAATTGCCCAAACCAGCCTTCATATTTCCAACTCGACGTGCCGATGAATACACCCTTGGCGGCAAGTGCCGCCGCCTTTTTTTTAATCTGGTCACGGTCAAATGGCATGGTCCGAAACTGTCGCTTGCCTCAACCCATGTCAACGCCTATCGAAGTCCAGTCAGTCCCTTTGCAGAAAATTCCGCGTTCATCAAACCCATCACGTACGTTCGACTCGCTGGCAGCGAGCTACCCCCCCCCCGCCCCCTCTGGCCGGTCAATTTTGTTGTTACAGTGTTGTTACACTTTTTGCACACTTTGGTGCGTTTTGGTGCATGAAAACGTGTCTCGCCAGTCGTCCGGCAGAAGTGAATAATCGCGTGTATTTATGGGGTCTTGATGCATGTTTTCGCACCATCGCGCAAACTTGATTTTTGGCTTCGACCCCCTCCGTCGGCACCATCAAAGACATAGCATTGGGCGTTGGATGGAACAGTAATGCTCCGTTCTCTTAGTTGCCTTCTGTTCGGTTTTTTTACCGAAGAGTCGGCTGACTTTGCTAAAAGTACGGTTGCAGCAGTGACAGGATGCGGCCTTCGTTGAAGTCACTGCTGCTGAAGGCGCCGGTAAAGCTTCCCTGTGGTTTACCCTGAAAAAAACAAATCACCGTGGGCGTTGCCCCGGTGGTGTATTCATGCACCAGGGAACGGTTGGCCGGATTGTCGTTATCAAAAAAGTAAAAATCGGCCAGCTTTGAATCTTTGGCGGCAATTTGCCTGAACTGCGGTTCCAGCATCAGGCAGGGCGGGCAGGTTGCCGAAGTGAAATCAACAACCACCGGCCGCGCGTCTTCCAAAACCCGTTGTCCAAAATCGGCTGCGCTCACGTAAGATGTCTTGTCCTGGCGCGGAACATCGGAATGATCCGCCAGCAGATAATCTTTGATCAGCAATAAAATCAGGCCTTCGTTGTCGTTGATGCCGTCGGCCAATTGCATGACGGGATAATTCTTTATTTCCTTGCCGCTGTCATAAACGGTAAAGGTGCTTTCATACTCCGTTTTCTGCGGCACTTTTTCTTCCGGATTCGAAAACGGGTAGCGATAAAACCCGATTTTGTCCTGGAAACGCGAGGCCAACTCATCCAAAGCGGGCATCATTTTGCGAACCGAGGCATCCGTGGATTTGTGGTAAAAATAGACGATGCACGGTCCCTGGTTAAGGGACTGCAACTGTTCATAATTGATGGCCGACACAAATTTGGGATCGGCCGGGGGCAGGAATCCTTTGGCAATAAACAAGACACAGACCAAAAGCACCAACAACGCCCCACTGATTCTAAACCAATTGGACATAAGCACGAGGCAGATGCACCCTTCGTGCCAAATTCAGGGCAAACCGAGGAATCGAAGTTCAACTGTTGAGCGTTGAATGTTGAATGTTTCCCCCCGCCTTCCGTCCTCTGTCTTCCGTCTCTACGTTCTCTGCGTTTTCTGCGGCTAATTAACGGTTTTCATCTTCGATGGTCCCCAGGTGTCTTTTGATCCAACGAACCAGCAGCAGACCCGCGGTTGACCCGATGATCATGAACAGGAGTGTGCCCAAGGCGATATGACAAAGGAAAGTTGCCGTCGCGCCGTTGTCATAACCTTTCAAAACATCAAAAACGGCCTTGCGTTGCAGAACGTCAACGCCAGTCAGCGAGTTGATGCTGGCGATCTCCGCGTCGCGCGCGCTGATACTGTCGAAATAGGCCACCCTGGGCGTGAACCATGCGAAAGCAAAAAAAACAGCCAGGCTGACCAGCAGCATCAACCCCCAAACCGCCGTCAGCAGATTGAATGAAAGAAATACCAGAAATGCGCCCGATGACACCCGGCGATTCACAGCTGAACCCAGCCGACGGGCGAGTGGCACGAAACTGAGCAAACGGTTCAAGCTCATATTGCCCCATGGCAGCGGATTCCGTGCCGTTTCTTAGGGTTCAAGGTTGAGAGTAAAAAGTCGAATGTAAAGTCCCGTGGGGACCACGTCCCTATGCGGAATGTTGAATGTTCTCGGCTCAATTTTGACCGGATTCTGAAAACATTTTGCAGAAGCTAACGGAGGAAACAGAGATTTACCGCGTGGCGAAGCTTTAGGTGGACCTGCCACGTGAGACGCAGTCCTTTACGTGGAATCGTTAATCGTAACCTCAATGGCAGGGACATACCGGTCCCGCCTACGGCCCGCTCAACCGGAAGAACCGATTGGTGCCGGAGATGGAATTGGTCACCACCCATTGATTCCCCGCCAGCGCGGGCAGCGGACTCACCGCGCTCCAAGTCGCGCCCGGCCCAAGGGTGGTGGAGGTCTGGAGCGAAAATCCGGCCGTGTTGTTCGTGGGCCAACTGAGAACGATTTGATTGCCTGCCCGCGTGGCCGCGAGCGGAGGTGTGAAGGGAGATATGGCGTAGAGTTCGGGCGGTGTGCCGTAGTTGGAGCTTGTGGAACCGAATACATCACCCACGGCGTACAGCAGAATGCCGAAATAAGGCCCTTTGACCGATTTGACAAACGCGGTGATATCAAAAGTCATCAACTGGCCATATCCGGGACTCGGAGGCAACGTCCAAACCCCGATGAGCGTTCCGGTATTATAGTTGGAACCTTGCAGCGTGCCGTTTCCGCCATCGAAACCGTACACATCCACGATTGAGTCGAACACCGGCTCTCCAGACGGGCTCAGTTCCAGGAGAATTGCGGTATCCCGGCTGGTGTTAAAGGCGGCAAACTCCAATCCGCCTTCAGTGCTCGAACCGAGGGTGAGAGCGATAAAGCGAACTATCGAGCCGGAGGAATAAATGGTGCCGCAATCCGTCGGCAGAATATAGTTGGTCATCAGCGGCGGAGCCACGCTGACGTTGATCGAATTGGTCGCCGTGTTGAAGTTGTTGTCCGTGACCACGGCGCTGATGGAATAATTTCCCGGAAACAAATTCGTGACGGTATTGGTAAACGGCGCGCTGGAGGCAATGCCCGTCAGATTGGTTCCCACATAAAAATCCATCCCGGCATAGGGACTGGCGCCGCCGGCGGGCACGGCCGTGACGGTGAAAGTCGCCGGTGCGGTGAACACCGCATTGTTCGTGGGCGTGGTGATGGCCACGGAAAGGGGAAGCAAGGGATTGACCGTGACCGTTACCGAACTGCCGAATTCATCGGAAAAGCTGAAGGTACCCGGATTGTTATACACATAAGGCACGTAATAGTAGTAAGTGCCATCGAAGGGTAGAACGTCGGAATAAAAACCCTCCGGTGGAGCGCCGGTGACTTGTAAATCGAAAGTACTGTCCAAATTAACAATATCAACCTCATCCCCGGCGTTGATGGTGATATGGCTGGTGGAGAAACCGCTGGAAGTCCAGTCCACGTCAACCGTGTTCCCCCGGCTATGGGCGGTCACCAAAACCAACAAGCCGGCGACTAAAAAACACAACAAGTGCCCATGAGTTCCCGTTCTGAGCTTCATGAGGAAACCAGTATGGGCCGGTCAAGGGAAAAAATCAATACCAAATGGGTAACCATAGGTCTTCCGGCACTTTGAATTTTGCCTTTTTCATTTTTCCTTTGTCATGTCCCCGCTCCGTCCTACGATTGCGGCAATTTCGATGGACCAAACCACACACAACAAAATCGCTTCTTTCATCTTTCATACGCAACTTTCGAGGCGTTGGATCAGGCACGGCATAAGGACGCTCGGCCTTCTCCTCCTGGGCACGGCAGTTTTTCCAGCCAGCGCCCAGGAGGGAACACCTTCGCGGTCTTCCGAAAGCAAAACCGCGACCGTGGCCGCGAAAGACTATTGGGCGGTTGAAGATGCCCAGGCACGCACGAACATGCCGCTCTACAAGATTATTCCCGCGGCCAGGCCGGAGGAATTGACGCCGGCCAACGGCTATCCCAAACGGAAGACTTTCCTGACGTGGCATCGTTCGCATGGAGACAATGGCGGCATGCGCTATTCGGCGCTGGACCAGATCAACCGCCAGAATGTCACCCATCTGCAAGTGGCCTGGATTTATCACGCGAAGGACGGCAGCAACTCCATTGAGTGCAATCCCATCATTGTCGGCAAAGTGATGATTGTCCCGACGCCCGGTAAATTTGTCGTGGGGGTGAATGCGGAAAACGGACAGGAATTATGGCGTTTCAAACCGGAAGGCCAGAGCCGTCCGGCGTTTCGCGGCTTGATCTACTGGCCGGGGAATTTGTTTGCGCGCGAGCGTGTCCTGTTTTGCGCCGGACAATACCTGTATGCGTTGAATCCGAAAGACGGTGAATTGATCCGGAGTTTTGGGCACGATGGGCGGACGGCGTTGCCGGGCCGGGCCCAGGGAGAATTTGGCGCCGCCACGGCCGGGCCGGCCATCTTTGCGAAAATCATCGTCGTTCCCGGATTTGAGAAGGATGTTTGGGGATTTGATGTTGTGTCCGGCAAACAGCTTTGGACATTCCACACCGTGCCGCACCCCGGCGAATTTGGCTACAACACCTGGGATCACACCGAAACCTACGCGGCCAATGATTGGGCCGGCATGGCGATGGATGAGGTGCGCGGCATCGCTTACATCGCCACGGGCGGAGCAAAGCCGAATTTCATCGGGGTCACCCATTTGGGCGATAATCTTTTTGGCAACTGCCTGATTGCACTGGACGCGCGCACCGGCAGGCGCCTCTGGCATTTTCAGGAAATTCCCCATGACATCTGGGATCGGGACATTCCCGCGCCGCCGAGTCTGGCCACCATCACGCGCAACGGTAAACGGGTGGATGTCGTGGCCGTCACCACCAAAAATGGCGACACCCTGGTGCTGGATCGGGTGACGGGCAAATCCATTTTTCCATTCAGGATGCGCCGGGCGCCAACGAGTGATCTGCCCGGCGAAGTGACTGCGCCTTATCAGCCGGACCCGGAGTTGCCGGAGCGATTTGCCAAAATGGAGTTCACGGCGGCTGATCTGACGGATCGGACACCGGAGGCTGCGGAGTTTGCCGCAACGCGATTCAAGAGCGTCACCACAGGATTTTTCCGTCCGGCCAGTCCGGGGCATCCTAATTTGTATTTCGGGATGGATGGCGGAGCGGAATGGTCGGGCGCGTGCGTTGACCCGGATACCGGAAGGCTCTATGTCAGCGCGAATCATGTCGGCTGGATGATTTCCGTTTTCCGTGATGAAGATCCGCCGGATGATCCGCGCGCGCCGAAAACACCCGGACGAAAGGTGTATGAAACCGCCTGTGGGCAATGCCACGGCGCCGACCGGCTTGGCCTTGGGGTCGCCCCGCCGCTGCGCGGTCTGCGATTCCGGCTTTCCGACGATGACATTATCAAGCAGGTGCGAACGGGGAAAAATGGGATGCCGGCTTTCCCCACTGCGAGTTTGAGCGAACCGGATCTGAAGGCGCTCGTAAATTATCTGCTGTTGCGTGATCGGCCGGCGGTTCCAGCACCGGCAAGAACTGAACGGCCCCGGTATAATTTCACCGGTTATCCACGATTCCTCGATAATGAGGGTTATCCGGCCAATAAACCGCCGTGGGGCACGTTAAACTGCCTTGATCTCAATACCGGAAGGCTTGTCTGGAGCGTGCCGCTCGGCGAATACCCGGAACTGACGGCACAGGGTTTCCGCAGAACCGGAACGGAAAATTACGGCGGTGCCATCGCCACAGCGGGTGGTCTGCTGTTTTGTTCGGGAACCCGCGATTGTAAAATTTACGCATTCGACAAAGACACCGGCACGGAATTGTGGTCGGGAAAATTGCCGTGGGTCGGAATTGCGCCGCCGGCGACTTATGCGATTCATGGCCGTCAATATGTGGTCATTACTTCGACCGGCAACAAGCTTGGCAAAGAAAGCGAGTATGGTGATGCCTACGTGGCGTTTGCCTTGCCTGAATCGGGTGGAAAATGAAATTGAAAACTCCAATTCCGGACCGACGCCGGGTTGGACGCCTTGCCCTCCGCCACAAGCGCCCGCGCCTTCATCCGCCTTCGTCCGATTTCGGCGAGACGGGAAGGAGAATTATGCAAGGGTCATTCGTTGCCCTTGGCCTGCTGGCGTTGACGGCAGGATGTTCCAACTCCAATCCGACGGCAGGGCCGACCAACGGACCGTTTGAGATTGTGCAAACTCATTTTCTCGGCTCGCTGTGGAGCGAGGCCTACGCGAAGGCTTCGATTGTTTCCCAGGATGGCGGCGAGTCGTTCGTGGTTCCCGGCGGGGCCATCTGGGCCTTCGGTGACACGTTCAAAGGTTCCCGCTCCGCCACAGGCAAACCGCACTTCGCGGGTGGCGCGTTTGCCCCGGCCATCGCCTTTCTGGCGGAAAAGGCAAAGAGTTATCCGCCCGCGTTCGACTTTCTTGTGAGCAGCAACCTTGGTGGCGTCAGGGCCATAGACTTCCTGCCGGAGGAACGGCCGACGGACCGTTACCGGATCTGGCCGTTGGGCGGGATATATGTGAATGGGAAATACTATCTTTACTATTCATTGATTGAAGTTTTTGGAACGGGCTCGTGGGATTTCCGGGGCCTTGGTTCGGGGCTGGCCCGGGCCACCAACGCGCTGGGAACCTACGA
This sequence comes from Candidatus Limnocylindrales bacterium, assembly GCA_035604955.1. Lineage (GTDB taxonomy): Bacteria > Verrucomicrobiota > Verrucomicrobiia > Limisphaerales > UBA11358 > UBA11358. The sequence continues at coordinate 185,529 of DATNHM010000060.1, read as the reverse complement.
ACGGTTGCGGCCGCATGGCAACTGGCGTTTTCCGGTCGAGCCAACGCAGGTGATTGAAACCTCCGACTGGTTGTATTTGTTCAGCATCCAGGAATTCGATGGCAAACAGGGCGTGGGTCTGGCGCGGGTACGCCCGGAAAAAATCGAGGAGCCGGACGCTTATGAGTTTTTTGCCGGAGCCGGCCCGCGGTATTCGTCGCGGAAGACAGAGGCGGCATGTCTGGTCAATCATGTTCCCGGCCAGGTGGCGGTGGCGTGGAACGGGTATCTGCAAAAATATGTGATGGCGTCATCCAGTGATTTTGAACATCCCAGGGAGATTCGATTGCTGGTCGCCGACGCGCCGGCTGGTCCATGGAGTGCCCCGGTGGCGCGGATAATTGTGCCGAAACGTGCGCAAGGAAAACGGGTGGAAATGTTGTATTGCACTTATTTGCATCCGGAGTTGTTTCGCGAGAATGGCCGGGTGATGAATCTGACCTATTCTTTGGGATTGAAGGATTCCAGTTTTGACGCCAATTGCGAAATGGTGGAAATCGAAGTGAAACGGCAGAACTAAGGTGAAGGCATAACTTTATTTCCTTTGTTTGCTTCTGTAAAAAAGATCGAAACCGAAGCCAACAAAGTGAACGAAGCGGTTTTTCTGTAAAAGATTTTGTGCATCCGGCGCCTTTTGGTGGCCAAGGTCTGTTTTGAGTCTCATCACCTCGTCTCCGACAATGGAACCATGACGGATCGTGGCCGGGCTGTATACGGTGCCTGGTATTGGCATCTTTCTCCCTGGCATTGATTCGGTGAAATCCGTTCGGTCATGACAAAGGTGCCGCTTTTGGGTAGCTATGAATTGAATGCGTGAAGTATTATATACCAGCAAGCCAGCAACCGGCGTCATGAAAGCCGCATTACTCACCGGCATCAGGAGATTCGAAACGCGACGGGTGCCGGAACCTGAAATCACCCGGCCCACCGATGTCCGCATCCGCATCAAAAGGGTGGGCGTCTGCGGCTCCGACATTCACTACTACACCACCGGCCGCATCGGCTCGCAGATTATCCAATTTCCGTTCACCGTTGGACACGAAGCGGCCGGCATCGTGGAGCAGGTCGGGCCAAAAGTGACCCGGGTAAAACCGGGGCAGCGAATTGCGATTGACCCGGCGGTGTCTTGCGGCCACTGCGACCAATGCCGGGCCGGACGGGAAAATACCTGTCGGGAATTGCTTTTCCTGGGATGTCCGGGCCAACTGGCGGGCGCGTTGTGCGAACACCTCGTTTTACCCGAAATTTGCTGTTTCCCGATCAAAGACCGGACGACCTTCGAGCAGGCGGCTTTGTCCGAACCGCTGGCCATCGCCGTTTACGCGGTGGAACGGGCCCGGTTGCCGGCCCGGGCAAACGTCGCGGTGCTCGGCGCCGGCCCCATCGGGATGTCGGTCTTTCAGGTCTTGCGAGCCAACCACGTGGGCGAGGTTTGTATCACGGACAAAATCCCGGAACGTTTGAAATTCTCCCAAAAACTTAAACCCAAATATTGCGGCAATCCCGGCCAGGCAGACGTGGTCCGGGAAATTTCGAAAGCCGAACCGTTGTTGATGGATGCCGTTTTTGAATGTAGCGGTGACCGGATGGCCTATGACCAGGCGGTGCCATTGTTAAAGCCGGGCGGGACCCTGGCACTCGTTGGCATCCCGGAATTCGACAATGTCTCTTTTCCCATCCATGAATTGCGCCGGAAGGAAATCACGATCATCAATATCCGTCGCCAGGCGCATTGCACGCAAAAGGCGATTGATTTTCTCGAAGCCAAAAAAATCAACCTGGACGCGATGGTGACGCATCATTTTTCATTGGCAGAAGCCAAACAGGCTTTTGAGCTGGTCGCCCATTATCGAGACGGCGTCATGAAAGCCATGATCTCCGTGGATTAAAACATCTGAATCGGAAGGCTGAAGGCTGAACGCTATGGGCCAAAGGCTGACAATGTGTCGAGAGTCGAGGGCCATTCCATTTGCGATCTTTTAACCACCGGGATCACAGAGAACGCAAAGTCGGGAGGGTTGGCGCGCCGCCGACCCAAATATCTGCGACTTTGTTTCCTCTGTTTGCTTCTGAAAAAAAGATTTAAACAGAAGCCAACAAAGTGAACGAAGCGGTTTTTCTGTAAAGATCTTTGCGCTCTTTGTGCTCTTTGCGGTTAATCACAGTCAGGCTGCTCAGACATCCGAAATTACTGAAATAAATCCGAACCGGATTTTATTAAATGACTATTTGCCGCTGAAAATTCTTGAGGGTGACAATTTACAACCATCCTTTGTCCTCTCCGAACGCCTTCGCTCGTTGCCAAGCGTGGAGGACCTGTCCTCAAGCACCAAATCCAACCAGTTCCGCAGCTATTCGTTCAAACCCCAATGTTCGTATCCGCCCCCATTACGGAGCAAGGCTTCCAGAATCGGGCCAATCACCGTCGCCGGTGCCTCGATCAACTCCCTCGCCGTTTGTGATTCTTCAATCACCGTTTTAATCTCAGACTCCGTTTTTGCCAGCTTCGCCTGCGGTATCGCTGCATTTGTGCCATTCTTTTTTTGTGCGGTTGAGTGTTTCATATTAGTTCATTATGAGCGAGAAAGCAGCACTTATTATACCATTAACAGATCGATTTGGGATTAAAGGCGAGCGTTTCGACCTCGTATTTGAGGGTGGCGGTGAACGGGTTCCGGGTATCGTAGTATTTAACCAGACCAATCTGAAGGCCAAGGGCTAAAGGCTGAAGGCTCAAATCAACGGAGATTAGCGGTTCGAGTCCCGGACTCTTTGAGGAACTGGATGAGTTGTTCCATGGCCGGGCATTCCCACCCATGACCCTGATAACAGTTTCAAATCTGAACATCGGAGGAACCAAGTGTACAGACTCGCCTGCTATCAGAGTCGCTAAAATATACTCCCAACAGGCGGTTTCTCAACCCTCGCAGGCACCCGCGCTTTTAAGGGAGATTCGCAACCAGCCTGGCTTTAACGAACACAGTTCATTTTTCTGAACGTCGCCTGCCGCGTTCCCGGCGGTATTCCCGGTTGCCAGCCAGCGCAGCTTGTGTTAACACCTCCAATAACATGAAAACAAAACTATTTTTCAGCTCCTTGGGTTTGCTCATTTCCAGCGTGCTGGCGGCCACCGCCGGCGAATTTCCCGACAGTTGGACCTGGGACGACAAGCCTGAGTACCGCGCCGCCCACGCCGCCCGGGAAGGCAAGCCCATGCCCGCCTTTCAGGTCAGCGATTGGATTAATGGCGGCATCACCGCCAACGACATCAAAGGCAAAGTCGTTGTCGTGGATTTTTACGCGACCTGGTGCGGCCCTTGCATGGCGGCCATTCCCCACAACAACGAACTCCTGAAACAATACAAGGACCAGGGACTGGTCATCATCGGTGTCTGCACCAACAAGCGCGGACAGGAAAGCTTCGCCACCAACGCCCGGGAACATAACATTCAATACCCCGCCGCCCGCGATCCCGAATTGAAATCCCAGGAAGCCTGGGCCGTGCATTACTATCCCACCTATGCCATCATTGACCGCAAAGGCATCGTCCGCGTCATCGGTTTGCAACCGCCATACGTTGAAAGGGTCGTCAAGAAATTACTGGCGGAACCTGCCCCGTGATGCCATGACTGGCGCAATCGGCCTTCGCCAGCCCGTAGGGACACACGAACGCACGACCCATTATTGGCATTGAGCCAGGCGCACGCCGCCTAAGGCGACGCCGGTGAAACAATCTCAATGTCCCTCGGCCAGCGCACCAGGAGATTGAAGGATTTGGCCCGCCAGTCGGTTCCGACGCCCCACTGATTGCCCACTTCAATCCGGCACACGCCGGTCACCGTCACCGTGGCGCCATTTTGCAGATAGGCAAAATTCACGCCGCTGGTTCTCCGCTCCCGATAGGCAAGGAAAATAAAACCGTCGGATTGCAACACCAAAAACTCATCCGGGCTCAGGCGCGCCCGATCCAGGATTTTGGCCTGAATCCGCACGAGCCGGCAATCGTAAGTGCCCTTCAAAGCGTCCGCTACGGTGATGTTTTGCGGGACGGGCACGGTGGAGTCGGAGCCGGTCTTGCGGAAAATCGCGTCCTTGAGCATGGGACTGTATTCGCCCTTGGCCGGAAACCCTAACGCTTCCACCCGGTCTCCCGGCAGCAGCGAGCCGACATCCTTGGTTTGCACGTACAGCCCATCTGTTTCGTTCTCAATATAAACGGTGTTGTCCTGCGCGTAGATCACCGTCCCGGCCACTTTGACCCGGTGGCCCAGCGGGCTGTGCGGGGCAAATTGCAGCAACTGCGAAATCGGACGGAGCGGCGTGGTGGCAAAGGGATTTTCCGGCGCGGGCGATTCAATCGCCAGATCCGCCGGCCGCGGCAACAGCAGCCGGACGTCAAACAGTTGCCGTCGCAGTGTGAAACGCGTGGCGCAGACGCCGCGAACCTGAACGGTGCTGTCCACCAGCATGTCCATGTTCGCAACGGGCAATTGCGCCACCAAGGCCGTCACGCGGCCACTGCCGGTTTCGATTTCGACGGAATAATATTTCGTTTGCGGGTCGAAATCCACGGCGTGAACAATGCCGTGAATTTCGACGAATTGACTGTCCTGCTCGCCGCTGGCCAGTTGCTGGTAGCTCACCGGCTTGGCGGGCGGAAAAGTGCCCGTGCCCAGAATGGTAATCCGGCTCGGGTGCACCACGGGCGCGAATTCGCCGGGACCCGTGTTGCCGTCCAGTTCAACCAGTTGCCCAGCCGCCAGAACCGGTTCGTTCGTGGCCGAGTAGGGAAAGAAATAAATCCCGGCCGTGTCATCCTGAATGAAGCGCATAAAGAGGTTTGTGTCAAAGAACGTAATCACCCCCTGCAATTGCACCGGATAATGTTGCCCGGCCTGGGTCACGGTCAGGTCGCGGATGGCCTCCGCCTTGTGAATCCCGTTGGTTGAACCAAGGTCATCGGCTTTTAGCGCCAGCGCGCAAGCGAGGCAACCGGCCAGAATCAAAACCACACAGGAAGGTCGAAAGCGGCAACTGCTGGACGAAGAATTTGGCATGTTCATAGTTCTATGATTCAGTTAACTGAAATTCTAAAACGGCCTTTTCAGATACACAAGCTTAATACATGGATTTCGGCAATCGCTCATCACCACTCGCCCCTTCGCCGGGACGAAGGGGCTGCGGCCCCGCAGGCTGGAACCGGGGAAAACCGAGGACGGATGACCGAGGAGCGAAGATGGATAAAGAGCCATGAAATTTGAAAGGCATCATTCCATTCGGAACATGATCGCCAACCCTGTCCCGTTGCGGCTTAGGGGCGAAGAAGGATGGCCGTGGTTCAGTCCGGAACCTTAAGCAGTCTATGCGTTGAACGGTTCGATAGTCAGTCAGTCTAATGTTCTATGCGCCCTGTTTATATGCTTCCATTCGGGTTGGCGTATGCAGGCTTGGCTTTATACTTTGCTGATACTCCGGCACCAACACTACCTGCCATTGTGCCGATTGGCTGCTACGCGCCCACAGTAAATTCCCAACTGGCAGTCTGCTCGCAGCGGAATTTTCAGGCGGTTCCTGCACCCGTAGCGATTACCAATGGATCGGAGAAATTCAAGTTCGGGGCTGCTGGATCGGTCTGGCTCACGTGGCCGCCAAAATTTCCCGGTGATTTCACGAGCACAGGACGGAGCGCATCGCTGAGCACATGGCAGGCCACAACGGTCGCCATACGACTTGCCAACGAGAAGGCTTCCATATTTTATCACTGCCAGCCATTTCAAGATGGCCAGCCGGCCCGGTTTGTGGCGAGCCATTGGGTTTGGATGGGCCATCAGGGATACGGTCATGGCGATTTTGAGGTTACAGTCGAGCTTGCCGAAGACGGTTCAACAAATAATGTTGACCTCCAGTTGCTCGACAACCAGAACCAATTATTAACCGGACAACGGGCATTTTAGATTTTTCCGTGACGCCGCCTGACATCGCGCGCCCCTTCGCCTGGACGAAGGGGCTGCGGCCCCGCGGGCTGGAACCGGGAAAACCGAGGACGGAAGATGGAAGACTGAAGACCGAAGGCCGAGGACAGAAGACTGCGGACGGAAAGCGGAAGCGGAGGGCAGAAGACGGATTCCAGTTGAGTTATAAGATTTGAGAGACCCGATTGTCCCGCACTGCGGGATTGGGAACGTCAGTCCGCTTCCGTGTGCGGGCGCGTGATATTTCCAACTTCGCTAAAGTTTCGATGGAGAGGTGGCCGTCATTTGACATCCGCACCGTAATGCAGCCGTCCCGGCGGCGAGTCCAAGCACAGTCCCGGTGCGCGAACCAAAGACACGCGGCGGGATGCCGCTATTACCCGCCGGCGAGGACGCCGGCGCTACGGCTCTACCGCCGGCCAATGAAATTTTGGTGCGGGTGTTAAATGGCGCCCTGGAGAAGTCGCCCCGCGGTTACAGGATTGACTCAAAGTTAAGGAATTATTAAACTCCAAAGAAGCGGCTGTTATCCGTGTGAGGCGGATTTAATCCCGGATTGTTTATGAAAACCAGACTCCACGCGCTTTGGATCGGGCTGGCTTTGATTGCCGGCGTTCATCCCGCCCTGGCGACCTTGACGCTGAGTATTACGCTGACGAACAGTCAAGCCCTGCTCTATTGGCCTTCAAACGCCACGACCTACGCTTTGCAGAGCAGCATCAATCTGGCCTCGACCAACTGGGTGTTTGTCATGGATGCCATCCCGGCCGCTTACGGTTCTGATACCGCCCTGACCGTCACCAATGCTTCGACGGCAAGGTTCTTCCGCTTGATTTCACTTCCCGCCACTACGTCCGACGGTATGGCGCTCGTTCCCGCCGGTTCGTTCACGATCGGGAATTTTATCAGCTCGTGGAATGGCGACGTTAATACCAATGACCCCGACATCACTGACGCCAACCCCACGAACGTTTATGTGTCGGCATTTTACATGGACACGAACCTGGTGACCTCCAATCAATGGGCGACCGTCTCTGCCTATGCCACGAATCACGGCTATAGCTTTGACTTTCCCGGCGCGGGCAAGGCGGCGAATCAGCCGGAGCAGACGCAGACCTGGTCGGACGCGGTGAAGTGGATCAATGCGCGGTCGCAGCAGGCAGGGTTGACGCCGGTGTATTACACGGACGCGGGCCTGACGCAGGTTTATACCAATGGGGGCTATAGTACAATCGTGTATGCCAATTGGACGGCGAATGGGTATCGGTTGCCGACGGAGGCGGAGTGGGAGAAGGCCGCGCGGGGTGGATTGAGCGGGCAACGGTTTCCCTGGGGCAACACGATATCCGAAACCCAGGCCAACTACGACAGCAGCTCCAGCCTCAGCTACGATTTGGGGCCGAGCGGATACAATCCGATAGGGAACTATCCCGCGACCTCACCCGGCACGAGTCCGGTGGGGTCCTTTGCGGCGAACGGGTATGGATTATATGACATGGCCGGAAATGTCATGGAGTGGTGTTGGGATTGGTATGCGGGGACGCCGTATCCGACCGGCAGCCCTTATTCGGGCGGCAATGATCCCCGTGGACCGGCATCCGGGGCCGAGCGTGTGTTGCGCGGAGGCGGTTGGCCCTTCAACGTCACCCTCGAGCGTTGCGCCGCACGCGAAGGCGGATTCGGCCCGGGCGACGCCGACAACTTCATTGGTTTCCGGTGTGTCAGGGGTCTTTAAGGCCAATGGCGAAAACCAGTTGAGTGTTGAGAGTTGATCCGTTTGCGTCGAGGCTATGGCACGCAGGGTGGTTCGATTTTGTGATGTAATCTTTCTGGCGGCCAATGCGTCTGTTGATTATGGTGATGGTCAAATTTTACCCGCAACCGGATGAAGGCATTGTTTAACATCGTGTTTCTACTGTGTGTGTTCGCCGGCACGGCCCTGTCCCTCCGGGCTCAAACAGCCGTTCCGCCCCCGACGCCCGCCTACCAACCGCTGGCCTATGACCAGTTGGATCAGTTGCTGGGGCCGATTGCACTTTATCCCGACCCGTTGGTTGCCCAAATCCTGCCGGCGTCCACGTTTCCCACGCAAATCGTGCTGGCCGACCGGTATATCAGCGGCGGCGGCGACCCCGGCGCGATTGACCAGCAGCCGTGGGACGCCAGTGTCCAGGCGCTCGCCCGATACCCCGAGGTTTTGAAATGGTTGGACGACAACCTGAATTGGACGACCAAATTGGGACAGGCTTTCCTGAACCAACCGCAGGACGTGATGGATTCCATCCAACGGCTGCGCACGTCGGCTTACAATCTCAGCAACCTGCAATCCACGCCGCAGCAACAGGTGATTGATGACGGCGGCTACATTCAAATTGTGCCGGTTGACCCGCAGGTGATTTATGTGCCGGTCTATCAGCCGGCCGTGGTTTATTATCAATCGGCCCCCATCTCTTTCGGCGTCGGCTTTACGATTGGCGCGTGGCTGAATTGTGATTTTGATTGGGGCAATCACCATATCATTGTCTGGAATCGCGACCATCCGCGTCCGCCCAATTGGTGGCATGAGCCTCCGCGCCAGCGGAACACGGGTCACACGACGGTGTGGCGACCCGACCATCATCCAGGCGCAGGCGGGGCGTATCGCGGCGACCGGGGCTGGGCCGCTCCCAATAATCAACCCGTGGTTGCCGCCGTCGGCCGGTCGCCATCTGATTCAGTGATGCCGCGGCGGACACCGGCCCCGACGGCCCGGCCGGGCACACCGGCAGTAGTGCCGCATTCCGCACCGGTGCAGATCAACCATCCGGTGCAACCGGAATCGAACGGCGCGTTTATTGGTGCCCGCAGTGCGAACGACACCCGCGCCTACAGCAACCGGGGCCGTCAAAGTCTGCAAACCGTCACTCATTCAGCGCCGCCCACGCATCCGGCGCCAGCCCAACGGCCGGCCATGCCGTCCGGCGGCGGTGGCGGCAATAATTCGCACTCCCAGCAAAAGCATTGAACCTTTCAATCGAATGATTCCCACGCAAACATTGCCACTGATGAAACCCGGCCGTCTGCCATGGTTGCGCCGGATGACGTCGTTCGCAGCCGGTTCCGGCCTGGTTTTCCTGGTGCTGACGCTGCCGCTGTGCGCACGGGGAGCCGAGGAACAGACCTTCGCTTCGCCGCAAGACGCCGTCCATGCGCTGGTGACGGCGGCCCAAAACGATGACACCAATACCCTGGGGGCAATCTTTGGGCCGGCCGGACGTGAATTGGTTTCGCCTGACGTGGTGCAGGCCACCGAAGGATTCAAGCTGTTTGTGCAACACCTGACGGAAAAGACGCAGTTAATCACCAATTCAGATTCCAACATCACGATGGAAATTGGCACGAATGGCTGGCCCTTTCCCATTCCGCTGGTGCAAGAGAACGGGCAATGGTTTTTCGACACCGCCGCGGGCCGGGATGAGATTCTCGCCCGCCGCATTGGCCGGGACGAAATGGGTGTGATCGGTGTCTGTAACGCGTATGTGGAGGCGCAGCGCGAATATGCCAGCCAGGATCGGATGGGGGACGGCGTGCTCGCTTACGCGCAGTACCTGCGCAGCACACCGGGCACCCACGACGGCCTTTTCTGGCCGGCGAAACCGGACGAGGAGCTGAGTCCCTTGGGACCGCTCGTCGCGGAGGCCCGCGTGGAAGGTTATCATCGCGCCGCCAAAATGCTGAACGACGCGCAGGCGCCGTATCACGGTTACTATTTCAAAATCCTGACGCGCCAGGGCAAATACGCGCCGGGCGGCAAGTATAATTACCTCATCAACGGCCGCATGATTGCTGGGTTCGCCCTCGTCGCCTGGCCCGCCCAGTGGGGCAACACGGGCGTGATGACCTTCATCGTCAATCAACAAGGCAAGGTTTATCAGAAGAATCTCGGACCCAAGACCGTGAAAATCGCCGCGGCCATGACGACCTACAACCCGGACGACACGTGGACTTCGGCGCAGTAAAACCGTGGACGGCCACACAATTCACGATTTACGATTTAAAGACCAGTTGAGGGTCGGAACGGCAATCGAGAGACGAGGAACGAGTCCGCCTCCATCTGATTTCGGCGCGACAAGGGAGGAGAATTGTGTAACTGTCTGACCCAATGATTCCATCTTCCAACGATCATCTCCCTCCTGGCAGTGTGCCCCCGGCGTTGCCGCCGCCATTAAATTCCAAATCCGGGTCCGCCCGGTCTCTGTTCGCCATCTTCCTCAGCCTCTGTCTCGCACTCTTTCTGGTCAGCGGTGTTGTCTCCGTCATTGATGATTCATTGGTCCTCCTTTTTCAACTGCACCTGCTCACCGCTATCAGCGGGGTTTTATTCCTGTTCTCGTTTCTTACGACGGCACTGGTTTACGTTTTGATGGGCCTTACTCCCATGGTGCCCAAACGCCTGTTTCTGCCGGTCACACTTTTCTATGCAGCGGCTTTGTTCGTCGTGTTTCCCGTTTTGATTTATTGGTATAACGGGGTCCTGGAGATTGATTGGGTCACGTCATGCTGTCAGGTCATCGTCGGTCTGGTGATTCTCTACCGGTCCCAGGGCGGGTTCAAGTTTCACTGGCTGCTGGTGCCCGTGCACGAGCTGGGTGCCCGGCGCTTCAGTTGGCGGAACCTGTCTGTGTTCTTGCTGGTGAACGTCTTCGTGTTGCTGCCGGCGGTCATGGTTTATATTTTTCTTTGCGCCGCCCTCGCCGTGAATCATTTCAGCGACGGCTTCATGGTCCTGCGCCCGAACGGGTTCTCGGTGCAGGTGAGAAAATACGCACGCAACGACGGCAAGACGATTGAGCTGTTTCCGATGGCGCACGTCGCCGATGCGCGCTTTTACCGGAAGGTTTCGCAGACGTTTCCCACCAACTCGGTCATTTTAATGGAAGGCGTGACTGACCAGAAACACCTGCTCACCAACGAAGTGAATTATGCGCGGATGGCGCATGCGCTTCATCTCTCGGAGCAGGAGAAGGAGTTTGAGCCCACCCACGGCGAGATGGTCATGGCGGATGTGGACGTGGACCAGTTCTCAACGAATACCATTGATTTTTTGAATCTGGTCATGCTCTTTCACTCCCGAGGACTGAATGCCACAACGGTGCAGGCGATGCTGGAATATTCGCCACCGCCGGATTTTCTGGACCAACTCACGAGGGATCTGCTGCAGAACCGTAACCGGCATCTCTTGGGGCAAATCCAGACCTGGCTGCCGCGTTCGGACCATCTGATCGTGCCGTGGGGCGTCGGCCACATACCCCAGATTTCCAGGGAGATTCAAAAGTCCGGCTTCCGTCTGGTCGCAACCAGGGAATACAGGTTAATCCGATTCCATTTCATGGGACAGGGAAATCAGGGAGCCGGCCCGGACGGCGCAACTGAAAAATCAAATTGAGTCGCCGCCACCGATTCCAGACAAAGGTGAATTTTGTAATTGTTGGCCGGGATAAGGAGATTAAACTCCAACATCATTATGAAGAAACTTGCCGTAGTTATCTTTGCTTTGGTGGTGCTCGGCCTCCTGCTGGTGCTGGCGGTGGCGGTGGCGGGCATGAGTTACAATCACCTCGTCAAACTGTCGCAGGCGGTGGACAGCCAATGGGCACAGGTGCAAAACGTCTATCAACGCCGTGCCGACCTCATACCCAATCTGGTCGCGACGGTTTCCGGCGCCGCCAATTTCGAGAAGTCCACGCTCACGGAAGTCACCGCGGCGCGCGCATCCGTGGGACAGGTGAAGCTTGACCCCAATACCGCGCCGAGCGATCCGGCCAAACTGGCGGCCTACGACCAGGCCCAGGGCCAGCTTTCTTCGGCTTTGTCCCGCTTGCTGGTGGTGGTGGAGCGGTATCCGGATTTGAAGGCAACGGAGAATTTCCAGGAATTGCAGGCGCAACTGGAGGGCACGGAGAACCGCATCAGCGTCGAGCGCCGGGATTTCAACACCGCGGTCCAGGCTTATGACACCGCCATCAAATCATTTCCGGCGGTATTTTTCGCCTCGGCTTTGGGCTTCCCATACAAGCCCTATTTCAGCGCCACGCCGGGAGCCGAAACACCGCCCAAGGTCCAGTTTAACTTCAATCAAACGGCCCCGGCGACAACCAACCCTTGAACCGTGCGACGCCTCTGCGTCATCCTGTTTTTCTCTTTCGGTTGCCGCCTGCTCGCGGATGAAGTCATTCCGCCGCCGCCGGCCGCCTATTTCAACGACTACGCCGGAGTCGCCTCCGCCGGCACGGCGGCGCAGTTGAACCAGACGCTCGAAAATTTCGAGCGCCAAAGTTCCGACCAGATCGTGGTGGCCGTCTTCCCAAAGATGCAGTCAGACTCGTCCATTGACGATTACACCGTGCGCGTGGCCCGGTCGTGGCAGGTGGGGCAAAAGGGCAAAAACAACGGGGCGGTGCTCTTCGTGTTTGTCCAGGACCACAAAATGTTTCTGGAAGTCGGCTACGGACTGGAAGGCGTCCTGCCCGACGCGCTCTGCAAACGCATCATTGACGAAGAAATCACGCCGCGTTTCCGGGCCGGCGATTTTGATGGCGGGCTGACGGTAGGGGTGCAGGCGATTCTCGCGGCGGTCAAGGGCGAGTACCGGGGAAACGGAACGACGGTGGCGGAACGGCAGACGACATACGCTCACAATGACTGGGCTGAAATCATTTCGTTCATCATCTTCATTTTGGTGGCGATTCTGTTCGTATGGATTCGCACCACCCTCTTTGGCTATGGCGGCATTTTTTATTCCGGGGGCGGTTGGTCGGGAGGCGGCTGGTCCGGCGGCGGCGGTTTTGGCGGGGGCGGGGGTGGCGGCTTTGGCGGCGGGGGTGGATTTTCGGGCGGCGGCGGCAGTTTCGGCGGCGGCGGCGCGGGAGGGAGTTGGTAACTTATGCATCCGCGAACCTTTGCCAAACACCTGCAACACGACAGCATTGTCGCGGCGATTCGGGACACCGAACACAAGACCTCCGGTCGAATCCGCGTGACCATTAGCCACAAGCACATTGACTACCCGGTGGCCGCCGCGCAGGTGGAATTTATGCGCCTGGGCATGGAAAAGACCCCGGAACGGAATGGCGTGCTGATTTTTGTGGCGCCGCGCTCGCACAAATTCGCCGTGATCGGCGATGAAGCCGTTCATGCGAAATGCGGCGACGAATTCTGGCGGAAGCTGGTGGACGCCATGAGCGGTTATTTTCGCAAATCCGAATTCACGCCGGGCATTATTCACGGCGTGCAAAAGGCCGGCGAACTGCTGGCGGAACATTTCCCGCGCCGGCATTGATGGCGCACGGTTTCGATTTCAACCAAAACCCTTGCTGACGGCTGAACATGTCAATCGTCGGGAGACGGCGCACCGACTGGCGCGCCGCGCCCTGTTTGGTTTCATCGTGACGTTCGTCCTGGCGCGGGTGTTTGTATTCCTGATCATGGCCAGGGAAATGCCCAATCTCTATTTCTTCGTGCGCGGAACGCACGTTCATCATTTGAATTATGGCATTTTTCTGATGTCAGCCGTGTGCGGTTACAGCGTGTTCCGGCGGCCGACGGGCCGGGCGGCAGAAGTCACGGCGCTGGTGTATGGCGTGGCGATGGGCCTGACCTTCGATGAATTCGGGATGTGGCTGCATCTGGGCGGGAGCTATTGGCAACGGGCCAGCGTGGACGCGGTGATTGTGGTGGCAGCGCTGTTCGGACTGGTGTCGTTTGCGCGTTCGCTGAAGAAATTTGAAGCACGGCATTTCTGGGCGTCCATCGTTCTGGTGATCGTGCTGTTGGGTTTCGGCGTGGCGCTGTATTCGGCAGGCAATCACCTGGGAGACGTGGTTGGACCCAAACTGCAGGAGCTGGAAGTAGCTTCTTCACCGTAAAGAAGCAGGCACTCAGCTTGATTCTTTTCTTCCCTGCCTGGCTGAAGCTGTGGCTGAATTCATCGCTGACCGGCAGAGTGTCGGCTGCTCGGCGATTCATATCAATGACCTTAAAATTCGCCTCGGTCAATTCTCCAACGCTTTCGCGGAACAATCCCTCACTTCAAATCAACGCAATGGCGTCTCGTCTTACTAATCCTTGATCAAGCCTTCTGTCCTGTTGCAGCTCAACCTCGCAAAAGACGGGCGGGCTAAATTCTCCGCCGAATGGCTTCAATCTTTTCCGGCGAAGACGGCGGTTCTTCCCACGTCATCAGGCCCAGGTCGTCCAGTTGACAATTCCAAACCATGCCGCCGAGGGATTCTGCGATGCGGATGCATTCCCGGCGGCAATCCGATTTCGTATGCACCAGAATGAAACCGCCCCCGCCCGCGCCACAGGCCTTGCCTCCGCGGATGCAGGGCGATAACTCGCGGAAGAACTTTCGCAGCGTTTCGCTGTCGCAACTCGGATGCAACGCGTAATGGTTGAGGCGCGAACGATTCAGGGAATCCACATAGGCATTGATGTCGCCGGCCTCCAGGGCGCGGGCCATGTCTCGAGCAGCGGCTTTCAGGTTGTCCATTGCCCGGACGGTCGGAGAATCCTTCTGCTCGTAGGATTTTCGAATGTCCACGTGGATGGAACCGGAGAGATGGACCTCGCCGGTGTAGATCAGGAGCGAGTCACGTTCCCATTGGCCCCGGATGCTGTCCGGCACCTTGATGAGTTCACAAGAACTGCCGCCGCCTTTCCGATACGTAATCAGTTTGATCCCGCCCAGGGCGGCGCCATAAGAATCCTGGCTGCCTCCGCTATTGCCGAGATCGGCCCGCTCAATTTCATTGGCCAGCAGCGCGATCTCGCTCTTGGTCATTTGCTTCGCTTGCGCGCGAGCAATGGCGCCAAGCAGAGTTACGCCCAGGGTTCCGCTGCCACCCAGCCCCGTGCCTTGCGGAATGTCGGATTGGGTGACCAGCAGGAAGGCGTCGTCTTCGGAGAAAAGGCGTTTGACGAAGGCCTTCAACAGGTCCACCCGGCCGTCGTATTTCAAGTCTTTGATCGAAACGGCCCGGACGCCTTGTTTCTGATCGTGAGAGTAAAGGATGACGCCGCTGCCCCTGGGCAGCCATTCGAAACTGACGTAGGAATGGCGGGCGATGCTGAAATTGACCACGGCTCCGCCGTAATCAATGCAATACGGCGGCGCATCCGTGCCGCCTCCGGCGGGGTCCACTCGCGCCGGCGCTCGGGCAATGATCTTCATGTTGGTCGAAGTAGGATGGCGTTGGCGGTCACGGCTTGAAACGGCGGCACAGCTCAACCATCAATTTCAAGTTCTCGGGGTTGACCGGCGGTGCGACAGAGCAGGCCGACGACAGGATGAAGCCTTGCATGTCGTGCCCCGCTGTTTCGAGAATCCCGGAGACATCGCGCCGAACTTTGTCGGCGTTTCCGCGCAACAGGGTATTCACCGGATCCACATTCCCTTTGATGAATATTTTGCCGTTCAATTGCTTCACAGCATCTTCCAAATTCACGTTCCCCAGCGGCGGTGGGTCCAGGCATTCGATGCCGGACACCTGAGACTCCACCATTAAATCGAGCCGGTCCCCGATGGCGCCACAGGTATGGGTATAAACATAAGCGCCTTCCGCCTTGACGGCCTCAGCGATGCGCCGCTCGAAAGGAATGATGAATTCCTCATACATGGCCGGGGCCAAAAAGCCCATGCCGGCGAAGGGACTGCTGATCTTGATGGCATGGGCGCCACGACGCACCTGGGCTACGGCCAAAGCCACCGACCATTGCGTCGTCTTTTCCAGCAGCCGCTTGGTCCCTTCCGGGTTGTCCAGCATGGCCATCAGGCCGTCTTCCATGCCGAGCAGATTCAGAAAGTGATCGAGCGGCGCCCGCACCTCGCCATGGACCGAGTAGGTCGCACCCGCCTGGGCAATGACCCGGTCCAGCGTGCCGAAAACATGCTCCGGAATTTCGTCCGGCGTGCAGTAATCGAACGTGGCTTTGCTGGCCTGAAAGGCGCGGAACGATTCCGGCGCCCAGTCCAGCGGATGCTCGAAGTCAATGGTGTCGAGCGTCGGATAAGCAAAGCCGGCGGGTTTTTTATAATAAGCGTCGTCGTCCCGGGTGCATTCAATGCGCGAACCGTCTTTCAGATACAAGGTCGGTATCTCCGCGTCGTAGTCGGTCCGCTCCACGAGGTCCATCAGGCCGTGGACGCGTCCGGGCTTGTGGCAAAGGATGCCGTCGAAATCATACAGCTCCCGCATTTTCAACAGGCAGTCGGCCCAGACCTCGTTGCTGGTGAAATAATCAATCGGGTGAACTCGGGTGTTGATGATCGTGTGGCCGTTGGCCATCTGGCACATTACCGGGATGGCGCCCGGATGCGATTGGGACATCGCCTGTTGAACGAGTTCTTTGGGCGTTGGCATATAGCTTATGGCGCACGCGGCCTGACAACCCGAGAATCGTCTGAATCGGACTCCAGCACAAGGGTATTGGCTCCGGTTTCCGCTCGGATATACGATTGATGATTTGAAAAACGGAGAAAGTGTTTCAACCAAGAACAAACACCTCGGTATTACATGACATCGTTAGTTACTCGTGTTCTGGCGAAAGCCTCAGGCAAATAGAATGATAATCACCAAAGATTTTCTGCGGCTCGTCCGCCTTCATTTCATTCCAGCGCACCAAGGCGTGCCGCCAGATGAAACCACGCAGCGGGCAGTTTAATCACAGGGGACCAATACCAGTTCGGTGCCCAATGTTACTCGATACCATCCTTCCGGATCTTTTGGAACGGCCCGGCCCGTGGCGGCCACTTCCACCTTCCATTTTCGTTCTTCGAATCTGAAAGGAATGGCTGACCCGGCAAAATTGCCGCCAGGATCGGAGAAACTGAAGATGACCCGCCGGCTTTGCTCGATCGGCAAACCGTCCGTGGTTTTCATGGTCAGGAATGGGAAGACCGTTTTGGTGGTCTCGACTTTGAAGAGGCTGTCACCGTTGTCGAAGTCAAATATTTCCCGGACATGGCCGGCAATGGCCCGGTCACGGTCGGGATTGGAGCCAAGGACCCGTTCGTTCTGATAATTGCCAAGCAGATAATCCATCGCGACGGCGGAAGACCAGGAAAACGCCCGGTTGTTCTGCCCCAAGCCGGTGCGGGAGTCGTACCACTCGGCAGGGCTATGGGCGAATTGCTGGTACTGGCCGACGGACACAGACTGGTTGGCCATCATGTTGAGCAGGCGCGCGACCATACTTTTGGCCTCGTCTTCATAACCGTACTTGAACAAACCTTTGACGATGATCCAGGTCTCGGGCATCCAGATATTGCCGCGCCAAAGCCCGCCGGCTTCGTTCTGGAACGGCGGTTTTTGATGGTAATAACGGGGGTCATCATAGGCGACCGTCGGAATGGGAAATGGACCGTTGAATTCTTTGGGATTCAGTATGTGCTCTTCAATCACCCGTTTAATCTTCGCCGGGTCGCGGCAAAGATCGCAAAAAATCGGGTAGATAATCGAGCTGGTCAGGACATCGTCCTGCTGCGTTCCCCGGTAGGTGACGATCCAGTATCCCTTCTGTTCGTCCCATAGCGAGTCAATCGCCTGCTCATGGCGTTGAATCTGATGCGCCCAATCCGCGGCCTCCGTTTCCTTGCCCAGGGTCAAGGCCAGCCGGTGCAACACCACTGCGCCATAACCCAATTGGGAACTGGGAGCGGGATCGTCGAGCTTGTTTTCGCGACAGCAGCGGGTCAGGTCATTCCACCAACTGTTCCAGCCGGGAACGTATTTGATTTCCTTAAAGATCAGATCGTAGCGCGGATTATCGTCCCAATTGTTTGGCGTGGCGGTCAACAGGTCGCCGTCAATATCCACCTTGTTCGTCCAATCCCAATAAGCGTTCGTCAACAACGGATAAACTTTGGCGGCGAAGTCCAGGCGCTCTGTCTTTCCTGGCAGGCGGGAATAGAGTTCCCACATGGACCAGAAGAAATGCGGGTCCATGATTTCGCAAGGCGGGACCAGAATCGGCACGGCATTGCCTTCCGCCCATTGCGGTTTCATGTCCAGATAACCCAGGAGGTTCCAGCAGGAGTCGCTTTGGAAGTAGTAGTTGAATCCGCCGCGCGCCGGCAGCGAGGCGCTGTACAATTGCCCGTCGCACTCCCGCAGATAGCGGTTCTTGCGCAGTGCGGTGGCCGCTGAATAGTAGAGTTTGGTATAGGCGTCCGTTGGCTCATCCAGCTTGGGCAGGCCCCGGAAATATCCGTTCCAGTCGTTTCCCACCTGAGTCAGCGACAAGCGGGGCGATTTGGTGAAAGCTTTGGTGGCGGTTCCACACTGGGCACCGGCTGTTTCACGGTCGGCCGCCGCGGCGACGATAAAAACACATTCCAACGATGCCCCGGGTTTCAACCGCACGGTCCTGGCCGTGAGCACCGCTGTTCCGGCAGGAGCGTCGAGCGACGAAGTGAGACCGCTGGCCAACGCCGATTTCAGTTCCTCCGGCCTGGCCCGCGCCAGATCCCGGGGCGCAAACGCCGCGTGCACCGGCGCCAACGTCGAGCCGATGGCCAGGGTGTCAGTATAGAGCGCGGAGGTGGTTTTCGAGCCAACCCGGGTGTTCCGAAACCAGAGCTGATGTCCATCCTTTGACAGGGAACCAGTAATTCGGCCGTCCGTCCGCCCGTCATAGTCCGAGCGCGCCGTCACGAGCAACCCGGGCGCGATGGAGGCCGGCTGGCCTCCCGTGTTGGTGACTTTGGCATAGATCGCAACCGTGTTGAAGGAAGTAAAGAAAGTCGCTGATTCGATTTCGAAGCTTCCGTGCCGCGTGAGAGTCCGCCAGCCATACGGATACCAGGTGACCACGGTCTCCCCGTCTGCGAAGATTCTTTCGCCCGCCGCGGTTTGAAAGAACAGAGAGAGCACGCCCACGTCGCGCGCCGTGTTAAAAAACTCGTTGTTCGGACCCACCCCTTGCCGCACCGAACCGAGCATGAACCGATTGATGCCGCCGTCATAGGCGATGTCGTACCAGGACCCGAAATCAGACAATTCGCAGCCCATGACCGGTTTCTGCGGCTGGTCACCTTGAAGTTCAGGAGCCAGATACGCGATCTGGTTTTTCATGAAATCGAGCGGTTGTTCGGCACAAACGACACTGGCAGTAAACAGTGCACATCCCATAACGAGGTATGGCAAAACCCGCGACCGGCGGGCGTCGAGACCTGTGCGAATGTGCCGCTTTACCACGGCCGTAGCGGCTGGTAATGGCGAGGTCATACTCATTTTTTCAGGGATCATCAGGTGATGCCCGCCACGCTAACACCGGGGTAAGGCATGTCAACCCGTCTCCGGTTCAAGATGCGCACATTTTGCGCGGTGACTTGAAACGCCAAATGCGGTTCTTCGCGGCCGGTTACGGGTTTGTTGCAAGTCCTTGATTCAAGGCAGAATCCACGTGTTCAGCCGGTGTAACTAAATGGTTACTTGGTCGTCTGGGTTGGTAAGGGCAATAACGCCCGGGAAAGAAAACATACTATGAAAACCAAAATGCTCCTGCTGGCCGCGCTGATCGGCGCGACCGCCATGTCGGCCGACGCCGGAGTCCGCTTCGGCGTCTCCATCGGGTTCCCGCTGCCGGTCGTCGTCTCGCCGCCGGTGATTTACGCGGCGCCTGTCGCTCCGGCACCGGTAACCGTGGTGCAAACCACCCTGCCCTGTCCAGGCGTCGGTTACGTCTGGGCACCGGGCTATTGGTCGTCTTACCCGACCGGCCGGGTCTGGGTACCTGGCGCCTGGCACTATCGTCCGGCTCAGGTCGCGTATGGATACAACCGGTACGGCGGACATGATCGTGACAGACACAACGGATATGACCACGACGGCTACCGCCGGTAAATGATTCATTAACGCAAAGGCTGCCGTCCCGGACGGCAGCCTTTTTTTCAAATTCGCGCAGGGCCAACCGTCTGTTGCACGAAGGCAGCTGAAGGTCACCAATCCCGCGATCAGGCAATGCCCGCGCTCCGGCTCATTTCCTCGGGGGACCGCAGATTGACACGAGAGGCGATGGCCACCAGAACCCAAATGATGAGAAATACGCCCACCGCCACCAGCATCCGCTTCGGCCAGTTGACCGCTTTGGTGTTGGCCGCCTGCATATGAATGGTCATCGGTTTGCCGGGTTCCGTCTGCAAAACCTGGGTGAAGGCGTAACAGGCGCCACGGATCGGCAGGTTCACGCGCAAGGGTTGCACCTGGGTCGCCCCAATTTCCTGGGCCTGCTGTAATTTCGCCGATTGCTGCTCCGCCGCCCTATTGTCGTACGACTGAGTTGGATTCTGGCCTGGCGCCGGAACATTTTCGCCGGCATTGATTTGTCCGTTGTTGCGCCAACTGAACTCACTTTGCGCGTTGATGAGGTTGCTGGCCTGGGCATTCTGCAAATCCTTTTCCAATTGCTTCACATCGTCACCGGTCTCAGTTCCTTTGGCGGACTTCACCTTGGCCCGGTAGAAACTGACGCTGGCTTCGCGCACGTTGCCGCTGGCCAGTTGACGTTGCGCTTCGTTCACATCCCGCCGGGTTTCCACCTCCGCCTGCTGCCGGCTGGCCTGTTCCATGCGCGAATAGTCGAGAAGGGAAAAGCTCTCCGAGGACGCTGCCGGGGCGGCGGTCTCGCG
Organism: Candidatus Limnocylindrales bacterium; assembly: GCA_035604955.1. GTDB lineage: Bacteria > Verrucomicrobiota > Verrucomicrobiia > Limisphaerales > UBA11358 > UBA11358. The sequence continues at coordinate 164,850 of DATNHM010000060.1, read as the reverse complement.
CGTCATCGTGCCGCCAAAATCCTGGTAGTCGTAATCCGGCGGCAGATAAATCTCCCAACGCGCATTCTTCAACGGCACGTCGAATTTCGGGGAAACGAACCTGACCGCGCCGCGGGTACGCGGAAACGTGTTTGTACTAACGTAGGTCAACTCCACCGACATCGCGCCGTCATCCACACCGGATTGCTGGATCGGCAGCAGTAATTTGCCTTCACGCAAACTCGGTTGCACCGGCTGGCCGGCGACGAACGCCGACCAGTTCGTCGCACCGGGCGGCAATTCGATCTCCAAAAACTGCCGCCCGTTGTTGCGCACGGACAGCGACATTTCAGTCATCATCTGGCCGTCATCAGCCATGACGCTGGTAAATTGCGCGCTGTCCACGAGCGCCTGCAGCACCTCCGCCTCCTCAAACCGCCGCACGTCAAGTGTCAATTGGTAACCCGGTCGCACATAATGATACACGAGCGCCGTCGCCATGTCGGGTTTGCCGGCCCAATCGGGAAAATCGCCCGTGTCCACGCGCTGCAAATTCGCCGCATTCAATTCGCTCACCTGCAATGGCGCTTTGGCCGAGACGGCCAGCAGGCCGGTTTCGCGTTCCACACCTTCCGCCGACACTCCGGTGATTTCCATCGCGTTGGTTTTGGCTGGGCGCGACTGGTCCCACGTCACCGTGAGCGTGTAGAAACCCTGCACCGGACTCTGCAATTCCGCGCGCCAGAGATTTCCGTCCTGCTCGCGACTTCGGACGTTGGGACCGGTGATTTCAAGGTTCTTGAACGTGTCGGGTACCCGGATGCGCAGTTCCTTCACCGGCGCGTTGGCAATGTCATAACGCACCAGCGCGCGGCCGCTGACGAGCGTCTCGGTGAAATTCAACGTGTTGACCACCTCCGCGCGCACCCAGGCGGCAACGGCTTCAGTGGCCACGCTCAATTGCCATTCCGGCACGGATTTCGGCTCCGCCGAGATGAATTTGTAAGCCAGCACATTGCCCGGGCCCGCAACCGTCGCGTAATCCGGCAGGGACACGGCTGGAATTTCCGTCAAACCGTCGAACGATTCCGTTTTTACCGCTACTCCCGGCTCGGCGGAAACCGCGACAAAACCGGTGAGCTTCGCCGTGTCGAACGGATGCACGCCGGCAATGGCCAATGAAGAGGGCAGTTCCTTGAAGCTCCGCGTCAATTCGATGCCCAGGGTATAGGCGCCGCTCGTGCGGTCCTTTAAGGTCACCTCCAGAAAGCGCGAACTGCCCGCCGCCGCCCCGCTTTGGCGCGACAAGCCGTCATCGTGTTCGACCTGTTGCAGGAGATTGTTGCCCACGACGCGTTCCACCCGGTACCCGTCGGGGAGGGCCACCCGCAATGAGAACAAGCCGGTCCGCTTGATGGTGTAGTCAATCGTGGCCGAAAGCGCCACCTGCTCGGCGCCCACGCGGAAATAATTCCGCACCACGGCTTCAATCTCCGGTTGGACGGTTTCTGCCCGCACGCGCAGAGCAAATTCCGGGGTGGCAAACTGGAACACGCTGAATAGCCGGCCGGTTTTGTCGGCGCCTGCCTGCGTGAATTCCTCCGCGTCCACCCGCTCCAGACCGGATACGGATTCGACCGACAACCCCAACTCCTCGGTTCCCTGCAAAGCCACCAGTCCCGTTTCACGTTTCACGTCGAGCGCGTGTGGCACGGCAACCGCCTCGCTGACTGGCAGTGCCGCAAGGGTTTTTTCGGTTTCGACCGTCAGTTTCCATGACGATGGGACGCTTTTGAGCAAATCCACGACCAATACTTGTGCACCATTTTCATTTCTGGTCTCCCAGGTCCGGATTTCCTTTCCCTCAACTCGCAAGAGGCGTTGACCCGCGGCCAGTTGTATCCGCGCCTGGCGCAATTCGCCCTGCGTAATCTGGTAATCCAGTGTCGCCCGCACGTTCACCACGCCGCCGCCGAAGGTGACGAGGGATTGGTTCCGGCAAAACACCGTGGCGGCCACTTCCGCCGCCCGCTTCACCCGCGGCGTCCAGACCAGTTCAATGCGGTCGCCGGAGCCAACCACGGCTTCCACGCGGGTCCGGTCCTTGTCCAGAATGCGCTGGAACGAAATCGCCGTGGGAAAATCCACGTCCGCCCCGGATTCATCCAGCGCCAGCGCGACCTGACTGGACAACGCGGGTGGAATGCCAAACGCGAGCCGGCGCTTGGTCACGTCACCGGCAATCTTGACCAGCAGTTTGATCTGCAATGTCACGGTGCCGCGGCTGTTGATCTGTGCCGCCACGCCGTCGCCATTGCGGATGAGTTCGGCGCTGCCGCCTTTGACTGTAAATTGCTGCACCGCCACGTCGCCACCGAAGAGCGGAACGGCCCGGCCCGGGGTGGCCGAAGCGAATTGCAGCGTGGCATTCACCAGCGCCACGCGGTCATTCACCGCACCGGAATAACTGGCCGAAACGATGCTGGCATTGCCGATTGCCGATTGCCGATTGCCGATTTCGGAATTGGCAGCGGCCGCGTTGTTCCAACCAAGCGCGAGCAGCAGGATGATGGCCGCCATTACCGGCGGCAGGCTGGCAGCCGGGGTCGGCGGTCCGGCAGGTGGCGGCTCCGGCGGTTCTGATTTGTGACTGCGCGGCCAGTAACGCCAAACAAGCCAGGCCATAATCGCCAGAGTCACCACCGGGAAGCCGACGATGAGCGCGTCATGCAAGGCGCGCCATTGGACCAGCAGGCTGCACATCGAGCCGAGGATCAACATGAGTGCCACAGTGAGGATGAACGAGCTGCGATTCACCCGGCGCCATTGGGCCCACCACACAATCAGACCGATCAAAAAGGCCGCCGTCTGCCACACCATTTGAATGGCCTGGAAAGTGTGCAGCGACATGACGCGAGCCCGGATGGAAAGGGGTTCGCCGCGAACATTGAGCACTTTCGTGAACAGGAACGGCTGGCCGGTCTGTGGCAGCTCGATGCGGAGCGAACGGAGGCCGGCAACGGTCGCCACGGGTGGCGGAGTGGCGGCGGAAACACTGTTTGGCTCTAACGCCAGTGCCGTCGGTGCGCCACCACCTCCGGCGCCGCCGCTGTAGCCCACAATGGTCGTCGCCCCTCCCGACAGCGCGGGTGTCGCGGCGGCCGGTTGACTGACGAACTGGCCGCGGGTGATCGCCTGCCGCTGCTGTTCCGCGGCCATTTCCTGCGGCGTGGCCGTCTGCACCAGACCGCGTTGGGATAATTGCGCGAAATCTCCAGCCGTCAGCTGTTGTACGCTGCCGTCGGCGAAGAGCACTTCGCAATGGCCGTCGAAAATCGGACTGTAAGCGAGCACGGAATCGGGTTTGAGGTTGTCCAACGACATGCCGGCGCCCAGATAGGTAAAACGTTGTCCGGTTTCGACATCGTAGGTGACCCGGTCGGTGTCCAGTTCGTTGGTCATCTCCGCAAACGACATCGGCAGGCGAGTGCCGTTGTCGCCGGCAAAAAGCTGCGCGGCCACCCCGATTTGTTTCAGGTTGCTTACCGAATTAATCCTTTGCGCCTTGCGTTTGGCGGCGGCCAGACTGGGCAACAGCATGGCGGCCAGCACGGCCAGGATGGCCACGACAGCCAACAGGGTAATGACACCATTCCAGCCGCGCCGGACCGCAGAAATCACGAGCGCGATGACCAGGACGGCAAGGAACCCGATGAAGAGGATCGCGCCGCCCGCTTCGCGCAAAACCTGGACATAGAACGCGAGGAATTTCTCCCAGGCGTCGAGCAATCCGTAGGTGGTGCCCTGGGCGATGCTCATGTTGCCGCCGAAATGGGAAAGCCGGAATGACGACGGCAGGAGCAGTTGCCATTCCGCATAGGTGTTCGGCACGTCGGTGCGCGGCGCGTCGAGTTCAAGTGTTTTCGACCAATGCGACGCGAGCGTACCATTCGTCTGGGCGTACACGATGTCCACGGCAAACGCCTGGTCACGGTCCACATCACGCGGCAGCGGGACCAGCACCCCATCGCCGTCGCGCTCCGGTTTGGCCGGCTGGCCGTTGACAAAGCAACTCCAGAGCGTCGCATCCAGCGGCAGTTGGAAACGTTGGAATTGTTTCTCATTGTTCTTCACCATGAAGGAAGCCTGGGTAAGCATTTCGCCGCTCTCGGCCAGCACCGAGGTGATTTGCGTGCGGTCGGCCACGGCTTCGAGCACCGGTTCCGTGGCGTAGCGCCGCGCGTCCAGCGCCAGGTCATATTGGCTGCCGCTATATTGCCAGGCCAGCACGACGGCGCGGGTGATGAATGAACGGTCGGCAGCGGATAATTCGGTTTCATCCACGCGCCGCAATGTGTCGCTCACGATCTTCGGGTTGAGTCGCAGACTGGCGGCGGTGGTGACGGCAATGGAACCGGTCTCGCGCTCCACGTCCTCGGTATGAATGCCGCCAACGGGCAGGCTCGCGTCGCCCTTCGCGGAGTCAAACTGATAATCGTACGTGACGACGAGCGTATAACCGCCCCAAACCTTGTCCTGCAATCCAATCGTCCAAACCACATCATTGGTGCCGGACTCTCGACCCTCGACCTTCGACTCTCGAGAGACCTCTTTACGGCGGATATTGGGACCGGTGAACTCGACGTTTTTACATTGCGCCGGGACCCGGACTTTGAATTCCTGCACGCCCTGGTTCACCAGGCTGTAGCGGATCGTCGCGCTGCCGCCCACCACCCCATCACCGATGGTCACGAGGTTGAAAACATCCGCCACGACCCGCGCGGCGAGCTTTTCGCTGGCGATGGCCAGTTGCCAGTCCGGTTGTTCGGCGGTATAGGCGAAAATTTCATCTCCCCGATCCGGCAGACGGCTCGCGGGCATTTCCCGCAGCCCGTTCAATTCAGCCGTCCGCAGCCGGATGCCGGGTGCCGAGGCCGCGCCGATCTGCGCGGTTTCCTTTGCCGCACCGGTCACGCGCAACGGCCGGACGCTGATTTGTTCGGGAAAGGTTTTTAGCGCCTGCTCCAGTTGCACGTCGAGCCGGTGCTGCCCCAGCACGCGGCTGGAGAAACTCACCCGCAATCGGCCGTCGCTCACCTTCCAGTCTTCAATGCCGTCGCCGCGCACATCGGCCACGGCGAATCCGGACGGCGGCGTCAGTTCGAGCGTGTAGATGCCGGCTTTTTCCACGTTGAGCGCGAGGTCATGGGCCACCACCAGCCGCGTCTCCTCGAGCCGCGCGTTGACACGGTCGGCCACGTTGATGACCGGTTCGACCGGCTTGAGCCGGAGAGCCAGCGTGAAGGGACGGGCATTGAAACGATAGGCGGCCACGGCGTTGTCCGGCGCGTTGACCTGGCGCAACCCGGTGAGCGAGTCAATTTCCACCAGCATGTCCTCGGCGGAAACTGTCAACGACCCGGATTCGCGGTCCACGTTCAGCGGTTGCGGCGGGTTCAGGGAGGCCGCCACGGAGGCGTCGGCAGGAGCGACGGCCTGTTCAGTGTAAAGCGTGAGGTCATAGACGTTCTCAACCGGTTTGATGAATTCGATGGTCAACACCTGATGATCGTCTTGCGCGGCCGTGTGCCAGTCGCGGATCTGGTCGCCTTCAAGACGCGTGAGCGCCTGCGCGGTTGGCAGGGTGAGCGTCAATTGCGCGGCGTTACCCTGGACAACGTCGTAATGAAACCGGCTGGTGTATTTGATGACCGTCGGCGTGATTTGCGCGCCAATGGTGGAGTCCACGGTCAACAGCGTCTTGCGCGCGACCTCGGCAATCTTGCCCTGCCAGCGCAGGGCGACGGTCTGGTCCGCGCCCAGAAAACCGGTCACGCGCGAAACGCCGTTGGTCCTGATGGCCTCCAGCAATGTGCCGTCGAGCAATTGCACTTCCGTGTTCGTGCCGCCGGCCTGCGCCGTCACGGAAGCAATGGTCGCGGACGGACCCGTAAAGGAAATTTCGTTCCAGGGTTCATCGCGTTGGATTTTGGCGACCACTTCGAGTTTGAACTGGAAATGCCCCCGCCGCGAGGCCACCAGCCGATACGAATTGCCGTCGCGAACAATTTCCAGCGCGTCCGGCAGCCGGACCGGCAATATGGCCACATCGCCCTGGAGCAAGGGCGCCGAACTTTCGCCGGTCGCCGCGGCGTCAACGTCCAAAGTGAACCGCGCTTCCTCGTCCGCCAGCCGGCCATTGTAGCGGATTTCGCGAAAGGTCAACCCGCCGGCAGGTGAAGCGGCATCGCCGGCGCTGCCAGCCTGGTAAATCGCGTGGATCTGGCGCGGGCTCAGCGCGCGCGAATACAGCGCCATCTCGTCAATCATTCCGTGGAACGGTTCGTTGTAAGCCGTCCCGCCAATGTTACCGATGCCGATGGCCGGATTCTGCGTAGGCTCCAATTCCCCCAACGGGCTGAGCGTCGTATTGGTCTCCGCGACCGGGTCGCCATTGACGAAGAGTTTCAGGTTGCCTTGCGTGCCGAAGGTCGCGGCGATGTGTTGCCATTCATTGAGTTGAACCGGCGCTTCGATGCGCACGATCCGGTTTTGGGAATCTGTGATTTGAAACCCGACAAACCCCGGTGTCCGCAGGTCAATCTGCCACGGGTCCAGGCCCGGACGATCATCGCCACGAAAGAAAATGATGCCGCCATATTGCCGGGGGTAAACCCAGCCGGCGATCGTCAACGCCTGGGTCAGTTTGAAATCCGGGCTGTCGGGAATGCTGACGCGCCGGCGGCTGCCATCGAAGTCGAAGGCCTGTCCGGTTTTGCCGGGGGCGTAATTCATGCCGAAGGGCAAGGCACCGTCGTGCCGCCCGGCACTGTCCTGGGCATTGCCTTCTGCCCGCCACCAGCTGACGAGGCCGTTTTGGGGAATAGACTGGGCAAAAATTGCGGAAGCCAGCAGACAAAAAAGAAGGGTGACGATTGATTTTTTCATGGGGATCTCCGTGCTGACAGGTTGAAAACCGGCGAATGAGCTTCGCTTCATGGACCAGCGCTTAGCATAAGGAAGGCCACAGGGCAATCCTGCTGAAAATCCGCGGTCTTGTCCCAACCCGGCGTGGGCGGTGTCGCCGACCCTGCGTGGAATACACGCCGGTTGCGGAATTTTCACGCAGGCGAACGACCGGTTCATACCGGGTCAGACGGAATGTCGTGCAAAATGCTCCCGCGGAAATTCAGAACAGGAGATGCCAGAGGAATGGAAAACGAAAAGATTTAACCCCGGTGGCGGAATTTTTGACACGAATTTCACGAATGAACACGAATGAAAGCTTCGGCAGAAAAGGCCGAAACAAATCAAGGTTCTTGTTTATCTTCCTCCGCTTCGCCGTTGGTCAAATCTGAATGCACCGACAACCCTAAATCTCGGTGATCGTTTATTAAACGTCGTTCTCGTTTGCGCCATCTCCTAGCGGTTCTCGAATTTTTCGTTTCGATTACGAGGACGAGGAGGATTTGAGCCTGTTCAAACGACGGGCGCTGAAATAAAGTCAAAGCCGCATGGATGCGGACCCGCTTTCGCTGAGAAGCCCCGGCGCGGCAGAAGTGGCACTGCTGGCGCGTTGCCGCCGCGGCGAACCGGACGCATGGGACGAGTTATTCGATCTCCATTACGCGGCGGCGGGGCGCTTCATTTTCCAACTGGCGCCCGATTTCACCCGGGAAGATGCCGAGGAAATCTGCCAGGAGGCCTTTCTGTCCGTCATCAAAAACCTTGGCTCGTTCCACGGCGAAAGCCGGTTCCAGACCTGGCTGTTCCGCATCGCCGCCAATCAGGCGCGGGATTACCGCGAAAAACGGAATGCCGCCAAACGCGGCGGGGGACAAATCCCCGTCTCGCTGCAGGCCGAAGACCCGGAAACCGGCCTCGCGCCCGACCCGCCGGCCCTCGCGCCCGGGCCGGATGATCTGGCGATGAACGCCGAACAGATGGCCGGCGTGCGCGCCGCCCTCGACCGCGTCGGCGAACCGTGCCGTGAAATCATCGAATTGCGCTATTTCGGCGACTTGAGCTACGACGAGTTAAGCAGCACATTGAGCTTGAATCCGAAGACGGTCAGTTCGCGCCTGAGCAAGTGCCTGGACCGGCTGGAGGAAATCGCGCGTGGAATTTTTTCACGGGAAAACCTGGGCGTTTTCCCGTCCAACTGATTGAACGAATGGAACCGGAACGCGAAATTGAAAAGTTGCTGCGGGCTTACGTGGCGAAACGCCGGGCCGCGGCGGGCGACCCGCTCAAGCTGCATCCGGCGACCCGGCGCCTGTTGCAGGGCGAAGCCGCGCGCCACGCGCCGAAACCAGAGACGGAAGAAGTTTCGTTTTCGTTCTGGCAATTGTTCCGTCAACAGTGGGTCTTTCTGTTGGGATTCGCGCTCATGATCTTTCTCGGCGCAACCTTGCTGTTGCCCGGCTTGAGCACCGCAAAACGCAAGGCGGAAAGTGTCGGCGCCATGAATAATCTCAGGCAAATCGGCGTGGCCGCGCAAATGGCGGCCGAAGACAACCACGGCCGGCTGCCGGCGTCGCTCGACGAATTAGCCAACACGCTGGGCACCCGAGCCGTGCTCACCGATTCGATCAGCGGGAAACCGTTCGTTTATATCGCCGGCGGAAAGGATTTGAAGACCTTGTCGAGCAACGCTGTGCTGGCGTATTCGCCGGATAACAAAAATGGCCGCGCGGTGTTATTCGCGGACGGGCGGGTTGCGCTTGTAGCCAATGGGGATTTTAACGGACTGATGAAACAAACGCCGGTTGAATTTGCCCTGGCAGACAAAGTCACACGCGAAGACCTGGCGAAAACAGCCGTCAATGCGCCGGCCGCCGCGGCGACACCTCCTCCCGCCACACTCGGTGCCGCAGCCACGTCTTCGGCTGAGCCGACGGCCGCCGGGGAACTTAAGGAACAAGAACCCGCCGCCGGCGCTATGCAATTATTTGTCCAAACCGGCGCCGCCGCCAATCTGCAAAACGAGTACCGGAACGTGGCTGTTTCCGCCCAGGCCGCGCCGGTGTTGCAATCGTTCCAGGTGCTGCAAAACGGAAACGCCGTGTCCGTTGTGGACCGGGACGGCTCGGTTTATCAGGGCTCCGTGCAGGTTGCCGCGGCGGAACGCAGCCAGCCGGCTCCAGTGGAGGCACCGCCGCAGATCCAAACGAAGTCGGTTCCATCGGTCGTCAACCAGCAACAGCAGGCGGTCCAATACTATTTCTTCCGCGTAACGGGAATGAACCGGACATTAAAACAGAACGTGGTGTTCAGTGGCAATGTGGAGGCGATTCCCGGTGTGACCACCAACGCGACACAAACCTTTGGCGGTGGCGGCAGTGGCGGCGGCATTACGCAAAACCACCAGCAGATTTCCACCAACCAGCAGCAGTTGTTGTCCAATTCCCGCGTGGTGGGAACGGCGGTGATTGACCGCACCAACCAGATTGAAATCAACGCCGTACCGGTCACGCCGTGAGCCGTCGGGCTGGACAAGGACGGCGCTCTGCGCCGTCCGCGCCGCGTCCAGCGGCGCAAGTCCCCGTGTGAGTATTGTGCGTTCGTTCCGCCCGCTCTGCGCGGGCGGGGACATCGCAGCGCGATGTCCCTACCAAAATCAAGAACAGTGCCGAGACGCGCCCGGCGAATCCACTGTTCAAACTTATTTCTTGGCTTTAGTTCCCTCCGTCCGCACCATTTGGATCTTTCCGCTGATGACAGCGAAACCAGAAAAACGTTTGACGACTCGGGCCATGAAAAACATCTGCTGCCTTTTGCTCGCCGGAGTGCTCGTTTCCGGGTGTCGCACGCCACAGACACCAGCCAATCCCGCTGCGAACGCCCGGGCCAGGGCCGTTCTGAAATACTTCCAAAACCTGGAAACGCGAGCGGATAAGCGTCTGGTGTCCGGCCAGTTTTCCAATTTTGGAAGCCGGGCAAATCTGGACCTGCTGAACGAAATCCACGACCGGACCGGGCATTGGCCGGGGCTGTTGGGTGTGGACTACGCCGGCCGGAGCGGCGTCTCCACGGAGGCGCCGGACCAGGCTGCCATCGAGTATTGGAAGGCGGGCGGTTTGGTCACCGTCAGCACGCATCTCTACGATCCCGCACGGGCCACCAACAACGCGTTCGGCGGGCTGCGCGACAAGGACGTTGACCTCAATACCCTGCTGGATCCCGACTCGGAAACCCACGCCCGCTGGATGCGCGAACTCGACCAGGTCGCCGCCGGCTTGCAGGAACTTCAGACCCATGGGGTGGTGGTATTGTGGCGACCGTTCCATGAAATGAATGGCAACTGGTTCTGGTGGGACGGCAAAGACCCGGCGACTTTCAAAAAACTCTGGCGGCAGATGTTTGATTATTTTACGAAGACCAAAGGTCTGGACAACTTGCTCTGGGTCTATGCGCCAAACCATGGCACCAACACCGCGGTGTATTATCCCGGCAACCGCTATGTGGATCTGGTCGGCCTCGACGCCTACACGGATTTCGTGGATACCAACCATATTTTCGGTTACGCCGAAGTCGCGCGGCTGCCAAAGCCGTTCGGTTTTACGGAATTCGGGCCGCACGGGCCGCAGAATCCGCCGGGTGATTTCGATTACCTGCGATTCCTCCAGGGCGTGCAGGCGAATTTCCCGCGGACTGTTTTTTTCATGAGCTGGAACGCAAAATGGAGTCTGGCGCAAAATTCAAATGTCACCGAAATGCTGAACAGTCCCTGGATCGTCAATCGCAGCGATTTGCCGAAGGGATTGGCCGGAAACCAATAATTCAACCCATTAAACCGGCGACATGGCGTTCAAAAACTTTTCCAAACCATCGCAAGGCGTGCAATTGCTCCAACGCTCCCTGGCGCGCGGGCGGCTTGGCCACGCCTACCTTTTCACCGGCCACCGCCTGGAGGAATTGGAGTTGCTCGCCCGGACACTGGCCAAAACGTTGAATTGCCAGAAGCCGATTAAGACCGGCGGCGCGGCGACGGATTGTTGCGACGAATGTCTGAGTTGCCGGAAGATTGACCACGAAACGCATACCGACATTCATTGGGCGCGGCCGGAATCCCGGTCGCGCGTCGTCACCGTGGAGCAAATGCGCGACTTGATGCGCGAGATCCAGCTCAAACCGGCCGAGGCCGAATACAAGGTCGCCATCATCGCGGCGGCGGACCGTCTGAATCCGCAAGCCGCCAACGCCTTCTTGAAAACGCTCGAAGAACCGCCGGCCCAATCCGTGCTGATTTTGCTTTCCACCGAACCCCAGCGGATTCTGGAAACGATTTTGTCACGCTGCCTGCGCTTGAATTTCTCCACCGAAAGCAACTACCAGCCTGACGAAGCGCAGTCCGAATGGCTCGCCCAATTCGGCGCCCTGGCGGCAGGTGAACAAAAGAGCCTGCTGGGCCGTTATCGCCTGCTGGATGTGTTGCTAAAAAAACTCGGCGAAATCCGCACGCGGGTGGACGAGGCGCTCACGGCGCGTTCGCCGCTGCAACGTTATGACGACGTGGAAAAAGATCTGCGCGAAAGGTGGGAAGATGAGCTGACGGCCGCCATCGAGGCGGAATACCGGCGGCAGCGGGCGGATTTGCTGCTGCTGGTGCAATGGTGGCTGCGCGATGTCTGGCTCCGCACGCTGGCGGTTGGGGGGGAATTGTTGAATTTTCCAAAAATGGCCGGTGCGGAGGCCATCGCCAAAAAAATCTCGCCGCGGCAGGCCCTGGAAAATCTGCAAACCCTGGAACAGACGCAACGTCTCTTGCACACCAATGTCCAGGAAGCGCTGGCGCTGGAAGTGGGCTTGTTGAAACTGCACCTTTGAACCGGGAGCGCCGGCATCCTGCCGGCGAGTTTTTCCAGTCGCAATATGCCGGCAGGATGTCGGCGCTCCCGGGATTGTCTGCCAGTCCCGGGTTTAGCAACCTGTGTCTTTCAAGAGTGTCACGAGTTTTGACGACAGTTTTTGGCTTTGCCTTTGTGGATTCAATTCTAAACTTGCCAAACATGAAAGTGACCACGCTCGCCTGCCGGTTCCTCTGCGTTACCTCACTCGCCCTTTCCACCATGAATTTGTTCGCCGCTGACGGCTCGTCACCGCGCGAACGGCTGTTGCTGGATTTCGGCTGGAAATTCCATCTGGGCAATGAATGGGGTTTTGCCCAAAACCTGTCCAAAGCCGGCACCGGCAGCGGCCCGGCCAGCATGTCGTTCAGCGACGCGAGCTGGCGCACGGTGAACCTGCCGCATGATTGGGCGGTCGAACTGCCCTTTGACAGCACCGCGGACGGGGGGCATGGCTTCAAGCCGGTGGGGCCGGGTTTCCCACAAACCAGCGTCGCGTGGTATCGCCGCACGTTTGACCTGCCGGAAACCGATGCCGGGAAGCGACTCTGGCTGGAATTCGACGGCGTGTACCGCGACTGCGATGTGTTTTTGAACGGCTGGTTCATCGGCCATCACAACAGCGGTTACGACAGCTTTCGTTATGACATCACCGACGTGGCCAACTATGGCGGCAAAAATATTGTCGCTGTGAAGGTGGATGCGTCACAATTCGAAGGCTGGTTTTACGAAGGCGCGGGCATTTACCGGCACGTCTGGCTGGTCAAAACTTCACCTGTCGCCATCGCCCCGGACGGGGTTTTTGTTTACAGCAGTTTTAAAAGCAATACTCCGGATGGCGAAGCCGCAGTCACAGTCTTGGAAGAGATAGTCAATTCGCAAACTAACGAAGCGAGAATTGAGCTACACAATACCATAATTGGGCCTGACGGAAAAACTTACACGACCGGCCCGGAAGGAGGCGATTATCTGAGCGCACTTGGTGGGAATAAATATATAAGTTGGGCAAAAATCAGAAATCCAATCCTCTGGTCCCCCGAATCGCCCAAACTCTACAAGCTCGTCACCACAGTTGAAGAGGACGGAAAAGTTGTTGATCAGAAGGAAACCGAGTTCGGCATTCGGACCGTGGCGTTGGACCCGGACAAGGGATTTCTATTGAACGGCAAACCTTACGAGTTGAAAGGCACCTGCAATCATCAGGACCACGCCGGGGTCGGCGAGGCATTGCCGGATGCGTTGCAATATTTCCGGGTCGAGAAATTAAAGGAGATGGGCTGCAACGCCATCCGCACTTCCCACAATGCGCCGACGCCGGAACTGCTCGAAGCCTGCGACCATCTCGGCATGCTGGTGATGGATGAAAACCGCCTGCTCGGCAGCGACGCGGCGAATCTGGACCAGTTCCAGGGTCAAATCCTGCGCGACCGGAACCATCCCAGCGTTGCCATCTGGAGCATCGCCAACGAGGAATTCACCGTGCAGGACACGCCCGCCGGCAAACGCGTCGCCGAAACCATGCAAACCTTCCTCCAGCAGCTTGACCCGACGCGGCCGATCACCTATGCCGCGCCCGTCGGTGACGATTATGAGGCAAACATCAATTCCGTCATCGAAGTCCGCGGTTGGAATTATCACGTCGGGCGCGACATGGACAATTACCATCGGGAACATCCGGCCCAGCCGGAAGTCGGCACTGAACAGGCCAGCACCGTGAGCACGCGCGGCATTTACACCAACGACGCCACGCGCGGTTACGTGAGTTCCTACGATTTGAACAACCAGCCCTGGTCGAGCACGGCCGAAAGTTGGTGGAGTTACTTTGCCGAACGTCCGTGGCTGTCGGGCGGGTTCATCTGGACGGGCTTCGATTATCGCGGCGAACCGACGCCTTACGGCTGGCCCTGCATCAATTCGCACTTTGGCGTCATGGACACGTGCGGCTTCCCCAAGGACCTTTACTACTACTATCAATCCTGGTGGACGGACCAGCCGGTGCTGCATCTGCTGCCGCATTGGAACTGGCCGGGCAAGGAAGGCCAGAACATCAACGTGTGGTGTTTCAGCAATTGCAAGCAGGTTGAATTGTTTCTGAACGGCAAAAGTCTCGGCCGGAAAACGATGAAATCCAATTCGCACCTGGAATGGGCGGTGAAATACGAGCCCGGCACGCTTTCCGCCCAGGGTTACGACAATGACGGCAAGCTGATCGCCACAACGAAAGTCGAAACCACCGGCGAAGCGGCCGCTATTCAACTGGAACCCGACCACGCCACAATTAACGCCGATGGCGAAGATGTCAGTGTCATCACCGTTTCCGTCCGCGACGGGCAAAACCGCATTGTGCCGGTGGCGACCAATCTGGTGGATTTCAGCCTGGAAGGTCCCGGAAAAATCCTGGGCGTCGGCAACGGCGACCCCAGTTGTCACGAGCCGGATATTTATATGGCAAAATGGCCGAGCCGGACGGTGGCCATCAACGATGGCTGGCACTGGGAAAGCGTAACCAATGTGTATGCGCCTGATTTGCCCGAGGAAGAAACGGATTACGACGATTCAGGCTGGGCAAAGGCAGACCCGCAATCGCCCACCGGGCCGTTGGAAGGCCGCAGCCAGGCCGTTTTCCGCACAAAAATTCAAGTTACCGACCAGCAACTGGATTCGGAAAGCGTCGAATTGTGTTTTGGCATGATTGATGAGGACGGCTGGGTTTACGTCAACGGCCGGAAGGCCGGGGAATCCCACGATTGGCAGTCGTCACCGGCTTTTGATGTAAAACGTTTACTTCACCCGGGCGAAAATGTCATTGCCGTGGCGGTGGCCAACTGGAACGGTGCCGGCGGCATCAACAAGGGCGTGACGTTGCGGCTGGGGGAAAAACCGGAAATGCCCCAATGGAAACGGAGCGTCTTTAATGGTCTGGCGCAAATCATCGTGCAATCCACCCAAACGCCGGGTGAAATCAAATTGACCGCGCGATCGGAAGGTTTGTCGCCAGCCACGGTGGCGATTCAGACCCGGCCCGGCCCCGTGCGGCCGTGCGTGCCTTGACGGAAATTCACTCGGCTTTCGCTTTCGTTTCCAGGTCCACATCCTCAATTTCCAGAAAACCGTGCAACTGCCGGATGCGCGTGGGATGGCGCATTTTGCGAAGCGCCTTGGCCTCGATCTGCCGGATGCGCTCGCGGGTGACCCGGAATTGCAGGCCAACTTCTTCCAGCGTGCGCGCACAGCCGTCGCCGAGTCCGAAACGCAATTCCAGGACCTTCCGTTCGCGTTCGGTGAGGCTGCACAACACGTCGCCCAACCGGTCCTTGAGCAGGCTGAAGCTGGTGATGTCGAGCGGGTTGTCCGCCCCTTTATCCTCGATGAAATCGCCAAAATTGGCGTCCTCGGTGTCGCCGACCGGCGATTGCAGGGAGATGGGCTGCTGCGACATTTTCATCAGCGCGCGGACGCGTTCCACGGGTATTTGCATGTCCTCGGCAATTTCCTCCGGGGTCGGCTCGCGGCCAAAATCCTGGAGCAGGCGTTTCTGCGAGCGCATCAGCCGGTTGATGATTTCGATCATGTGCACCGGGATGCGGATGGTGCGTGCCTGATCGGCGATGCTGCGCGTAATGGCCTGGCGGATCCACCAGGTGGCGTAGGTGGAAAATTTGTAGCCGCGGCGATACTCGAATTTTTCGACGGCCTTCATCAAACCCATGTTGCCTTCCTGAATCAAATCGAGGAACGACAGCCCGCGGTTGGTATATTTTTTGGCGATGGAAATGACCAGGCGCAGGTTCGCCTCGACCATTTCGGTCTTGGCCTGCAACGCCTTGGTGGAAAATTCGCGCAGCCGGTCAAAGGTCTTGAGATAATCCGCATAGGGCATCCGGACAAATTCTTCCAGCGCCTTGATTTTCTGCCGTTCGGCCTCGGCCAGGTGCTGTTGGGCGGTGGATTCACGTTGCGCCTCTGTTTCCGCCAGGGCTTGCAGGCCGTATTGAAGCTTGTCGTGAATGTTTTCCGCCACCAGGGCCATCTCCTCGATGACTTTGTACTTGTAACAAAATTTAGGGAAGGCCAACCGCAGCTTTTGATCCAGGCGTCGGAAGGCCGTTTGCGCGCGGCGGCGCTGGGGGTTGCCGCGGGCGTCCCGCCAGACCGCGTATTTGTGGTCCGTTTCCAGATCCATCTTATGAACGCGCGCGATGAGTTTGCGCAACACCCCCAGGTGCGCGTTGCGGTTGTCCACTTTTTTATCGAGAATAACGCGGTCGAAACGCTCACGCGGCGGGTCGGCCAGAACTTTTTCGGCCAGCGCAATATGCTCCTTGCCGGCAAAACCGAGGCTGTAAATGATTTTGCGAACCTCGTTCTCCGCCGCTTCAATGCGCTTGGAAATCTCAACCTCCTGGGCGCGGGTCAGCAACGCCACCTGTCCCATCTGCTTGAGATACATCCGCACCGGATCGTCGAGCGCATCGAGCCGGCTCGTGTCGTCCTCCTCGGACTCGGCCGTTTTGATGCGGTCCACCTCCGCCTGGTCCACAATTTCGATTTCCAGGCTGCGCAACTTACCGAAAACCTCATCCAACTCCGCTTCCGTGACGAGGTCGGGCAACACGTCGCTGATATCGTTATACGACAAATGTCCCTGCTCCTGTGACAGCCGGATGAGTTCCTTGATGATCCCGGCGATATCGGCCTTCGGAGAACCCGGCGGGGCACCATTCCGTGATTTGCCCACAGTTGAATCAAGCAGGGGTTGTGCGGAAATAACCGTGCTGTGCGCTCCTTTATCCCGGGCGGAACCCGCCTCGATTTTACAAACCTTCGATTTCGACATACGTACTCAATACTCCCGGTTCACAGACCGCAAGCGGGCGGGGAATATGGGAAGCCCGTTCCGCTCCGTCAATCGGGAAACTTCATGATATCATTCTACATCACTTTTTCCGGCACCGTGTAAATTCCACGGCCCTTCAGATTTTCCAGAATCATATCCACCGTCCGGCCCATGGCGCCCAGATTTTCACGGACGACCCGGAGCGCATTACGTCCCAGTTCTTCCCGCCGGTTTTCATCCGCGAGCAATTCCGCAATCGCATTTTCCAAAAGTTCCGCGTTGCCGGCCTGAATTGCCGCGCTCTGAGTGACGAATTCCCGCGCAATGTCCGTGAAATTTTGCATGTTCGGCCCAAAGACCATGGCCTTGCCCACCGCCCCCGGCTCAATCGGATTCTGCCCGCCGACCGCCGTCAGGCTTTTGCCAACGAATACTACTGTCGCATGTTCATAGAAGAATCGCAACTCGCCCGTGGTATTGACCAGCAAACACTCGGTTTTGCCCTCATCAAACCGGGCATGGGCAAGGATTTCATTGCGAAAAATAAATTTGACGCCGCGCTCGCGCAATTGCCGTCCTACCTCCCGGCAGCGCTCAAAATGCCGGGGCACCAGCACGAGAAACAGTTTTGGAAACAAAATCCGCAAGCGCTGCGCCATGTCGGCCAGCGCAATTTCTTCGCCCGCATGGGTGCTGCCGCCCACCAGAATCGGCGCGCCCGGCGGCACCCCGATCTGCCGGAACAACGCCGGCACGTCGAGCCGGCGGGGACCGTCGAGCCTGGCCGCGTCAAATTTCAAATTGCCCACGACCCGCACGGCTTCGGGCCGGCAACCAGTTTTCCGCAAACGTTCGGCGTCGGCTTCGTGCTGGGCGCAAACGCCCGCGAACGAGGCGAACAACGGGCGAAACAGGAATCCAAACCGCCGGTAGCCGCGATAGGAACGGTCGGACAACCGGGCATTGGCCAGAAACAGAGGAACGCGAAGTTCGCGGGCACGCCACAGAAAATTCGGCCAGATTTCCGCTTCAAAAAGCACAATGGCTTCAGGGTTAATGGTATCGAAGGCGCGGAGGACAAATTTTCGCCGGTCAACAGGGTAGTAAATTTTGCTGATGTGCGCGGGCAAATGGTGGTGTAACTGAGCCATGCCGGTCGTGGTCGTGGTGGAAACAACGATTTTGAGATTGGGCATGCGCGGCTCCAGGGCGCGGATGAGTTGCGTGCAAAGATTGACTTCGCCGACGCTGACGGCATGGAGCCAGATGACCTGGCGGTTGGTCAGGGCCTGCTTGAGGTTCCGGCTGTAACAGCCAAAGCGTTCGAGAAAACCGGGCAGCCAGTTGCCGCGCCGCCACATCCGCAGAAAATAATACGGCGCGGTCAGCACGAAAAAAAACGTGAACAGAATGTTGTAGAGTGTACGCACTCCCATTTTATAAGGTACTATTCTTATTTTCCCGAAAACCGGCACGCGCGCAAAGAAAAAGTTCACCTCAACCACGAAAGAAAACCAACCACACCGCCAGCAACACCGGCAGCAGGAATGGCAGCGTGAATTTCCAGACAAATTCCAAAAACGTCGGCGTGCGGATTTTTTCATGGTCGGCGATGGCCTTGACCATGAAATTTGGACCGTTGCCAATGTAGGTCGCCGCGCCGAAAAAGACCGCGCCGATACTGATGGCAACCAGATTCAGCGTATTTCCACCCAACAATTCCCCGATTTCCTTCGCGCCGCTCGTTCCAAAAAGCACGCTGAGAAAACTGAGGTACGTCGGCGCATTGTCCAGTCCGCTGGATAGAATGCCCGTGCCAAAATAAAAAATTCCCGCCGCCGGATGAGCGCCCAGCAGGCTGCGCGCATTTAAATCCAGCCAGTCGAGCGCGGGAATCATCGTCGCAAAAATCCCTATGAATAAAATGGCCACCTCCTGAATCGGTTGGAAATGGAATCGGTTCGCTTCGTGCACCGATCGAGCGGTTGTAAAATAAGAACCCGCAGCGGCCGCCAGCATGATTCCTTCACGCAGGAAAACCGGCCGGTGGATGAACACCGCGCCCAGGATCATCGCCAGGAAAAATAAATTTGCCTGCCCCCCAAACTTCCAGGTTTCCCGCGCCGTCTCCCGTTGACGGATTTCCCGTGGCGCGCGGATGAAGTTGAGCCGGTCCACCACGTAAAAAATGGCCAGCAAGATGCCGACACCGGTCGCCCACATCGGCCAGCAATGCTCCGCCACCCACCAGAACGGAACCCCTTGCAAATAACCGAGAAACAAGGGCGGATCGCCGATGGGCGTCAGGCAACCGCCAACATTCGCCACGATGAAGATGAAAAAAACGATATGGTGCGCCGTGACGCGATATTGGTTCATCCGTATCCACGGCCGGATCAGGAGCATCGCCGCGCCGGTTGTGCCCAGCAGATTTGCCAGCACGGCGCCGATGAACAAAAAAACCACGTTGGTCAACGGGGTCGCTTCGCCTTTCACTGTAATGTGGATGCCGCCGGAAACGACGAACAGCGAGCCGACCAGCATGATGAAGCTGAGGTAATCATGCGCGACCTGCAGCACGCGGCCCGGGTTCTGCAAAACCAGAAGGTAATAGCCCAGCGTGACGGCGCCCAGACCCAGCGCGACCTTGGGATAATGCCGCAACCACCCATCCGGAACGAGCAGCGGCGCCAGCGCGATGGCGCCGAGCAACAAAACAAACGGTAAAATCATCCAGGGATTGGGCGCGATGATGTTTTCGCTCATGCGCCGGAAGGTTGCGGGGCGGAAGGAAACCAGGCAAACAGAAACGATTCGCGTGACGGGTGACGAGTGACGAGTAAAAAAGAGTTCTCGTGCCACTCGACACCCGACACCCGCCACGCTCGGGTCCTGAATTCGTTCGGTTCCGCCTTTATGCGGCCCGGAACCGCGTAAATGCGGGACTCCGAACCTGACATTAGGGCTGCCCGCGCCCTTGACGGCTGGCGGCACCGCTGCGATCTTTCTTTTGCTTGGCGCAAAACGCGGCAGCGTCGGCGACAGGCAATTTGTTCGCTGACATTTCGCAGGCTCCCGCCGTGCAGGCCCTGGCCCGGCGACTGGAGAATGGCGGAGTGTTGACTTGCGCCGGCGTTGGCCAGGCAGCTCAGCCTTTTTTCGCCGTCCTGCTCCGGAAAATTTTCCCCTGCCGGCCATTCGTTCTCGTCGCACCGGATTTGAAAACCCAGGAAAGTTGCCAGCAGGACATCGAAACGTGGCTTTCCTTGAATCGAGGGTCGAGGGTCGGGGGACGAGAGCAAAAGTCGCCGGGCGATCCCAGCCCTCGGCCCTCGACTCTCGACTCTCGACCGCTTTTTTACCCGCCCTGGGAAGTTTTCCCCCACGAAGGCAAACTGCCGCACGCCGATACCATCAGCGATCGGCTGCAAACCCTCGTCACCTTGTCGGGCCATTCCGAAATCCGAAATCCGAAACCCGAAATCATCATTACCTGCGTCACCGCCCTGCTCCAGAAAACCTTTCCGCCGGGCGACCTGCGGAAGCGGACCCGCGCGTTGCACCGCGGCGATAAAATCAATCCACTGGATTTGATTGAGTGGCTCGAAGAACAGGGTTACGAACCGGAAGCCCAAGTGACCCGGAAAGGCGAAATCGCCCTGCGCGGCGGCATTCTGGATGTTTGGCCGCCAACCGGCCCGTGGCCGGCGCGATTGGAATTTTTCGGCGACGAATTGGAATCGCTGCGGCATTTTGATCCGCTGACACAGATTTCCCGCGAGGAAATTTTAACCGCCACGATTCCGCCGGCGGGCGAATTGGGGATTTTAAAGCAAATTCAGTCGGAGGGGCGAGTGACACGAGCCCCTGATCCGGAAAATGGGACTCGTATAACTCGTCCCTCCGAGATTAAAAACCTTGCCACCCTTCTGGATTATTTGCCACGCGAAACCATTTTTCTACTCTGCGAACCGGATCAACTCGCCGCCCGAGCTGAGGAATATGCCTCACAAATTCCCACGAGTGACCCGTTCTTCATTTTCTGGGAAAAATTTCTCGCCGACCTCGACCATCACGGTATGACGCGGTTGGAATTGGGCGGGGAAGAGGTGACAATCCCCTCACCCGGCCGGCCGGCCACCCTCTCCCCGCACGGCGGGGAGAAGGACGGGGCGAAGGGCGCGTCCTTGTTTTCATCGCTCGACGCTTTCCGACCACTGGCTGAACGTGCGCCGGAACCACTAATTGCCGAGGCCCGGCGCCGCGAGTTTTTTAATCAACTTCACCGTTGGCTGCGGCAGGGTTACGCCGTCCATGTCTTCTGCAACAACGACGGCGAGCAGCAACGGCTTGAGGAAGTTTGGAACGAACCAAGTCCCCGGTCCACAGTCCCCAGTCAACAATCCGACACACGCGGGCAGCCCCGAACGACTGTGGACGGTGGACTGTGGACTCATATCGGCAGCTTGTCGCGTGGTTTCCTCTGCGATCAAGCCGGCCTCGTTGTCGTCACCGACGCCGAAATCTTTGGGCGCTACAAAATCCAGCGTCCGCGCCGGTTGAAATCGCCGCACGCGCTGGCCACCCGTTCCGCGCTGGATATTGATTTCACCGAACTCGAAGAAGGCGATCTTGTGGTCCACCTCCAATACGGCATCGGAAAATTTCTCGGCCTCAAAAATCTTCCGATAACGGCGCGCCCATCCGCGCTTTCACCGGAGCGGCTACCCGGTCGCGTAGCCGCCGATGTGAATCGGCCGTTGGAAGAGGAATCGGGCCAGGAATGTCTCGTCATCGGATACGCGCCGGCCAATCCCGGCGACGAGCCGCCGAAACTTTACGTGCCGGTCACCGAAGCGCATCTGGTCGGCAAATATGTTGGGGCGGGCAAGGCGCATCCGCCGCTGAATACGCTGGGCGGCACCCGCTGGCGCAAAGCCAAGGAACAGGCCGAACGCGCCGTGCGCGATGTCGCCGCCGAATTGCTCCAGATTCAGGCCGCGCGCGAAACGCAACCCGGCCACGCCTGCAAACCTGACGCCCCCTGGCAGCGCGAATTTGAGAGCGCCTTCATCTTCGAGGAAACGCCCGACCAATGGCGGGCCATTCAAGAAACCAAATCCGACATGGAGAAACCGAAACCGATGGACCGGTTGATTTGCGGCGACGTCGGCTTTGGCAAGACCGAAGTCGCCATCCGCGCCGCGTTCAAGGCCGTGATGGACGGCAAACAGGTCGCCGTGCTCGTGCCGACGACTGTGCTCGCGCAACAACATTTCAACGTGTTCCGCGAGCGTATGGCTGATTACCCGGTTCGCATCGAATTGCTTTCACGTTTTCGTACCCGGCGCCAGCAACAGCGGGTCGTGAAGGATCTGGCCAATGGCGGGGTGGACATTGTCATCGGCACGCACCGGTTGATTCAAAGCGACATCACCTTCAAAGATCTCGGCCTGGTGGTCATTGACGAGGAACAGCGGTTTGGCGTGTTGCACAAGGAAAAATTCAAACGGCTGCGCACCCTGGTGGACGTGCTCACGCTCAGCGCCACGCCGATTCCCCGCACGCTTTATCTGGCGCTAACCGGCGCGCGCGACATGAGCACCATCCAGACGCCGCCGCACGACCGCCTGCCGGTCGAGACCATCGTCACTCAATTCGACGAACGCATCATCCGCGATGCCATCCAGCGTGAATTGAACCGCGGCGGCCAGGTATTCTTTCTGCACAACCGCGTGATGACAATCCGGACGATGGCTGACCGTTTGAAACGGCTTTTGCCCCGCGCCCGCATTGTGGTCGGCCATGGCCAGATGGATGCGGACGAACTGGAAGAGGTCATGACGAAATTTGTCAATGGCGAGGCCGATGTGCTGCTCTCCACGACCATCATCGAGAGCGGCCTGGATATTCCGAACGCGAACACCATCATCATTGACCGGGCCGACCGCTTCGGTCTGAGTGACCTCTACCAGTTGCGCGGACGGGTCGGGCGTTACAAGCACCAGGCTTACGCCTACCTGCTGCTGCCGCGCCATGTGAGCCTGCTCACCGACGTGCGCAAGCGCATCAGCGCCATTCGCCAGTATTCCACGCTGGGCAGCGGGTTCAAAATTGCCATGCGCGACCTGGAAATCCGCGGCGCGGGTAATCTGCTGGGCGCGGAACAAAGCGGCCATATCACGGCGGTCGGTTTCGAGCTGTATTGCCAGTTGCTCAAACAAAGCGTCAGCGCGCTGAAGGGCGAGAAGGTAAAACCGCGGATGGAGGTCAGTGTGAAATTGGATTTCCTGGATCAGTCAATGGTCCGTAGTCAGCAGTCAGCAGCTACTGACTACGAACTACTGACTAATGATTCATACGCTTCCTTGCCCCACAACTACGTTACCGAATCTCAACATCGCATCGAAATCTACCGCAAACTGGCGCAGGCCACCGATAAACCGGCACTCGAAGCATTGCCGAAGGAGCTGCGCGACCGGTTTGGGCCGCTGCCGCCGCCGGTGGAGTTGCTGTTGCTGGTGGCCGAACTGAAAATTCTGGCCGGTGAAAAATCCGTGACCGCCGTCGAGGTGAAGGATAACAAGCTGATGCTGACGCGCCACGGCGATTTCATCACGCTCGGCGGCAAATTTCCGCGTCTCACCAAAAAGGACGCCAGGGCGCGGTTGAAGGAAATCAAGAAGCTGCTGCTGGCGATTTAATGACTAAAGATGGCGAGCAAGGATTCGATCCACGGTCCCGAGTCGGTAATTGACGCAGAACAGTTCAGTCGGTCAATCTCAAGACCATGTCATTGAAGCAACTGCCCAAGCCCGGGATGGAAACTGCCGCCGCACTGATCGGCACCGCGTTCTCGGCAATGCTGCTGGTGCTGACGGCGATGAACGCAGGACCGCTGTGGCGTGATGAAGTCAACACCCTCAATATGGCGCAGATGCCCTCGCTGAAGGACCTGTGGAACAACCTGCCATGCGAATCTTTTCCGCCGCTCTGGCCGCTGCTGCTGCGGGTGTGTGGGATTCTGGGATTGACAGGCAGTGACGCGCACATTCGGGTTTTGGGGCTGGGCGTGGGACTGTGCTTTCTTGCCTCGCTGTGGCTCTGCTCCCGCTGGATGGGCGGACGCGCGCCCATCTTGAGTGTGGCGTTGCTGGGCAGCTTGCCGGCGTTCGTTTTCATCATCGGAGCGAACCGTGCCTACGGCCTGTCAAGTTGCCTCCTGGTACTCAGCTTCGGCATGGTCTGGCGAATGGTGGAGTCTCCCTCGAAGTTGCGGGTTATTTGGGCCGGACTCGTCTGCCTGCTGTTCACGCAGTGTGTCTATTTTGACGGGATTTTTCTATGCGCGATTTTGGCCGGTGGAGCCATGGTGACGATTCGACGCCGACAGTGGAAAAGTTTATGTACGTTGGTGGGAATGGGCGCCGTTTCCGGCGCATCCATGATGATATATCTGCCCGTCATCCAGCGCGGTTCGCCTTTCCTGCCGCTGATCCGGGAGCCACTCTTCCATCCCTCGGCCGTTTGGTATGGGTTCTGCGATGCTTTGGCAGCCCGAAGCAGCGCCAATCCGGACGGTGCCAACGGTCCGCAAATCTGGATCTGGGTTGAGCTTTTGTTGGCGGGAGTCATTATCGCCATCGCACTGCAGCGGACACGCGGACGTCAAACGCAGAATCCGGAGGAGGCGGCCTTGGCCGGCGTTGCCCCGGGCCGGTCTGAACTGGCGCTGTACTGCGTCACCAGCCTGCTCATTGGCATCGCTGCGTTTGGTGTTTTTCTGATCCACTTACAATTTTTCATGCAGACGTGGTATTATGTTGAACTCCTGAGTCTCTGCGCCATTTCACTCGACGGGATATTGAGCGCGTGTTGGCCGGCGCTGCGGCCCTGGGGACTGTTTCGAATCGGATTTATGGTGGTGATGCTGGTATTGGGTGCCAAGGCGGCGTGGGCGGAAGCGCACACCCGGCGGAGCAATGTGGACCTGGCTGCGACCTTTCTCGGCCAAAAGGCCTCGGAAGGAGACTTGATCGTGGTACAAGGCGCGTGGGAGGGAATCACCTTCAACCGGTATTATCACGGCCAAACCCATTGGGTGACCGTGCCGCCGATTGACTCACATGAAGTGCATCGCAACGATCTGGTATTGGAAAAAATGAACCAGCCGGAGGCGATGGCTCCGGTGTTGCGCGAGATCACCAGCACCTTGCGCAGCGGCCATAGCGTCTGGCTGGTCGGCAGTGTGCCGGTCTTGCGTCCGAAGGAATTGCCGCCGCTGCCGCCGCCGCCGCCGCCGGGGTTATCGACCGGGTGGTGGTTGGGGTCCTATTTGTATTGCTGGAACACGCAAGTTGCGCTGTCGCTGTTGGACCAGGCGCAGCAGGAACAGGCCGGGAACATTTTCACACCCGGGCCGGTAAGCTCCTTTGAGAACGTTTCCGTCCGGCAATTCTCCGGCTATAAGCCCGAGGCAGAATGACCCGGCCCATCTGCGGCAGGAACCGGCTTGCCACAACGCAGGATCAGGTGAGTATAAGGCACGCGTAACAGGTCGTGTCGGAGGTGAGGTTCCACCTTCGTGAAACAGGCCGAAGCCAATCGCAAATAATCCTCCTGCCGGCGGACAAATTTCCCGCGGTCTCCCGCCAGCAACCAGCGCGCCACGCGTGACTGTCGGGGCACATAACACCCGTCAAAAGTGATCAGGCGTCCGGCGGGACGCAATGCCCGGCGCGCCAGATCAAACAACCTGGCGGCTTGCGCATCGTTCAAATGGTGAATCACACCCGTAGCCAGAACCAGGTCGAAAGTGCCGGGTTCCTCTGCAATCGGGGCCAGACCCACGTCACCGCATAGAAATCGTCCCCGGGATCCGAAACGCTGTTTGGCGGAGCGGATGTATTCCGGGCTGATGTCCAGCCCCGTGTAATTGACTTCCGGCAGGTAGTTCAAAACATTCGCCGGCCCACATCCGAGATCGAGAATTTTTTCACCCGGAACGGGTTTCACGTACTCCGCCAGATAAATTCTACTGGACGATTTCCCGCCGATCAGCCGCCAAAAAAACCGGTAAACCGCCGGGAGACCCAGGACCGGCGAAAGTTTATTGACAAAATTCATTGTGGGAATTGCCGGACCGCCGCAATGACCTGGTCCTGGTCGCTCTGACTGAGACTGTTGTAAAAAGGCAGACGGACCAGGCGTTCGCTTTTCTGTTCACTCACCGGACAACTTCCGGGTTGTCCGCCCATGCGCCGGCCCATGGTGGAAAGATGCAACGGCACATAATGAAACACGCCGAGAATACCGCGCGACTTTAAAAACGAAATGAGCGCCTGGCGTTTGGCCGGGGACGGCATAACCAGATAATACATGTGATAGGATTGCTCGCAATGGGCGGGCACGACGGGGCAGCCCATCTCTCGTTCCATGGCCCAGTCGCGCAGTTGCTGGTCGTAATATTGCCAGATGCGCTGCCGCTGGGCCTGGATGTTTTGCCATACTTCCAACTGGGCGTAGAGAAAGGCCGCCAGGACGTCGCTCATCACATAACTTGAGCCGAGGTCCACCCACGAATATTTGTCCACCTGTCCGCGAAAGTACCGGCTGCGGTCCGTGCCCTTCTCCCGAATGACCTCGGCCCGCTCAATCAAGCGCGGGTCATTGATCAACAACGCGCCACCCTCCCCGCACGTGATATTCTTGGTTTCATGAAAGCTCTGCGCAGCGAGGCAGCCAAACGTCCCCAGCCAGCGTCCGCGGAATTTGGCGAACAATCCATGTGCATTGTCCTCCACCATCGACAGCCCGCGCCGGGCGGCAATCTCCCCAATCACGTCCATCTCGCAACCCACTCCCGCGTAATGCACCGGGACCACCACCCTGGTGCGCGGAGTGATTAAACTTTCCAGCTGCCGCTCGTCCAGATTCAACGTATCCGGCCGGATATCGGCAAAGACGATCCGGGCGCCCCGTAGCGCAAAGGCATTCGCCGTGGACACGAAGGTAAACGATGGGACAATGACCTCGTCGCCCGGCTGGATGTCGAGCAACAAGGCGCACATCTCGAGCGCGTGAGTGCAGGAGCTGGTCACCATCGCCTTGGGCACGCCCAGTGTCTGCTCCAAAAAGGCATGGCACCTTTTGGAATAAGTCTGATTTCCGGCAATCTGGCCAATGGTCATCGTCCGGAAGATATGCTCCAATTCCCGCCCCTGGAGCGAAGAAGAGTTGAAAGGAATGGTATAATTATCTGTCATTTCAAATATCCTGTTAGTCAAGCGTTCACCGTCATTTCAGAAATCCAGACAGCAGCCACCATTCCAAGAATGGCCTGCTCCTTATTTGCCGGTCGCCCGGTCCCAAATGTATCGCGGCGCGTCCGGCCCGGTCATGAACAGCAAATCCAGAATCGAAACCTGGGGATCAAAGGGCGGATAAAGCTGGGAGTATTCCGGATAATCGTAGGTCATATATTCCAGGGTGATCCCCGCCGCGGCAAATTTGTCTGCTTCAAGGTAAGCGCGCGCCGAAGGCCCGCTGATATAATGCGTCGCCTTGACTTTGGCCAGAATATTCAGGAGCCGATCGGTTTTGACACCCGTCGCCTCGAGCGTAGAGGAACGGACGAAGCGCGTGTGGTGCAGGCCGAGTTCACTGGCAATCTGTATCGTCAGGTCAATGGTGAAGTCCGCCAGCAACGCGTCACGGCGGCCGTAGAAACGCTCCAACCATTCCCGGTAGCGTTCGAAATGGGGGGCCCTCCCGTAATACTGTTGAAGGGTCAACCAGTGTTTCCGACTCCAGTTATCATTCCAGGAGACTTCGATCTTGTGGATCGGGGTGTGTTCGATCAGATGTCCCCGGCTGTGAACCGGGATGGTCAGCCATTTGCCTCCTTGTGGAGTTTTGATCCGGTTCCGGTTTCGCCAGCCGTGCCGATCGAATTGCACATCGTCGTAGAAAATAAACACATCCGCCTTTTGCATCTGGTGAAAGAAACCCCGCCACGGAATATACGAAGGCTGGAGAATGACACAATTCGTGCTCATCGAACAACCCGGATATGTTGGAATTCGGTTCGCAGCAGCGACATCAGCAGCGCGTTGACGCGACGATTCCCCAGCCAGAAATCGTCCCGCAGCACGCCTTCGATAACAAAGCCGATCCGGGTGTAAGTCTGAATGGCCCGCGTGTTGCGCACATGCACCGTCAGCCAGACTTTGTGAAGCTTCTCCGCCAGGAACGCCCGCTTCAGCACCAGGTAAATGGCCGCGGTCGCGACCCCCCTGCCCAGCGCGTCCTTTTCGCCAACATAAATCGAGAGGCGGGCGGTCGCGAGATAGGAATCAATCCGGTCAAGGACCACATTGCCGACGTGTTTTCCGGCCAACGAAATGGCATAGGGGCGAACCGTCGCGTCGCGGGAAACCCGCCGAATCCAATCTTCGGTTTTTTTCAACGAAGGCTTTTGGCGCAGGCCGAGGTTCCCGGCAACGACGGGATCGCGCATCCAACGAAACAAGGTCGGCGCGTGGCTCAAGCGGATGCCGCCAATCCGGACCGCTGGATTCAGCTTCAAAATCTTCATGTCTTGGGCGACTCGTCCGTGGTCTGACGAATGACATACGTGGGCCGTTCCATCGTCCGAAAGTACATGCGCGCGAGATATTCGCCGACAACTCCGAGCGCGAACATTTGGGCTCCGGAGAATATGGCTATCTCCGATGCCAGAAACGGGAAACCGGGTGGGCTCCCTCCCTCCAGAAAAAAACGCACCACGACATAGATAAGCAGGATGAACCCGAACAAGGTGAGGCCGAAACCAACGATGCTTGCCAAACGCAAGGGCCAGGTGCTGAACCCGGTCATCATCGTCAACGCATGAGTGGCCAGTTTGAAAAAGGTGTAATTCGACGCCCCCGATCGTCGCACATCCTGGGCGACCGGCACCGAGGCGAAACGGCTGGTTCCCCAGGACAGCAACACGTCAATCGAAACAAACGGGCTCCGATAATTCATGAATGCCCGGCAAGCCTGCGCGCGGATGACCCGGAAAGGACTTACGTCTCTGGCGGTTTCGACCTGCATGGCCCGCCGCAGGACCCACCGGGTGATTCGCGAAGCCACCTCGCGCCACAGCCCTTGCCGGCCGGATTTGGTCGCGCCGTACACCACGTCATAACCTTCGCCGAATTTCGCGAGCAGCCTGGGGATCTCCTCCGGCGGATGCTGCAGGTCGTCATCCATCGTCACCAGCGTGTCAAACCGGGCCGCCCGGATGCCGCAGAGCAGCGCGTTGTGCTGTCCGAAATTTCGCATCAGGTTGATACCGCGAACCCAGGGGTGGGAACGCGACTGTTCCTGAATGATTCTCCAGCTTTGATCCCGGCTGCCGTCGTTGACCAGCACCAGTTCGTATTCGCGAGCCACCCCGGTCAGGACCGGTTCCAGCCGTTTGACCAATTCAGGCAGTATCAATTCGCTGTTATAGACCGGAACTACGACCGAGATCGAAGCCCGGGTGTCATCGCTGGTTGGCATTGAAAAACTCTTTTGACGGGTAGGATGAGAGTTCAGCCACGGCAAGACAAGAAGTTCCGAGAGGGATGCTCCTCCCTTGGGCCAGCCGGCCCGCTTCCCAGCGCCAGGCACGCTCCATCAAGATTCGCCCCTTGGGTTGATGCTGGCTGAAATAGCTCCGGGCAACCTGGCGGCGATGGCCCAAAAGACTTGGCAGGGTTCGGCATAGAAACAACGGCAAAGGCAAAAGAGAAAATATCTTGCTCAGGAACAGCGGCCGGAAACCGGCGCGATGCAATGCGTCCCGCAAGCCGGCGAACGTGTAACGGCGGAAGTGTCCCGCCTGCACATCGGCATCCGACCACAGCCAGCGCCCGGCCGGCACGCTGAGGTAAATGCGACCATTGGCAGCCAGACAACGGCGAACTTCACCCAGAAACTCCTGTTCGTCCTCCATATGTTCCAACACGTCAAAGAATCCAACGGCCGGCAATGATCGGTCGC
This sequence comes from Candidatus Limnocylindrales bacterium, assembly GCA_035604955.1. Lineage (GTDB taxonomy): Bacteria > Verrucomicrobiota > Verrucomicrobiia > Limisphaerales > UBA11358 > UBA11358. The sequence continues at coordinate 135,153 of DATNHM010000060.1, read as the reverse complement.
GAAAACCCGCTTCCTTCAACGTCGCATGCACGACCGTGCACACCCCGCGCGCCCGCGCATGACGAACACCGTCGGCTCCCGGTTCGACCAAAACCACGGGTAAGTCTCCTTTTGATTGCAGCGCCGCGGCGACAAATCCGTTGCCACCACCGATGTCGAAGAAGGGACCGGGGGTGGAAAACCGTTGGAGCAAGGCAAGGAGGCAGGCGTTGCGATGGGCAAACCAGAACGAGCTGTCCTCAAGCGCATAGCAATCCTGATTGCCCGCCGCCGGATAGGAGACCGCCTCCATACCGCGCCCGCGCCAAATCCCGTCGGGATCCTGTCGCAGGCCATTCGCGAAAAGAGTCAGGTCGAATGGCGATTGGCCATTCGGCAAATTGCCGGAAGGAGTCTGGTTCTCAGCCATTGAACACCTGGGGAGAAGCAACCGGAGCACTGCAAAGCGCCCTGGAACCATGATCCTTCGGGTCGGACCGGAAAACCAGCGCCCGGGCTGAGACGAAGCAGGCCGTTTTCAATCCGGAGTCCATTGAGTTGTCAATGCCCAAGGCCAGCCGCTTTGTCACGTCAAAAAACGGAATGGGACCAAACGGTAAAAAAATCACTGCGGGCGATTTGAGGCGTTCGCCAAAATGTCACCAACTTTGGCTTGACGACCCGCGAACAGGTATTATCATCGTGTTTATAAGCCGACAAAGGAGTGTCTGACGTGAATTTGTTTTGAAATTGAAAGGATTGTGTATGAAAACGCCGACTCTTTACCCGAAAGCCGGGCTGCGGTTCATTCTACCTTTTGCCATTCTAACCTTCGGAGCCAAAGCCCTCGCTCAAACCACGGATTCCAATCTGATTCCCGTCGTTACCGTGGAGGCGACCCAGCCGATTGCGACTGCAACCAATCCCGGTGTGTTCACTGTGTTCCGGGCAGGTAACACGAACGCGACGTTGAATGTCTGGTTTGACCTCAGCGGCACCGCGTCCAACGGCGTGGATTATGCGGCGATCTCCAATCATCTGGTCGAGATTGCCGCTGGCGCGACTTCGAACACCATCACCATCACCCCGATTGAAAGCGCGGCGGTGAGCGTCGTTAAAACGGTGGTGCTGACACTGACGAACTCGCCGTTGCTGACGCCGGTCAATTATGAAATCGGCTCGCCCAGCGGGGCGATAGTGTATGTCGAAAACGGCGGAGCAACCAATCTGCCGCCGTCGGTGAGCATCATCGAACCAAAGGACGGCGACGCGTTTTACACGCCAACCAACATTCAGCTCCTCGCAAAGGCCACCGATCCGGATGGCTCTGTCACCCATGTCGAATTCTTCGCCGGTACTAACGATCTCGGTAGTGGAGTCATGGTTGTTCTCGATCCCCCGGGCGTCAACGGCGTGACGGGCCCGGTGTGGTTCTTCAACTGGCTAAATCCGCCGCCAGGCGGTTATCTACTGACCGCTGTGGCGACCGACAATGGCGGCGCCTCCACAATTTCCACGCCGGTCAACATCACTGTGCTGCAGGGCCTGCCAACGAATCTGCCGCCGGTAGTGAGAATCGTCAGCCCGGCCAACGGCTCCGTCTTCCGCGCGCCCATCAAACTCCCGCTCTATGCCTTTGCCAGCGACCCGGACGGTTCCGTGACTTCGGTTCAATTTTTCGCCGGTGCCAACAGCCTGGGTTTCGGCCAGCGCCTGCCGGTGGTGGAACCGCTCGCCAGCGGCAATGTCATCGTCGTGGGCGGACCACCGCCGCCGATTTATCCGACCAATTTATTCCTCCTGATCTGGACTAACGCGCCGGTCGGCACGAACGTTTTGACCGCCGTGGCCACGGACAATGGCGGGCTTTCGACCACTTCCGCGCCAGTCAATATCACCATTCTACCACCGTTGCCGCCGCCGACCAATCGCCCGCCCATCGTCAGTATGGTGGCGACAGATCCCATCGCCATCGAAGGCACCAATTGCTGGGTCTGGCCGGGTGAAACCAATTCGCCGCCGACCTGGGCGGCCTGGCCAACCGCCGTCTGCCGGCCCTTCACCAATTGCGGACCGAAAACCGCCACGTTCACCGTGCGCCGCTTTGGGGACACCAATGCCGACTTGACGGTGACTTATGCCATCGGCGGCACCGCCAGCAACGGCGTGGATTATATCGCATTGCCCGACTTCGTGACCATTCCGGCAGGCGAACGCCGTGCGTTGATCACCATTGTACCGATTGACGACGGCCCGCCGGACGTGAACAAGACCGTCATTCTCACGCTGACGCCTTCCACGAACACGCCGCCGGATTATTTGCTCGGTTTTCCACGCTGTGCTGCCGCCATCATCCTTGATCCCAAGCCGTGTGCGGCCAGCAGCGCGTTGCCAGGCGGATGTTTCCATTTCACCGCGCCGGGACCGGACGCCGCGTGGTTCTATGTCCAGTGTTCGACCGATTTGGTTAATTGGACGACGATTTGCACGAACCAGGTCATCAATGGCTCCATTGACTTCGTGGATCCCGACGCCGCCGGCAACCCATCCCGGTTTTACCGCGCCGTGCCATTGAACAACGCGCCGGCGGAATAATCCAAATGACCGCCGTCGTGGTGACCGCGGCGGTCATGGTGGTTCGATTGTGAAAAGACTCGCGGACGAGCCGCCCGCACTCCTATTTTCCCGGTGTGCATCTGGCCCATCTGCGACTTCGCGACTTCCGCAATTACGCGCGGCTGGACGCGGATTTTGCGCCCGGCTTCCATTTGCTTTTGGGCGACAACGCGCAGGGCAAAACAAACATCCTCGAAGCGGTTTATCTGATGGCCACGCTTCGTTCGTTCCGCGGCGTCGGCGGCGCGCAGATGATTCGCCACGGCCAACGCGGCTACTTCGTCGGTGGTACCGTGGTGGGCGGAACCATCCCTGCCAGTAGCAGTCCCGCAATGCGGGATGAGTCCGCTCCATCTGATCCGAGCCGACTTACGTCGGCTGCTACGATTCTCACCAGCCAAAGCCCGCGCGAAATTAAAATGTTCTGGTCGGCGAATGAACGAAAACTGGCCCTGGACGGCCAACCGGTGAAAAAGCTGACGGATTACCTGGGCGTGTTACGCACGGTGGTGTTCTGCACGGAAGATTTGCAGCTGGTCAAAGGTGCGGCGCGCGCGCGCCGGAGGTTTCTGGATTTGCTGCTCGCCCAGACGCAGCCCGGTTATCTTCCACTCCTCCAGCGTTATATGCGCGCCGTCCGCGCCCGCAACGCCCTGCTCAAGCAACACCCCGTGGACGAAGCCGCACTCGACAGTTTTTCACAGGAACTGGTGAAGCTCGGCGACGAAATCATCCACGCCCGGCGCGAGCTGGCGCCGAAATTTTCCCCGCTGGCGCGGCTGGCTTATCGCCGCATTTCCAACGACGCCGAGGAACTGCGTATTGAGTACCAGCCCAGCGTGAAAAAGGATTTTGTCGTGGAACTCGCGCAATCCCGCAACCGGGAACGCAGTTACCGTTCCACGCTCGTCGGGCCGCATCGTGACGATGTGCAATTGCTGCTCAACGGAAAATCCGCCGCGCAATTCGGCAGCGAAGGCCAGAAACGCACGCTGGCCATCGCGTTGAAGATAGCGCAGGCGGAATTTCTGGCCGGCCTTCACGGTTCGCCGCCAGTCCTCCTGATTGATGATGTGATGGGCGAGCTGGACGTGAAACGCCGCAGCGGTTTTTTGCCCCTGCTCGAATCGGCGCGCAAAACCAGCGGCCAGGTCTTCATGACCGCGACCGAGGAAAACTGGCCGCGCGAGCTGGGCAAGGATTTGCAGCGGTGGGAGGTCAAAACCGGAACGCTGCAAAAAATGGAGGGCAGCGCTTCGTCGCTGCCCTGACGGAGCAGTGCCCTCCGGCGAATTCGTGAAAATTCGTGCAATTCGTGTCTGATTTCCTATCTTTCGGTCATGCGAATTTTGTCAGGCATCCAGCCCAGCGGCGCGCTGCATCTCGGCAACTATTTCGGGATGATGCGCCCGGCCATCGAGCTTCAGGAAAAGGGCGAGGCGTTCTATTTCATCGCGAACTACCATTCCATGACGTCGCTGTTCGACGCGAAGGAACGGCGCAAAAACACCCTGGACGTGGCGTTGGATTTCCTCGCGTGCGGCCTTGACCCGAAACGGACCGTATTTTTCCGCCAATCCGACGTGCCGGAGGTCACCGAACTCACCTGGCTGCTTTCCACGGTCACGCCAATGGGACTGCTCGAACGGGCCCACAGTTACAAGGACAAAGTCGCCAAAGGCATCGCGCCGAGCCATGGTTTGTTCGCCTACCCGGTGTTGATGGCGGCGGACATTCTGATTTACGACTCGAACGTGGTGCCGGTCGGACGTGACCAGAAGCAGCACGTCGAAATGACGCGCGACATCGCCATCAAATTCAACGAGCAATACGGCGAGACCTTCGTGATTCCCGAACCGCAAATCCGTGACGAGGTCGCCGTGGTGCCCGGCACGGACGGCCAGAAGATGAGCAAGAGTTACGGCAACACGATTGAAATTTTCGGCGACGAAAAGGCGATCCGCAAAAAAATCATGGGCATTGTCATGGATAGCCGCACGCCCCAGGAACCAAAACCCGACGCAGACCGGAATCTCGCCATCCAACTGCTCAAATTGGTGGCGCTGCCGGACGTGGCGAAGGACCTGGAGAACCGGCTGCGCGCCGGCGGACTCGGTTACGGTGACTTGAAAAAGGATTTGTTCGAACATTACTGGAATTATTTTGCCGGGGCGCGGCAGAAGCGCGCGGAACTGGCCGCCCATCCGGATTTCGTTGACAAAATTTTGTCTGATGGCGCGCATAAGGCGCGGACACTGGCGCAAAAAGTTTTGCATCGGGCGAAGGTCGCCAGCGGGCTGGTTTGAAGGTTTTCTGGCACATGACTTGCGGTACGTCACCCGCATGGCCAAGAAAACCAGTTTGTCGAAAATCCTCCCACAAACTCGCGCTTCTGGCGAAGCTGCAAATCAGCAGCGCGCGCCGCGAGCCCCGGCGCTTTGCCTGATGCAACTCCGCTCGCACGTCATGCGTATCTCCATGTCCAAACGCCGCCTGCAGATTGCCATTGAAGACCCGGCCCAGGGGGAACCTCCCCAGCCGGTTAAAATCAAGCACGCTGGCTAAAATTTAGGCACGTTGTCAGGCACGGTATCAGGCACGGTGCCAGTCGGGCGCTTGTCAACAAATTCCACCGATTCAAATCCCGCCTGATGCAGGAATACGGCCAGTTCCAAGCGCGCCCGATCGTCGGCGTCCTTCAAAATACCTGCCGTCCGGGCCGCCCGGCTGATGTCGTCCACGGCATTCTGGCGCGCAGTCGTTTCCAGGTCCTTGTCAAAGTCACGCAAAAACCCCTTTTGCCAGTCAATCACCTGCGTTTGATGTTCGTCGAGATAGGCATCGGTAATTTGCGACGGCGGCAGGTGGACAATGATTTTCTTGCCGACAATCGCCACGTCCTCCGGTTTGATCCGCTTTAAATCAATACCCGCCTTGACGATACCGTGCGCCAGCAGCAGCACGCGGTTTTCGCCCTGCACAAACTGCCCCAGCGTGCTCGTCGGCGGCGAATCCACAATCTCAACCTTTTCCAGGACGTATTTGACGCTGACCAGATCCGAAAGTGTCTGGACCTGTTGCACGACGGTGGCCGTGTTTACCTCATGCGGGCCGGCGCCGGGCGACAGCATACGGGTCAGCTTGATGCCGAACCAGGCGCCGGCGATGAAAACGAACGCCACCGCCAGGACCCAAAAAATCTGTTTCACCCGCCGCATGACAAAAATCCATGACACGAATTTCACGAATTGTCACGAAGGGAATTGGTTAAATTCGCCGCCGACACTGATTTCTAAATAACCAATTAATGTTTCCACTTTCCACTTTTGCCCGTCACCGACAAAATCTAAACTGCTCGCATGACTTTGCCCGGATTTCCCGTGTCCCGCCCGCGCCGATTGCGGCAGTCGCCCGCGTTGCGGCGGCTCGTAGCCGAAACGCACTTGAGTGTTGACCAACTCGTCCTGCCGTTGTTTGCGCGCTTTGGCAATAAACTGCGCCGACCTATCGAAGCCATGCCCGGCGTCTTCCAGCTTTCACCGGATGAAGTCGTCCGTGAAGCGGCGCGCGCCCATGCAGTCGGCGTTCCAGCGATTTTGCTTTTTGGCATTCCCGACCAAAAGGACGCTAAAGCCTCCGGCGCTTACGCGAAGAACGGTATTGTCCAGCAAACCGTACGGCTGCTGAAAAAACAATTGCCGTCGTTGCTGGTCATCACGGACGTCTGCCTGTGCGAATACATGGAGCACGGCCATTGCGGCATCGTGGGAATGGAACGCCGGTCTCCGACCCGGCACTTTGAAAACAAATCCGGACACGCCGGGCCGGAGGCCGGCGCTCCGGTAAAGATTTTGAACGATCCATCGTTGAAACTGCTGGCGCGCACCGCCGCCAGTCATGCCGAGGCGGGCGCGGACCTGGTCGCTCCGAGCGATATGATGGATGGCCGCGTTGGCGCCATCCGCGCCGAGCTGGACCGGAACGGTTTTACCGACACGCCCATCATGGCCTACGCGGCGAAGTTTGCATCGGCGTTTTACGGGCCGTTCCGCGAAGCCGCCGAATCCGCGCCGAAATTCGGCGACCGGCGCAGTTACCAGATGGACGCGGCGAACGCGAACGAGGCATTGCGCGAGGTGGCTCTGGACATTCAGGAGGGCGCGGACATTGTGATGGTCAAACCGGCACTGGCGTATCTGGATTTGATTCACCGCGTGAAAACCGAATTCGGCTATCCCACCGCCGCCTATTCGGTGAGCGCGGAGCACGCGATGATCAAGGCGGCGGGCGCCAAAGGCTGGATTGACGAGCGCGCGGTGACGCTGGAAAGCCTCCTGGCCATGCGGCGCGCGGGCGCGGACATTATTATTACCTACGCGGCAGCGGACGTCGCGAAGTGGCTTAAGTAGGGAATGGCGTCCGGCACCCAGGGTCCGGGGAATCCCGGGAGCCAGGAACCTGCAGTCCGGTACCCAATTTCGATTGCCATGTTCCTCCGGGCCAAGTACGATGGATTCTCCTTTTTTGACCTATGATCGGGACAATTCGCAAGCATTCAAAATGGCTGTGGTGGTTCATTGCCGGCCTCACGATTATCTCCTTTATCTATTGGGGCTCCGCTCCGGCAACGCGCAACAGCGGTGGCGGCCGGGGATCGGGCGACCTCGGTTCGATTGCCGGCCGGAAAGTCACCCCGGACGCTTATTTGAGCGTCAAAGCTGAAGTCTATATTGAGCATTGGCTGAATACCCACCGATGGCCGGATCGGGACCCCAATTATTCCGAGGCGGATCTGGAGCGCGACATTTACCTGCGCCTGATGCTTATTCAAAAGGCGGAAGATCTGGGCATACACATTGGAAACGACGCGGTGGCGACGATGGCGAACAACATTTTAAGTTCACCCGCCCTGCTTCAAGCGTTCGGGATTAACGGCCAGGCCGTACCGCTGGAGGGTTTTGTGAAAGCGGTCCTGCAGCCGGAGAACCTGAGCGCCGCGGATTTTGAAAATCTCGTCCGTCACGAAATGGTCATCGATCAATTGCGCCAGATGGTGGGAATGGCCGGCGAGCTCATCACGCCGCAGGAAGCCGCCACCTTTTATCAACGCCAGCATCAGAAACTCTCCGCGCAAATCGTCGTCTTTTCCGCGTCGAATTATCTGGCCGCCGTGCCGGTGACGCCCGCCTTCGTCGGCCAATTTTACACGAATTACCTCGCCGAATACCGCCTCCCCGACCGGGTAGAGGTCAATTACGTCGCCTATCCCGTAACCAATTTCATGGCCGGGGCGGAGCAAAAATTAACCAATCTCAACGACCAGGTAGAAACCATCTACAACCGGTACGGCACCAACGCCGTTCCCGACGCGAAAACGCCCGCGGACGCGAGAGGGAAAATTCGCGACGCCTTGATCCGCGAACAGGCGCTGGCCGATGCGCGCCAACAGGCCGATGATTTCGCCAACACGGTGTTTAACATGGACCCGGTGCGGCCGGAAAATCTCACGGCCGCCGCCAAACAAAAGGGGCTGGCGGTGCGCCTCACCGCGCCGTTCAGCCAGGAATACGGGCCAGCGGAGTTCACCGCGTCGGAAGCCTTCACCAAAGCCGCTTTTGGTTTGACGCCGGACGAGCCGCTGGCCGGCCCCATTGTCGGCCGCGACGCCATCTACGTGATCGCCCTTGTCAAACAACTGCCCAGCGAAATCCCGCCGCTCAGCCAGATCCGCGACCGTGTCACACGGGATTATCAACTGCATGAAGGCACGTTGCGCGCCCAGGCAGCCGGAACCAATTTTGTTCAAACCCTGCCAGGCGGGCTGGCGGCGGGAAAAAGTTTTGCCGCCGTTTGCGCTGCCACCGGGCTGCGGCCCGAAACGCTGCCGCCGTTCTCCTTGAGCACGGCGGACCTGCCCGAACTGGGCGATCGCGTCGCCTTGAATCAACTCAAGGGAGTGGCGTTTGCCACCTCGATTGGCCATGCGAGCGAATTTGAGGCGACGGATGACGGCGGCTTTATTGTTTACGTCAAATCGCGCTTGCCGCTCGACACCGCCGCCATGAATGCCGAGCTGCCGCAATTTACCGAAGCCTTCCGGCAACAACGCGAGACCGCGGCGTTTTACAGCTGGCGCAATCGCACCGGCAGCCGGGACTTGCGCGACACGCCCGTCTTTCAGCAACAGACGGGAACGCCCGCACGGTAACCCGGGCCGGGCCGCAATCCGGGCCCACGGTCGTGACGGCGGTTGAAAATAACCCTGCGATTAAAGCCGTGAGCGTCATCAAACTTTCCTCCCCCGCCACGCGTGAATTTTGGGAGATTCCGGTTTTATTCGAGGACGATCACTTGCTCGCGCTCGACAAACCCGCCGGCCTGCTCAGTTCACCCGACCGTTACGATCCGCAGCGGCCCAACCTGATGAAACTGCTCCACGCCGCCATTGCCGGCGGCAAACCATGGGTGCGCGAACGCCATCTGACTTACTTAATGAACGCTCACCGGCTCGATTTCGAAATCAGTGGTGTGATGTTGCTGGCCAAGGACAAACCGACGCTGGTGGCGCTCGCCAATCTGTTTGGCTCCGAAAAGCCGCTCAAAAAATATGTGGCGCTCGCCCAGGGAACACCGGCGGAAGACAAATTTGAAGTGGACGCCCGGCTCGCGCCGCATCCGCTGAAAATCGGCCTGATGCGCGTGGACGCAAAAAACGGCAAGAAATCCAAAACCCGGTTTGAAGTCCTGGAAAAGTTTTCCGGCTGGACGTTTTTGCGCTGCGAACCGCTCACCAGCCGCACGCATCAGATCCGCGCCCATCTGCGTCATACCGGATTGCCGATCGTCGGCGACGAACTTTATGGCGGCAAAAAGCTCTGGCTGTCGCGGCTCAAGCATGATTACCGGCTCAAGCCCGGACACGAAGAACGACCGCTCATTTCCCGCGTCGCGTTGCATGCCGAAGAATTGACATTGCCCCATCCCGCCACCGGCCAGACCGTGACTGTCGTTGCTTCCTGGCCGAAGGATTTGAAAGTGGCCGTGAAATATCTGCGCCAGTATGCCTTGTAGCCGCGCCTGTAAAAGCGCGGGCACTTTACGCAACAATCCTCGTTTTCATCCCGCATTGCGGGACGGCTACAACCTCACGAAACGACCCAATTCAATACCGCCTTTTGCACGTGCAACCGGTTTTCGGCCTGCGCAAAAATCGTATCGGCATGAGCCTCGAACGTTTCCGCGTCAATTTCCTTGCCGCGATACGCCGGCAAACAATGCATCACCAGCGCGTTTGGTTTGGCCAGCTTGAGGAGTTTCTGGTTGATCTGGTAGCCAGTCAAAGTTTTCAGGCGTTCGGTGGACTCGGTTTCTTTGCCCATGGAAACCCACACGTCCGTGTAAAGCAAATCCGCGCCTTTCGCCGCAGCCGGCAAATCGTCGGTACACACAATTTTTCCCCCGGCGCGTTTTATCATTTCCGCCGGCGGCTGGAATTTCTTCGGCGCGGCGATGCGCAATTCAAAGCCGAGTTTCCCCGCCGCAAACATCCACGAGCGGGACACGTTGCACGCGCCGTCGCCCACAAACGTCACCACCTTGCCGGCAATCGGCCCGCGCTGTTCCCGGAACGTCATGATGTCCGCGAGAATCTGGCAGGGATGCTCGTCATCGGTCAGCGCATTGATGGTCGGGACGCCGGAAAATTCGGCGAATTCCTCCACATCGCCCTGGGTAAACGTGCGGATGACCGCGCCGTCAATCATCCGGCCCAGCACCCGCGCGGTGTCCTTGACCGGTTCGCCCCGGCCCAGTTGAATTTCGTTCGCGTTGAGAAACATGGTCTGGCCGCCCAGCTCGCGAATGCCGACCTCGAAGGAAACCCGCGTGCGCGTGGATGACTTGGAAAACATCAGCACCCAGACCTGTCCGGCCAGCGGCTGCTTGTCCCGCCGCGCCCGTTCGCGCTTGTACACGACGGCGTCGCGCAGGATTCTCTCAATGTCCGCGCTCGGCAGTTTTTCCAATGATAACAGATGTTTCATCTTCAACAGTTTTTGGAATTGAGCCCAAATAAGATTTATAACCGGAATCCGGAGACGCGTCACTTCTTTTTACGCGCCGCGTTGGCTGCCTGCCAGAGATACCAGGCGGCGGTGGTGCGGTGCGGGCGCCAGCGTTCGCCAAACGCGAGCAAGCCCTTCACTTTCGGCAGGTCGCGTTTTTTGTAGGCCCGGGAAAATCCGGTGCGCACACCGAAATCGTCCGCTGGCAAAACGTCCGGACGGCCCAACTGGAAAATCAACAGCATCTCCACCGTCCAGCGGCCGACACCGCGAACCTCTGTCAAACGCATGATGATTTCATCATCGGATAATTTTACGATTTGCCGTGAAGTCGGGACGACACCTGCCAGCGTCTTGGCCGCGATGTCGCGGATCGCCTTGATTTTGGCCAGGGAAAATCCGCAGGCGCGAATTTGCCCGTCGGTGACGCCGGCCAAATCTTCCGGGCGCGGAAATTTCCGGCGCGGAAACAATTTTTTAAAGCGCGACAGAATGGTGTTGGCCGCCGCGGCGTGCAGTTGCTGATGCGCCACCGCCAGAACCAGCGATTGAAATGGCGAGCGGCGCGTTTCCGGCTCCAGTTCACAGGGACCGAACTCACGGATGAGCCGGCGCATCACCGGATCGCTGGCGGCGAGATGTTTGTGGGCAGCGGGCAACATATATCAGTCAAAAACCCTCACCCTGCCCCTCTCCCGTCCGACGGGAGAGGGAACAGCCCGTGGTCTGCGCTTAAAAATTCGGAGGGTCGTGGAGCAGAAACCGGTCGTGGATTTGCCACAAGGCGCCGTATGATTCTCCCTCTCCGCTCCATTGGATGGAGGGGAGAGGGCCGGGGTGAGGTGAGGTTTTTTTTCAAGCGAGCGATTTGACAACATCCTCGATTTTGCTGATGCCCTCACCGGCCTCGTGCGGCTTGAGATTCAGCGGCGGCAGCAGCCGCACGATTTGTGTTCCCGCCGGAATGGTCAGCACGCCGGCCTGATGCAGCCGGTTGACAAACTGGACGGCCGCCGTCTTGTCGCTCGCCGCAAATGCCGGGATTTTCTCCTTTTCCATCAGCTCCAAACCGAGCATGAAACCAAATCCCCGTGCCCGCCTGACGACTTGCGGATAAGCCGCGGCCAGCCGTTCCAATTCGCTTTTCATCCAGTCACCGAGCTTGCGGGCGTTCTCATCCAGACGTTCCCGTTCGATGACTTCCAGAATTTTCAGCGCCACGGCGCAGGCCAGTGGCGTGCCGCCAAACGTCGTGGCATGCGTGCCCGGCCCGAGTAAATCCGCATACGGCGCGCGCACCCAGAATGCGCCGATGGGAAAACCGCCGCCCAGCGATTTGGCCATCGAGACGCCGTCGGGGAGAAAATCGGAATTCGGCGCGACGTTTTCCAGAATCCGCTGGAAACTGAGGAATTTACCGCTCCGATAATATCCGCATTGCACTTCGTCCATGAGCAGCAGGAGTTTTTTCTCGTCGCACAACGCGCGCAGACCCAGCAGGTATTCCGGCGTGGCGGGCGTGACCCCGCCCTCACCTTGCACGCCCTCAATCAGGATGGCGACCGTCGCCGGCGAAATCGCGTTGCGCGCGGCGGCCAGGTCGTTGAACGGAATGTGCCGGAAACCCGGCGTCATCGGTTCAAATCCCTTTTTGACCTTGGCCTGCCCGGTCGCGGCGATGCCGGCCAGGGTGCGGCCATGAAACGAATTCGTCGCCGTCAGGATTTCAAACCGGCCTTCGTCGTGGCCAAATTTCCGTGCCAGTTTGAACAGTCCTTCGTTGGCTTCCGCGCCACTGTTGGCAAAAAAACATTTGCCTGCGCCGATGCGTTTGACGAGTTCGGCAGCCAGCCGGCCCTGCGGCTCGGTAAAGTACAAATTTGAAACGTGAATCAGCTTGCGCGACTGCTCGACGAGCGCCTCGGTGATGGCCGGGTGCGCGTGGCCGAGGCAGCACACAGCGATGCCGCTGCCGAGGTCGAGGTAGCGTTTGCCGGCGACGTCATACACGTAACTGCCCGCGCCGTGGCTGAGCACAAGGTCAAATCGCCCGTAGCTCGGCACGACGTTCTGGCTGAACAATTGCCGCACCGACTCGTACTGGTTATGCACGAGCGGCGGTGGTAATGGAACGATCTCTTTCATTTACGTTTTTGGATTTACGATTTACGAGTCACTCCCGTCTTCAAAATCCAGCGTCAATCGTAAATCGTAAATCGTAAATCGCAAATCACTTCTCGTTCTTCAGGGCGTCCCAGGTCTCGAGGTAGTGCGCGCGCACGGCGGGATTCACTGCAAGGTCACGTGACAATTTGCGGCGCAAAATCAACTCGTTCACATCGGCTTTGTCCTTGAGGCGTCTGGCCGGACGACCGGCCCAACTGTCGAGTTTTAACGAAATCAATTCCTCCAGTGTCACAATCTGGAGTCGTTCGGCCACTTTGCCCGGTTGAGGAAAGGGCACCTTGCAGCCGCGTTGCAAAACTCTTCCCGCCGGCAGCAAATCCACCATCACCCCGTTCCGCCGGTCTTCCACCCGGTCTTGAATTCCCGGCACCCGATAAAACGGCCCGGTCAAACTGGCCGTGAGAAATTCCACCGCCTCCATCACGTCCGGCACAACGATGTCCACGTCAATCGTTACGCGCGGATAACCGTGTTCCTGCACCGCCAATCCGCCCACGACCAGATGCGGAATCTCGTGCTCTGCCAGCGTGGCCGCCACCGTCCGGGCGGTTTCCACGATGCCGGAAGTTCCGGTATTTTCGCGCAGAATATAGGCTGCTTGGTTGTTCACGATAAGAGATTCGCATGAAACAAGGTGCTGTTCAATTGAATTACGACGACGACGACGCGCGTCGGCCCGGAAATCATGGAAAAGAAATGAGCAGACTCATCCCGCTCTGCGGGACTGCTACAAAACTACTTCCGTACCGACGCCTTCGTCGGTGAAGATTTCCAGCATCACGGCGTGCGGCACGCGACCGTCCACGAACGAAACCTTTTCCACGCCGGACTGGATGGCGGCAACGGCGCTGTCCACCTTGGGAATCATGCCTTTGTCAATGACCCCGTTCTTCTTCAGTTCACCCACTTCGCCGGTTTTGAGATGGGAAATGACCGAATCCGGCCGCTTGGGATCACTCAAAAGGCCCGGCACGTCGCTCATGAACACGAGCCGTTGAGCTTTGAGGGCGATGGCCAGTTGCGCGGCGGCGACGTCCGCGTTGCAGTTGTAAATTTTCCCGTCCTCGCCGCGCGCGGTCGGGCTGATGACCGGCGTGAAGCCGCACCAGATGGATTCCTTAAGCGGCGCAACGTTGACCTCGATGACTTCGCCGACGTAACCGATGTCAATCTTCTTTCCAGGATTCTCCAAGTCGTCCAACCAGCGTTTGCGGCATTTGAAAATGTCCCGTCCGGCAAATCCGACCGGCTGACCGCCAAGTTCCTTCATGGTGTTGACAATCTCCGGATTGATTTCGTCCGACAAAACGTCGTCCACGATTTTTGCCGTCGCCTCGTTCGTCACCCGCTGGCCCTGGATGAATTCCGCCTTCAAGCCGGCCTTCTCCATCGCGCGGGTGATGGCCTTGCCACCGCCGTGAACGACGACGGGATTGATTTCAACGGCTTCGAGAAAAATAATGTCGCGGGCGACGCTGTTGCGGACGTTCACATCGGGCGAATCCATGAAGCTGCCGCCGTATTTGACGACAAAAGTGGCCCCGCTGAATCGCAGGATATACGGCAGCGCCTCCAGCAGCGTTTCGGCTTTGGCGATGAGGTCTTGCACGGGCTTATTCCTAGCAGGAAGCCGGGCGAATGGAAGCGCGTTTCGTTGCGACAATTTCACTTTCGCCGGCGCGGGAATTTGCCTAAATTGCCGTCGTCATGCCTGAAATTGCCAAGTTCGTGAACAGTGCGTCGGCCAGCATCACCCCCGCCATCGCCGAGAAAGTCCTGCGGCAGTTGCCGCAATGGAAACTTGAATTCACCCAGATCAACGCGCCCAAATTTCCCCATCTGGTGGACCAGTTGGAATTTCTGGCCAACGCCGCCGAGGACGCCATCGAAGGCGCCTACAAGGAACTGCCGTATCAGACCCTCGCGCAATCGGTGTTTGCGCTGCTCTACGCGCACAAGAAAATGGGCATCATCCCGGACAGCATTCTGGAACTGGGCCGCGCGGACGATTCGAGCGTCGTGCGCAGCGTGCTGATTCAAAACGAAAAGGTGTTTGAAAAGTACGCCGGGTCGCAGGGCGTGAACTGGCAGCGCATTTCCAGCCAGCCCTAAGGCCATTACCACCCCGGCTGTTTTACAAGGTTCACGGTTCCGTCCGGGGCAATATCAATCAGATAAAGCCCTTGAGGCGATTGATCCGCCTTCACTGCGACCGCTCTGACCAGGCCGGTGACGGCGGTTATAGTTTCCGGACCTTTCGAATCCGTCTTGGAACCCAGCGTATCCAACATCCAGCCATCTTGAAGTTTTACACTGCCGTCCACGGTTCCCCAGCCCGGTTTGATTTTGACCACATATCGGCGGCTGTGGTCAGGCAGCCAGATGATCTGGCTCGAAAACTGGTTTTGGACATTCCCTTTGTCATCCTGTTTCTGCTGATTGCTCACCAGCAGGTACGGCCGGGGTTCGTAGAAGTGCACGCCGTCCGAGGCATCCTGGTCGTCCACGTGTTTCACCTGCACCTCCGCGCATCCGGAAATCAGAAAGGCGGAACAAACGAGCGTTGTCGTCCATTTGGTCATAATAGCCCTTTCACATGAAAGAGGAACAGGAACGAGTGCAGGCCGCCGCGAGAGGCGCAGTCTGCAACTCCGAACATTCCCATTTGCCATGTTAAAAGCCGGCCGGCTTCTTTCGGAAGCGCTGCTGCATGTCGGGGGAAAGATCGCTCAGATTGATCCGGGTCATCGCCCAGCCGCCGCCGGCGGGCGTGTAACTGATGATGATGGCGTCCGGCATCACTCTTTCCACCTCCGCATTCCGGTAAACCGCGCCGGTCGTGGTCACCAGTTCATTGGACGGTCTCATTGTGGCCGGCGAGCTTGGCGGTAATGGCGCCGCGTGAAGGACCAGGCTCATTTTGGACGTTGCCGTTACTGCGGGTGGCGGAGTCTTGACGGGTGCCGTCACCACCGGCCGGGCGGGAGTGGCCAGCGGAGCCGCAGGCGCCGGAGCGGCAATGGCTGGTGCAGCGACAGCAACCGGAGCCTTGGTGATCGCAGGAGTGGCGGCGGGAGTTTCCGCAGTCAAAGTGGTGGCAGCCGGCGCCTTCGGAGCCGGAGCGGTAGCAGCCGGCGCAACGGTCGGAATGGCAGCAACGGGAGCCGTAGATGCCGGGGCGCTCACAGCTGGGGCGGTGACGGCAGGAGTTTCTGTCACCGCCGGAGTGGCGGCGGGTGTTGCAGGAGTCGAAACGGCAGCAGCCGAAGCAGTCACCGCAGTGGTGGCAGCCAGCGTTTCAGGGGTCGAAGTGATAACAGCAGGCGTGGTCACCGCAGCGGGAGCCGCCGGAGCCTCAGTCACTGCAGTGGTGGCAGCCGGGGCACTAGCAACCGGTGGAGCTTCAACAGGAGCTTCCGCCGTCGGAGTTGCAACTGTTTGGGGAGTCGCCGTCGTCGTGGAAGTCGTGTCCGCCGCCGTGGGCGTGGATACAGCCGGCTGTGGTGTCACCGCCGCGGAATTTGTATCCGTTGACGGCTGGGCTTGCGAGTGGTCCAACTCGGATATTTTTTGTTCCATGGCGGCGCGGGCGGCGGCCATATCCGACGCAGTAGCGACAGGAGCAACCGTGGGAGTTGCTGCCGGCGTGGGTTCAGTGGCAGAACTGGTATTAGCCGACGTTTCAGCCATTGGAGTTTCTGTTGCAGGAGTGGCCGCGGCGGAAATTTGATTGGTGGAACCAACCTCAGCCGGAACCTCAGCAGCGGAAACGGAACTGGCCGGAGCTTCAGCCGTGACGGCAGCGGGCGCTTCCGTGGCCAGAGCAGCCGCCGGGTTTGATGCCGTCGGCGCGGCTGGTTGAGTCGCCGCTTTTGTGGTGACTGTGCCCGTCGCGTCGGTGGTGGACTCGGCGGGCGGTACCGCCACGGAATTTATATCCGTTGACGACTGGGTCTGCGGGTGGTCGAGCTCGTACATTTTTTGCTGCAAAGCTGCGAGAGCGGCGGCTTGCGCATCGGCGCCGGTCGCGGGAGTTGCAAGAGCCGGAGCATTGTCGGCCGGGGCAACTTGTGCCGGCGTCGCCGCCGGGGCGGTTTCCGAAGTCACCGCACTTGTGGTTGTGGCGTCGGTCACACTGGTTTTGGAATCGCCGGGCTGTGCCGCCACCGCCACGGAATTCGAGTCCGCCGTCGGCGGGGTTTGCGGGTGGTCCAACCCGGATGGTGTTTGTTCCAAAGCTCCACGCGCCGCGGTATTTTGCGGAGTCCGGTGCGCACAAGCGGAAATAAAACTCGCAATCAGGACGAGATACAGACCGACAAAGAAACGATATTTTTTCATAAATTTACCCATAGTCACCTCCTCCTGCGAGCATGTCTGAGGCCAATTCGAAATTTCTGTCTCAGGAAAAGTTCACCATTCGAATCCAGCACTGGAGAATGTCCAATTAACATACACGAACGAGCGGCCGGCGATCCGATGAAGTCGTCGGAAGCCGTTAGTCCGGAGCCGTATATTGCATTATATGCGATCTGGGCTAAAATGAGGTGATGTCTCCACGTACTCAGGTTCTTCAGGTTCTGGGCAGGAATTTTCCAACAATTTCAAAATTCATTTGGGCGGTTTCGCTGGCGGTGCCGATGGTGTCCGGGGCGCAGACCAACATGACGATCTATGCCGATTCACTGGTCAACGGCTGGTCGGATGGAAGTTATGGCTGTACGCACAGCTTTACCAATACCTCCCCTCCGATCCATTCCGGCACCGATTCCATCAGTGTCACCATCACCAACGCCTACGGGGGCCTCGGGTTGAGCCATTCCAGCCTGACGGATACCGGCTTCGCCAGCGTCAGCTTTTGGCTCAATGGCGGTGCGGTGGGCGGACAACAGCTTCAGATGTACGGCACCCTTAACTTCGCCGCGCAAAGCGCCCGTTATCTTCTGGCGACACCGCTGGCCAATACCTGGCAGCAATACACGGTTTCCCTGTCAGCCTTGGGCGTGGCCAACACGAACAATTTTACCGGCTTTGTCATTCAAGACAAAGCGGGCTCCACCGAACCCACTTTTTATCTGGATGACATTCAGTTGAACGCCGCCTTGCCGCCCCCGTCCGTGGTTCACTTTACCATCAATGCCGGCCAGCCCATCCGCACCGCCGACGCGCGCTGGTTC
Source organism: Candidatus Limnocylindrales bacterium (assembly GCA_035604955.1). Classification (GTDB taxonomy): domain Bacteria; phylum Verrucomicrobiota; class Verrucomicrobiia; order Limisphaerales; family UBA11358; genus UBA11358. Next base: position 117,131 of record DATNHM010000060.1, on the reverse strand, counting down.
GGGCTGAACGCGGCCATGTGGGACAGTTATTACGACACGCCCACGACCGTTTCGTTGCTCAATCAACTGGGCACGCGCCTTATTCGCCTGCCGGGGGGTTCATCTTCCGACGAATATCACTGGGTCCTGGACAAGACCGGGACGAACACATTTCGCTGGGGGACATCTTTCGCCAATTTCATTCACGTCATCACCAATGCCGGCGTCAATGCCCAGGCCATCATCACCGTCAACTACGGCACCGGCACGCCGCAGGAAGCGGCCGCGTGGGTGGCGTATTGCAACGCTGCGACCTCCAGTACGGTGTCCCTGGGCGTGGATGCGAAAGGCACCAACTGGCAGACGGCAGGGTATTGGGCGTCGTTGCGCGCCGCTGCGCCGTTGGGGACCGACGATGGCAAAAATTTACTCCGCATCTCCCGGACCGCGCCGATCGGTTTCAAGTATTGGGAAATTGGCAATGAATGTTATGGCGGCTGGGAAACCGACAGCAACAACGTGCCTCACGACCCTTATACCTACGCGTTGCGCGCCACCAATTACATTGGCCTGATGAAAGCCGTGGACCCGACCATCAAAATCGGCGCGGTGTCCACGCCCGGCGAGGATAGTTCCATTAACAACACCAGTCATCCCGCGTACAACGCGCGCGAAGGGATCTATCACAACGGTTGGACGCCAGTGATGCTTGCAACGTTTAATGCAGTTGGCGTAACGCCGGATTTTCTCGTGGATCACTTTTATTCCGAATACGGCTCGGACAACGACGCGACCCTGCTCCAGGCTTCCGCCAACTGGGCCTCCGATGCCGCGAGCCTGCGTCAGCAAATCACGGATTACGTCGGTAGCAATGGCACCAACATCGAATTGCTGGTGACGGAAAACAATGCCGATTCCGGCAATCAGGGCAAACAATCCACCAGCGTGGTCAATGGCCTTTATCTGGCCGACAGCCTCGCTCAATTAATGAAGACGGAGTTCAATTCATTTGTCTGGTGGGATTTACGGAATGGCACCGACACCAGTGGCGATTTTTCGGCTTCGCTCTACGGCTGGCGCACCAACGGCGACCTCGGCATCATCGGCAACCTGAACACGCTGTATCCGACGTTCTACACCTTTAAGCTCATGCAAAATTTCGTTCAATCCGGGGATTCCGTGCTGACGGCAGCCAGCGATTACTCGCTGCTGGCAGCTTATGCGGTCCGGCGGCAGGATGGCAGTCTTACCGTGCTGGCCATCAACAAAGACCCATCCAACACCTACACCGGGCAGGTCGCGGTGGTCGGTTTCACTCCGGCTTCCGGCGGCACGGTTTATTCATACGGGATTCCACAGGACAACGCGGCGAAAACCAACGGGCCCATTTCCTTGCAAGATGTCGCCACGACAAACTTCTCCGGCGCTGGTACAAATTTTAATTACGTTTTCGGGCCTTACTCGGCCACCGTGTTGTCGCTCTCGCCGGGGCCGGCGACCTTGCTGACCATTCCGACACCGGTCGCGGGCCAGTTCGTCTTTCAACTTCAAGGCCAAACCGGTGTTCCTTATATCATCCAAAACTCGACCGATCTGCTGACGTGGACGTCCGTCAGCACCAACACGCCTCCCACCGGCACATTGAATATTACCAACTCCATGGATCCCTCCACGCCGGTGCAATTCTGGCGCGCCATCTGGCTGCCTTAATCGTCTTGAAATCGTAGCGCAGTTGTCCTCGCCTGCGGGTTCGGGTGGCGTCCCGCCACGCGAATCAGCCCGCTCGTGGCGCACGGCCCAAGTCAGAACCGGGAGCGCCCGCGCCGACTCTCCGGCCATTTCCGCTCTGGATATTTGGCGGATTTGGCGCAAGTTGTGCCCCGATGGCGACCGACCCCATTTGTGGTATGACAGTAGACGAAACGTCTGCGCTACGCGCCGGGCGCGATGGCCGGACGTTCTATTTCTGCTGCGAACATTGCCGGCAGAAATTCCTCAATTCTGAAACTCCGCACTCCGCACTCGGCACTCCGCACTCCAATCATGCCCACATGCAGCATGCCGAAGAAATGGCAAAGCCGGCGTCGAACGCGAAATATTTTTGCCCGATGTGTCCCGGTGCGGAATCGGACCGGCCGGGCGATTGTCCGAAATGCGGCATGGCGATGGAACGCAACCCGGCGTGGGTCGCGCCCACGGGCAAAACCCTTTACACCTGCCCGATGCATCCGGAAATCGAGCAGGATCGTCCGGGCGATTGCCCAAAGTGCGGGATGGCACTGGAACCCAAAACCGTTTCCGTCGAGCCGGAGGACGACAGCGAAACCCGCAAGCTTGCCCGTAAATTCTGGATTGGTCTGGCCCTCACAACGCCAGTCCTGTTTCTGGCGATGGGCGAATGGATTCCCGGCGTGCGGATTGAACAGTGGATTCCCAGGGCCATTTCCCGGTGGCTGGAATTTCTCTTGAGCACGCCGGTGGTGCTGTGGGCCGGCGGAATGTTCTTCGGCCGGGCCTGGCGTTCGGTGAAGACGTGGCAATTGAATATGTTCACACTCATCGCCACCGGCGTCGGCGCGGCATACTTCTACAGTGCGGTCGCCGTCATCGCGCCGGGTATTTTTCCACCTTCGTTCCAGCAACACGGTGAAGTGGGACTTTATTTTGAAGCGGCGGTAGTCATCACGGTGCTGGTGTTGCTGGGACAAATGCTCGAAGCCAAAGCGCGCAGCCGCACCGGCCAGGCCATCAAAGTATTGCTCGGGCTGGCAGCCAGGACCGCGCATCGTGTCCGGGACAGCCACGAGCAAGACGTGCCGGTAGAGGAAGTGCAGAAAGGCGACGTGCTGCGTGTCCGGCCCGGTGAGAAAATTCCCATTGACGGCGTGATCATCGAAGGCCGGAGCAACGTGGACGAATCCATGATTACCGGCGAACCAATGCCCGTCGCCAAGAGCGTAAACGACTCCGTCGTCGGCGCGACCGTCAATCAGACGGGAACTTTTCTGATGCGGGCCGAGAAAGTCGGTTCCGAAACGTTGCTCGCGCAGATTGTGCAGATGGTGGCGGACGCTCAGCGCAGCCGTGCGCCCATCCAGAAACTGGCGGACCGCGTGGCGGGCTATTTCGTGCCGGCGGTCATCGGCCTCGCCATCATTACCTTTGTGATCTGGGCCGTTTGGGGACCAGCCCCGGCGATGGCTTACGCGCTGGTCAATGCGGTGTCGGTGCTGATCATTGCCTGTCCGTGCGCACTGGGTCTGGCGACGCCGATGTCCATTATGGTCGGCGTGGGCCGCGGCGCGCAATCGGGCATTCTCATCCGAAACGCCGAAGCGATTGAAACAACGGAAAAGGTCACGCACCTGCTGACCGACAAAACCGGGACGCTGACCGCCGGAAAACCCAGGGTGGTGAACATTATTTCCCTCAGTAGCAGCCGACGTGAGGAGGCTCAAACTGAAAAATCCGCAATCAGTCAGAGCCTCCTCACGTCGGCTGCTACAGAATCAGGAGAGGACGCGCAACTCCTCGGCCTGGCAGCATCGGTCGAACAATTAAGCGAACATCCGCTGGCCCGGGCGATTGTGGACGAAGTGAAGGAAAAGAAAATCGCCCTTTCTCCGGTGAACGATTTTGAATCCATGACCGGCGGCGGTGTGTCGGGAAAAATCGGCGACCAAATGGTTCGCGTCGGGAAAGAGAAATTTCTAAGCGATGCCGGAGTGATGATTTCCGACGATTTGAAACAGTCGTCGCAGCAACTTCAGGAAAAGGCGCAGACGGTGGTCTGGGTCGCGGTGGATGGCAAGGCGGTGGGCATCATTGGCATCGCCGATCCCATCAAGGAAACGACGCCTGCTGCCATCCGGGCGCTGCACAACATGGGATTGAAAGTCATCATGGCCACCGGCGACAACCGAAAAACCGCGGAGGCGGTGGCGCGAGAACTGGGCATTGACGAAGTCCGGGCGGAGCTGACGCCGCAGGGCAAGCACGATCTGGTCCGGCAACTCAAAGCTGAAGGCAAAATTGTGGCGATGGCCGGCGACGGCATCAACGACGCACCGGCCTTGGCCGAGGCGCACGTGGGCATTGCGATGGGTACCGGAACGGACGTGGCCATCCAAAGCGCCGGCATCACACTGGTGAAAGGCGACCTGCAAGGCATCGTCAAGGCGCTGACCTTGAGCCGGGGAGTGATGAAGAACATCCGGCAGAACTTGTTCTTCGCCTTCGTCTATAACGCGCTGGGCGTGCCGATTGCGGCGGGGATTTTATATCCGGTGGCGGGCCTGCTGCTCAATCCGATGATTGCCGGCGCGGCGATGAGTTTCAGTTCGCTCTCGGTGGTCAGAAATGCCCTGCGATTGCGCAAAGTGAAATTGTGATAGGCCTTCTGGGCTTGATTTTTCGTCGACAACGATAAGAAATAAAAACGACACATTTGTGTATTGACAACATTACTAATGTATACGTACATGTAATTGTTGTGAATGCGTCGGCGACAGTCGATCTGTTCTCGGTCGCATCCTGCTGGCTCACAAGAACAAAAGGAGATTCTATGAAAACTATAAGAGAACTTCTTCAACTTTGCCTGTTGTGTGCGGCGGTGTTGCAACCGGCCACAAGCGGAGCGCAACCCGTTGTCAAGGTTGCCGCAGGAATATACCATACTCTGTTTCTGAAAAGTGATGGAAGTCTATGGGTGATGGGCTACAACGTTTATGGTCAATTGGGCGACGGAACTTACAACAACACCAACCGGCCCGAGCAGATTGTGGCCGGCGGCGTCACCGCAATTGCGGCCGGAGGAAACCATAGCCTGTTTCTCAAGAGCGATGGCAGCCTGTGGGCCATGGGCAAAAATTATTATGGGCAGTTGGGTCTCGGCACTTTTTATACCTCGCCTCCCTTTGGGATCAGCCACCCGGTGCAGATTGTGGCCAGCAATGTCACGGCAATTGCGGCCGGAGGAGAGCACAGCCTGTTTCTCAAGAGCGACGGCAGCCTGTGGGCCATGGGTTACAATGGAGATGGTGAATTGGGCGATGGCGCTTATGTCAATAGCGCCCGGCCAGAGCGGATTGTAACCAGCGGTGTCACGGCGATTGCCGCAGGACACAGCCACAGCTTATTCCTGAAGAGCGATGGCAGCCTGTGGGTTATGGGTTGGAACGGCCAAGGTGCGTTGGGCGACGGCACTTACAACAACACCGACCAGCCAGAAATGATTGTAGCCGGCGGCGTCACTGCGATTGCCGCAGGAGTATCCTACAGCCTGTTTCTCAAGAGTGACGGCAGTTTGTGGGCCATGGGCAACAATGTTTATGGCCAGTTAGGGGATGACACTTACCTCAATACCAACCAGCCCGAGCAAATTGTGGCCAGCGGAGTCACGGCAATTGCCGGATACAATCAAAGTCTATTTCTCAAGAGCGATGGCAGCTTATGGGGCATGGGCTTCAATTGGTATGGCCAGTTGGGCGACGGCACTTCAGGTATCAACAACCAGACCAACCGCCCCGAGCAGATTGTGACCGGCGGCGTCACAGCGATTGCGGCGGGAGAAGACCACAGCTTGTTTCTCAAGAGCGACGGAAGTCTGTGGGGCATGGGTGACAGCTCTTATGGCCAGTTGGGCGAAGGTGCTTACAATCACACCAACCCACCCCAGCAAATTGTGGCTGGTCCGCCGGACTACGGCTACAATCAAATCTCCATCCAGCTTGTGAGCGGCAATGTGATTTTGTCTTACGTGGGACTGGCCGGAACGAATTACGTGTTGGACCGTTCTTTCAGTCTTTCACAAGCCAACTGGATGCCGCAAGCGACCAATCCCGCTGGTGCAGACGGGGTGCTGGTGTTTACTAACACGCCCGACGCAACCACCAACAATTTCTGGCGTGTCCGTTCCGTGCCTTGAAGCGTTGACAAGCATCTGGCTTCCGTAACAATAGCCCGGTTGCATGCGGTCATTTACAGCCTTTTCTGAAACCCTTTTTCTCGTAGCAGCCGGCGTCAGCCGGCTCAAATCTCCTTGGCAAGTTCCGAAATCAGAGCCGACTCACCCCGCAACGCGGGACTGCTACTCTCACCTTTTCCTCCGGTCAGTTTCGCTGGCCGTGCTCACGCTTTTCTGCGGCTGCCGGACAACGACCCAAAGTCTGTTCACGGCTTCCGGTCCCGGCTGGCACATTCAACAAGGCCAGGCGCTTTGGCAACCTCACAGCGGCCTCCCCGAATTCGGCGGCGACCTCGTACTGGCCAGCAGCCCGGACGGACGGGCTTTGATCCAATTCGACAAAACGCCGCTGTCTATGGTGTTTGCGCAGACCACTTCCAACCGCTGGCTCATCCGGTTTCCGCAACAGCAGTACAGTTTCTCCGGACACGTGCCGGCGCCCACCCGGTTTGTTTGGCTCTATCTGCCGGCGGCCCTGGACGGGAAACCACTTCCCCCGCCCCTGCTTTTTGGACATAAATCGGACGGAAGCTGGCGGCTGGAAAACAGCCGCACGGGTGAAACCCTGGAAGGTTACCTCTCACCGTGAGTTTATTCCTGAAACGCTGGTGGTGGGCATTGCTCCTGGTCGCGGTCGGTCTCGGGCTGTGGCGGCTGCGCTTCGACGTGGACATCCTCAACCTGTTGCCGCCGGACGAGCCGACGGTCCAGGGACTGAAACTTTATCAGCAACATTTCGCCAACGCGCGCGAGTTGATCATCACTCTCCGCGCACCGGATGCCAATCAGGCAGAACGATTGGCGGGCGCACTGGCGGACCGTTTGCGGCAGCATACTAACCTGGTCGCAGAGGTCACCTGGCAGGCGCCATGGAATGAACATCCGGAGCAACTGGGCGAATTGCTGGGCTGGCTGTGGTTCAATCAAGCGCCGAATGATTTTGCCGCACTAACCAATCGTCTGGCGCCGAACCAGCTCAAGCCCGTGCTCGAGCAGACCAAGGAAGCGCTGACCACCTCCATGTCGCCGATGGACCTGGCCCGGCGCGAGTACGATCCGTTTGATTTGCTGGCGATGCCGGCGCTGACCAATCTCGCCGGCTTCTCCAGCGGCCAGAACCAGCAGATGTTTGCTTCGCCAGACGGAAAATTTCGATTGTTGTACGTCGAATCTGCCGTGGATCTGGGCAGTTACCGCTCCTGCGAGAGCTGGTTGAAAGCGATTCATGCAATTGTTGGAGCGCCGGCATCCCTGCCGGCGAGTACGGGAACAAACACGCTTGAAACACGCCGGCAGGATGCCGGCGCACCCGGGACGAACGGCGTCGTCATTCGTTACACGGGGCGGCCGGTGTTTGTGGAGGAAATCGCCACGAGCATGCAACACGACATGAGTCATTCGGTGGGCATTACTTCGACCGTCATCGCCGTGCTCTTCTGGCTGATGCACCGGCGCTGGCGACCGATGCTGTGGTTGCTGGCGTTGTTGATGCTGATTCTGGGCGCGACGCTGGCGCTGGGCGGGTTGGTGCTGGGAACCGTCAGCGTGGTGAGCTTGGGCTTCGCCGCCGTGTTGCTAGGCCTCGCCGTGGATTACGCCGTTGTGCATTACCAGGAAGCTCTCGCGCATCCGCAAATGACGGTGCCGGAAATCCGTCGCGCGATCGCGCCAAGCATTTTGTGGGCAGCCATCACCACGATGAGCGCGTTTCTGGTGCTGAACCTCGGCGGATTGCCCGGCCTCGGACAATTGGGAACGCTGGTGGCCATCGGCATCGCTTTGTCGGCCCTGGTGATGGTGATGATTTATCTGCCGCCACTGTTTCCCGAACGCCGGAAACCGCGACCAGATCAACCCGTGTTCCGCTGGTGGAATTATTTCATCGCGCCACAACCGGGAGCGCCGGCATCCCTGCCGGCGGGTTTGCAGCCAAAAGCAGAGTCTCGCCGGCAAGATGCCGGCGCTCCCGGGAAAGCCGTTGCTCCGCTGTTGTTGACCGTTTTGATTCTGATTGGCACAGGCGCCGTTTTGTGTTTTCGCCAGCCGGGTTTGGATAGAACTGGGAATGCCTTGCAACCACAGCACGGCGAAGCACAGACGGCACTGGATGAAATCACGTCCGAACTCGGCCTGCCGCCGCAACCACTGTGGGTCATCATTCCCGGCAAAGATGAATCTGAAGTTTATCAGCGTCTCACCAACGCCGATGCGTTGCTGGGCAACGCGGTTTCCAATCAAGTTATCGGCCGGTATTTGTTGCCGACCGCACTATGGCCGCGCGTTGAATTTCAGTCAGCGAATCGGACGACGGCGACGGTTTTGGGAACGAAAGGCCCGTTGATGGAAAACGCGGCGCTGGCGGAAGGTTTTAATTCCAACGCCTTGGTTTTGACGGAGGAACTGGTGCGGACGTGGACGCGCGCCGGTGTGAGCACAAAGGTTTTCTGGCCGACCAATCACGTGAGTCAGTGGCTCCTGAATCGGTTTATCACGCGAACGCCGGAGGAATGGCTGGTGATGGGCCTGGTTTACCCGGCAACGAACCGGATCGAGTCATCGGCGCTGGCAGATTTGTCCCGACATCTGGCAAAGAACAGCGCGCTGCTTTCGAGTTGGGAATTGCTGGGCAGCGCAACCCTCAAGCGCGTGCAGTCCCGAATGTGGGAAGTGGTGACGCCGATGGTGGCGCTGGTGCTGCTTTCGCTTTGGTTCGCCTTCCGCCGGGCGACGGAAATCCTGCTGGGCGGCGCGGTTTTGTGTCTGAGCGGATTGTGCCTGCTGGCCATTATGACGGTGAGCGGTTGGACCTGGAACCTGATGAACCTGATGGCGCTGCCGCTGATGCTGGGCACGGGGGTGGACTACACCATTTTCATCCAACTGGCGCTGCGTCGGCATGGCGGCGACCTCGTCATGGTCCGGCGTTCGGTCGGACGGGCGCTGATGCTGTGCGGCGGCACGGCCGTGGCTGGATTCGGTTCGCTGGGATTTTCAAGCAATCCCGGCATGGCCAGCCTGGGCAGGGTGTGCGCCGTGGGCATCGGCGCCAACATGCTGATTTCGGTTTTCCTGTTGCCGGCGTGGTGGCAGTTACTGAGTCCAAAGCCCAAAGTCCAAGGTCCAAAATCTGAGGATGCCAAGAAGAAATCTCTCAACGCTCAACCCTCAACTCTCAACCCTTTTTCTTTCTACCACTCCGGCTTGTGGCGGCTGGGATTGATCGTTGTGCGCATCCTGCCGGTCGGGTTAATGAAAGGATTTGCCGTGATTATGGCCGAACTTTATTGGCGGTTCCAGCGTCAGCGCTGCGAAGTGGTGGTGCAAAATTTTCTGCCGCTCTTTGCCAACGACCGGGTTGTTGCTGAAAGAACCGCCCACCAACTACATCGGAAATTCGCCGAGAAGATGGTGGATTTATGGCGCGTTGAAGGCGGCGTGCCGGTGCAGAACTGGCTGACCAATCTGGAAGAACTGGACATCATTCGCGCCGCGCGCAACCGCGGGCGCGGCACGTTGTTTATCACATTGCACCTCGGCAATTGGGAGCATGGCGGCCTGTTGCTGACGCAACTCGGCATCCGGCTGACGATTCTCACACAGGCCGAACCCGACGATGGCCTGACCGATCTGCGCATCGAGTCGCGGCGGCGGTGTGGGGTCGAGACGCTCGTCATCGGCCAGGACAATTTCGCCTTTGTCGAGGTCATCAAACAACTCCAAGCCGGAGCGGACCTGGCCATCTCGCTGGACCGGCCGCCAGAAAAAGGTGGCGTCCTGATAGAATTCTTCAGCCACCCGTTTGCAGCGTCGCTGGCGGCGGCGGAACTGGCGCGCGCATCAGGCTGCGCGTTGATTGGCGTGACCATCGTCCGGCGGCCGCACGGTTACGCCGTCAAAGTGCTGCCGGAATTCATGTACGACCGCCGGGAGCTGGGCCAGCGCGAAGCCCGCCGGGAATTGACGCAGCAAATCATGCGTGCATTCGAGCCGGAAATTCGCAAGGATATTGATCAATGGTATCAATTCACTCCCATCTGGCCGAAGAAGTAGAGCCGCACCTCTTGGCACCAGTGCCTTCCATTTATCTTAATCTTAATCCTGATCTTAATCTTCCCCGCAACTCGAAATGAATTCAATCAAGATTAAGATTACGATTAAGAGCAAGATTGAGAAAGTCTGCCAGAACCTCGCCGCCTTCTGCCTGGCTGTCTCGGTGGCTCACGCTACCGGCTCTGACGCGCAATTCAATAAATGGTTCGAGGTGCAGACCAATACGCACAGTTGGTCCGCCGACTTCATTCAGACCCGTCAGCTCAAGGTATTGAACCAGCCGTTGGTGTCCGCCGGCAAGGTTTGGGTGACACCGGGCGAGTTCCGCTGGGAGCTGGGGCAGCCGGTGCAGACCATCGTGCTCCGCCAGCCGGACCAGTTGCTCATCATCTATCCCCGGCTCAAGCAGGCGGAAAAATATCCGCTCGGCGCCGTTCCGTCCGGCCCGATCAAGGACGCGCTGGCCCTGTTGGACGCCACCCTGCCCCGCGACCGCGCCACCATGGAAAAAAATTTCCGGTTGGTGTCGGCGACGGAAACAAATTCGATTCTGGAAATGACGCTCCAACCGAAAAGTGATTCCGCCCGCAAATTTATTAGTGAAATTGTGATTGGTTTTCACACGAACGACTTCACGATTGCCGCGACGGAAATGAAATTCGTCGACGGCTCAAGTCTGCGGAATGATTTCAGCAACGTCGTACTCAACCAGCCGATTGAACCCGACCGGTTCCAGATCAAACTGCCGCCGGATTACACCGTGGTGGAACCCTTGAAACCATGAGCGCCTCGCCCGAGATTCTGCAATTGGCCATGAAATCGCTGCCGCACGGGCCTGAATTCCGGTTTGTGGACCGGATGGTGAGCCTGACGCCAGGCAAGGAAGGCGTGGGCGAATACCGCGTACGCGGCGACGAATTTTATTTGCGTGGCCATCTGCCGGGCGAACCGATTCTGCCGGGTGTGCTGCTGGTGGAAGCCGGCGCGCAGGTGGCCGGCATGGTGGCGCAGGAAGACCCGGCCAATCCCACCTGGCCGCGAATGAAATTGTCCGCGCTACGCGCCGTTAAAATCCTTGGTTCAGCCAAACCCGGCGACACCCTGCGCATCGAGGCTACCATCACCGGCCGTTTGGACTATTTGATTCAAGCCGCGGTTACCGCCTTCATTGCGGACACCCGGGTGTTGTCCGCGGAGCTCACCCTGGCGGGCATGAAATAACAGGGCAACCAGGATGGTAGCGGAATTTCACCCGGTTGCCTGACATCATTATGAGATGGACGACAAGAGTTGGATGAAATTTGTATTTTACGTCCGCCCTCATCCTGACCTTCTCCCCCAGGAGAAGGAACAGCTACCGGCCATTTTTGGTTTCGCGGATAAGCGTCCTGCAAATCAAGTCGCGCGAATTTTTTAAAAAAGGCGGCGAATGATTCTCCCTCTCCTTGGAGGAGAGGGCCGGGGTGAGGTCGAGCGTGGACCATTTGAAAGCCGAAAGAGAAGAGCATGGCGACGCCTTGTTCGGTGAAGGCAGAGACGGGTTTCCTCCGGCCACCATGGGTATAACTTGAAGTTCCAATTTGGAACTTCAAGTTACCAAGTTCATCAGACGCAAGCTGAACTCGCTTTTCAAAACGTTGATGCTTACTATTTCGATAAAATGATGGCGCCGACCGAGCAATCCGTCCGCACTTTCCGGTTTGAGCGCGACACGTTCGCGTTCCCGCACGAACTGGTCTGGCAATATCATTTCGATCCGGTGACCGGGGCGATGACCACCTTTAACACCAGCCCTCCCCCGACTTATTATCATCGCTGCTTCGTGATGGTGCGTTCGACACGACAGTTTTTTTATCACGCGCATTTTGCACCGGAACTATCCGCGGTGGAACCGGAGGCCTATCGGCAGCTCATACGCCAGGTGGTCGCGCGCAATCCGCGCCGGACCTGCGCGGAATCCAAACGCGTGGCGGTTCCCGGCTTCGATGGTTTGCGCTCGTTCAGCCGGGCGCACGAACCGCTGCTCAAGGGGGAATTGGGAGGTCCGTGGCAATCCTACTTTTTGCGCAGCCACTGGCGGATGATCTTTCCCATGATGCCGTGGCATCGGGAAGAAATAGCACAAAAATTGAAGGAATCACTGCCCAAACGCGGCTTGAGCCTGGTACATCTGTTTCGTTTTCCGCGCATCACCATCAACCACGGCATCGTGTTGTATGGACTGAAGGAATCGGAGCGAGCCATGGAATTCGAGGCTTATGACCCCAACATTCCCGAGCATCCGGTGAGGCTCGTCTATGAGCGGAAGCGGCGGGTATTTACCTTTGCGCCCAGCCGCTATTGGGGCGGCGGCGCGTTGAGCGTGGTCGAAATTTTCTGCGACTGGCCCTACTGAATTTAAGATTTACGATTTTCGATTTACGAATCCCATCTATAATCCAAGCTGCGCGTAAATCGAATATCGCAAATCGCAAATGTTCAGCGCCGGCGACGTGGATGCCAGAAGGCGATGCCAAAAAATATCGTGCCGCAAGTATTGATGCCGAAGATGTAGCCGATTTTGTAGGGACGCCCCGAATTGTCAGGCGCGTAAATCGGCAGATCCTGTCCCATCAGCAGGCCCGGCAACGCAGCGGGCATCAGCATTCCATGCAGCAGGCCCATGTGAAAACCGGCGACGTGGTCGGGCTTGTAACAGCGGGAGGATGCCCAGCCCTGGGCAAAACCCAGCGCCAGCGTCAGCGCCGTCAAGGCGAGGATTTTTATGATAATCAACCTCGCCCTGGAAAGGCGGATGGATGCGGCGACTTGCGGAATTGCCATTGGCTCGGGAACGGATTCTGCCATCGGCACAGCATGTTCCGCCGCCGCGACACCGGGCAAGTCTATAATACCAACCGACACCCGGCAGTGCGTATTAGCATGACTGCAATACCCTGCCAAAAAAGTGAGCGCGACGCCAACCGGCGTCGCGCTTTTCAACTGCATTAATTCAGATCAGACCGCTCTTTATTTTGACTCTTGCGGTCCCGTTGCGTTGGTAGGCTGCTGCGTGGCGGCTTCCGCTTGAGCCTTGGCAGCTTCTGCTTGAGCTTGTTTGGCGGCTTGCTCTTGCGCTTGTTGCTGCTTGATGGCTTCCGCTCGGGCTTGTTGCTGCCGAGCAGCTTCTTCCCGGGCTTGCTGCTGCTTGATAGCTTCCGCTTGAGCCTTGGCAGCTGCCTCTTGGGCTTGCTGTTGTTTAGCGGCTTCCAACACGACCGGCTTGATGTCCTGACAGAACTCCTTGTTCAACTCGCGCAGCATATCAGGATATTCAAAATCATTCTTGATGACATAAAGCCACGATAATCTTTTCTCCGGGGGAACCGTATAGGATTTGGAAAAAAGCGTTTTGGCCGTTTTGGAATTGACCAGACCCAACTCAAGAGACAGTTGGTTTTCTGTCCAAGTGGCGGGGAACCCGATGATCCAAAGGTCGGGACCATAAACACTCAGGCCGTACGTGATGATGCGACCGTTGTATTGTGTGTTCAGTATTTTCCCTTTCACAACGAAGTCACTGCCCTCCTGGCGAAAATCGAAATAGGCGTCGGAAAAAAGACCGGTATTTCGGAGGTCTTCGGCCAGAGCCTTAGGAAAATCTTCGGTAGGCTTGTAATTAATCCACATGCCGGAATTCATGTGCATTTGCATACCCTCCGGGGTGCTGAAGTCCTGCCATCCAAAAGGCATCAACGGAATTAAGTACATACCCCACATATTATGGTTTTCGTTGGAGCGCGCATCTTCGAACGGCAAAATGGCAACCTTTTCTCCACTGTTCTCAATGGCGGCCGGGTAAGAATTGGGATGATAAACCCATGATTTCTGGTTTGCGCATCCGGTTGTCAACGCAACAGCAAGCGTTACCAAAGAAGTATGAAGAAGTATTTTTCCCGTTTTCATGTGTAGTAGTATTATAGCAGCGTGTTGGCTGTTATTGAACTTCTGCTTATCTTAGCGAGATTATTTTTCCACCAAACAATGTCAAGCATTTAAAACTGTTTTTTTGGGTAACCGGAGCCGCTCGAGAAGCTTCCAAGCTTGACGTCATTTAGTTCCGAGTCATACTGATAAAAATGTGCATTGACCCTAATCATTGTTTCGTGGCCGGCGTAATACCAGTTCTTGCGTTTGCCAACGATTGTCTTTTCGTCACCGATCAAACCCAGCAATGACTCCCGAGAAGGACCCCAAGACCATCGCCGCGCAACTCTGCCAGTTCGCACGGACCAATTTCGTCGCCGAAGGAACGGCTTTTGACGAAAACAGCCCGCTCGCCCTGGCCGGCATTGATTCCTTTGCGCTGGTGGAACTGCTGCTCTTTTGCGAGCGCGTCATCGGCGTCCGGGTGCCGGACTCGCACCTGACGGGCAACAATCTGACCTCGATGGCCACGCTCGCCAATTGCATCGCCGAACTGGCGCGCAACGGTCACTCGTCAACCTGAGCGCCGACCGTCCGTTTTCTATGCCTGACCTGCCCCGTCAGATTCGATCGGCTGCCGGAGATTACTTCATGCACGGCCAGGACCACCGCATGCGGCGGTTTGGCCTGCCGGGCAACGTTTGCTGTGCCATCTTTCAGTTGGACCGGGGCTTTGACGCGGACCGGCTGCGCCGGCGCATTGTCGAATCGGCCATGATGGACTGGCTGGCGCGGGCGCGTCTCGTCCGACTGCTGCCGTTGCTGCCACCGGTCTGGCGGACATCGACCAAACCCAAAGACATTTTCTTCGAACACACCGACCAAAATGGCAGCGGAGAAGCGTCGTGGTCACTGCCCAAGGCGGTGGCCGGACGCGAATTGCGCGCCGAATGCGGACCGGGAGTGACCTTTGACGTGGTGCACCACGCGGATGGGACCAGTCATCTGTATCTTTCCTGGAACCACACCCTGCTGGACGCGCGCGGTCTGGATTTTTTATTGAGTCATCTGAACGTGGACAGCACGAAGAATGGAGCACCCACCGTCCAGGACTTCATCAGTCCCGGGCAAACGGCTCGTGGTGGCGGGATTGCGGGCTGGTGGTCAAACGCCAAAAGGGCGCACGGTTCGGTAAAGTGGCTGCACGAATCCGGCAAGGAACCGCTCTTCAGCCTGGTACCGGCCGGACCCCGATCCGGCCCGTGCCGCAACCATCACCGCGTCACGTGTTTCACCGAACCGGAAACCGCCCGCATTGACGCGCGCAGCCAGCAAATCACGGCCGGTTTCCGGCGCAGCCATTTTTATCTGGCGGCTTCGATCCGGGCCTTGCATGCCATCGCCGCCGGACGCGGCAACCGGGACGGAGCTTATCTGATTCCGGTGCCCCATGATACGCGCCGGCACGGCGCCAAAGGCCCCATCTTTTCCAATCATCTCTCCATCCTTTTCTACCGCATCGAGCCGCGACACGCCGGACGGATCAGCGATATCGTCGCCGAGCTCAGCCGGCAGATGATGGACCAGATTCGCGACCGCTTCCCGGAGTGCTGCATGGCGGCGCTGGAAATGTTCAAGCCTCTGCCGCTGGGATATTATGCGCATCATTTGGGCAAGCCGACCCGCGGGAAGATTGCCTCCCTGAGCTTCTCGGATTCTGGCGAAATCTGCCCCGGCATGACGGAACTGTGCGGCGGCCGGATTCTGGATGCCACGCACCTGATCCCGTGCTGGCGGTGGCCCGGCTTGACCATTTTATTTTTAAGGTTCGGCAACCGGCTGACCGCTGAACTGTCGTGGCTGGATGACTGCCTGACTCCGGCCGAAGTGGACGGGCTGGAACGGGACGTGCGCAAAGCTTTGCTGGAGGAGGAATTGTCGTGAAAGTGCTGCTGGTGGCGACCAACCGCGAGCGCTCGCCTTATCCGGTGGCGCCGCTGGGAGCGTTGTGCGTTGCCGCCGCCGCGCGGGCTGCCGGCCACGAGGTAACGTTTCGGGATATGGGAACGGAACGGAAACCGCAAAAAGCGCTGCGAAAGGCACTGGCGGCGGACAAATTCCAGGCCGTTGCCTTCGGCATCCGGAACCTGGACAACTGCTGGTCGTTTGCGCCGCGTCTGTATTTCGACGAGGTGCGGGAACTGGCGGATACCGTGCGGCAGCATTTTGCCGGACCGTTGATCCTGGGCGGCACTGGTTTTTCCGTTTCACCTCAGGGCTGGATGCAACGATTGCAACCCGACTGCGGGGTGATAGGCGAAGGTGAGCGCGCGTTTCCGGAAGTGCTGGCGCGATTGGAAACCGGACACTCGCTGGAAGGGATTGAGGGCGTCATCACCCACGCCGGGAACGGCGGCCAGAACACCGTGCCGGCCCGGGCGATCGAGTCCCTCGCCCATTTGCCGATGCCAGCCCATGAACTCTGCCGTTACCGGCGTTATCTCCGCCGCGGCGGATTTGTCGGCGTGCAAACCAAACGCGGGTGTCCGTTCAAATGCGCTTACTGCATTTATCCCCAATTGGAGGGACGCCGCTACCGGTTGCGTCCGCCGGAGGCCGTGGTGGACGAGGTTGCCACCGTGGCCTCCCGGGGAAACTTGCGCCATTTCTTTTTCGTGGACAGCGTCTTCAACGACCCCCGCCACCACGCGCTGGCCATCTGCCGCGAACTCGCGCGACGGCGGTTGCCGGTCCAATGGTCGGCCTTCTGCAATCCGACCGGCTTCGACGCGGAACTGGCGCACGCGATGAAGGCAGGCGGTTGCAACGGCGTCGAGTTCGGACTGGACGTGGCTTCAGACAAGATGCTGGCCGCGTTGCAAAAGCCGTTCGGACAGGAGGAAACCCGGATTGCCCTGCAAGCAGCGCATGACGCCGGTTTGCCCATCGCCATTTACCTGCTGTTCGGCGGTCCCGGTGAAACCTGGTCGGACGTCGAGGACACCCAGAATTTTTTAAACAATTGCGCGCGCGCCGATGCCGTCTTTGCCACCATCGGCATCCGCGTCTATGAAGGCACGCCCATGGCCCGGATCGCGGTGCAGGAGGGCCAGGTTCGACCCGATCAGGACCTCTTCGAGCCGGCTTATTACCTTTCGTCCGCGCTGGCGAAGGACACCGAGAAAAACCTGGACCGGATTGCGCGGCGGCGGGCGGAATGGACTTCGCCGGCGGACTGGCGCAAGCCCATGGTCCGTTGCGGACAAAAAATATCGGTTTTCTTCAACATCCGGCCCCAGTGGAAATACATCCGCGGCTATGGTGAACACATGCGACGGAGCACGCCGTGAACAACGCCGCCCGCATCGGTTCCACGACCATTGACTGCGATGTGCTGGTCATTGGCGGTGGCGCCGCGGGCGTGGCCGCGGCCACAGCGGCCGGACGCACCGGCGCGCGCGTGGTCTTGTTGGAACGATATGGATTTCTGGGCGGGCTGGCCACGACTGCGCAAGTCGGCACCATCTGTGGACTTTACTTGCGCGATACAGCCGGCGACGTGGCCACGCCGGTGGGCGGCGGATTTGCGCAGGAATTTGCCGCGCGCTTGCAGCATACCGCCGACACCAAGCCCGTCCGCGTTATGGATACCGGCCTGTGGGTATTGCCATATCCCCCGCATGCTTTCGCCCACGTGACGGACGCGGTGGTCGGCGAATCCAAAAACGTCACTGTCATATTGCACGCCACCGTGGCGGAGGCGCAGGCTGAAGGTTCCCGGCTGAATCAAGTTCGCGCCCTGGCCTGGAACGAGCCATTGCTTTTCCACCCGAACACTGTGGTGGATTGCACGGGTGAAGCGACCGCAGCCGCACTGGCCGGCGCCAACGCGGAAAATGGCGGCGCCGACCAGGCGCCGGCCCTGGTGTTCGTTCTGGAGAATGCGGACCCGGGACTGGCACAACGCGGCCTGCTGGAAGTGCGGCGCGAATTGCATTGGGCCGTCGAAAATGGAACTTTGCCCGCACTCTGTGAACGGCTGTCGCTCGTGCCCGGCACCGGTGCCAATGGCCGTCTCGCCTTCAAATTGAGTCTGCTCCCGGCAGACCCTGACCGTGCCCTCTGGCAGCAAGTCACGGATTGGGAACGCGAGGCGCGCGCTCTGCTCGAACCGCTCCGGCAATTTATGGTTAAAAATATCGCTGCCTGCCGGGACGCGCGCCTGGATTCCGTTGCCCCGCAACTTGGCGTCCGCTCGGGCCGCCGTATTCTCGGGCGCGCCCGGTTGACGGATGCGGACGTATTGGGCACACGAAAATTTCCATCGGGGATTGCCCGGGGTTGCTGGCCGATGGAACGTTGGACGAAAAGTCCAAGGCCGGAAATGACTTACTTTGCCGAGCGCGATTATTATGAAATTCCATTGGATTGCCTGCGTCCGGCAGAACTGGATAACGTGTTCGTCGCCGGCCGCTGTTTTTCTGCGACGACAGGAGCAATGACTTCGGCGCGCGTCATCGGCACGGCGCTGGCCACCGGCTGGGCGACCGGAACCGTCGCCGCCTTCCAAGCGCTGGGGCGTCCGATCGATGACGCCGTGACGGCCATCCGGAAGCAGATGGAAGAGTGACTAAGATTAAAAGCAATATTATGATTAAGTTTCGAATTGGGCTTGAGGACGCTCGTTCTTAATCTTAATCATACTCTTAATCGTAATCTTGATCCTGTTTGGCCTATGAAAATCTATTTTGACCACGAAAAGCTTGAGGCTTACCAGAAATCACTTGCCTTCGCCCAGTGGGCCGAGCCGATTTTGGAACGCTTGCCCAAGTCCGCCGCTGTTTACAACCAATTGGACCGGGCACGAACCTCCATTGTGTTGAATATTCCCGAGGGCAATGGGCGGTTTACCCCGGCGGATCGGTGCAAATTCTTCGATATTGCCCGAGGTTCGGGCTTGGAATGCGCTGGCTGTCTTGATTTGATGTTTATCAAGAAATTGCTTTCGGAGTCGGAGCTGGACCAAGGCAAAGTGTTGCTCAAGGATGTCGTTTCCCTGCTCGTCGGTTTGATCCGAAGCAATTCGCCGGATCGGTTGCACGAGGAACCGATTGCATATCGGGTTGGCGAGGAACAGCAGGTTTAAGATTAAGAGAAAGATTAAGATTAAGATTTACGAGATGACAATGAATGTTTTTGAAACGCTAGCCAAATCCGCAACACAATGGCCTGACCGGGTCGCTATCATTGATGCCGGCGGGGCGCTGGATTACCAATCTCTGTGGCTTGAAGTCGAAGCGCTGCGGGTCCAACTGGATCGGCTGGGTGTACGCGAGGGACAGGGCGTCGGCATACGGGCACGCAATGGACGCGCGTTCGTGATTGGCGCGCTGGCCGCATTGGGCTGCGGCGCGGTCATCATGCCCATCCATCACCAGATGAAACCGGCGGAACTGGCGGACATGCTGGCGCGCGCGCCCTTGTGTGTCATTCTCGACGACGGCAGCAATCCAGCCCAGCCCGGCAAGACCATCACGCTGGAAAATCCGGGCGGCAACGGTTTGCGCTTCACCCGGCAGGACGGCCCCCAAACGCCCCTGGCACCGGGAATCAAAGACGCCGCGTTCGTCCGGTTCACTTCGGGAACGACCGGCCAGTCCAAGGGCGTGGTCCTGACCCATCGCGACGTGCTGGAACGCACCCGGGCCGCCAATTCCGGGCTGAGTCTGACTTGCGAGGATAAAATCCTCTGGGTGCTCCCGATGGCTTATCACTTTTACGTGTCCATCATCCTTTACCTCGAGGTCGGCGCCACCGTCATTGTCAACACCGATTATCTGGCGGAGAACATTTTGGACGCGGCGGCGAAACATCAGGCGACGTTTCTTTACGTCACGCCGATGCACATCCGCATGTTGACCAGCGAAAGATCGGGGCGGACGTTGCCGCCTGCACTGAAGCGGGTGATGTCCGTCTCCAGCCGCCTGGACCCGCAGGCGGCGCGGGATTTTCAGGCGCGGTATCACGTGCCGGTGTCACAGGGATTTGGCATCATCGAAGTGGGCCTGCCCATCATGAACATCACCGAGGCGGCGGAACATCCCGAAGCCATCGGCCGGCCGGTGCCCGGTTTTGAAGCGATGATTGTGAACGAGGCAATGAAACCGGTGCCGGAAGGCGAAACGGGCCAGCTTGCCCTGCGCGGTCCCGGCATGTTTTCCGGCTACCTGAGCCCGCCACGCTCGCGGGAGGAAGTATTGCATGACGGCTGGTTTTTGACCGGCGATTTGGCGCACCGCGACCGCGGCGGGCGGATGGTGCTGGACGGCCGGACTTCGTCGGTCATCCAAATCGCCGGGCACAAGGTTTTTCCCGAGGAAATTGCCGGCGTGCTGGACCAGCATCCGGCGGTGCTGCGCTCGCGGGTGTTCTCCCGCCCGCACCCGCAGTTTGGCGAGGCGATTTGCGCCGAGGTGCAATTGCGCAATGGCAGTTCGCCGAACACCAGCGAGGATATTCTGGCATTCTGCCGCGGCGAGCTTTCGAGTCACAAGGTGCCGACCTCGCTCGAATTCGTCGCCGAAATCAGCATGACTTCCAGTGGAAAAGTTCGCCACGGTTCAGCGGTTTCGCAGCCGAGTTTGAATCGGATTTAAATCTCGACCCCCGGTTTGGCGCGATTTTTAAGAAAATCCTTCCGCCACTGGGCGCGCGCGATGCCTTTGCCGTGCCCGTTGATCTGGAGCGAGCCCACAAACCACCACTCGCGCGGCACCTGCCAGCTCGGCAATTTTTGCAGCAGGAATTGTTTTAATTCCTCCTTGATGCCGTGCCGGCCTGATGTGACGCACGCCACGATGTGGTCAATCCGGTCCGCGTTCCCGCTCGGCACGCCAAACACGAGACACTCGTCAACGGCTTCGTGTTCCCGCAACGCCCGTTCAATCATGTCCGGGCAGACTTTTCTCCCGGCCACATTGATGTGGTCACCGGTCCGGCCGCGCAGGTAAATCGTCCCGTCCTTGAGCCCGGCGAGATCACAGGTCTGAAAGGCGCCTCCATTGAGAGTGCCCTCCGGTTCCGGCCAGTAAGTTTGCCCCACCGCCCGGCTCCGCACGGTCAGCACCCCGTTCCGTTTCAGCGTAACCTTGACGCCTTTAATCGGCCGGCCCACGGAAGTTTCGTCCGTCCGCGGCGTGTCCGTCGCATCGTAGGCAATGCCGCCGCATTCGGTGGAACCGTAGAAATTATGGATTTTAACGCCGTGTTCGGCAAAGACGGCCTGTTCCAGCGTCAATGGCAGCGTCGCGCCGGCCGAGATGGCCAGACGGACATTGTTGAGAATCACACCGGCCTTGTGCCAGGCGTGCCAGAGCGCCGGCACACCGGCCACCGTCAGGTTCCAATGGGCCTTGGCCGCACCCCGCAGGATTTCGGGCAATGGCGCGGGCGCCAGGAACAGCGGGATGCCGTGCAGCAGCAGGGGCAGCACCAGATTGGAAAACCCGTAGGAATAGGCCATGGAAATCACGCCGAGGTTGGGCCAGTCCGGACGCATGCCCATCGCGGTCACAATGTTCCTGGCGTCAGCCAGCAGTTGTTCCCCGGTAAAGGCGACGGCGCGCGGCACACCGGTGGTAGCGGGCGTGATTTTAAGATGACAGCACGGCGCAGGCGGAAGCGGCACCGCGAGCGGCTGATGATGCGCTTCGAGCGGGCAAATCACCCTGCCCCAGCGCCAGGCCCGCAGGACCGTGAAGATGAACTCGGGGGAATGGCCCTGGGGAAAAACCATCACTGGGTAATCAGGCAGGCGGGTTTCAGATTCACGGTCCATCTGCGCAAAGGTCCAGCTCCGTCCGGAAGCCAGATCGCGCAAAGCCACTTCGTCACCCCTGTCCCGAATCACCTTCTGCCAGGCATCGTAAAGCATCTGCTTCTGTTGTAAGCGAACTGTCATTTCTCTTGCAAGCCCGAACTTGCCTGCGCCTTCGCGATTTATCCTTTATCGGGCATTGACCCGACAAACCGGCCAAATAAGGAGCCTTCCGCAAAACACCCGGCCAAACTTCGGGAAATTTCAGTGGATCGCCAGCGTCGCCGGATCGGTTTTCCACGCAGCGGGACGCGACATGATTTGCAACATGCCGTGGCCGAACCGCGAGGTCGTGGTCAGCCCCGAAGCCATGCAGGCGATCTTGCGGTTAAAGAAATCGTGCATCGTCGCGGCAATCCTGCCGGGGAATTTCTGTTCAAAGAACATGCCGGTTTTATACATCGCAAAGATGCGGCCGTCATAGAAGTACTCGATGAGCCCCATCCAGGCCTTGATGAGCTTGCGCATCTCGCGCGTGTACGCCGGCAGATTGTCCAGCCGCTCGGCGAGCAGTTCGGCGGAATGCAACGCCAGCCACATGCCCGGCGACAGCATCGGATCCACAAAACCCAGCGCGTCGCCCGTCATCACCCAGCCCGGCCCGTGGCCGAGCCGGGAAACGAGCTGGTAATTGGTATAGGTGGCAACCTCGGTGACACGGCGGCGGTCCCGACCGGCGGCCGCGAGCAAGGGATCGTGATGGATGATACCCTCAAGCCGTTCCTCGGGCGTGGCTCCGAATTCAGCGGCATCGTCCTTGTTCATCACCACGCCGACGGAAAGGCAGTCGCGCAACGGAATGCGCCAGCACCAGCCACGGGCCAACCGGCCGATGATAACCTGACCACGCGGCATGGGATCGGCAAAGCCCTCATAGTGGGCAAAGTAGGCCACGTCCTTGCGCGGGCCGACTTCCGCGGGAATTTCCAGCGTGCGCGCGAAGAGGCGGCCGCGTCCGGTGGAATCCACCAGCAAATCCGGTTGCCGGCCGTGGAACCAGGGAGCGTGTTCCAGCGTTTCGGCAGCCAGTTGCAGTCCATTGCCGTTCACCCGTTCAATTTTCGCCCGTACCCTGGCGCGTTTGACGCCCAGTTCCGTGGCGCGTTGATCCAAAAGGTTATCGAAGGCGGGACGCGGTGCGTTGTAGGCATAAGTCGGCATCGGAGAGCTGGCGAGTGATTGAAACGTAAAATCAAGCCGCTCGTCCGGGCCGAGAGTGAAACTGACGCCCGGTTTGTGCTGGCAAATTGCCGCGGCGCGTCCCTCCAAACGCAGTTTACGCAGCACGGGCACAAGCGCCGGAATGAGCGATTCACCGACAATCAGGTCGGGCCGGCGGCCATCGTCGAAAAGGGTCACGTCCACACCCTTCATCGTGAGCAACGAAGCGAGCGTCGCGCCAGCCGGGCCGCTGCCGATGATACCGACGGTTCGAATTGAATTTAAACCAGGCACTCCGTGAAACTCTCCGTTTCCGTTGGAAATTGAAACTTATTATTTCCTAATACGAAGTATTAAGCCTGTCTCGGCGTCGGGTCAAGCGTGGAGATGGGCGGCTGGCGGCCTGACGGGAAATCCTATGGCTAGCCGGGGTAACCGACGGCAGCGTCCTAATCGGGTAGGGCGCGTCACTCCGTGCGCGCCGCGTTCCAGATTTGCGGCGGGCAGAGGACTCCCCGCCCTACCCAGGTTTTGAAATCAGGACAGTGCCAACCTGATTCAACGCTTGACTCGATTCCCGTGCAAAATAGACTCGCCGCCAACAAATGTGGAATGGGATGGCCTTTTATCCCTGTCCGGAACCATAAAAGAGACGCTCAAAAAAGCTATGAAAAAAATCCTGTGCTTACTGTTGTTCGCGGCTGGCATCCTGAACACGGCGCCCGTGTGTATCGGCGCACAAACGTTATATCCGGTGGTCGTCAATGGTCGCTGGGGTTTTGTGAATAAATCCGGCGAGACGGTTATCAACCCGCAGTTCGATCACGCCGGCGGATTTATGGAAGGTCTGGCCCCGGTGCGCATGGGCCGGTGGGGCTACGTGGACGGTTCAGGGAAGATCGCGGTCGTTCCGCAGTTTGACAAGGCCGACGTTTTCAGTGAAGGGCTGGCGGCGATCAAGCTCGGCGGCGGCGGCGACCCCTTCGTTCCTTACGATCCCAGACCTTTCTATCACGTCGGCGGTGGCGGTCGTTACGGCTACATCAATACGGATGGCAAATACGCCATCAATCCGCAGTTTGAAGATGCCGGAGCCTTTTCCGGGGGGCTCGCACCCGTCAGGATGGGCGGCCATTGGGGTTTCGTTGATAAAACCGGGATCGTTGTCATTAATCCGCAGTTTGAAAGGGCGCAGCAATTTTCCGAAGGGCTCGCGGGGATCCGAGCAGGCGGCAAATGGGGATTCGTTGACCGGACCGGAAAGATGACCATCAATTCGCAGTTCGACGACGTCGGCCGCTTTGGTAAAGGCCTGGCGCCCGTCCGGCAGGGAAAACATTGGGGTTACATTGACCCGGCCGGCAAATTTGTGATCAATCCGCAGTTTGATGAAGCCGGCGCGTTTTCCGAGGGCCTGGCGCCCGTCAAGCAGGGAAAACACTGGGGATTCATTGACCCTACCGGGAAATTTGCGATCAACCCGCAGTTTGACGACGCTGAATCCTTTGTGGACGGCCTGGCGCTGGTCAAAGCGGACGGGAAATTCGGCTACATCAACACCAGCGGCAAGTACGCCTATAATCCCACCAAGTAAACCGGCGGAAGTGTCCGCCCTGCTTGCTTACTGAAGCATTTCCATTGGGACTGCGGCAGGCGGGGATGTCTGGAGGCCTGAACCTGCCGGATCGCCCGTGATGGTGAGTCGGCAGTAATTCCGCCACCATTTCCACCAGCGCAAGGTGTCGGCCACCGGGCGGATATGGCTTCGGTGTCCGCGGCCGATGACCCGTATGGGAACAAACTCAACCCGATGCCCCGCCGCCAGGAAAACCATCAGCATCTCGGATTCGATTTCGAAATGTTCCGTGCTCAACGGCATAGTCGCCCACGTTTCCAAATGGACGAGACGAAAACCGCATTGCGTATCGGGCAGGCACCGGCCCGCGAGGCGTGACAGTTGGCGGCTCATCCAGTGGTTTACCTGCCGGCGCAGCCAGGGAATGGCTTTCGCGTCGTGCATGCGGTTGCCCACCACGAGCAAGGCCCCGGTCTGTTGGGCGCATCGCCAAAAGGCCGGCAAATCCCCGGGTGCGTGTTGGCCATCGCCATCCAGCAACACAGCCCATTCGAAACCCCGTTGCCGTGCCCGCGACAATCCGGTTTTGAGCGCAGTTCCTTTACCGAGATTCCGGCGGTG
Source organism: Candidatus Limnocylindrales bacterium (assembly GCA_035604955.1). Classification (GTDB taxonomy): domain Bacteria; phylum Verrucomicrobiota; class Verrucomicrobiia; order Limisphaerales; family UBA11358; genus UBA11358. Next base: position 91,997 of record DATNHM010000060.1, on the reverse strand, counting down.
AGCAATGACCTCTGCGCCTGCCCCGCTGGCCAGGCTTGAGCTGCCGTCGGTCGAGCCGTCGTCCACCACGATTACCGAGGGAAGAAATCGGCCCACGGCGGCGACCAGAGGCGCTATGGTTCTCGCCTCGTTGAGACAGGTGATAACTGCAACACATGACGCGGTTCCCGGCATGCGCGCAGCTTGCTCGCGATCCACCCTGGAATCGAGGCAAAACTCGCGCTCCAGAACCGGTCGAACGCGATTTTGCATTGCCTGATGATGGTGTGGGATTATACTTTGGAATCGAACTGAACGATGCGAGTTATCATGTAAGCGCAAGACCCGACCGGTGCGGAGTATGTCACCACTTGTCCGCACCCTAGCGTAGCAAAATCCCACTGCCAACGATTGTCATGCTCTTCCCGACAACGTCTCTGCCGCAAACGCCACCGCGCGTCGTCATTACCGGCGCGGGAATCATCACGGCTTTGGGCCTGGGTTGGAACCCCAACGCGGCAGGTTTTCGGACCGGACGCACGGCGTTCCAGCCCGTGTCGCTCTTTGACGTCAGCCGCCAACGGGCAAAGCATGCCGCGGAGGTGGATTTGCCGGCAGCCCTGCCGCCGACCCGGCTCAACGCAAAACAAATTGCCCGGCTCGACCGCGCCGCAGCCATGTTGTTGCTGGCCACTCGCGAAGCGTGGCAACAATCCGGCTGGAAACCCGCGGAAAATTTACCGCTGGTTTTGGGCACCACTGCCGGCGGCATGTCCTTCGGCGAGGCGTATTTTCGACAGGCCGTGCAAACGCCGCACGCTCATCGCCATCAATCCACCCGGGCCGTTCACTACCAGCCGCAGGTTCAGGCGCGGATGGTGCTGGAGGCACTCGGTTCCAGCGGGCCGGTCACAATCGTTTCCAACGCCTGCGCTTCCGGCAGCAATGCCATCGGCCATGCCTGGGAACTGATTCGCTACGGTCAGGCTGAACGTGTTCTCACCGGCGGTTATGACGCGCTGACCCAACTTGTGTTTTCGGGTTTCGACGCTTTGCAGGCGCTCTCGACCACAGTCTGTCGTCCATTCGATGCCCGGCGCGATGGTTTGGCGCTGGGTGAAGGTGCGGCCATCATGGCCCTTGAAACACTTGAAAGTGCGCGACGACGCGACGCGACGATATTGGGGGAACTCATTGGCTATGGCACGTCCATTGACCAGCATCACCTCACTCAGCCGCATCCGCAAGGCGCCACGACATTGGCGGTCATGAAGCAGGCGTGTGCCGTCGCGGGGATCACGCCTGGTGACATTGACTACCTCAACGCCCACGGCACGGGCACGGTGCTCAATGACAGTTCGGAAGCGGTCGCCATCAGCCACTGGGCCGGACCCCGGGCCGCGACCCTGCCGGTCAGCTCCACCAAAGCCAATATCGGACATCTGCTCGGCGCTGCGGGTGCGGTCGAAGCCGTGATTTGTTTGATGACTTTGCGCGAACAATGGCTGCCGCCGGAGACCATGTTTGAAATCCCCGACCCGGCTTGCAACTTCTCCGTCGTGCACAAACCCCAGGACGCGCGGGTGAATGTTGTCTTGTCCAACTCTTTTGGTTTCGGCGGTGTCAACGCGAGTTTGATTTTGCGGAGGTGGACATGAGCCGGATTTTTGTCGCGGGATTGGGCGCGGTATCACCCGCGGGCTGGAATGTTGCCGCCCTGCGTGAAGCGCTTTGGAAAGATGAGCCCCTGCCCGTTCAAACCCTGGAACGACCCGGCTGGGAACAACCGCTCCGAGCACGCCTGATACCGATTCCCGCCTCGCGTCCGGAATTTCTGGCGCATCCCCGGTTGCGACGCACGAGTCCGATTACGCATTATGTCGTGGCGGCCGCCCTCGAGGCCACCGCCGCCTTGCGGGCGAACCGTGATCCCGGACTTCGTCTCGGCCTGGTGGTGTGCCTGCAATCCGGTTGTGTGAATTATTCCTGCCGGTTTTTTGAAGAAACTCTGAAGGATCCGGCAACGGCCAGTCCGCTCCTTTTCCCGGAAACCGTTTACGCCGCACCCGCCAGTCATCTCGCGGCGGTGCTGGGAAATATTTCACTGGCCAGCTCGTTGGTGGGCGATCCGGCGGCGTTTCTCCAGGGAGTTTCCCTGGGCGCCCAATGGCTCGAAGAGAATCGTGTGGATGCGTGCCTGGTCATCGGCGCCGAAGAAATCAACTGGATCCTGGCCGATGCCCTCTGGCAACTCGAACGTCCGGCCATTCTCACCGCCGGCGCCGGAGCCTTGTGTTTGTGCAGTAACGCGAAATTGTCGGTTGGAGTTGAACTGGCCGCCATCACGGACACGCACACCTACTCCTCGCGAAAGAACCAGGCACAAGCCGCCCGCGCCATGCGTGGGCAATTAGCCATCGGTTCTGTGTGCGAGACGGAGCGCCGGTCTCCGACCCGGCGCGAATCAAATGGCAACACCTCAAAAATCGCCGGGCCGGAGGCCGGCGCTCCCATTGCGCGACTCACGACGCCACAGCGCGTCGCAGTTCGCGAGGAATTGCTTTGTGACGGCATCGGAAACAGTCCGCACGCCGACGCGGCGGAATTGACTGCGTGGCGGGATTGGACCGGCCCGCGCCTCAGCCCGAAACGCATTCTCGGCGAAGGTTTGATGGCCGCCGCCGCCTGGCAATGCGTGGCGGCATGCGATGCATTGACCGGCGGCCGATTCATCGCCGCCAATGTCAGTCTCGTCGGCTCCAATCAGCAGGCGATCGGCGCCCGATTTGTGTGCGCCGAGGCTGGCATTTCGCATTTGTCGGTTGGCAAGTCTCAGGGCAACATCCGGACATGAGCTTGCGGGTCATTTTGATTACCGGAGCCAACGGCGGCTTGGGTCAGGCCATCGCGCGCGCCTTTCTCCATCAATCGCCGGATAATGTCATCTGGCTCGGTGTCCATTCCCGCCGCGAACACGCCGACAAATTGGTGCAGGAAAATTCCGGCCGCTGTTTCTGCATCACCCTGGACGTCGCTTCCCCGGAATCCTGGAAACAGGCGGTCAAAGAAATCCTGTCGCGGCACAATCGCATTGACGTGTTGGTCAACAACGCAGGCAGCCACGAAGATTCCCTGCTGGCCACCATGCCGCCGGAGTCGTGGGACCGTGTCCTGGCAACAAACCTCGATGGCGTTTTTCACGGTTGTCAGGCCGTACTGCCGACGATGATCGGCCAGCGCGCCGGGCGGATTGTGAATCTGTCTTCCCTGAGCGCGCTTCTGGCCCCGGCCGGGCAGGCCAATTATGCCGCCGCCAAGGCGGGAGTGGTGGCGTTGACCCGGTCGCTGGCCAAGGAAGTGGCGCGCATCGGCATCACTGTGAATGCCGTCTGTCCCGGTTACGTGGAGACCGAGGCACTGACCCACCTGGCCGAAGCGGAACGCAAGGCGGCGCAGTTGCGGGTTCCCATGCGCCGGTTTGGCCGGCCCGAGGAAGTGGCGGCAACAGTCCATTTTCTGGCGAGCGCTGAAGCCGGCTACGTTACCGGCTCCGTCCTCAAAGTTGACGGCGGGATTTTATGAAAGGCAATTCCATGGCCGCTGAATTGCCACAAATTGAAACGGTGTCGAGCGTAACGCCGAAGGGACGTGAGCCCGGGAGCGCCGGCGTCCCGCCGGTGAGTAAAAATCTTCCAATAACAATTAACGCGCCGGCGGGAGGCAGGCGCTCCCAGGAAGCTCCAGAAATGGAAAAAGTCATCATCATCGGCGCCGGCGTTGCCGGCCTTGCCTGCGGTTGTTACCTGCAAATGAACGGCATCCAGACCGAGATTCTGGAGGCGAGTTTGCTTCCGGGTGGATTGTGCACGGCCTGGCACCGCGGACCGTATGTCTTTGACGGCTGCCTGCGTTGGCTGATTGGCACCCGGCCGCCTTCGGCCTTCTACCAGGTCTGGCAGGAACTGGGCGCCATCGCCGGGCGAAAGGTCCTTCTCCACGACGATATCATCCGGATCGAAGGCGCCGATGGCAAAGCCGTCACGGTGCCCGCGGACCTGGACGCCATCGCGCGCGAGTTCAAACGCATTGCGCCCGAGGACAGCGCCCTGATTGACAAACTAGTGCGGGCGGCGCGCCGCTGCGCCCCGCTGGAACCGCCCCTGGATCCTTTGGAATTGATGACGCATCGTCAGAAAATGAGGCTTGGCCTGCGTATGCTTCCAATGCTGCCCATCATCCTGGGATTGAAGAACGTGCCCATCACCACCTACCTTGCCCGTTACAAAAACGACTGGCTCCGCGAAGTTCTGCAACTCATCGTCGGCAGCAAAGACATGTCGGCCCTGGTGCTCGTAATGCTGCTGGCGTTCCGGACGCGGAATAACACCGGCTTCGTCGCCGGCGGCTCGTGGGACTTCGCGATGGCGATTGCCGATCGGTACAACCGCCTGGGCGGAACCATCCGCTATAAAGCCCGGGCGGCCTCGGTCATCGTCGAAAACAATCGCGCCGTCGGCGTGCGCTGCGACGACGGGAGCGTTGTTCCCGCCGCGACCGTCGTTTCCTGCGCGGACGGGCATACGACGATTTTCAAGATGTTGGACGGCCGGTTTGTGAACAGGAAAATCCGCTTCCTTTACGAACATTGCCAGCTTTTCCCCGCCATCATCCAGGTCTCGCTGGGGATTAAAAAAATATTTCCGGATGCGCCACACACCCTCAATCTGCCCCTGTCCCAGCCGTTGCGCGTGGACGATCAATTCCAGGAGGCCCGTTTGGAAGTGGAGACGTTTGGTTCAGATACGGCACTTTGTCCGGAAGGCACTACCGTCATGACCGTCAGAATGTCGGCCAGCTACGAGTACTGGACCGGCTTGAAGAAAAACGATCCGCAGCGCTATCGGGCCGAGAAAAAACGCGTCGTTCAGGAAATCATCACCCACCTCGACAAACGTTTTCCGGGTTTGGCCCAAAATCTGGAGCGTTCCGACATTGCGACCCCCGCCACTTTTGTGCGTTACACCGGCAACTGGCGGGGCAGTTACGAAGGCTGGTTGCCAACGCCTCGCATCCTGGGCCGGCGCATTCCTTACACGCTGCCCGGCCTGAAGGATTTCTACATGGCTGGCCACTGGGTGGTGGCGGGTGGTGGATTGCCTTCCGCCGCGCTCTCGGGCCGGTACGTTGCGCAAATGATATGCGCCGGCAAAGGAAAAGTCTTCGCAGCAACCGAACCACTTGCCAGCCAGGTCCATTGACCGCACCTTTGCTTTATGACTATCGGCCTTCCCAAGGAAATCAAAGAGCAGGAATTTCGCGTGGCGTTGACTCCGTCCGGCGTGTATCAGCTTGCCAAACGCGGCCATGAGGTGGTCGTCGAACGCGGCGCGGGCACAGGCGCGGGTTTTCCCGACACCGAATACGAACGCGCCGGCGCCTGTATGGCGGATGCGCACGCCACCGTGTTTGCGAAGGCGGACTTGATTGTGAAGGTCAAGGAACCGGTGCCGTCCGAGTTCAGTCTGTTGCGGCCGGGCCAGATTCTTTTCACCTACCTGCATCTCGCGGCCAACCGGCCGGTCATGGAGGCATTGATGCGGGCCGGTGTCACCGCGCTCGCCTACGAAACCGTCGAGGTCAACCACCGCCTGCCCCTGCTCGAGCCCATGAGCGAAATTGCCGGCCGCATGTCCGTGCTGGTGGGCGGATATTTTCTGGCCAAACATTTTGGCGGCAGCGGCGTGCTGTTGGGCGGCGTGCCGGGTGTGTTGCCGGGCAAAATCGTCGTGCTGGGCGGCGGCACTTCCGGCATCAACGCCGCGCGCATGGGCCAGGGACTCGGCGCAGACGTGACCATTCTGGAAGTTGACCTCGAACGGATGCGGTTTCTCGACATCACATTGCACACGGCGCACACACTGTATTCGAACGAGATGCATCTGCACGAACTGTTGCCGGAGGTGGACCTGCTCATCGGCGCGGTGCTCGTGCCCGGCGCCCGGGCACCCCGATTGATCACCCGCGAAATGCTCCGCTGCATGAGGCCGGGCAGCGTGTTCGTGGACATTGCGATTGATCAAGGCGGTTGCGCCGAAACGTCGCGTCCGACGACGCATCACGATCCGGTGTTTGTCGAGGAAGGCGTGACGCACTATTGCGTGACGAACATGCCCGGCGCCTATGCCCGCACCGCCACCCAGGCGCTCACCAACGTGACGTATCGTTACATCGAGGCGCTCGCAGACCACGGACTGTCCGAAGCCTGCCGCCTGTTTCCGGCGCTCATCAGCGGTATCAATGTCATGGACGGCAAGCTGACTCACCCGGCTGTCGCCGAGGCGCACGGGATGGAGCTGGAAAAGCCGAAGTTGAGTTGACGGGAAAGCCTTTGTGGCCACCGGGCCGTAAGTCAGAAATCCATCAATCTGCGGGATCCCTTTGCCGGTTCAGATGCAGCACGCCGCATCCGGGACCGGGACTGTAACCACTTCATGTGACTGTCGGGAATGGTTTTCCAGTGTTAAAATTATTCAAACTTAAAGAACTATCAACGATTTCCTGTGCTAAACCGAACAAGAAATCAGAGCGTGGTATTATGAAAATCAAATCATCAATGAGATGGCTGGCGACCGTGCTGGCCGTGGCGGGCGGGTTGACATTGGCCGTTTGGGCGCAGGCTCAAGACATTTACTATTTCGATAATTTCTATCCACCCTGGCCGCCCAACAGTTCACTGTACCCGAATTGGAACGCATACCGGACCAACACTTCCGCTGTGAACTTTAATACATTTTATAACGGGAGCAACGATGCGACATCCGGCATGGAGGTAACGTCAACGATTGGTGGTTATGGCAGCGGTTATGCTGACCTGAACAGCGGCGCGGGCGTCACCTTTTTCAACGGTGATACTGCGCTCGCCACCAACGACGTTACTTGCGCGTTGGCTTTTACCGTCAATCCAACGCCGGGCATGGCGGCCTCGGGGACATCGTTTTATACCAATTATAACTGGATGGGATTGGTGTTTATTTTAAATCTCGACAGCGGAATATACACACTCGCGAATAACCCCCCCGGGAATAATTACAGCGGATGGAATAATCCGGGCAACCCATCCAATTACCAGTGGAACGGCAGCAACGTCGTGGTCACGTGGAATTTGTCATCTCAGAACAAATTTCCGGCCTACACCCAGGGTGGAACGAATCACTTTTACGGTTGCAACCTCGGCATTGATCCGGCGGTCATATTTAATGATCCGAATGGGAGTTCCGGGTTTCCTCCCTACGATATTACGTTCAATTCCATCACATTTGCTCCGGCCCTGACGACGCCGCCGAACCTGGCCATCAGCCTTGTCGGCACCAATGTCATCGTTTCATGGCCCGCCAGCGGCTCCTACACCTTGCAACAGAGCGCCAATATGGCCAGGTTCAGTTGGTCGCCTTGGGGTTTTCCATCCGTCTTGAACAACGGTACCAACACCGTCACCATCCCGGCGCCCGCGAACACCTTGTTTTTCCGCCTGAGCAATCCGTAGCGGAAATGGCGGATGATCAGTCTGGCGGGTGGCGCTCACAGGCCGGGCAGCGCGCGATAGAAGCGACAGGGGAAATCGGCCGGCATCGCCTCGTTGAAAGTGAAGGGCGGAGTGCTGGCGTTCACCACCACGCCCGATCCCACCACTAAAAATTTCTGGCGCATCCACTCCGTGCCGCGTTTTAACCAATGTATTCTTGCGTTTGCAATTGAGTGAATTACAGGTGGAACGATTAGATTTCTCGTTCGATTCCGGCCCTCGCCTCCCGACTTCACCCCAAATCCGCCAAAGATGCCACTATTTGAAGAACCAAGCGGATATGTCAGACCGCGCGGTCGTCCTTCGGCTTCTCCACCAACGTCGAAAGCTTTTTATCGGCGGCATCCAGGTCCGTCGTTCGTTGGGGCGAAGGAGACGTGGTCGTTGACATCGCAGCTTCTCTTTGTGCCGGAGAAGCAGAGGATATCCCCGGCGTCTCCGGGTAGGCCCGGTGTATCAACAGTCCGCCGCCCAGCAGCCACCAGGCGACGGCCAGATTGAAGACGATGGGCAGGATCGTGGTGATGAGGTCGCTTTTGTCGGCGGTTTCAATGGCGCTGAAATCCAGCAGCGGCGTCACCGCGCTCAGGCCCAGATAGAGAAAGACCAGTCCTAAAAGCCGGACGGCCAGGGTGAAGATGTCCTTGAATAGGTCTCTTGATTTCATGTCACGCCAGATTTGAGCCTGCCTGGGTTGAATCTAAAAGGCGGCCTTGTCTTTTTCAAGCGCCATCCGTTCCGGAATGCCCGGCGGCGCATCTTGACACCCGCGCCAAAAATTCATTGGCCGGCGGTAGAATCGTAGCGCCGGCGTTCTCGCCGGCGGGTAAAAGCGGCGTCCCGCCGCGTGTTTTTGGTTCGCGCACCGGGACGGTGCTTGAACTCGCCGCCGGGACGGCTGCATTACGGTGCGGATGTCAAATGGCGCCCATGACCGGCGGAAATCAGGTTGGAATTCCTTTTTGATTGATTTCGTTTTAGACACACCCGGCTGGATGAGTTATGGATTAGCCCCATGTTTTTTGGCGCGAACTCCGGCAGGTCAGTGCTTCCTGGCAGAAGTGTGCGCCGGTGCATCCTCCTTTTTTTGCTGGTTCTCCCGGCTTTCCCTTCCACGAGCCTGTCACTTCCCCGGCGGCTGGTTCTGGGCCTGGATGGAATTGCTTACCGCGACATGAAGGCCCTGCAACAAGGTGTCGTTGGCACCAATATCTGGGGAAGACCGTTCCGCCGGCAGGCGTTCGGTTCCAGCGAAGGATATTTCCCGGCCAGCCGCCTCGTCTCGACGTTTCCGTCCACGAGTGACGTGGCGTGGACCGACATTTTCGGCGACCGCCCGTTGCCCGGTTATCAACGCACGTATTTCAGCGCGGCAGCGAACTCGCAAATCGTCATCAACGGCATCACCACCACCATGGAGCACGAAAGCCAGATGCATTGGCAGTTGGAAAATAACATGTTTCGCACCATGGGCTACGTCTATCCGGTTCACACGTATCAACTCGAGATCCACGAAGCGCTGAGAAGCTTTTGGAACGACACCGGCAACGACGACAGCTATTATGTCTATATTCGCGCCACGGACGACGCCCAGCACCTCGATCGTGATGTCTTTGACCTGCTCTGCGGACTTGATAACCAGCTTCAGGCAATGCGTGCCCGCTATCGGCAGCAGGCAGGGCGCGACCTGCAAATCCTGATTCTCTCGGATCACGGGCATAATCACGCCAGCTCTTTCAAGCGCGTGGAGATCCGGTCCCTGCTGGAAAAGGCTGGATACCAGATTACGGATTCCATCAACAACCCCAGGGATGTGGTCCTGCCCACCACCGGCATTGAAGATTGGGTGGAAATCCACAATGCTCCTGCCGAGACCGAAACGCTGATGCCATTGCTCACGCATCTGCAAGGCGCGGACCTCGTAACGGGCCGGGATCCGAATCACCCTCATCGTTTCCTCGTCATGAATTCCCGGGGTGACCGGGCGGACATTGACTGGAATCCAACCAACAACACCTGCCGCTATTCCCCCGGGCAAGGAGACCCGCTGGGTTACCGTCCGGTGGTTGAGGTGCTCGCCGACAAAAAACTGCTCGATGCCGACGGTTTTGCCACCGCCGACGCCTGGATGGCAGCGACCCTGACCAATCACTATCCGCTGGCGCTGGAGCGGATTGCCCGCGGCCTCACCCGGGTCACGCTCAATCCGGCGACCATTCTCATCAGCTTGAGCAACGACTATGTTCACTGTGGCTTGCTGATGCAAAAAGGCGCGGACTTGTCCACTTTCAGCAGCACCCACGGCGCGCTGGACGACCTCAACTCGGACGGCATTGTCTTGAGCAATTTCACACCCACACAAGATACGTCGAGCGACCGGGTGGCCGGACGATTCGACGATTTTTCCGATGTGCGTCATTTTCGCGCCGAGGAGAATGGCGCCGAGCTGGTTACCAAAAACGAACAGTCTCTGGCACGGATCGTGCACGAGCCGTTTGATCTGGATTACCGGAAGCTGCCGGGCCATGAGGTCTATCTCCGGGTCTGGTCGCCCCAATTGGCGCGCCTGGACATCAATGTTCCGGTGAATGTGACAATTGAGAAAGTGAACCATTTCCCAGATCCGCAGAACCAGCGTTGGGTTCCCAGGCCGGCGGCGGTGCTCGGAAAGCACCTGACCTTGAATCGGCCGGTTTCTTTTTCGGACCCACCCGCCTACGAACGAGTCTATGCCCTTCCCTCGGACTTGATTCTGAAACCGCAAACGGAGTACCGGATTTCAGGGTGGATCCGCGGCCAAAGCAAAAGTTTCAGCCTCTTTGAATTCAATTTTCATACCGACCGCCAGGGCCGGCCGGCGGCGTACTGAGGGACGGCAGCGCCCGCCGGCCAAGCTGGAGCCAGGCCGTGCAGTTTGTGGGGAATTTATTTCCTTCGCTTTCCGCGCTCGGAATTTTTAAACTCCGGCATGGTTCACGTTGGCATCGGCTACGACGTCCACGCGCTGGTCGCGGGACGCAAACTCGTCCTCGGTGGTGTCGAAATCCCGCATCCAAAAGGCCTCGACGGCCACTCGGACGCCGACGCCCTCATGCACGCCATCTGCGACGCGATTCTCGGCGCGCTCGGCGAGCCGGATATCGGCCATTTTTTTCCGAACTCCGACCCCCGCTGGAAAAATGCGCCCAGCCGGATTTTTCTGGAGGAAGCCGCGCGCATCATCGCGTTGCGGCAGGGAAAAATTGTGAACGTGGACGCGACCCTGATCGCGCAGCAACCGAAACTTTATCCGCACATCGCCGAAATGAAACGGCATATTGCCGCCGCCCTCCGCGTCCCTGAAAAAAATATTGGCATCAAGGCCACGACCAACGAGCACATGGGTTTTATTGGCCGCGAGGAGGGCATTGCCGCCCTGGCCGTGATCAGCATTGATCTGGATTAAGGGATGAATGGATTTTGGGATGAATGCATTCCCAACAACCTCCTCCGGGCCAATCATCCACCAATCCGCCAATCCACTCATCCATTAGAATCCCATGCCCAAGGCTGAAATCAGTTGGAAACGGGTTACGGCCGACGGCGCCAAGCTGCAAATTTACGCGCAACGCGTCGGCCGGGAATGGATTTTCTTCCAGCGCGAACGGCGTAACGACCAATGGCAGCCGGTGGCCGAGCCGCCGTTGGAAGATTGGCTGGAACTGCTCGACGCTGTGCAACGCTACATTCCGCGCCGTCGTTACCAACCGGCCGACGAGGAACGTCTGCGCCGGCGCATCCGGGAACGTTTTCCAGAGGCGGGAATTTAACCAGGTCGTGTAATCTGTGTCTTGAAAGGAGTGTCCAGAAATCAGTGCGTACAATTCAAAATCACCCGGACCAGGGCTACCATTCCCATGATTAAACCGACGATAATCACTATCCCCAAAGCATCGGACTCCGCCTTTTGCCTGTGATTGCAGGGAATGATGGTGTTCAACAAATGGTAGATGTTGCTTCGATTGATCTTACGTACGACAAACTTCACGCCACCTTTTCAGCACAAATCAGGCCAACCAGAAATCCCCAAATAAGGGATTTCAATTGGTTCTATCAACCGGAATGAAGTTTAGCACTGACAATGCCCGGAAGCCCATTTACACTGCGCCGGATGGTCGGAATGCCGTTGATTCTTATCTCGCCCAGCATCGAAAAACGCGGTGTTGAATTCCACGATCTTTCCGTCAGCCTGTCTGTCAAATACGAGAACGCCGTGCTGCAGGCTGGCGGCATTCCGGTGACCGCACCCACCACAACCAACCGGCAGGCACTCGCCGAAATGGTGGGGCGCGCCCAAGGCGTGTTATTGACCGGCGGCGACGATATCAATCCCGATCTTTATGCCAAAAGCCTGCCGCGCGCCGTCCGGCAGACGGTCGGCGCCACGCCGGATGGTGGCGGACGCGACTTGCGCGAACTGATGCTGATTGACGAGACGTTCCGTCAGCGCAAACCGTTGCTGGCCATCTGCCGCGGGCATCAATTGTTGAACATCGCCCTCGGCGGCGGATTGATCGCCGACATTCGACGGCAGGTGCCCGGCGCGCTCAACCATCAGCGTCTGGACAGGGCGAACGAATTAGTGCATGAAGTGGCGTTGACAAACGGTTCACTGCTTGCCAGAATCGTAAGTCAGCGAATTTTGGGCGTCAACAGCTCGCATCATCAGGCCGTGGTACAACCGGCGGAACCGCTGATAGCCGTGGCGCGAGCGCGTGATGGAATTGTGGAAGCAATGGAATTAAAATCAGACATGTCGCAGCGAATGCCGTTTTTGTTAAGCGTGCAATTCCACCCCGAAAGGTTGACAGAAAGACACGCCGAACACCGGGCGATTTTTTCGCGGTTTGTCCGGGCGTGCGCGCGAAAAGCCAAAACATGAAATCAAAAGTTCTCATCGTGGATGACCAGGCCGACGTGCGGGACCTGCTCCGCTCAGTGTTGGAAGATAACTACGACGTCAACCAGGCCGCCAGTGGCGCGGCCCTGCAAAAATGCTTCCCGCAGGACCCCCCGGACGTGGTGCTGCTGGACGTGAAATTGCCGGACGCGGACGGTCTTGACCTTTTGCCGCAAATCAAAAAGCGCTGGCCCGAGACGGAAGTCATCGTGCTCACCGGCCACGGGACCATCACCATGGCCGTCGAAGCCGGCCGCCGCGGCGCATACAACTTTTTGTCGAAGCCGTTTGAAAATGAAAAGCTGCTTGCCGACGTGAAATGCGCGGTGGAGCGCAAAGAACAGAGCCAGGAAAACCACACGTTGCGCCGCGCCCTCGAAACCATGAGCGGTGTGGCCTCGCCCATTTATCGCAGTTCGCTCATGCGCGAAGTCGTGCGCACCGCCGAACGCATCGCCCCGAGCGACGTGACCGTGCTCATCACCGGTGAAAGCGGCTCGGGCAAGGAAGTCATCGCCGACCTCATCCACGCGCGCAGCACGCGCAACAAAGCCCGGATCATCAAAATCAATTGCGCCGCGCTGCCGCGCGAGCTGATTGAAAGCGAATTGTTCGGCTCGGTCAAAGGCGCGTTCACCGGCGCACATTCCGACCGCGAAGGTCTTTTCCGCCAGGCCGAGGGCGGCTCCCTGTTCCTCGACGAAATTTCCGAAATGCCGATTGACACGCAAAGCAAACTGCTGCGCGTGTTGCAGGACCAGGAAGTCCGGCCCGTCGGCGGCAAAACCAGCTACAAAACCAATTGCCGGATCATCGCCGCCACCAACCGCATCCCCGAGGAAGCCATCAAGGACGGCAAATTGCGCGAAGATCTTTATTATCGCATCAGCGCCATTTCCATTCATCTGCCGCCGCTGCGCGAACGGCGCGAGGACATCATGCCGCTGGCCGACGCCTTTCTGAAACGGTTCGCCGCGCAGGCCAATCGCGACATTCGCGGTTTCAGCCTGGAAGCCACCGAGCGGTTTACCTCGTTTGACTGGCCGGGCAACGTCCGCCAGTTGCAAAACGAGGTCCAGCGCGCCGTGCTGTTAAGCGAAGGCAATCAGGTGGAAGCCGCCGACCTTTCCATCACCAACGTCCGGACCGGCCCGACCGACGGGGTGGATACGAACTTCACCCTGCTGGAAGGCGTCGAGCGCAATGCCATCATCCAGATGCTCAAGGAAACCGACGGCAACAAACTCGAAGCCGCCAAACGCCTCGGTATCGGCCGCCAGACCCTCTACAACAAGATCAAAGCCTACGGCATCGAAACGTAGCCGTGTTTGTAAAAACGCGGATTGTTAAATGAAATTGGATGGGCTGCAAAATCAGCCGTCCATTGTTTGTTAGAAGCTATGGCGCGTATTGTCTTTCCAGCGCTTGTTCTTTTGACGGTGGTTTCGCGCTCAACGACACAAAACACCTAGATAAGCGGCAATCTTCCAAAGCCAGTTCAAAGTTTGTTCAATTCTTCTCGCAGCATTTTGGCCAGCGGTTGAATGGTCTTTTCACTGAATTCAAAATGACAGCCGGCGGCGGAAAATAATTCGGGTAACGGCCGGGAACCGCCGAGCGCCAAAGCTTTTTTGTAATCGTTCAATGCCTTCGTCTTGTCGCGCTTGGAATTGGCCCAGACCTGCAACGCGCCGAGTTGCGCGATGCCGTATTCAATGTAGTAAAACGGGTGCAGGAAAATATGGAGTTGCCGGTGCCAGAGATTGGCGCGCGCAGTTTCGTAGCCGCTCCAATCCACGTCGCCGCCAAAACGGTCCATCAAGTCCAGCCACGCCTGTCTTCGCTCATCGCGCGTATGATTCGGGTGCGTGTAAATCCAGTGCTGGAACGCGTCCACCGTCGCAATCCACGGGAACACCCCGGCGACGCCTTCCAGATGGACGCGCCGGGCCCGGTTGGCGTCGCCGGCGGAATAGAATTCATCGATGAACTCGCTGCCGAGCAGTTCCATGCTCATGGACGCCACTTCGCAAAATTCAATCGGCGCGTGACGGTACGCGCGCAAATCCTCGTCGCGGGTCGCCAGGGCATGGAAAGCATGGCCGGCCTCGTGCAAAATCGTCTCCACGTCGCGCTGCAACCCGACGGCGTTCATGAAAATGAACGGTAACCGTGCCTCATTGAGCGTATCCTGATAACCGCCCGGCGCCTTGCCTTTGCGATTGTCGAGATCGAGCAAATGCAGCTCCTGCATTTTCTGGAAACCGCCGCCGAGTTCGCCGTCCAGGCGATTGAAGATTTTTTGCGTGCGTGAAACCATTTCGTCCACCCGGACGAATGGCTTGAGCGGCGGCCGGTTCAGCGGGTCAACGGCCAAATCCCAGGGACGCAGTTTGTCCAATTTCAACTGCGCTCGCCGTTCGGCCTGCAATTCGCGCATAACCGGCACGACGTGCCGTTCCACCGCGTCGTGGAATTTCTCGCAGTCTTCCGGCGTGTAATCGAACCGGCCCAGCCGGCGAAACGCGTAATCGCGGTAATTTTTAAATCCGGCGTTGTGTGCGATTTGCTGGCGCAATTTAATCTGCTGGTCGAGAATGTCATCAAATTTGTCCGCTTCCTGTAAACGGCGCCGGGTGACCAGTTCCCAGGCTTCCTGCCGCAAGGCGCGGTCCGGTTCTTCAAGGTAACGGCCCATCTGGACCAGTGTCTTTTCCTCGCCGCGAAAATTCACGGTGAGCGAGCCGCTCAGTTTCTGGTATTGCTGGCAAAGTTTCGCTTCTTCGGTTTCCAGCGGAACGTTCTCGGGCCGGAACAGTTCGACATGACTTTTTACGTCACGGTCAAAAACGTGGAAACGATCGCGCGGCATTTTTTCTCGCAACGGATGAGCAGCGTAGATCTTTTCGAGCGCGAACTGGCGCGGTTTGAGTTCCGGCTCGACGTGCTCGACAAAATGCAGATAGGCCTTCTCCGCTTCGGCGCTGTCGGTATGGCAGGTCATCGCGATATAACGGCGGGAGGATTCCTCGTCGAGCGCGGCGTTGAGTTCACTCCAGTCCAGCAGCCAGTGTTCGAGGTCGGCGATGGTCTTGCAATCCGGCGCGCGTTTTTCCAGTTGTTCGAACAACGGCGCGATTTGCAGCCAGTTGCCGAGGTCAATGGTCGGGGGAACAAATTTTCGCGGCTTGAAGGCGGGCAATTTTCCGAACGGCAACAAATTCATCCCGAGAATTTACGATTTACGATTTACGATTTACGAGTTCTTTTTAACGGCAGCCGCGCCAATCGTGAATCGTAAATTTATCAGAATTTCGTTTTAATACCGCAGGCGCGGACAACGCACCACTTGGAAATAGCTTCGACAATGGCAAATAACCCCGCTCCCACCAGAATCAGCCCCCATAAGGTGAAGTCGCCCGCCACGATGATGCCGGCGATGAGGCACAACGCGCCAATCACCCCGCGCGCCATGCGCCCGCGGTGATCCAGGTTGGGATAAAAAAACCGCTTCACGATGGTAAATCCAGCATGTCACGTGCCTAAAACCAGGTTGTGGCGAGAGGCACTGGTCAGCCGCCGCAGGTTATACCATATTGAACGAATTGTGAACTGGTTTAACGAAAATTTTCTGTGGGCTTCACTCGTCTGGGGCTCGATCGCTTTCGGCTACCTGATTTACGGCTGGAAACAAAAAACCCTCACGCCGTTCATCGGCGGTCTGGCAATGACCGCGGCGTCATTTCTCATCAGCAGTGCATTGCTAATGTCACTGGCCTGCATCGCCGTGATGGTAATCGTTTACTGGCTGGCCAAACAGGGTTATTAATCCGGCATTACAAATGAAAACGGTGAAGGCCATCCCCCTCGGTCAGGTGCTTGGGTTGTTGGTTCTCGCGGCTTGCGCCAGCGGGCCGAATCCGGCCACGGCACAAGACGTTTCCCGGTCAACGGCACCGGCCGTTCAATCCAACCGCGCCAGCCTGCGGATTCCAGCGGCGGACGGGCACTTCCATTACGAAGGCCGGATTGATTTCTCTGACACAAATGCTCCGGTTCTCATCTGGCAGGCGAGCCGGGTCAGCATTGATTTTGTGGGAAACGCCGTCCAGTTGTTGTTCGACGACGCCAAAGGCCAGAATTACTTCAATGCCAGAGTGGACGGTTCAAATACAATTGTTGAAGCGAACGAAGGAATGCCGGTCAGTCCCGGGACACTCTCCGGTTTTGGCCCGGGACGGCATCATCTGGAACTTTTCAAACGCAGCGAAGCCAACGCCGGCACCGTGCATTTCCGGGGGATTGAAATCGTACCGCCGGCAAAAGTGTGGGCACCCACCCTCCCCCATTACCCGCTCGCAATGGAATTCATCGGGGACTCCATTACGGTTGGCGCGTGCAATGAGGACGGTGCCGCGGATCAGTGGGATGATCGCCGCACCCACAACTGCGCCCTGAGCTACGCCACCTTGACGGCTGAAGCGTTTGACGCCGATTACCGCAATACCGCCGTCAGCGGCATGGGTGTCGCCATGGGCTGGGTGCCGATGAAAGCCGGTGAAATCTGGAACCGGCTTTATCCGGGCACCAACTCGCCGCCCGCCGACCTGCACACCTGGATCCCCAAGGTTGTCTTTGTGAACCTTGGCGAAAATGACGATTCCTATCCGAGGGCACATGGACAGCCATTTCCCGCCAATTTTACCGGCGGTTACGTCGCGCTCATCCGCGCCATCCGGGCCGCCTATCCGGACGCCCGGATCGTGTTACTGCGCGGCGGCATGTTCGGCGGTGCGCGGAGTGAGCCGTTGCGCATAGCCTGGGAATCCGCCGTCACGCAACTGGAAGCCGGTGACAAGGGGATCAGCCATTTCGTCTTCAAACATTGGACTTCAACGCACCCGCGCGTGGCCGATGACCGCATCATGGCTGGCGAATTGTGCGCCTGGCTGAAAGAACAGAATTTCATGCAGGCCTACCGGTAACTGAATCGGTCAGACGATAACCCCGGTGACAAAAAACCGGAAGTCATTGGGCTGACTTCCGGTTCTGAATTTTGCAGCCGCCGAGGTGAATCGGCGGAGCGTTGAGACCGCGTTTTCATCCCGCCAGGCGGGACGGCCACACAGGCCTTTACCTGCCCTTCGGCAACGCGCTCGTGCCGGCGTATATCGCGTTCTTACTCAACAATTGCTCGATCCGCAGGAGCTGGTTGTATTTTGCCAACCGGTCGCTGCGGCTGAGTGAGCCGGTCTTGATCTGGCCAGCGTTGGTCGCCACCACAATATCCGCAATGGTGGCATCCTCAGTTTCACCGGAGCGATGGCTGACCACCGCCGTATAGGCGTGGGTTTTGGCCAGTTCAATGCAGTCCAGAGTTTCCGTGAGCGAACCAATCTGGTTCACTTTGATCAGAATCGAATTGGCCACGCCCAGCTCGATGCCTTTGCGCAGAAACTTCGGGTTGGTGACAAAATTATCGTCACCGACCAGTTGGATCTTGTCGCCCATCTTGTCGGTGAGCTTCTTCCAAGTCGCCCAATCGTTTTCCGCGCAACCATCCTCAATGGAAACAATCGGGTATTTCGCGACCAGTTTGGCGTAAAAGGCGACCAAGTCGTCCCCGCTGACCGTTTCGCCGGTGCTCTTCTTGAAGGTGTATTTTGCGTTACCGCTGTAAAACTCGGAGGCAGCCGGGTCGAGCGTGAGATAAATGTCCTTGCCCGGTTTGTAACCGGCATCTTTGATGCCTTGGATGATGGTTTCCAACGCCTCTTCGACGCTCCCAAGCTTGGGCGCAAATCCGCCTTCGTCGCCAACCGCAGTACTGCAACCTTTCTTCTTCAAAACCGATTTCAACGCATGAAATGTTTCCACAATCGCGCGCAAACCTTCACTGAAGGTGGGCAGGCCGAGCGGCATGATCATGAATTCCTGAAAATCGATCGGCGCATCCGAATGCGCACCGCCGTTGATGACGTTGGCCATCGGCACGGGCAGGACTTTCGCGTTCGGCCCGCCGAGATATTGGAACAGGGGCAGATTCAACGAAGCGGCGGCGGCTTTGGCGTTCGCCAGTGAAACGGCGAGAACGGCGTTGGCGCCGAGCTTGGATTTCGTTTCCGTGCCGTCGAGCTTGAGCATCGTGCTGTCCACCGTCAGTTGGTCGCAGGCGTCAAGACCAATAACCTTGGGCGCAATGATGTCAGTGACATTTTTAACGGCCTTTTGCACGCCCTTGCCCAGAAAACGCTTCTTGTCACCATCGCGGAGTTCAATCGCCTCGTTTTCGCCGGTGCTGGCGCCGCTGGGTACCGCTGCCCGGCCAAACGCGCCGCACTCCAGCGTCACGTCCACTTCCACAGTTGGATTACCGCGCGAATCAAGGATTTCACGCGCCAGAATATTACAAATTTTACTCATTTTTCCTTTATTTCCTTTATTTTTAGTTCATCAAAAAAACCAGACTGAACGGGGGATAATAGAAGCTGGAAACCCCGAGTCAAGGAATGCGTTTTGCTTCATATTTATTGCGAAGTCAGCGACAAAAATGGTTAACAATTGACCTCAATGCCCAACAATGGCTTTGAGCGTTAGTGGAGGGAGAAGGGCGAAACAGGCTTTACCGGATGACGTTCGGTCTGAACGAAAAGCGAAAGATTTCTGGAACAAAGTTGTTTGTGGTTCATCTCATGTCCGTACGGTTTTGAACCCTTAATGAGTGGAGCATGAGTATGGTGAATAAGAAAATTCTTCTGATTATTTCGGCGAGTGTCTTGGGTTGTTCCTTTAGCCACGCAAATATCACCAGCGCGGGACCTTGGAGCTATGGTGGGGGCGTTTATTGCTATGGAAACCTGGACACCGCCTCTCAAACTGTGTCGTGGGCTGGAAGTCAAGATGCCAGTTCTGGAACAATGGGCGTAACACTTATTGCGAATAGCACCACCGATCCGGTTCTCACCATCGGCAATTCCATTAATAACACGTCCTCGTACGCTTGGACGGGATACATTGTCGACATTTCCATGAACCAGACCTTTTCCATCAACTCTGCCAATGTGACCGTTCCTGCCGGATGGACGGCCAACATCACCGCCCCGACCGGACCGGACATCCACGGGAACTTCAACGGGGTGATTGCTTATGTGGGCGGGACGCCCGTTGCGGTTAACGGCACGCTGGACTTTGGTTACGTCGTTTCGTTCACGGGCTTGACGCAGTACAGCCTGACCGAGAGCGTACAAGCTGTTCCCGAGCCTGGCGTATTCAGCCTCCTGATGAGCGGGGGACTTCTGCTTGGCGGATTGATGGTTGCCAAACGCCGGCAGACAAAGCTTCTCGTGAGGGCCTGAAATCG
This sequence comes from Candidatus Limnocylindrales bacterium, assembly GCA_035604955.1. Lineage (GTDB taxonomy): Bacteria > Verrucomicrobiota > Verrucomicrobiia > Limisphaerales > UBA11358 > UBA11358. Next base: position 72,137 of record DATNHM010000060.1, on the reverse strand, counting down.
TCCCGGTTTTCGGGAAATTTGAGTTTGAGCTTCAGGGCCGTTCGTTCAAGGAACGGCCCGATTCATTTTACCTGCCGGCCAACAGCCTGACTTCGATCTTGCGAGATGTTAATTTCTGGTTGCAGACGGGAGTTTGATTTCATAAGAATCGAGTATTCAGCCTATGCCCATCGGTCCCGTCTCCAACCCTCCACGGGAAATCAACGTGGCCGAGCCGGTCAGCCCGGCGTTGGAACGGGTCAAGCGCGTTCTCTTCCGCCCTTTTGACCTGGGCAAATGGTTCATTATCGGCTTTTGCGCGTGGCTGGCCCAATTGGGCGAAGGCGGCGCGGGTGGAAACTTCAATTTTAACAACTTCGGCCAGCATCATAATTATGAGGACAATTTCCGAAATACATTGTTACGGGCCAAAGATTATGTTTTGGACAATCTCAACTGGATTGTGCCGCTGGTGGCCGTGCTGGTGGTGATGGGCCTGGCGTTGTGGCTGGCTTTTCTATGGCTCAGCAGTCGTGGCAAATTCATGTTCCTGCACTGTGTGGCTTTGGACAAAGCCGAGGTGGCGGAACCTTGGCATCAATTCGCCCACGAGGCCAACAGCCTCTTCTTATTCCGGCTGGTCCTGGGGCTGGCCGCAATGATTTGTACGCTGCCGCTGCTCGTGATCGCCCTGGTCATCGTCGGCAAGATGTTTCTGGCCGGCCAATTTATCCCGAATGCCATCCTCAGCGCGATCGGTTTTGGACTCCTGTTTTTAGGCTTGGCCATCGTGTTTGCCATCATCCGAAAGCTCACCCTGGATTTCGTGGTGCCCCTCATGTTCCTGCGCCGCAATCGCTGCCTGTTGGCGTGGAAGGAATTGGGGAATCTGATTTCGCGTCACGTGGGAACGTTCATTCTGTATTTCCTGTTCCAGATCGTGCTGGCCATGGCCATCGGAGTCATCATCCTCTTCGTGGTCGTCATCACGTGTTGCTGCGCCGGATGTCTGATGGCGCTTCCTTATTTGGGCACGGTCCTGTTGCTGCCGGTTTTGATGTTCAAACGCTGTTATTCCCTCTATTTCCTGGCCCAGTTCGGCCGCAACTACGACGTTTTCCCGCCGGAATCACCGCCGCAACCGGGTGCACCGCCGGCCCTGTGACCGACACGAGCCATTGAGCAGTTGAACCCGGTGGCTGAATCCAATAAACCTCCGACCCATGTTGCGATTTCTGTGTGAACAAACTGAATGAACAAATCGTCTCGCTCCTCAAAAGCGGCGGCCCACGCGAGGTTGTTCTGGAGGAAGCGTTGCGCGAGGTGCTCAAGCATTTTCGTTCCGAGACAGGCACGATTCACCGGCTCGAGGCGGAAAAGCAATTGCTTCACCTGGTGGCCCAGGTTGGTCTGCCGCTCCACATGCTGGAGGTTGTCAAAACCATTCCGGTCGGCAAGGGCATTGCCGGACAGGTCGTCGCGCGCGGCGCTCCGGTCACCATTTGCAATTTGCAGACCGACACCAGCGGCGTGGCTAAACCGGGCGCGCGACAGACCGGTGTTGGTGGCGCACTTTGTGTCCCGGCGCGCGCCGGTGATAAAATCATCGGCACCCTTGGCATCGGCACCCTCCGCCAATCCGAATACACAGCGGCAGAGACGCGCGAGCTGGAAGAAATCGGTCGCGCCATCGGCAGTTTTCTGAAATCCTGAAGCCATGGATATTTCCTCTTCGCCAACCGACAAAAAGCCAAAGGTGACTTTGCTGCCGATTGAGGCATCGAAGAAGTTGACGCCGGCCGACGTTTCGCCCGTCGCGCAGCAGCTCATGGCCAACGTGGAAAAAGTCATCGTCGGCAAGCACGAACAGGTGGTGCTGGCGACGGCGGTCTGGCTGGCGGAAGGACATTTGCTGATTGAAGACGTTCCCGGTGTCGCCAAGACGATGCTCGCGCGTGCGCTGGCGCAAAGTGCCGGCTGCAGCTTCAGACGGATTCAATGCACGCCGGACTTGCAGCCGGCGGACGTGCTCGGTGAACCGCATCTGGACCCGAAGACCGGGCGCGCGGAATTTAACTTTGGTCCGCTTTTTTCGCAGTTCGTCCTGGTGGACGAAATCAACCGCGCCAGTCCGCGCACCCAGGCAGCGTTGCTGGAAGCGATGGGCGAAGCGATGGTCACGGAGGGAAATGTCTCCTACCGCCTGCAAAAACCATTCATGGTCGTCGCCACCCAAAATCCCATTGAGCAGGAAGGCACGTTCCTGCTGCCGGAGGCGCAAAAGGACCGTTTCCTGATGCGGATCCAGCTCGGCTACCCGTCGTTCGCCGACGAAAAGCAGATGATCGAGCGGTTCCAATTGCGCCATCCGATTGACATGCTCCAGCCGGTGACGACGCCTGACCGCATCTTGAAAAGCCAGGAGGCCGTGCGCGAGGTGACGGTGGCATCGGAAGTGAACGATTATATTTTGAAAATCGTCCGCGGCACGCGCGAGCATCCCGCCTTGTTGCTCGGCGCCAGCCCGCGCGGTTCACTCGGACTGTTCCGCGTCGCCCAGGCCATGGCGGCGATTGAAGGAAAAGATTTTGCTTCCGCCGAACTGGTGAAATCGCTCGCGCCAAAAGTCCTCGCCCACCGTCTCATCGTCCGGCGGGAAGAAAAATTCAGCGGAATTCGGGCTGAAGAGGTCGTCGCAGAAATTCTCGCCAAAACGCCATCGCCGGCGTAATGTCCGGCCCGAAAATGGAGCCGGGAAATTCCAGCGCAAAGAAGCTCGCGCTGCGCTTCGTGCTCATCATCGGCGTCGTCCAGTTGTTTGCCGACATGACCTACGAAGGCGCGCGCGGCATCACCGGGCCGTTCCTCGGCTCATTGGGCGCCAGCGCGACGGTCGTCGGCTTCACTGCCGGGTTTGGCGAATTGATGGGTTACGCCTTCCGCTCCGTTACCGGCTATTTCGCGGACAAGACGCACAAATACTGGGTCTTCATTTTTGCCGGTTACCTCGTCAACATGCTGGCCGTCCCCGCGCTTGCGCTGGCCGGTCACTGGCCGCTGGCGGCAGCGTTGATCATCGCCGAACGCACCGGACGCGCCATCCGCAAACCATCCACCGACGCCTTGTTGTCGCACGCGGGCAGCCGGATTGGCCACGGCTGGGCGTTCGGGCTGAACGAATTTCTGGACCAGACCGGCGCGACCATCGGGCCGCTCATCATGGCTTTGATTTTGTATTGCCACGGCGGCTACCATGAGGCGTTCGCCCTGCTTTTGATCCCGGCGCTCCTGTGTCTGGGCGCGGTGACCGCCGCGAGGATTCTTTATCCGCGCCCGCATGAACTCGAAACACGCAAGCCGGTGAAACTTGAGACCCGAGGATTTTCAAAAACGTATTGGCTTTACGTCGCGGCCGGCGCGTTGATTGCGGCCGGCTTCGCGGATTTCTCGCTGATTGCCTTTCATTTTCAAAAAGCCGCCGTCGTGGCACAAAGCGTCGTTCCGGTTTTCTATGCCCTGGCGATGGTCACGTCCGGCTGCGCCTCGCTGATCTTTGGCCGTCTGCTGGACAAAATCGGCGTCCCCGTGGTGGTGTTCGCGTTTTTCCTCGGCGCTTTCTTCGCACCGTGCGTCTTTCTCGGCGGATCCGGGCTGGCCCTGATCGGAATGGTGCTGTGGGGAATCGGTATGGGCGCACAGGATTCCCTGCTCAAGGCCATGCTCAGCGGCGTGGTTCCGCCGGGCAAACGCAGCACGGCCTTCGGCGTGTTCGACACGGTCTTCGGCGTCGCGTGGTTCGCCGGCAGCGCCGGGATGGGATGGCTGTATGACCAATCCATCACCGGTCTGATTGTCTTTTCCGTTCTCCTCCAACTCGCGGCACTGCCATTTTTCATTTTGGCGAAGCGCGCCGCAAACTAGATTCTCACACTTGCTTTACCAAAGACAGAGTTCATAATCGGGTTCATGCCCAATCCACTGCTGGCTATCGAGCATCTGCGCGTGGATTTTCCCGAAGTCATCGCCGTTAATGACCTTTCGCTCACAGTGGAGGCGGGCGATGTCTGCGGCCTGATTGGTCCGAACGGCGCGGGCAAGACCACGACGATGCGCGCGGTTTCCGGGTTGCAGGAATGCACGCGCGGCTCGGTCAGAGTCTGCGGCCACGAATTGGCACAGGAACCGGATGAATTGAAACGGCGCCTTGGCTTCATGCCGGATTTTTGTCCGACGTATGACCAACTTACCGCGTCGGAATTTTTGGATCACTTTGCCCGCGCTTATAATGTTCCAAGCCGCGCCAAACGGATCGAAGAATGCCTCGAACTGACCTGGCTCACGGAAAAAACCAATTCACTCTGCGAGGAGTTGTCACGCGGAATGAAACAACGCCTCGTGTTGGCAAAAACCCTTTTACCCGACCCGCAAGTTTTGTTGCTCGATGAACCAGCCAGCGGTTTGGATCCGCTGGGCCGGATGGAATTGCGCAAAATTCTTCTGCAATTGCGTGACGCCGGAAAAGCCGTTTTGATTTCGTCGCACATCCTCACTGAGCTTTCCGGCTTCTGTAATTCGGCGGCCATCATGGAACGCGGCAAATTGGTCACTTTCGGCACGATCTCCGAACTCGGCCGGAAAATGAACCGGCGCAAGATGTCACTCAAATGGCGTGCCGACGGTGACAAGGCGCTGGAAATTTTGAAAAGCGCGAACGTGAAAAATCTCGAAGTCGCCGGCAACGGCGCGATGTTTGACTTTGATGGCGAAACCAACGAGCTCGATGAATTGCTAAAAACTCTGGTGACGCAAGGCGTCCGCATTTCTGAATGGCGCGGCGCTGGTGACGATTTGGAACAAATTTTCCTCCAATCCGGCGCGAAGGAATTGATGTGAACCTGAACGACAATCCCATTTTTCTCACGCAAAAGCGCCTCGTGCATCGCGGCGGCGTGCTGGCGGCGATTTTGATCGCCGCGCTCGTTGGCCTGAGCTTGCTGTCGGGGTTGGTCGCTTACCTGGCCGACCCGATGGATTTTCCCGGCTTCAAATCAGCGCAGGAAGCCGGTAAAATGTTTTATGGCTGGACCATTGGCGTGGAGATTCTCGTGCTGATCGTCGGCGGCTTCAGCCGGATTTCCCGCGCGCTCGCCGATGAACGCAAGGCCGGACTCTGGGACAGCAACCGCCTGACGCCGCTCAAGCCGTCGCAACTGGTCATCGGTTACTGGCTGGGATCGCCGCTGCGCGAATTTTACATGGCTGTCGTGCTGGCCGGCATCGGGCTGATCATCGTGCTTTTGGGAAGATTGCCGGTCACGCTCTGGCTCGGCACGCAAATTCTGATTTTCAGCACGACGCTGTTTTTTGGGCTGCTCGCGGTGATTGTCGGTCTGGTGCTGCAGCGTCCGCAAGGCGGGATTATTTTTTTGGTCGTATTCATTTTTTCCCAATTCCCGTCCTTCGGCACGCCGAAGTTTATTGTCACGAATTTTCTTCTGCCGATTTACGGCATTGCTAATTTGTTTCGCGACGCTGGCGATTCCGATAATAACAATTCCATCAGCGCCTGGAATGGCTTGCCCGAAATTTTCGGTTTGCCGATTTATCCGATTCTTTTGAGCCTCGCTTTGCAAGTCATCATCGGCGTTTTTCTCTGGAACGCCACAGTTCGTAAAACCACCAGCCCGTTTCAACCGCCCATGCTGCGCTGGGAAGCCGTGGCGATTTTCGGAATTCTTTTGCTCGTCCAACACGGTTTGATTTGGGGATTGTGGCATGGACGTTTTCCTGAAGTACAATCGTGGGCTGGACGTCCCAGATTTTATCAAAGCGATCCTTTGCTCTCCATGATTCATTGCGGCACGATGTTATTGGCCATCATCATTCTGGCCGCGGCAAGTCCGCAGCCGGAAACCGTCCGGGTAAAAGCCCTGCGTCTCGGTATCAAGAATCTCGGCGCGATTTTTTCCGGCAGCGCCGTTTCACTTGCGGTCGTATTGGCTGCCGTTGCCGCTGGCATTTTGCTTTTGCAATGCGCGCTGTCGTTCGGCAACTCATGGAAAATTTACCTGATTGCCGTCGGCAATCTGCTGGCGTTTTTCCTGATTTTTTCGCTGTTGCTGGAATTTTGCCGGCTGCGGTTTCGGCGTCGCGCGCTGGGTTTTGTCGCGCTTTGGCTTTTCGTGCTCTGCATTCTGCCGTTTATCCTGGCCGGTGTTTTTTCCAATGAAGCTTTCGCCAAACTCTCCCTCTTGGCACCGGGCGCCGTTGTGCTTGCCGGATCCAACACTGCGGATTTGAAGTTTCTGGCGGAATGCACTTTTGCCCACCTCGGCATCGCCTTGCTCTTGTTCTTCGCCTGGCAACGGCAATGGAAACTGTTGCTCGCGCCTCAGAGCGCGCCCGTGGCAAAGTAGATTCTCCTTTAACCCAGCACCGCGTCGCGCCGCTTCATCCATTCTTCGCCCAGACCGACCAGTGTCCTGGCCTTCATCACCCGTTCAGCCAGCGGGAAAACGATGCGCTCTTCCTTGTCAAAATGTTCGCGCGAACGCAGGACCGCCCGCAGCAACAGCTCGCGCGCCTGTTTGGCGCCGCGCGCCTTTTGCACCTCCGCCAGCCGGGCGTCAATTTCGTCATGCTCCTCGTGAAACGTCTCGCTCTGCCCGATCTGCGCCAGACAATGCTCCAGCGGTTCCACGAGTAAATCGTCCTCGGTCCGGGCATGCGCGCGCATTAGCACCTCCAGCGTGACGGACAGTAATTTGACCTCCGCCAGCGACTTGAGGCGCGGCACGGTGCGTTCGATGTGGTCGAACAAATTGTGAAACACCACGTGTTCCGCCACCAAAATTTTCGTGATTTTCATGGCTGTAATTGGCTCATTTTCGTCCGCACGGTAAAATCACTCCGCTGACGCCGTTGTACCAACCTTTTCTTGGCTTTTTTCAACCGGAACGACCAAACCACCGGTGGAAACCCGAACTCAAGAACATCTCAACTCCCGTAAACCGTCAACGCTTGAAATACGACCACGCAGCCCTTATGCTCGGCTTCTGCCAATCATGAAGAAAACATCACCTGCCCCATCGGGCGTCCGGCCGTGAAAATTCGCAAAGCCGTCATTACCGCCGCAGGCCGCAATCAGCGGAATCTGCCATTGCAAACGCTGGTGGACCGCGACGGCCAGTCCAAATCCGCCCTCACCGTCCTGCTGGAAGAAGTATTACAGGCCGGCATCGAGGAAATCGGCCTGGTGATCTGCCCCGGCGACCAGGGCGCTTTCGCCGCGGCCGCCGGCCCGCATGCCAATCGCGTCCATTTTATCGAGCAACCTGCGCCGCTGGGTTACGGCCACGCCGTGGCCTGTGCGCGTCCATTTACCGGCGACGAATCATTCATGCTCCTGGTGGGCGATCACCTTTACGTCAGCCGAAATAAAAATTCCTGCGCCCGGCAATTGCTGGAGATTGCGTCCGCCGAATCCTGCGTGGTCTCGGCGGTGCAGGCCACGCACGAAAGCAAGCTGCCTTACTACGGCGCGGTGGGCACGCGGCGGCTGTCGGGCCGCGCCGGTCTGTATCAGGTGGATCGCGTTCTGGAGAAACCCACGCCCACGGTCGCCGAGCAAAAACTGATTGTGCCCGGTTTGCGGGCCGGCCATTACCTTTGTTTTTTTGGCATGCACGTGTTGACTCCCGGCGTCATGGACCTTTTGCAACATCTGGTAACGGCGGCGGGAAATACCGGCGGTGTCCATCTCGCTGACGCCTTGGCCCGGGTCGCGGAAAGCGAACGTTACCTCGCCTGTGAATTGCAGGGCCGCCGTTACGACATCGGGGTTCAATATGGTTTGCTCACGGCCCAACTGGCATTGGCCCTGCACGGCAAAGACCGGGACGAGGTCCTCACGCTGCTCATCGAACTGCTGGCGCAGACGTGAAGAACTTTGTCATTCCATGAACATTCAACATTCAACATTCAACGCCGAACATTCAATGATTTGGGTGGGGCGACACGTCTTGCTGTTGGGCGTTGGATGTTGGAAGTTGAATGTTGAATGTTCCCTGTCGCAGCCCCGCCACATCTAGGCCATGCCCGGCAAACTCGTTCAAATCATCACCTCGCCCGACCCGGCGGTGCGCAATCAATCGCTGGATGCGTTTTGCCGCACCGCGGCGTTGCCGGACCTGCTCGCCGAATGCGCCGGACTCGAAACCTTCCGCCATCGCAGTGAAAATCTTTACGAGCGGGTCCGGGCGTTGCTGTTTCTTTACGCCGTTCACCGGTTTCATCTGCCGCTGAAACCCGGCGTCGGCACGCGGACTTTGATCCCCTTTAACGGTTACACGCACCTGTTGGAGCGCCGTTTTGAAGAAGCCATTTCCGCGTTTCTGAAAGTGCAAAACCACGACGGGCCGTCTGATCCCATTTCCAGCGCCCTGGCGGTGACGTATTACCGGCTGGCGATTCAAACGCTCGCCAACCAGGTCCGCAGCAGCGTGCGTTCGGTGCGTGGCAATCAATGGATGTTCCGCATGGGCCATCCCGCCGATCATCCCCTCCGCCTCCGCCGGGAAATGCTGCGCCCGGGCGAAGACGGCACTTATCCCATTCTCCGCGAACAAACCCCGGTGCGCATGGACCTTACGCATTGCGGCTGGAGCGATATTTTTTTCCTCGGCATGGATTATCCCGAAGGCGCGAAGGTTCTGAATGTCTCCATCGACCTCGGCGTGCATGGACGCGATGCCGGCGCGCAGCCGCCGGTGGAAACTTATCTGCGGGTGATTGACGAGCCGTTGCTGCGTTTGACCAGCGTGGACCTGGGCGCCACCGCGGACATTACCAGCCTCGCCGACGTTTTTGATTTTGCGAAGGATTATCTGGGCCTGCTCAAAGCGGCGATTATTGCCAGCGGCATTGTGCCGCCGGGCGTCGAAGGTTCGGGCCAAAGTCTGGCGGATTTGCTCGCCCACATGGTCGGCGCCGGACGCGGCCTGGAACTGGTCAGTTGCGTGAACGGGATTCCAAAAGGCTCGCGCCTCGCGGTGTCCACCAATCTGCTCGCTTCGATGATTTCGCTTTGCATGAGGGCCACCGGACAGGCGGCCTCGTTGCAGGGCGCGTTGCAGGAAGAGGAACGCCGGCTGGTGCTGGCCCGCGCGATTCTCGGCGAATGGCTGGGCGGCTCCGGCGGCGGCTGGCAGGATTCCGGCGGCGTCTGGCCCGGCATCAAACTGATCGAAGGCGTGCTCGCCGCCGAAGGCGATCCGGAATTTGGCATCAGCCGCGGGCGCTTGATGCCCCAGCACCGCATTCTGAATGCTTCTGAAGTATCGCCCGCCGCGCGCCGGAAATTGCAGGACAGCCTCGTGCTGGTCCACGGCGGCATGGCCCAGAACGTCGGTCCCATCCTCGAAATGGTGACGGAAAAGTATCTGCTGCGCTCCGACGCCGAGTGGCGGGCGCGCTTGAGCATGCTGGCCATTCTGGACGAAGTCCTGTCCGCCTTGCGCCAAGAAGACGTGGCGGCGTTGGGCGGCGCCACCACCCGGAATTTTGCCGGCCCGATTCAAACCATCATCCCCTGGGCCACCAATCTTTTCACCGAAACCCTCATCCAATGCGTGGAGGGCGAGTTCGGCAAACATTTCCTCGGCTTCTGGATGCTCGGCGGCATGTCCGGCGGCGGCATGGGTTTCATTTTCGACGCCGCGCACAAAGCGGCCGGCCAGACGCGCCTGCAGGAATTGATGTCCCAGACCAAGCGCGAACTCGAACACGCCCTGCCCTTCGCCATGGAACCGGTCGTGTATGACTTCGCCATCAACGAAAAAGGCACCTGGGCGGATTTGTTTCCCGGCGCATCAGCGTTGTTGCCGCAAGGTTACTACGCGCTCATCATGCCGCAATTGCTCCGGCAGGAGGCCTACAAATTACCGCCCTTGCGCCGGGCCGAGCTGGACAAATTCGGCGCGGCTTGCCGTACCAAACCCGAACTGCGCGGCATGGTGCAAACGCTGTTCGACCGGTTGTTGCCGCGCTTGAAAACCAATGGCGCCGGCGTAATCTCGCTGCCCGCGTTGCTGGAACATTACGGTTTCGACCGCACCCAACACGAACAAATCCGCGCCGACCTCAAGGGCGGCCGCATCGGCCTGGCGCAAAATCGCCTGCCCGTCAGCACCCAAATTCAGGACGTGACCGACGGCGATGTGTTTGATGCCACGCGCGGTTTGCCGATGGAAGATCGCGAGGCCGGGCTGGCCGCGTTGCAGGCGGGCGAAGTCGCCGTCGTCACGCTCGCCGCGGGCGCGGGCAGCCGCTGGACCCAGGGCGCGGGCACGGTCAAGGCGCTGCACCCGTTCTGCAAACTCGGCGGCCGGCACCGCACGTTCCTGGAAGTGCACCTGGCCAAAAGCCGCCGCATCGGAAGACTGGCCGGCCAGCCGCTGCCCCATATCATCACCACCAGCTACGTTTCGCACCAGCCGACCGAGAAGTTTCTGGCGCACGAAGAATTTTATGGTTACGCCGGCCCGCTGTTTCTGTCCGAAGGCCGCTCGGTCGGTCTGCGTCTGATTCCGATGGAACGCGACTTGCGGTTCATGTGGGAGGAATTGCCGCAGCAAATCCTCGATGAACAGGCGCAAAAAGTCCGCGACAGCCTGCGGCACGCGCTCATGGAATGGGCCAAACAAGCCGGAGAAGGCAGCGATTATACCGACAATGTGCCGCTGCAATGCCTGCATCCGGTCGGCCACTGGTTTGAGATTCCGAACCTGCTCCGCAACGGCACGCTCGCCCGGCTGCTGAAAGAACGCCCGCAGTTGAAGCACCTGATGCTGCACAACATTGACACCGTGGGCGCGGACGTTGACCCGGCCACGCTCGGTCTGCACCTGAAACTGGGCGGCTGCCTTTCGTTTGAAGTCATTACGCGGCGGATTGAAGACCGCGGCGGCGGCCTCGCCCGCGTGAACGGCCAGACGCGCATTGTCGAAGGTCTGGCCATGCCGCGGGAGGAGGACGAGTTTGTGTTGTCCTATTACAATTCCAACACCTGCTGGATTGACGTGGAGAAACTGCTCGCGGCGTTTCAAGTCACCCGCGCCGACCTGGCCGATGCGAACAAGGTGACCGATGCCGTGCGCGCGCTGGCGTTAAAATTGCCGACCTACGTCACGCTCAAGGACGTGAAGAAACGCTGGGGCCACGGGCAGGAGGATATTTTCCCGGTGGCCCAATTTGAGAAGCTGTGGACCGACATGACCGCCCTCCCGGAAATCAACTGCCAATACCTCGCCGTGCCGCGCCTGCGCGGACAGCAACTCAAGGATCAATCGCACCTCGACGGCTGGCTCCGCGACGGCTCGGCGGCTTACGTCGAGAGCCTGTGCGCGTGGAAGTAGTCTCATCGGGTTTAGCCACAGATACACACAGATTCGGAAGGACGAATTACACGAGTCCCAAACTTTGAATCACGAAATATACGAATCACACTAAAGGTGCGCTTTCAGCACAAGCCAGTCAGCGCATCCGTGTTTATCCGTGTCCATCCGTGGTTAAGAATTGATTAATTATATTGCCACGACGGAAAACATTTTGAATCATAGTGTCGTGTCCTGCGCTTTCCTGGAATAGAACTGCAGCACCGGAGAACCGAACGATGTCATATCGAGCCTGGTTTCAATGCATCAACCTGCAATGCGGAGTCACCTATCCGCTGAATTCCATCGTCTATCACTGCACCAAATGCGGTTCGCTGCTGGAGGTGCAGCACGAACTCAAGGCGCTCGCCCGCCGCGACGCCCAGGGCTGGATGAAACTCTTCGAAGACCGTTACAAAAGCAATCTGTGGCCTTACGGCTCGGGTGTCTGGGGCAAGAAGGAATGGATTCTGCCGGAAATCAACGACGTCAATGTCGTCTCGCTGTACGAAGGCAGCACCAATCTGTTCTGGGCCGAGCGTTTCGGTAAATTGATTGGCGTGGAGGATCTCTGGATCAAACTGTGCGGCAACACCCACAGCGGCTCGTTCAAAGACCTCGGCATGACGGTGCTGGTGTCCCAGGTCAAACAGATGATCTCCGAAGGCGCGCCCATTAAGGCCGTCGTGTGCGCGTCCACGGGCGACACGTCGGCGGCGCTGGCAACTTATTGCGCCGCCGCCGGCATTCAATCCATCGTGTTGCTGCCGCGCGGCAAAATTTCCGTCGCCCAACTCGTACAACCCATCGCCAACGGCGCGCTGGTCCTTTACCTGGACACCGACTTCGACGGTTGCATGCGGCTCGTCCAGGAAGTGACCAAGGACGAAACGCTGTATCTGGCCAACTCGATGAATTCGTTGCGGGTGGAAGGCCAGAAAACCGTGGGCATCGAAATCGTCCAGCAATTCGACTGGGAATCGCCGGACGTCATCATCATCCCCGGCGGCAATCTGGGCAATGTCTCCGCCCTTGGCAAAGGATTGATGATGATGAAGGACCTCGGTCTGATCGTGAAACTGCCCCGCATCGTGGTGGCCCAGGCCGAGCGCGCCAATCCGCTTTACCGCGCCTACCAGCACAACTTCGAGGATTTTGAGCCGATCCAGGCCCAGAAGACCCTCGCCAGTGCCATCCAAATCGGCAATCCCGTCAGCTACCAGAAGGCCGTCCGCACGCTCAAACAGTTTGACGGCATCGTCGAACAGGCCACGGAAGAGGAACTGGCCGACGCGGCGGCGTTGGGCGACCGCACCGGCATGTTCAATTGCCCGCATACCGGCGTCGCGTTGGCCGTGCTCATCAAGCTGCTTAAGGCGGGCAAAATTGACAAATCCCAGCGCGTCGTCGTGATTTCGACCGCGCACGGATTGAAATTTGTCGAGATGAAAGTGAAGTATCACCAGCGCGAATTGGATTTTCCCTGCCGCTATGCGAACCAGCCCATTGAACTGCCGGCGCGCCTGGACGCGGTAAAAGAGGCGCTCAACCAGGCACTCGCCAGAAAAATCGAAAACCATGCCTAAGTTTTCCAATAAAGGCAGGGACGCCTCGCTGAAGCGTCCGGTCGGCTCGGCGAGCCGACCCCAGCCCCGTTCCTGGGGAACTTCGACACTCGCCATTCATGGTTTGACGCGCCTGCGCAAGGCCCACCACGCCGTTTCCACACCCATCGTCCAGACCTCGAATTTCAGTTTTGACAACATGACCGAAGTGGTCGAGTTCATGAAAGCCAAAGGCGAAGGCCACATTATTCGCGAACAGGAATACGGCCGGTACGGCAACCCGACCCAGCAGGAAGCCGAACGCAAGCTGGCCGCCATCGAAGGCGCCGAGCGGGCCATTATCTTCTCCACCGGCATGAGCGCGGTGGTCATGACTTTGATGGCCTACATGAAACCCGACGGACACATTATTTTCACCAGCGATTGCTACCGGCAGACGCGCGATTTCGCCACCAACCTGCTCACGAAATTCGGCATTCAGACCAGCCTCGTAGCGCCGACCGCCGCCGCCATTGAAAAAGCTATCCGCCCGAACACGAACATTATCTTCACCGAATCGCCCACGAATCCTTACCTGCGTGTGCTGGACATTTCGGCCGTTGTTAAAGTCGCCCGGCGCCACAAAATCCTGACGATGATTGATGCCACGCTGGCGACGCCGTACAATATCCGGCCGCTGGCAATGGGCGTGGACCTAGTCATCCATTCCGCAACGAAATATCTCGCCGGGCACAATGACCTGCTGGCGGGCGTCACGCTCGGCGGCCATAAACAGTTGGAGGAACTCAACAAATTGCAGCGCATGATCGGTTCCATGGCCGGGCCGTTCAGTTGTTTCCTGCTCGAACGCGGACTCAAGACTTTCGGCCTGCGCATGGAGCACCACAATCGCGCTGGCCTGGAAGTGGCGCGATTCCTGGAATCACATCCCCGGGTTGAGCAGGTCTGGTATCCGGGATTGAAATCACATCCGGATTACCGCATTGCCCGCGCGCAAATGCGCGGCGCTGGCAGCGTAATCACCTTTCTCCTGAAAGGCGACGGGAAGGCCACGCGCCGCTTCATTGACCGGCTGGAATTGTTCCTCATCACGCCGAGTCTCGGCGGCTCCGAAAGCCTCGTCACCCAGATGTCCACCATGTCGTTCTTCGATTACCCGGCTGAGTATCGGGAAAGCATCGGCATCGTGGACAACCTCGTGCGCCTCGCGTTGGGCCTCGAAGACACGCGCGACCTGATTGCCGACCTCAAGCAAGCGTTGGACCGGGTTTAACCGCCGAGACGCGGATTCAAAGGGATGAGAGTTATACGAGTCCCAATTTTTCAACCGCGAAAGAGGACTTGACTAAAAACTTGACTTATACTTGACTTACACGCAAGTTGCCGGCGTGAGTTATCAGCCGCAATACACGGTCACGCCGGTTCTGCTCTCGCGGGTGGAGCAGATTGCCGCCTTGCGCGAGCGCATCATGACGGCCACGGTGCAGGTGCGCTGGATTCCCGCGCTGCAAAAAGACACGCGTACGCGCAACACCCATTCTTCGACGGCCATCGAGGGCAATCCGCTGACACTGGAACAGGTGCGCGCCGTGGAGGAAGGCCGTGAAGTTCCCGCCATCGCCACCCGCGCCCGGCGCGAGGTCGTGAATTATTTTGCCGGACTCCGGTTCGTGGAAAAAAACACGGCCCGGAATCCCATCACGCACGAGGAAATTCTGCACCTTCACAAAATCATTGCCGGCGACGTGATGGATCAGGGAAAAGCAGGGCGTTACCGGACGATTCCCGTCCGCGTGGGTCGTTACCTTCCGCCGCCGCCGGAAGCAGTATCGGGTTTGATGTTTGAACTGTTGACCTGGTGGAACCAGGAATCTATCAAAATATCGCCGGTATTGAGTTCGGCCATCGTGCATTATCGTTTTGAAGCGATACACCCGTTTGCGGATGGCAACGGGCGCACTGGACGGGCGCTGGCGCTGTGGGAGTTGTACCGGCGTGGATTCGACACACACCATATTTTCTCCGTGGACGAATTTTATTGGGAGAACCGTCCGGCCTATTACGAAGCGTTGAACAACGTCCGGCGCAAGGGCGAGGACCTGACCCAGTGGCTGGAATATGCCGCCGAAGCTTTGCGGCAAACTTTGGAGCGAGTCTGGACGCGAGTACAAAAGTTCACGGCGCAATCCGGCGGGCAAAAGCTGGTGTTGCGTCCGAAGCAGGAGCAATTGCTTCAACTCCTCCGCGACCACAAAAGCATGTCGCCGGCGGAAATCTGGTCTGCTTTGGGCCTGTCCAAACAGGGCGCCTTGGACGCACTGCGACCGTTAATCAAAGCCGGTCTGGTCAAGCGTGTCGGGACGAGAAAAGCCGGGCGTTACATTTTGGCGTAAAATATCGCCAACCTTGCCGCTATGCCGGTTTGGGCGTAAAACAACCGCCATGAGCGCGATGAATGATGATCTGCTCCAAGCGGTGGAACTGGCTCTGGCCGGCAAATGGGACGCCGCGCATGAACTGGTCCAGCAATATGAAGACGACGCCATGGCGGCGTGGATTCACGCCGTGTTGCACAAAACTCAGGGCGACCTTGGCAACGCCCGTTATTGGTATTCTCGCGCGAACCGGATGGAACACGTCGCCGAGGAACCGCGCGCCGAACTGGCCGCCATCCAGGCTGAATTAACCACGGATTGACTCCCTATTTGCGCTTCGCTAATGTCAAACTTAAATCATCACCATCGTTTTATGAACACGCGAAATCTCCTTTTCACTGGAATTTTTCTCTCCGTCCTCATCACCGGGAATCTCCGGGCGGACCCAACGGCGGTCATCAAGGTTGATCTGAACCGAAAAATCAGTGAAGTCGACCCCAAAATCTACGGCGGTTTTCTTGAGCCAATCCGCACTGTCGTCTATGGCACGATTTATGACCCCAAATCTCCCTTGGCAGACACGAACGGGTTCAGGACAGATTTTATTCAACTGGTCAAAGAACTGCACATCCCGGTGGTGCGGTGGCCCGGCGGGAATTATGTCTCCGGTTACAATTGGGAGGATGGAATTGGCCCGAAGGACCAGCGTCCAGTCCGGCTCGACCTGGCGTGGAATCAAATTGACCACAATCAGATGGGCACGGATGAGTATGCCAAACTCTGCAGCCTCATCGGCGCGGATAATTTCGTCTGCATCAACGCCGGCCTGGGGACGCTGGACCAGGCGAGGTATTGGATCGAATACTGCAATTATCCCAAGGGAACCTGGTATTCAGACCTCCGGCGAAAGTACGGCAATGAACAACCCTTCAACGTCAAATACTGGTCGCTCGGCAACGAAATTGACGGCCCCTGGCAACTCGGTCAAAAGAACGTCGAGGACTACTGCAAGTTTGCGATCGAAGCCGCCAAAGTCATGCACCTGGTGGACCCCAACGTGAAATTCATCGCCGACGGCGCGTCCAATTATCAGCCCGACAACAAGTGGATGGAGTGGAACGATTATGTTTTGCAGCACATGGCCGGCAGCATTGATTACCTGTCCGTTCACCGCTACTTCCAAAACGCGCTGAACGGTGACACCCAATACCCTGACGTGATTTCCATGGGGTTGGAGATTGATCAAAAAATTGACGTGATCAAGGCCGAGATCGAAAAGGCGATGGCGAATTCCACCTCCAAACGCCCGATTTATATCTCCTTTGACGAATGGTCCCCAGGTTTTGGACCCCGAGGCGCCAACTTGACCGGCTCGCTCATGGTCGCCCAGCACCTGAACTCTTTTATCCGCCACGCCGACATCGTCAAGATGGCGAACATCACCATGCTTTCCAGCCTCGTGGGAACTTCGCCCGATGGCGATTACAAGAATGCGCTATATCAGGCCTTTTATCTGTATTCCAACAACGCGCGCGGCACCGCCCTGGACGTGAATGTCGCCGGCCCAAATTACAGCAACAAATTTTTTAAGGACATCCCCTATCTCGATGTGACCGCCGTGTTCAACGATTCCGCCAAAAATCTGGTCGTCAATGTGGTCAACCGCAGCGAAACGAACGCCCTGACCGCCGACCTCGTATTGCAGAGCGGAGAATATACCGGAAGCGCCACGGTGAAGGAGATCAACGCCGAGTCAGTCACTTCAACGAACACCCGGACCAACGAAGCTGTCGCCATCGCCACCAGGGAAATCCAATTCAGCGGCCACGACATTAAATACAACTTCCCGTCGCATTCATTCACCCAGATGTTGATTCCCGTCAAATAAGCCACCCACACAACGCCAGCGCGCCGGAACTGGCCGCGATTCAGGCCGAATTGACCACGGATGAACACCGATGAGCACGGATCAAGTTCAGCGCGAAGGATTTTAAGTTAGCAAAGAAGCCAACTAATAACCACTTTGAACGCGTTGACTCAACATTGAGATTGCACGCGAAACCGTTTCACGAATGTCGGTAATTACTGCTGCCCGATCAATCTCGCTTTCGCCTTGGTATCGGAGTACAACAGACGGAGCTTCTATAATTTTTGATGGCCCGCCCGGTATCATTTCTTGAATTTCCCGGTATAGAGCACACTCCGAACCAAGAGCGTAAATGGAATAATGGATCTCGTAATACAACGCATGATTTTGGACAGTCAACATGAAGCTTATTCTAGCAACCTCATCTCCAAGCTCATTCTTTCCAGTCATGCGCACCAAACCATGTACCCAGCCAAATGAAAAAGCTTTGTGTTTGGA
This sequence comes from Candidatus Limnocylindrales bacterium, assembly GCA_035604955.1. Classification (GTDB taxonomy): domain Bacteria; phylum Verrucomicrobiota; class Verrucomicrobiia; order Limisphaerales; family UBA11358; genus UBA11358. Next base: position 54,421 of record DATNHM010000060.1, on the reverse strand, counting down.
AAGCTTCGTGTTGATGTCGACGACGCACTGGTTTGCCGACTGCTGAAGAAGCTGCACATTCACAAAGTAGTTGCTTAACTGTGTTTTCCTGTCGTTCCTACGGAGAGCTGCTGCTTCACGTGCAGCAACTGTGTCGAAGTCCTCAACGAATCTATTTGTTGAAGGATTAGCAACTTCGTTTAAACGACCAATCAATTCGTCAACCGTTTGAAACCTAGAATCTAGCTCATTGTTTAGACCTCTATCGAGAAGTCCATTAAGCAAGGTCAGTTGTGATGGAGTTTGAATGCGGCTCGCAAGCTCATAGTTTGGGCGGCGATGTGGTGGCCGCCCCTGTGAATCACGTAGGTTTCTTGGTGAGCATCCTGTTAAACAGTAGAAAAGAATGGCACATACATCCGTTATGTCAGAACGTGGGTCACGCTTGTTTTCTCCCGGACCACGGCGCTCCGGAAGGCTTATGAATTTATTGTCGAGGCCTTCGTCAACAGAAGTAATGGGTGGATCCGTGTCCTCGTTGAATGACAACCCGAAATCCACCATCACTACGTCTGGTGGGGTTGCTGATCGAACTATGATGTTCTCGGGTTTAATGTCGCGATGAACAATTCCCTCTTTTCCAGCAACGCGAAGGGTAGCGCACAGATCAAGTGCAATGCCTAAAGAGCATTCGACCGAAAGGTTACGAGATTCTGCTACCAGATCTGCCAACATCCGTCCTGGGACGAACTCCATCACAAAGAACATCAGTGTTTCAATATTCTCAAAGACTTCGGTGTTGCCGTCCAAAACTTCAGGGACTTTCCCGCCCGCGCTGCGCAAGATTTTGAGGTTGGCAACCTCTTGATACATGCGTCGTCGGGCCTTTGGGTCTTTAGCCTTGTGCGGTTTGAGTAGTTTGAGCACTGCCTCCTTAGTTGGGTCGCTTTTCGAATGAACAAGTAGCGTGTCACCTTGCCCACCCCCTCCCAAAGGCTTCACCACAATCCACTTTTCACCCCATGGCCCGTTTGCGCTCATTCAATCCGAGCAGTCACGAATAATTCTCCATCCCGGCACAGGTACAAACGGGATTGCGGTCGCCGAAGACGTTGTCGATGCGGCCGACGGCGGGCCAGAATTTGTAATCGCGCAGGCCCGGCACCGGAAATGCCGCCTGTTCGCGCGGGTAAGGTCGGTTCCAATTGTCCGCCGCCACCATGTCCGCCGTGTGCGGCGCGTTCTTGAGCAGATTATTCTTTGCGTCGGCGGTCCCGTTTTCTACGGCGGTCATTTCCGCGTGAATCGCAATCATTGCATCGCAGAAACGGTCCAGTTCGTACTTCGATTCGCTTTCGGTCGGCTCGACCATGAGTGTACCGGCGACGGGAAATGACAGCGTCGGCGCATGAAAACCATAATCCATCAGCCGCTTCGCCACGTCCTCGGCGGTGGCGTTGTGAAACGCGCGCAAGTCGAGAATACATTCGTGCGCGACCAGGCCGTGGCTGCGGTAGAGCGTTGGGAAATATTTTTCCAGCCGCTTGGAAATGTAGTTCGCGTTGAGAATGGCAAACTTCGTTGCCTCGGTCAGGCCGTCCGCGCCCATCATGGCGATGTACATCCACGAAATCGGCAGAATGCCCGCGCTGCCCCACGGTGCGGCGGTCACGGAGCCAATCGGGTTTTCACCGCCCAGATTCACGACCGGATGGCCAGGCAAAAACTCAACCAGATGTTCGGCCACGCAAATCGGTCCCACGCCCGGCCCGCCGCCGCCGTGCGGAATGCAAAACGTTTTGTGCAGATTCAAATGGCACACGTCCGCGCCGATGTCCGCCGGCCGGCAGAGGCCGACCTGCGCGTTCATGTTCGCGCCATCCATATAGACCTGTCCGCCGTTGGCGTGGATGATTTCGCAAATTTCTTTGATAGATGACTCAAAAACGCCGTGGGTGGACGGATACGTAACCATCAGGCAAGCAAGGTCTTGCTTGTGCGCCTCGGCTTTGGATCGGAGGTCGGCCACATCAATGTTGCCTTCCGGGTCGCACGCGACGGCAACAACTTTCAGTCCGGCCATGACGGCGCTGGCGGGATTGGTGCCGTGCGCGGACGTTGGAATCAGGCACACCTTCCGGTGGGGCTCATTGCGCGACTCGTGATACGCACGGATGATGAGCAGGCCAGTGTACTCGCCCTGGGCGCCGGCGTTCGGTTGCAACGAAATCCCGGAGAAGCCCGTGATCTCTGCGAGCCAATCTTCGAGTTGCTGAAAAAGCGTCTGGTAACCGCGCGTCTGTTTCAACGGCGCGAACGGATGAATCTTCGCGAATTCCGGCCAGGAAATCGGTAACATTTCCGCGGCCGCATTCAACTTCATCGTACAGGAGCCGAGCGGAATCATGGAAGCCGTGAGCGACAGGTCGCGCGATTCCAGCCGCTTGAGGTAGCGGAGCATCTCCGTTTCGGAGTGATAGCGGTTGAAAACTTTGTGCGTCAGAAATGGGGACTTGCGAGTAAAGGCAGATTCCATTTTCGTCATGACAGCAAATGTTTCCTTCTTGTCCGCACCGAAAATATCCCAAATTTCACCGATATCTTCCATTCTCGTAGTTTCATCGAGCGAAATGCCAATGGATTTTTCATCAATTATTCGAAAGTTCATCCGACGTTCTTCAGCACCCTTGAAAAAGCCGGATACCGATTGATTGGTTAGTTCAACACGGATCGTATCAAAAAACTCTTTCGTCAGGACGCGCAATCCGAGCTCCTCCAATCCAGCAGCAAGCAAGTGGGTTAATCTATGAACCCGCTGCGCAATCTTTTTCAAGCCCTCCGGCCCGTGATAAACGGCGTACATGGAGGCCGTGTTCGCCAGCAGCGCCTGCGCGGTGCAGATGTTGCTGGTGGCTTTTTCCCGGCGGATGTGTTGTTCGCGCGTGCCGAGCGCGAGGCGCAAGGCCGGTTTGCCGCGTGAATCTTTGGAGACGCCGACGAGGCGGCCGGGCATCTGGCGCTTGAATTCGTCGCGCGTGGCGAAAAATGCGGCGTGCGGGCCGCCGTAGCCGACCGGCACGCCGAACCGTTGCGCGCTGCCCACGGCAATGTCGGCGCCGAATTCGCCCGGCGGCTGGATGAGCGTCAACGCCAGCAAATCGGTGGCCACGGTCACCAGCGCACCGGCGGCGTGTGCTTTTTCAACAAACGGTGCGTAATCGTGAATGGCGCCGAACGTGTCGGGATATTGCACCAGCGCACCGAAAACTTTTTCGGTAAATTGAAAGTTTTCAAAGCCGCCAACGACGACCTCAATGCCGAGCGCTTTCGCGCGGGTCCGGACGACTTCGATGTTCTGTGGATGACAGGTTTCGGAGACAAAAAAGACGTTTCGGTCATCTTTGAGCCGGTGGCACATCGTCATGGCCTCGGCGCAGGCGGTGGCCTCGTCCAGCAGTGACGCGTTGGCGATGTCGAAGGCGGTGAGGTCGCTGACCATGGTCTGGAAATTCAGCAGGGCTTCGAGACGGCCCTGGGAAATTTCGGCCTGATACGGCGTGTATTGCGTGTACCAGCCGGGATTTTCCAGAACGTTGCGCTGGATGACGGCGGGCGTGATGCAATCGTAGTAACCCAGGCCGATATAGGAACGGAACACCTGGTTTTCACCGGCGATTTTCCGGAGTTCGCCCAGCGCTTCAAATTCGCTGCGCGCGGCGGGAAGATTTAGTTTTTTTTCGAGCCGGATTTTCGCAGGAACAGCCGCGTCAATCAGTTCATCCAGATTCTTGAAACCGAGCAACGCGAGCATTTCGCCGGTGTCTTCCGCGTTCGGGCCGATGTGGCGACGGACAAACCGATCCGGTTGCGCGGGTAATTCCGCCGCGCCAGCCGATTGAATTTTTTTTGAAGGTTCGCTCACGGATTCAGTCGAAACCATCCGGGGAAGTTATAGTTGGTTCACAGAAAAAGCGAGTTGATTTGGGCGAGGAAAATATTTGTGGGCACAGTCTGAGGCTGTGTCGGTAGCGCAGACTGTCAGTCTGCTGTATCGCGGATTGGCAATCCGCTGGCGCTGGGATATCAGTGCCCCGCCGAATTCCATTCGGCGATACAGCAGATTACCAATCTGCGCTACGTTCTTTGCAGCGCGGCGCGGACAACACGGCATTCACCGTAGCCATATTTGCCGCCGAGCGATTCAACCACGACGCCGAGGCTGACGAAACCGTGTTTGGCAAAGGCCGCGGCGATGTCGCGTTGGGCTTCGGCCGGGATCAGGGAACTTATGTCAACGGCCTCACCCGCGAGCATGGCTTCTTCGAAATGGCTGTAAATCGTGCCCGCTTTGACACTGCGAATCTCTGCAATCTCGAGAACGGTTTTGCCCTGGCGGAAAAAGTGCAAGGTCTCGCGCACGGTGTCCGTCAGCCGCGAACGGCGTGGTATCGGGACGGAGGATAATCCGCTTTGCGGAAAATCATCAGCAAAAACCTGGCGCGGGTTTGCCTGCAAATGCGCCGCGATTGCGCCCAGGAAAACCGCGCCAAATTCGCGCAGTTTCCTCTCGCCCACACCGCTGACGCGCGAGAAATCTTTTTCGTTCGCCGGATAAAACCGCGCCATCTGCCGCAACGATACGTCGGAGTAAATGATGTATGGCGGCACGGCGCGTTCGTCGGCGAGTTGTTTGCGCAGCGTGCGCAATTTTTCAAACAACACCTCGTCACAGGCGATTTCCCCGGCACGATGTTTCGCCGGCCCGGCCGGCGCCACCGGTTTGGTCAGCGTGATTTTCTGCCGGGTTTTGAGCGCTGCGCGACCGGCATCCGTCAGCTCGACGATGTTGAACTTCTCCGGGTTTTGGAACAACAAGCCAAGCCGCACCAGCTCGCGGCCGATCGCCGCCCACTCCGCGCGCGCGTGCCCTTCGCCGATGTTGTAGGTCGAAAGCGTGTGATGACCGAACTTGCGGACCTTTTCCGTGTCCGCGCCGCAGAGCACCTCGACGACGTGCTGGATGCCGACGCCAAATCCGCTTTTCTCGCGGATGCGATAAACGCAGGAGAGAAATTTCTGCGCGGCCAGCGTGCCATCCCAGGTGGCGCGCGGGGCCAGGCAATTGTCGCAACCGGCGCAGTTAATTCCTTCTGTAGCAGCCGACGTAAGGAGGCTCTGATCTTTATCGGACTTTGAAGTTGGAGCCTCCTCACGTCGGCTGCTACTAAATTTCTCCCCGAAATATCCGAGCAAAAATTCACGGCGGCAGGTCGCGATTTCGGCATAATGAATCATCTGTTCCAGCTGGGCGCGGGCGATTTCGCGTTCCTGCGGATTCGGTTTTTCGTCAATGAACCGCATCTGCTTCACGCGGTCGCCGGGACTGAACAACAAAAGACACTCGCCCGGCAGGCCGTCGCGTCCGGCCCGGCCGGTTTCCTGGTAATAACCTTCGATATTTTTCGGCAGATCGTAGTGAATCACGAAACGCACGTTCGGTTTGTTGATACCCATGCCGAAGGCGATGGTGGCGCAAATCACGCGCGCCTCGTCCCGGAGAAACGCCTCCTGATTTTTTGTCCGGCCGCCCGCCGTCATGCCCGCGTGATACGGCAACGCCTGGACGCCATCCGCGGAAAGTTTGGCCGCCATGCTGTCGGCGGTTTTCCGCGCCTGGACGTAAATGATTCCGCTTTCTTTTGGCCGCGCGCGAACGAAGGAAAGGATTTGCTCGTAAGCCCCCGATTTGGCGGCGACGCGATAGGTCAGGTTCGGGCGGTTGAAACTGGCCATGTAACACGCGGAATTTTTCAGGTGCAATTGCCAGACGATGTCGCCGCGCACGCGCTCGGTGGCCGTGGCCGTGAGCGCCATCATCGGCACGCCCGGGAAAATTTCCCGCAGCGACGATAATTGCCGGTATTCCGGGCGGAAATCGTGTCCCCATTCGCTGATGCAATGCGCTTCATCAATGGCGAAGAGGCTGACGTTCCACTTTTTCAAATCTTCGAGAAAGCCGGACAACATCAACCGCTCCGGCGCAACATAGAGCAATCGAAACTCCCCGTTGTGCAATCCACGCAAGCGCGGACGCGATTCGCCCGCAGCCAGCGAGGAATTCAGGAAGGTCGCGGCCACGCCCGCCGCCTGGAGCGCGTCCACCTGGTCCTTCATCAACGCGATCAGCGGCGAGACGACGATGGTGAGTCCGGGCCGCAGGAGCGCGGGCAGTTGGAAACAGAGCGATTTGCCGCCGCCGGTCGGCAACACGGCGAAGACGTCCCGACCGGCGAGCGAGTCGCGGATGATTTCCTCCTGCAACGGGCGAAAGGAATTGAAGCCGAAGAACTGTTTCAGCGGCGTGAAGAGTTGATCGGGGCGAAGGGTCACAGGCGGAAAATAGGACGATTGGTGGGGACTGGAAAGTGTAAGTTTTTACACTCCAACACGCGAAAAACGCGCAACGGTTCCACCGCTATGGTGAGGAATTCGCCTTCCGTTGGCCCGGCGGCTCATCAGACCATTTCCAGTGTGTTTTCCGTCCAATTGTCCTTAACAGAAAATTTTAATTTCACAATTTGAGTTGAAACGTTCTCTCCGCAAACACCCACCGTCAGCAGGTATTCTCCGCATTCCTGAAAAATAGGTTTGCCGCCGGTGCTCAATGCCGGCATCCCGCCTTTTATGCAAATGTACACGTTGCCACCGGCGATAGCGAGAACGTCCAAATGATATGGAGTGTTGGGGAAAATTGTTTTTTCCAAAGAATCTTCAGCCTCCGCTGGTACAAAGGGCAAATCCCGCCGGTCATCATCAAACAGCACGAGACGTCCTTTTTCAATTCGAGAAAGGTATCCCCGGCATTTGTGCACCGTGGTGACAGAATCGGTTTTCACCAATAATCGAAAATGGCGGGTATTATTTCCCGGACTGTCAACCGTGCACCCGGGAATGCCGTTGCCGCAGGATATTTTGAATTTGGGCTTTTGCTGTTGAAGCGTTTGATAATTTTTCCAAACAACCCGGAGCGCAAATACCCACAATGCGCCAAAGGCGAGGAGGGCATAGATTTTTCTATCCGACCCCTGCGAAAGAATTGCGGCAACCGTAAGCGGGACTGAGAATGCCCCACTCATAAGGCTCCACCAGCCACCACAAATTGAAACCGTAATGGTGAGCCATTTTGGAGGCGCAAGCATGTCCCCAGAGCATCTCTAAAGCGGCCCCACCCGTCAAATTCCTTATGACTAATTGGCGTAAAATACATACTCCCGTCGTTTTTCAGCCACCACAACATATCCGGTTGGCGGCTAAAGACCTGCTCAACTAATGGTGTTTTTCACCCAAAAATTCCGCATTTTGGCGTTGTGCGAAAATGGCATTTTTCATACAATTTTTGCACCTGAAATTTGACGCTCAAGAACGAGTTTTCTGAATTTATTATGTCGAAAAAAACTGAAGTGTTAGAGCCGGAAAAGAAGCCGGCGACGAGTGCAGCCGAGAAATATGACGCCTCCAAAATTGACAAGCTGGAGGGCCTGGAAGCGGTGCGGAAGCGGCCGGGCATGTATATCGGCGACCCGGATGAGCGCGGCCTGCACCACAGCGTGTTTGAGGTGCTCGACAACTCGATTGACGAACATCTGGCCGGCTATTGCAACAAGATTGAGGTGACGATCCACGTGGACGGCTCGGTGTCCATCCGCGACGACGGGCGCGGCATCCCGGTGGACATGCATCCGAAATGGAAAATGCCCGCCGTTGAACTCGTACTGACAAACCTGCACGCGGGCGGAAAATTTGGCCAGGGCGCCTACAAATACTCCGGCGGTTTGCACGGCGTCGGCGCCAAATGCGTCAACGCGCTTTCCGACTGGTTCAAGGTCGAGGTCTCGCGCGATGAAAAAGTTTATTCGATGGAATTCGAGCGCGGCAAAACGACCCAGAAACTCGAAGTCATCGGCAAGTCCAAGAAAACCGGGACGCTCATCACGTTCAAACCCGACCCAACGATTTTCACCATCACGACTGAGTTCAAGTTCGACATTCTGGCGAACCGCCTCCGCGAACTGGCGTTTTTGAATCCGGGCATCGAAATCGTGCTCAAGGACGAGCGGGACGAGAAGACCGAGACGTTTTTCTATCGCGACGGCATCGAACAATTTGTCCGGCAACTGGGCCGCAGCAAGCAACCGTTGCATCCCAAGCCGATTGCGATCGCGGGCAAACGGCCCAGCAAAATTGACGGCAAGGACGAGGACGTGTTTGTGGATTGCGTGTTGCAATACACCGACAGCTATAGCGACCAGATTCTGTGCTTTGCCAACTCCATCTCAAACACGGATGGCGGCACGCACCTGACCGGCTTTCGCTCGGCGCTGACCCGCGCCATCAACCAGTACGCCAAGCAGAACGAGCTGCTGAAGGAGAAGGACCCGACGATTTCCGGCGATGACGTGCGGGAAGGCCTGGTTTGCGTGCTCAGCGTAAAGCTGCCGAATCCGCGCTTTGAATCGCAGACCAAGGTCAAGCTGGTGAACACGGAAATTGACGGCATTGTGTCATCCGTCGTCTATGACGGGCTGATGACGCATTTTGACGCGAATCCGGGCGTCGCCAAGAAAATCATTGAGAAAGGCCTGCTGGCCGCCCGGGCGCGCGAGGCCGCCCGCAAGGCGCGCGAAACGGTCCGCAAAGGCGCGCTCACCGGAGGCGGTCTGCCCGGCAAACTCGCCGACTGCTCGGATCGGGATCCGGCGAATACCGAACTGTTCATCGTCGAGGGTGATTCCGCCGGTGGCTCGGCCAAGCAGGGGCGCGACCGGAAATTTCAGGCCATCCTGCCGATTCGCGGGAAGCTCATCAATGTGGAGAAGGCGCGTTTGGACAAGGTGCTGCAAAACAATGAAATCCGCACCATGATTACCGCCGTGGGCACGGGCATCGGCGACGGCGAGGGTGAAGGCGCGTTCAATCTCGAAAAGCTGCGTTACCACAAGGTCATCATCATGACCGATGCGGACGTGGACGGTTCGCACATCCGCACCCTGCTGTTGACGTTTTTCTACCGGCAGATGCCGACGCTTATCAAAAACGGGTTTGTTTATATCGCCCAGCCGCCGCTGTATCAGATTGCGCGCAAGAAACGCGTGGAATACGTGGATGACGACGCGCGGTTGAACAAGATTCTCATCGAGCTCGGCACCGAAGAAGTGCGGCTGAAGAACCTTTCCGACAAAAAGGAATTGTCGCAAAAGCAACTGGCGGAAATCCTGGAACTGCTCGAGTCGCTCGACAAATACGCCAACGTGTTGAAACGCCACGGCGGCGACTTCGCGGAATACGTCGAGCATCGCCAGAAAAAGACCGGTGACCTGCCGAAACACCTGGTCAAGGTGCGTGAAGGCAACGACGAAACGGTGCATTACTTCCACACCGAGGAGGAACTGGCCCAGTTCGGCGCGAAAAACGCCGATTTGAAATTATTCGGCGGCGAGGAGGAAGGCGACACCACCACGTTTGTTGAAAAATCAAAGAACGGTTCGACGCGGCGGGCACGGCACGTGGAATTGCACGAGAGCAAGGCCATTGTGGAACTGCTGGCAAAGCTCGACAAAAAAGGTTTCAGCGTCGAGCACTACGCCGGACAGGACCAGCCGCTGTTTGAAATCCGCGAGGGCGAAGGCGACCGGGAAACTGTGAAACCGCTGTTCTCCATCCCGGAAATCCTCGCGGCGGTCAAGGAAATCGGCCGACGCGGCCTGTCCATCAAACGCTTCAAAGGTCTTGGCGAAATGAATGCGAAGGAGCTGTATGAAACGACCATGGATCCAACCAAGCGCCGGTTGCTGCGGATTGATGTGGTGGATGCCACAAAAGCCGAAGAAATGTTCACGAAACTGATGGGCGAGGAAGTCGAGCCGCGCCGTCAGTTCATTGAGGATGAGGCCCTCAACGTGCGCAATCTGGACATCTGATTTCGTCAAAACAATTTTATGGCGGAGAAAAAAGATTCGAATGATTTGCCGGTGAGCAACACGCCTTTGTTCGCCTCGGGCGAAAAAATCGCTAAGATCAACGTCGCCGATGAAATCAAGAACTCGTTTCTTGATTACTCGATGTCCGTGATCATTTCGCGCGCCCTGCCCGATGCGCGCGACGGGCTCAAGCCCTCGCAGCGCCGCATTTTGCTGGCGATGCATGATCTTTCGCTGTTTCCCAATCGCCAGCACCGTAAGTGCGCCAAAATCTGCGGCGATACCAGCGGTAACTATCATCCGCACGGTGAAGCGGTGATTTATCCGACGCTGGTGCACATGGCGCAGCCGTGGGCCATGCGCGAACGGCTCGTGGATGGCCAGGGAAACTTCGGTTCCGTCGAAGGCGATCCTCCCGCCGCCATGCGTTATACCGAGGCGCGCATGACCCATCTCGGCGCTGCGTTGATGGAGGACATGGACCAGGACACGGTGGATTTCGTCCCCAACTACGACGAGACCCGCACCGAGCCGGTCGTTTTCCCCGCTGCCTTTCCGAATCTGCTCGTCAACGGCGGCACGGGCATCGCGGTGGGCATGGCCACCAACATTCCACCGCACAATCTGGGCGAAATTGTTGACGGCGTCTGCGCACAGATTGATGACCCGAACATCACTGTCAAGGGTCTGATGAAATTCATCAAAGGCCCGGATTTCCCGACCGGCTGCATGGTGTGCGGGCTGGAAGTCATCAAGGAATATTTCACCACCGGCCACGGCAGCGTCAAGGTGCGCGGCAAGGTCGGCGTCGAACAACTCAAGGGTGGCAAAGAACAAATCGTCATCACGGAAATCCCCTACAACGTCAATCGCGCGGTGCTCGTCGAGCGCGTCGCCGAACTGGTAAATGAAAAGGTCGCAGGCTTCACTGACATCACGGCCATTCGCGATGAATCGGATGAGAACACGCGCGTGGTCGTTGAACTCAAGCGCGATGCCATTGCCAAGGTCGTCATCAACAACCTGTACAAGCAGACGGCGCTGGAATCGAGTTTTGCGGTCAACATGCTGGCCATTGACCACGGTCGGCCCAAGAACCTCGGGCTCAAGGAGCTCATCAATTGCTACATTGAGCACCGCCGCGAAGTGGTGTTGCGCCGCACGCGCTTTCAACTGCAAAAGGCCGAGGAACGCGCGGAAATTCTGGAAGGCTACCTCTGCGCGCTGTCCAATCTTGACGAATTCATCCGCATCATTCGCGGCAGCAAAAACCGCGACGAAGCCCGCATTAAACTGCTGGCGTTTGAGTGGACGCAAAAACAGGTCGAGCGCTGGGGCATCTTGATTCGCAGCGAAGGACGGTTGACCAAGGGCCGTTATGCACTGACCGAACGACAGGTGGATGCGATTCTGGAATTACGCCTCTACCAGTTGACCGGCCTGGAAATTGACAAGGTCGAGACCGAATACAAGGAATTACTCGCCCGCATCAAGGATTTGATGGACATCCTGGCCAAGGAAGCACGCGTGCTCGCGATCATCAAAGCCGAACTGAAGGCCATCAAGGAAAAATACGCCACACCGCGCCTGACCGACCTCGTCCCGGACGAAGGCGAAATCAACATCGAGGACCTGATTGCCAACGAAGGCGTTATCATCACGCTCACCCACAACGGCCTCATCAAACGCACGAACGTCAGTTCGTACCGCGCCCAGCGCCGCGGCGGCAAGGGGGTCATCGGCATGACCACCCGGGAAGGTGCAACGGATGAAGACAAGGATTTCATCGAGCACCTGTTCACCGCCAGCACGCACGATTATTTGATGTTCTTCACGAACACCGGGCGCGTCTATGTCGAGCGGGTGCATGAAATTCCCGACATGGGCCGCGCCGCCAAGGGCCGCAGCATCGCCAACCTGCTGGAACTGAAGGCGGGCGAAACCATCGCCGCGCTTATCCGCATTCTGTCTAAAACCGACGCGAACAAGGAGGATAAGACATGGGAGCAGCCCGGCTACGTTTTCTTTGCCACGAAGCAAGGTACGGTCAAGAAAACCGAGCTCAAGGATTTCGCCAACGTCCGCAAGGGCGGCATCATTGCCATCGGCATTGACCCGGGCGACAACCTGATTGAAGTGAAGCTCACCACCGGCCAGAACGAGGTGGTGCTCATCACCCGCGACGGCATGAGCATCCGCTTTAACGAAGAAGACGCCCGTCCCATGGGCCGTCCGGCCACGGGTGTGCGTGGTATCAACCTGTCCAAAGGCGACGAAGTTGTCGCGCTGGCCATTGTTGTGCCGGACGCCAAATTGCTGGTCGCCGGCGAAAACGGCATCGGCAAGCGGACAGACTTCGAGGAATACCGTGTTCAGTCGCGCGGCGGCAAGGGCATCATCACCATGAAAACCACCGAAAAGACCGGTGGCGTGGTGGGCGCGCTGACCGTGCGTGACGCGGATGAAATCATGATTATCACCGTCAAGGGCCAGATGGTACGGACGTTCGTGAAGGACATTCGCGAAGCCGGTCGCAACACGCAGGGCGTAAAGCTGGTCGGCCTCGACGCCGGCGACAAACTCCAGGCCATCGCCCCGGTCATTGGCGAAGACAAGGAAGACGCTGCGAGCGAAACCGGGCCGGAAAAATAATTTTTTTATTGAACACTGCTTGCCTGTTTACGGTTTTAAGCTAGAATGAATGCTCCGATTTGTTTCGGAGGTTGCAGGAAGTAAATTCTTCTGCCGATCGGTTCCTCGTTCGACTCAAATTGTCGGCAAGAAGAACGATGAAAAAACATATTTCGATTGTATTGGTGCTGGTCGGTCTGACCCCGTGCAGCCGCGCCAGCGACACAGGCCAAACCGGCGTGGTTCCCGCCAATAGCCCGGCGGTGGACAGCAACAACGCCCTGGAACTCCTGGCGATGGAAACCAGTAGCAGCCAGGCCATCCCCGGCGCGGTGGTCGCAACCAACGTTTCCACCAACAAAGCGGTGTGGGAGAGCAGCATTTCCCTCGGGGCCACCGCAACGGCGGGCAACGTCAACAGCGCGCTGGCCACCGGCAATTTCCAGACCCATAAAAAAACGCCCGTGGACGAATGGAATCTGGGCGTGGATGCAGTCTATGGCGAGGTAAGTTCCGTCAAGAACAGTGAAACCCTGCACGGCTTTGTCCAATATAACCACCTGTTCAGTGAGCGTTGGTACGGCTATATGCGTGGTGACGCCTTGCACGATGGGATTGCCGACGTGGCTTACCGGTTTACGTTCAGCCCCGGCGCCGGCTATTACTTCATCAAAGACAAGGAAACGTCGCTGGCGGGTGAGGTTGGTCCGGCCATTTTGTATGAAAAACTGGACGACGAATACCACACGTACCCGACGTTGCGCCTGGCCGAGCGTTTTGAGCATAAGTTCGACGGGCACGCCCGCCTCTGGCAAAATGTGGAGTTTCTGCCGCCGTTCACCGACCCGCGGGCTTTTCTCGTCAACGCCGAAGTGGGTGTGGATACCCCGCTCAGCAAGCACCTCAGCCTGCAAACTTATGTGCAGGACAATTATGCCAACCGGCCGGCGCCGGGATTCGAGGATAACGATGTGAAACTGGTCAGCGCGCTGGCGGTCAAATTCTAAGGCGCAATCCGCTCCAATTTCCACGAACCATCGGCCTGTCTGGTGTAGCGGAACCGGTCGTGCAACCGGCTGGGTCGGCCCTGCCAGAATTCAATCCAGTCCGGTTTCAAAACGAAACCGCCCCAGTTCGGCGGCAACGGCACGTCGCCGGGAAAACGCGATGCCATTTCATTCCATTTCTTTTCCAGCACAACGCGGTCGGCGACCACGTCGAATTGATTGGATGCCCAGGCCGCAAGCTGGCTGCCCCGCGGCCGGTTTTTGAAATACACCTCCGATTCCTCGCGTGACAGCTTGCTTACCATGCCGCCGGCACAAATCTGCCTTTCCAAATCCGCCCAATAAAACGTCAACGCCGCGTTGGGGTTTTCCGCGAGTTCACGGCTCTTGCGACTGTCATGATTCGTATAAAAAACAAAACCGCGTTCGTCCACGCCCTTGAGCAACACCGTGCGGGTGGAGGGCCGACCGGCCTTGTCCACCGTCGCCAGCGTCATCGCGTTCACGTCAATCGGTGTGTGGCCGAGAATGGCGTGCCAGAGTTTGAAAAGCGCAATGCCGATTTTGCGCCCGCGGCCGCCGGACGATTCGCCCGCCGCCGCCGCGAACCATCTTTGAAATTGCGCCACCGGATTGGCCTCCAAATCCGCGCGCCGCAAGCTGCCGTGCGAGTATTCCCGTCTGATGTCCGCTGCGCCCATAATCGCGCGCACCTTACAATGGTGGTGCCTCGGGCGCGAATCAATTTTGCCGGCTCTCAGCCCGGCGGGTTGCCGCCGGCACGTCATTGGGAATTAGCGGTCGTGATAAAATTAAATGGACTTTTGACACATTTTCACGACCCTGTTCCCGCCATGTTTTCGCTCCAACTGCTCTTCGGCAAGGCCGACCGGTTTTATCAACTGCTGGAAGACGCGGCGCAGGAAGCCCATGCCAGCGTCCGTCTGGTCATCGAAATGCTCCAGGCATCCGTTCCTGCCAAAAATCTCGACGACCTCGCGCTCTCGCGGCGCAAGGAGAAAAAAATCGGGGAACAAATCACCACCGAACTGGTGAAAACCTTCGTGACCGGCCTGGAACGCGAGGACATCGAGGCCCTGGCGCTGGCGCTGCGCAAAATTCCCAAGACGGTCGAGAAACTCGCCGAACGCATCAACCTCGGCCGCCAGCACATTCAAGGCGTGGATTTCACCCGCCAGATTCAAATCCTGGAACAGTCCACCGACGTGGTGCTGGCCATGGTCAAACAGCTTCGCGACGTGAAACACCTGGAAATCATCCACGAATTGAACACCAAATTGCAGTATCTCGAAGGCGAGGCGGACCGCCTGATGTTGAATTTGCTGGAAGACCTTTACAGTGGACGCCACGACGCCACCAGGGCCATGGTCATCCGTGATCTTTATGAATTGATGGAAAAGGCCATTGACCGCTGCCGCGACGCCGGCAACGTGGTCATGCATATCGTGCTGAAAAATTCCTGAGTGCGCGATGATTCTCCTCCTCCTCGTCATCATTGCGGCACTGGTGTTTACCTACATCAACGGTTTCCATGACACGGCCAATTCCATCGCGACCGTCGTTGCCACCAAGGTGTTGTCGCCGCGTCAAGCGGTGCTCCTGGCTGCCGTCACCAATTTGATTGGCGCCTTTCTGGGCACCGCCGTTGCGACCACCATCGCCTCTGGGCTTGTGGACCCGAAAGTCGCCACGTCCGAGATTTTGATTTGCGCCTTGCTTGCCGGCATTGCCTGGAATCTGTTGACGTGGTGGTTTGGAATGCCGGCCAGTTCGTCGCACGCGCTGGTCGGCGGTTTGTGCGGCGCGTGTCTGGCCGCCGCGCACAACGATTGGAATGTCCTGGTCTGGTCAGTTCCCAGCCATGAACATTGGTGGTTGGGCAAGGGTCTGCTCTGGAAAGTCGTCGTGCCCATGATTTCGTCGCCGATTTGCGGATTGGTGGGCGGCTTCCTGGTCATGGGGCTGCTTTATTTCCTGTTACGCAACTGGCGTCCAACCACGGTCAACCGAACCTTCGGCATCCTGCAACTGGGCAGTTCGAGTTTCATGGGCATCAGTCACGGCATGAATGACGCGCAAAAAACGATGGGCATCATCGCGCTGGCGCTCCTGACCGGTTCCAACAACGGTTTATTTGATAATCTGCCCGGCTGGCTCTCCTTTCTACACACGACCCAATTACCGGGACAACCGCTCCCCATCGCCGCGTGGATAAAGGCCCTGTGCGCGCTGACCATGTGCGCCGGCACCGCCGTGGGCGGCTGGCGCATCATCAAGACCCTGGGTCATAAAATGGTGCGCTTGCATCCCGTCCACGGTTTTGCCGCAGAAACGACCGCCGCCACGGTGCTGGTTACCGCCGCGCATTTCGGCATGCCGGTGTCCACCACGCACGCCGTCAGCACGTCCATCATGGGCGTCGGCTGCGCGAAAGGTTTGAATCATCTCAAGCTGGACGTGGTCGAACGCATCGTCTGGGCATGGATTCTAACACTGCCCATCAGCGGCGGAGTGGCCTATCTGCTGGTGCGCGGCGCGCAAATGGCCGGCTGGATTCCGTAATTTGCCGACTCAAAAAGTAGCCGCCGAGGTAACGAGGCTGACAGAACACCGTAATTCATGGACGAAATCCGCCTCTTCACGGGCGTGTTGCCCGAAAGAAACGGAGAATGCCAAAGGTAGGGCGCGTCACTCCGTGCGTGCCGCTGAACCGTCAAAGCCATCCAATATGCGAACAACCGGCGCGCACGGAGTGACGCGCCCTACCGCGCCGAAATTTCCAGCATTCGCTCAATCGGCAGCCGCGCCCGTTTCAGTATTTCCGCTGGCAATTCAATGCGGGGTGCGAGCTGTTTCATGCAGTCGCGCACTTTTTCGAGCGTGTTCATCTTCATGTACTTGCACTCGCTGCACCGGCAGTGGTCCGACGGCAACCGCATCACGTCGAACGACGGCGCACACAGAAATTCCTTGCCCGGACATTCCTTCTGCATGCGGTGGATGATGCCCGATTCAGTCACGACGATGAATCGTTTCGCCGGGCTGGTTTTGCAGAAAATAATCATTCCTTCCGTCGAACGCACGGCGTCGGCGAGGTCGCGCACTTCGCGCAGGCTTTCCGGATGAACCACCACTTTGGCATCCGGAAATTTCTCACGGAGTTTCAGCACCTGCTCGCGCCGGAATTCGACGTGCGCGTAACAGTTACCCTGCCACAACGTCATCGGCCGGCCCGTCTGTTCCATCACCCATTGGCCAAGATTTTCGTCCGGGACGAACAGGATGTCCTTGTCCTTGGGCGCAGCCTGGACGATTTTCACCGCGTTGCCGCTGGTGCAAATCACGTCGGTCAAGGCTTTCACCGCCGCGCTGCAGTTGATGTAGGCAATGGTCCAGAACTTCGGATTGGTCTGCTGCAACTGAGCCAGCTTGTCCGCCGGGCAGCTTTCTTCCAGCGAACAACCCGCGTCCTTGTCGGGCAACACAACGATTTTGTTCGGATTCAAAATCTTTGCCGTCTCGGCCATGAAATGGACGCCGCAGAACACTATCACGTCCGCGCTCGTCCGCGCTGCCTGCTGCGACAGACCGAGCGAATCGCCGACGAAGTCCGCCACCTCCTGGATTTCCGGCACCTGATAATTGTGCGCGAGAATGACGGCATTGAGTTGCTTTTTGAGAGCAAAAATCTCCTTCGCCAGCGGCTCAAACCGGGCGTGCGGCATCGCCGGGCGGACTTGCAGGTCGTCCAAAGCCAGCGCGGGATTGTCAGCAACATCAATCATGGTGAAAAGTTACCGCCGTTTGTCGCGAGCGTCAATGAAGGCGAATCAACTTAACCACAGATGAACACGGATTCTCAAAAAGGTAGGAGTCGAGGTAACGAGACTCATTTCAGCTAGAGACTCCTCACGTCGTCTTCTACAATTCTAATAAACCAACACCAGCACCGCCGCCTGCTCCGCCAAATGTGAATCCACGAATTACGCGAATTTGCGCGAAGGGAAAACAAATTCGTATCCATTCGCGCAATTCGCGGATAAATCAATAAACCAAGACCAAGACGGCGGCGGCTTGGGCGGATTTGACGACATCCTCAAACTTCTCATCCTTCGTGTTGGGCGCTTTGAGCTTGGCCGAAACGGCCGGCACGGATTCCAGGAAGCTCAAAAGAAAACTGCTCTTGACCGCGTAATTCACATTCTCCGGCAATGCCCCGCTCGCCGCCAGCGCCACCGACGCATCCAGCTTGGCCGACACGATGCCGATGACGTTGCCCCAGTCATCCACCAGCGCCCCGCCCGAATTGCCCGGCTGCACGGGCACGCTGATTTGAAAATAGCGCGGGTCATCCGCCGCGCCGGACAGCGACGCGATTTCCCCCTTGGCCAGCTTGGGCGCGAACCCTTGCAAACCGATGTCGGGAAAACCGACCGTCGCCACCGTGCCGCCCAGATTCACCGAGCGACTGGCAGCTATGGGCAGCGGTGCAAACCGCCCGTCTGCCTTCAATAAAGCCAGATCATTGGCCGCGTCCACCTGAACAACTTTGGCGTCAATCAAACCGGCGCTCGTGAGCAAACGAACTTTCGTTGCATCCTTGACCACATGATAATTTGAAATCAAATAACCATCGTCCGTGATGAAAAATCCCGTGCCGCTCGCTACTGGTTGGTCGGATGAAGTGGAATTGTTTGAACCGGATTCCGTGCGCGGTTTGAACTCACGCGATAATTCCTGCGCCTCGGCTATCTGGTCGGATGTCATTATTTTGGCAAGGTTGTCTCGTTGAGTACCAGCAATGTCGCTGGCTTCGTCGTCAGTGCTGGCTGCTGCAAGATTCAACCATTTGTAGGCTTCAACGTAATCCATCGCGATGCCATCGCCAGTCAAGTAATGAGCACCAAGATTGTTTTGAGCGGTGGCATTTCCTTGCGCCGCCGCTTGCCGATACCACTTCACAGCTTCGTTCGGATTTTCAGGATAATCTGTCTGGATTGCGCCCGGATGGTCCTTTAATGGCACGTTGACACCCACAAATCCGAAATCGTATAGCTGTCCGACAAAACACTGCGCGCTTGCATCGCCATTTTCGGCAGCCTTGCGAAACCATTCCTGTGCGCTCACGTTCTCATGCAGGGCGGCGTGTCTATACCATTGTTCTGCCAAAGTGATGTTTGTCTCTACACCTTCACCCGTTTCATACGCCCTGCCTAACCATAAACTGCTTTCGTTATCTCCTTGCTTCGCAGCTTTGACGAACCATTTCACCGCTTCTGCTTCATTTTTTTTAACGCCAAAACCGTTTGCGTAACAAGTGCCAAGATTATTCTCTGCATCCTCACGTCCTTGATCAGCAGCCTTGAAAAACCATTTGACCACCTCCACCGCTTCATTGGCTGCGTTTGTGCCACTATTACCATTAATCCATTTGTCTGCTTTTTCATCATTTTTCAAACTGGATTCGATGAGCCTCCAACCCAACAGCACTTGAGCGCTGGCGTCTCCGCTTTCTGCTGCTGCTCTGATTTCCGGCGCGTTTGTTGAGAATAATGCGTTGAATTTGTCCCCTTCGTAGAAAGTCATCTTTATGACCGATCCACCGGGGGCTGTTAGTATTGCGCTAGACGGCTCATTCGTCCTGCCCCGCTGTACGACACTAAACGGATCGGATGGCCATATCACGCCGTGTTGCTGTTCGGCGTTCAATCGAACGGCAGTTGCCAGCAGCATCAGAAACACGCAGGGCAACAGATTCGCTTTCACGTCGCTAGAGTAGTTGATTTCGGCTGACTGGTAAACTCGTCACCTGGCTGCGTTTTCAAACTCACCTAAATAATGAAGCAGCTTGGCACTTGGCTTTTCTGGTGTGCCTTTTTCAGGAAACCGCTTTTCAAAGGCGACATCTAATGCTCCCACTTCCCATTTACTATCCAGTTCGTCTGATGGTATTTGGTCATACTTTGTCCAAAGGGTTTTGATGCGGGATTTATTACGTCGATTCAAGAATGGCCATACTCGCGCAACAGCATCCATGAATTCTTGCCTGCTTTTGGTGTGGAATCCCTGAAAATCCTTCGTCAAAAATGAAGAATCTCGAATGGCCTCGACGCGGATACGCTGCTGGGATACGAAAACCAAAAACGAATCTTTTGTATCACGTTTGCGTTTATGAAAAAATAACCAAACACCAATAAAACCGGAAATCAACGCCCCGATTACAAGTTGAAAAGCTTTCTCTATGACCGGCAACATCTTTTCGATAGATTCACACATACAGCAAATTCAAACGCCGTTTACCCCAATCGTCCATCTCAAACTGAATTCAGGAAAAGAGCCGTTTCAAGTGCGGAGTTCGGATTGCGGATTGCGGAGTGCGTGACAAGTCCGCCTGCATCCGCTTTCATGTGATTTCAGCGCGACAAATCTGATTTCCGTCTTCGCAAAGCTTCGTGCGATGAGCTGGCGCGACAAGTCGCCAATGCGGAATTCGGAATGCGGAGTGCGGATTTTACTTCGCAAGGCGCAGGCTTGGTCGCGCTATCATTCACTTTCCATTTCCTGAAATATGCGGATTCTGCCGGCTTCAATCACCCAAAGTTTCCCCGTCAAATTTTCGCGTTCCAATCCGGCGGCGAGCGTGCGAACCGACGTCAGCAAATGCTGGCGTGAGGGTTTGCGCGGCAGCCGCAACACCGCAATGCCGGCATAATGGCTGGGCTTGAAATGAAGCGGGTTCGCAAAATCCAGATCGAGCGATACCAAGGCGCGCCCTTCGCGGCGGCAACGTTCGATGAGATTGGTGTCCCCGGCTTTTTCCAGCGACTGGCTCGCCACGGTGGCCACGTTGTGGCCGGCGCGCGAAAGAATTTCACCCCCGCGTTCGCCAAGGTTTTCGTCCAATTTGAGCTTCATGCGTGCGCTTCGAGCGGCACATCCACGTAGCGTTCGCGCGACATTTCCGCGCCGTAAGCGATGCAAGCCTGAATGTCTTCAGGTTCCAAGCCGGGATAATCCTTCAAAATTTCGCGCTCCGTCATGCCTGAGGCGAGCAAATCCAAAATCAGCGAAACCCAGATGCGATGGCCACGAATGCAAGGTTTGCCAAAGCAGCGCGCCGGATCAATCCAGATGCGCTGAAGCAATTCTTCGCGGGACAAATGGTTTTGAGTTTTTGCCTTCATATTGCCGCTGCAAGGCCGCCGAGGATGTCCAGTTTTTCCTGCTCGACTTCGCGGGAGGGCAGCAAATCAGCCCATTCTTCTTGTGCGCGCTGGCGTTCGAGGAATTTCAAATAGTGCAGGATTTCGCGCAGCACCGGTTCGGGCTGGCGCTTGATTTCTTCAATCAAAATTTCCTGCGCGCTCATGGTCTAATTATCCGGCAAATTTTGCTTTTGGCAAGTTGTATTGCCCAATCATCCATCCCGGAATGACTTCGAGAATCCACATTCATCCGGCCTGTATTACGGAATTTTTGGCTAAAGAAATTCCATACCGTCAATTCACGATCCATTCAATCAACGATGCTGCAATCTGGCTTCCCGCCATTCTTTGAGTCTGGTTCCGGCCAGCTGAATTTGTTCCGGACTGAAGGCAGGATTGGCTTCGAGCCGTTGGATGATTTTTTCGGCCTGATGAATATTGCCGCAATGCCGGGCCTGCGTCTCGGCCAGTTTCAACCATAAATCAAAGTCCTGCGGTTGTTCTTTGACTTTTTGCTCCAGGATTTCAATGGCGGTGCCGAAATATCCGTTGGCGAGCAGTTCATCCAGGGATTCCGGTTGAGCTTCACCGACCGCCTCCTTCGCCGTGGGGTGACTCCATTCATAAATGGAACGGCGGGCGAATTCGATATGGGCGTGTGCGATGTTGGGCTGTAGTTCGAGGGACCGGAGCACTTCGCTGGCTTTGTCGCTGCGATGCAGGTCCTGAGCATAAAGTCGCATCAACATGAGCGCCGCATCCACGTTGGCCGGATTTTCCATCAGCAGTGAATTAAGTTTGGCTTCAGCCTCACTCAACTTTCCCTGCGAACGCAATTGGTAAGCCTCGGTCAGCGGCTTGGGCTTCAGGACATTGTCCGGTTTGACGCCGAGGTGTTCCAACATGGTATCCAGGGTGGCAACGCTGACATCGCCGGATTCCTTGAGCATTTGGCACAATTGAATGGCCTCTTCCTTCCGGCCATTCCGAACCAGGCGGGCGAGCATATCCAAATCACGCCGGCTTTTGAGGGGATCAAACTCCCGATGATCTTCGGGATCAATCAACCGGTGAAAGGTGTGGGCGCATAATTCGCCGAGGCAACCGACCCAGAGGAGTGCGAGCGGCAAAGCAATAATCAAATACGCCATGCCGCTCGCTTGATCACCGTAGCGCCAGAATCGCCACAAACTCAAAAAAGCCAATTCTACCAGCACCAAAGTGGTGCCGACGCGGATGGCCCGACGTATAAAATCCCGCCTCTCATTTTCACCCGTCAGTTTAGCGTCATAGCCGCTCAACCACCACGACGCCCAGGCGGCGAGGGCCAATACGACAATATTCGCAAGGAAAAAAAGCATAACGACCTCAGTCAACCCAGACCTGCCAACTCAAATAATTACCCGATCAATTCACCAGGAGCCGGCGTTCTTCGGCCACGAGAACCTTCCATTCACCTGCAGCCAGCGTGCCAAGTTTCAATCCGCCAATGCGTATCCGGATTAGCCGCAACGTCGGATGCCCAATAGCAGCGGTCATGCGGCGCACCTGCCGGTTTTTGCCTTCAACCAATTCCAGGCCTATCCAGCAGGTCGGCACGGATTTGCGGAAACGAATGGGCGGATGGCGCGGTGGGATTGTAGCAGCGTCGCGGAAGAGCGCTGCTAACTGTCTTTGCGGAGAGATGGCGGCGCTCTGCCGAGACGCCGCTACGGAGGTAGATAGCACTTCCGGTTGCGGCTCCAGAACCCATGCCCGGCACGGCAGCGTTTTCCGGCCTTGAACGGAAACGCCGCGTTCCAATTTCTTCAATGCCGTCGGCGCAGGGACGCGTTCCACCTGCACCCAATATTCCCGTTCATGGGCATGACGCGGATGCAACAGGCGCTCGTTCCATTCCGGTTCGTCACTCAAGAGCAACAAGCCTTCCGAATCCGCGTCCAGCCGGCCGATGGGATAGACGTTATGGGGAAAGCCGAATTCCGCCAGCGTGCGATTCGCCGAGCCGTCCGTCGTAAACTGCGAGACGACACCGAATGGCTTGTGGAAGGCAATAAGCATGGAGACAAAACGCGCTGATGCAATTAACGGAATCCAGCCGCTGCGACAAGCAGTTCTTCATTACTTCGGCCGCGTGGCCCGCTCCTGCAACCAGGCGACATCAGGATTGTTGGGCGAGGCAAATCCGCTGGTGAAACTTTCAGGCGTCAGCGGCGGCATGGTGCGCGCATCGCGCCAAACGTGTATTTCGGAATGGCCATCGGCAAACGAAAAACCACACGCCTGCCCGTGATAAAAGCCCGGCAGATCAAAGAACCCGTAGCTGGCCGGCTGGTTGAACCAGCCCGCCATGTCGGTGGCGAAATTTCCCATGTTAATGCTGTCCTGGCGCATGTCGAGAAACACAAAAACGCGGGACGGACCGGGATTGGCCAATTCGGATTGTTTTCGGTAAATTTTGAAAGCGCTCCAGACCGAGCCCATATAGATATCCCAATTGCCGTAAGTGCCGCCCCAACCGCCGAGATAAACGTTCATGGACATACTCCGCACGCGCGGTTTTTGCTGCCCGTTGACCACCACGAACGAGGTGTCGGCCGGACACTTCCAAATAGCCAAATTACGACTGCAATAGGGCCACATCGGACTTTGCTCGATGGTGAGCGAAGGGTCCCAGTTCACCTGGTTGGCCGGATTAAAGTCCAGCGTGCCGGTGACCCAGGCTTGATTGGTGGTCGGCGGATTGTACGGGTCTTCGCTGGCAAACAACAACTGGTCGTGGTTATCATCCGAATACATCCGCCAGGCCAGGCATAATTGCCGGTGATTGGACATGCATTGAATTCCACGCGCCTTGAGTTTCGCCCAACTCAAGGCCGGCAACAACAGGGCCGCCAGAATCGCAATGATGGCAATCACCACGAGCAGTTCAATCAAGGTGAAACCACCCGGAAACGGCTGGCGGGTTGATGAAAGCCGGAAACTGGATATCGCTCGGCCCATGCTTATCGCCACTATAACCCGACAGTCCGGTTGTGCAACTCGCCGGCGTCCGGCGCCATGAGGAACCCTGATTCTGTTGCCTCAAATTTTCCCTGCGTTAAACTAGCGGTGTGATTCGCAACATCATCTTCGACTGGTCAGGCACACTGGTGGACGATCTGCCCGCCGTCTGGAAGGCCACCAATTTCGTTCTGGCCCAGGCCGACCGCCCCGAGATGTCGCTGGAGGAGTTTCGCGCGGAATTTTCCCTGCCGTTCACGAATTTTTATCACCGCCACACGCCGCACGTGCCGTTGCCGCAATTGGAAGACTGGTTTCACAGCCATTACCGTGAGATTCAGGATTCCGTGGCGGAACTGCCGTATGCGCGTGATTTCCTCGCATTTTGCCGCGCCCGCCGGCTGCGCACGTTCGTGTTGAGCACCATCCACCACGACCATTTCCTGATTCAAAGCCGCGTGACCGGTTTCGACGCCTTCCTCGACCGGCCTTACACGGATGTCCTGGACAAACGGGAAAAAATCCACGAAATCCTCGCCGAAAACCGGCTCGTGCCGGACGAAACGCTGTTCATCGGTGATATGCAGCACGATATTGAAACCGCCCGGCATGGCGGCATTCATTCCTGCGCCGTGCTGACCGGCTACAACACGCTGGAACAGTTGCGCGAGGTGAAACCGGATGTGATTGTCGAACATCTCGGCGAATTGCGCCACATTTTGGAACAGGATAATCTGCAGCTCAAACCGGAGACCGAACGGTTCGAGGAGATTCACCCGCCGCTGGCCACGGTCGGCGCGCTGATCTTCAACCCCGCGGGCGAGGTATTGATGATTCGCACTCACAAATGGTCGAATCTTTGGGGCATTCCCGGCGGCAAAATCAAATGGGGCGAGCCGTCGGTGGACGCCTTGCGCCGCGAAATCAAGGAGGAAACCGGGCTGGACGTGACCGACATCGAATTCGTGCTGGTGCAGGATTGCATTCACTCGAAGGAATTTTATCGCGACGCGCATTTCGTGTTGTTGAACTACACCTGCCATTGCGCCGGCAAACCGGCTGTGAAACTCAATGATGAGGCACGCGAATTCCGCTGGGTTACCACCGCCGCGGCGCTGAAAATGCCGCTGAATACGCCAACGCGGATTTTGCTCGAGGCAGTTTTAAAAAAGAAATCAACCGCGGATTACGCGGAGGGCGCGGACGTAAAAAAAATCAATCCGTGAAATCGGCGTAATCCGCGGTTCAAAAATGAAAAATTCATTGTCCAAAATTTCCATTGTTGACCTCGAAGTTTCTTACCGGGTGGGTGTGCCGGACGAGGAACGCGCCCGGCCGCAACGTTTGTTGCTGACGGTGGAGATGGATTTCAATTTTGCGAAGGCGGTAAAATCCGACAACATCGCCGATACGATTGATTATTTCGCCGTTTCGCAACGGCTGTTGAAGTTCGGCGACGGGCGCGAGTGGAAGCTCATCGAGAAACTCGCCGCCGACATTGCCGACCTGATTCTGGCCGAATTCAAACCGCAAAGCGCAACGGTGGAGATCAAAAAATTCGCAATTCCACAGGCACAGCATGTTTCGGTGGTCACCGCAAAAAAAAAGTGGCGGCCGACGTGAGTCGGCTCTGACTTTTTCAGCAGGAATAATGAGCGAACTGACATTCACTGCTACGGAGACGAAAAATACTGCCCGTCCATGGTCCGCAACTCCCAGCCTTTCGGACGCGCGAGAATGGTCACCGCGCCGGCGGTTCGGGTGTACATCACCGGCACCTGGCGCGCGGCCAGGCGTTCCTTCAACTCACGGCCGGCGCGCCGGGTCGCCGGAGACTCCGAATCCGCAACCACAATGACTTTCGGTCGAATCGCATCCAGCAGTGCGTCACCCAGCGGTTCGTCGGCGGTTGGCAGGCCGGCAATCACGATGTCTGCGCGCAAATCATTGGTTTGCGTGAGCAGAGCGCTTTGGCCGTCGCGCCCCAGGTCGGACGGCAACAGGATTCGTACGCTGGAAAAATCACCTCGCAAAACCAGCGCGTTGTCATCGGCGCGCGGGAAATTGTTTCCGGCGGCCGGATGCAACACGCGCCAACAACCGGCGGCATCGCCGCAATTGAAAATTTTGTGCCGGGCTGGCGGCTTTTCAAAATCCGAAACCATATCGCGATAAGCCGTCGAGCGAAACTTTGCGGGACTGGTCCAAAGTTCACCGATGCCGAAAAGTTGGTCGAGGATTGCCGCGCCACCGACGTCGCTCAGGTCGCCATGCGTCAAGACCAGACGTTGGATTTTATTCACGCCTTGAGCCCGGAGAAACGGTTTGAGCGTGAACTCGACGGCGCGGTCATTGCCACAATCCACCAGCCAGTCGTTTTCCCGCCCCGGCGCGTCCACAAACACCGAATGGCCGCCGTTGAGCGGCAGGACTGTCACTTTGATTTCGTGGCGGGTGGTTTGCCAGTGCCAGCCGTAACCGGCGACGACGAGAATCAACGCCGCCACGCTTACCATCCTGCGCTTGGGCGCCAACAGCCAACCGCTTAACACGCCCACCAGCACCGCATAATAAATTCCGATTTCCAGCCACGACGGTTCCGGCACGTAGAAGAAGGCACCGGGAATTCTGGTGGCGACCTCGCTGACCCATGTCATGGCGACCATGAAGAACCAGGCGCTGTGGTTGAACAAGGTCGTCACCCACGGCAGCCAGGTGCCGCAGATGAGCGCGCCGAGATTGCTCATCAGGGCCAGGGTGCCCAGCGGCACGGCAATGATATTGGCCGGGGTCGAGACCGGGCTGAACAGGTGAAAGTACTTGGCTGCGAGCGGGATGGAGCCGGCCCAGGCCGCGAACGAGAGCGCGCAATAGCGTCCCAGCATCCGCAGTGCGGCGGTGAGCGATCGCCGCCAGCGCGGGAGTAATTCATTTGGCAAAAGCGGATCATGCCGCAACCACTGGTCAACCAGTTGGTTCAAAGGCGGCAGCATCAACGCGATGATGAGCACAACAAAAAATGAAAGTTGAAAACTCGCTTCAAAAAGCTGGCGCGGTTCCCACAACAGGATGAGAAAAGCGGCGCCGGCGAGCGAATTGACGGTATCACCGGGCCGTTTCAACGCCCAGCCGCCGAGGATGATGGTCATCATCACCGAGGCCCGAATGGCGGAGGATTCCCAGCCGGTCGCCGCGGTATAAAACCAGATGACCGGAATGGCCACGACACCACACCAGCCGCGCGAAACCTGCAGCACGCGGAGCAGCGCCACCAGCATCCCGGAAATCAGCGCGATGCGCAGGCCGTCAATGGCAAACAGGTGCATGGTGCCGGCACGCAGGAACGGTTCGCTGATGTCGCCGGTGAACGCCGTTCGCCAACCGAGCGTCATGGCCCACAGCAACCGCAGCGGCTCGTCTTTCACCGGCAACCCCAGCGCCAGCGTCTGCTTCGACCAGTGCAAAAACCGGTCGGTCAAGGGCGGATTTTTCAGCGACGGTACCCGCAGTAGCCAATCATTTGTGGAGCCGGTCTTGAGTTGATAATAAATCCCGCGGGTTTCCAGATAATTGCGGTAGTCAAAAAGCCCTTCGGCCAGCGGCAACGGCGGCCGGGCGATGACACCGGTGACTTCCACCGGCTGGCCGGCAAAAAAATCACCAGGCAACGCACTTGGCGTGGCGACCATGATTTCACCAGTGGCCGGTTGCCAGCTTTCTCCCCGGCGCAGTTCGGCAACTATGACCCGGGCAAGCGAGTGTTCGACTTCCTGGTTGTCGCGTTCGACGATTTTGATATGCGGCGTTTCCAGTAATGTTCCACGCACCGACACGATGGCGGTTTCGTTGCCGAGCAACCGTCGCAAATCATCCGGCGACACGATGGCCGTGCGGGTGGCCAGATTTGTCCAACCGGCGAGAGCAATCAGCGGCCAGATCAACCACGGACGATGCTTTTCGAGCAGGAGGACGAGGGCGAGGACGACAAAGGCGCTGCCAAACAACGCGCCGAGCGGCGGATGAAAAAGTTCGGCGGGCAGCAGACCAACGGCATAGCACGAAACGACAGCGACGAGCGGACGTTTCACATTCTGAGATTACCAGCGTTTTCGCCAGCGGCCAATCAACCAAAGCAGAAACAAGCCTGCCGCGCCGCCCAGCGTGTCAATGACCACATCATGCACTGCGGGCGTGCGCGTCGGTACAAAAATCTGGTGAAATTCGTCGCTGGCCGCGTACAGCGCCACGATCAGCAACACGAGGGAGGCTTCACGCCAGTTCCAGGGGCGCGGCTGGTTTTTCTGCGGCCGGCGAAACGCACGCCAGAGCAGCAACGCCAGGACGCAGTATTCAGCCACGTGCGCACATTTGCGGGCGATGAAAACGACCCAGTCCACCGCATTCGCCGAAATATGCGGGAATAACCAATACAACAACGGCGCAATAATCCGGGACGAGTGTTCGTAGGAATGTGCGTCGCTGGAGGCGGTAAAAATGACCGCCATCCAGGCCAGTACCGGCAGCCAATACTTGAGAACCCGTCGGATGTTGGACACGCCAAATAAAATCGGATTCGTCCGAATGAGGCAAATAGATTGTAATTGCATTTGCCAAGCCACGTCGCTTTTGGCACAGAAATGACCCACTGTAAATGTCGGGCCGCGCCGGACCTGCCCGGCCGGTTGATTTTATGCTCAAACTGGGCGTTAACATTGATCACGTGGCGACGATTCGCGAAGCGCGCTATCGCGGACGCGGATTTGGCGAGCCGGATCCCGTCGAGGCGGCGCGGATTTGCGAAGCCGCCGGCGCGCACGGCATCACCGCGCATCTGCGCGAAGACCGCCGGCATATCCAGGACCGCGATATTTTGAAATTGCGTGAAACCGTCAAAACCCGGTTGAACCTTGAGATGGCCAACGTGCCGGAAATCATCGCCATTGCGTTGAAATTAAAACCGGACATCGTCTGCCTTGTGCCCGAAAGGCGAACGGAAGTGACGACCGAAGGGGGTCTGGAAGTTGCCGCCGCTGAAGAATCGCTGACCGAGACGCGCAAAAGAATGAACGACGTGGGCATCGAGGTGAGTCTGTTCATCGCGCCGGATGATAAGCAGATTGAAGCCAGCGCGCGGGTCGGCAGCCAGTTTGTGGAGTTGCACACCGGACAGTTCGCGGAAGCGTTTTCACGTAGCAGCCGACGTGAGGAGGCTCAAACTTCAAAATCCAAAACGGGGCAGAGCCTCCTTACGTCGGCTGCTACGGGTTTTGAAAGTGAGTTACAGCGTCTCATTTCCGGCGCGAAACAGGCTCATGCGCTCGGCTTGAAGGTGAATGCCGGGCACGGATTGAATTACGCAAACCTGCCGACGTTGCATCGCGTGCCGCATCTGGTGGAATTGAACATCGGCCATAGCATCGTCAGCCGGGCGGTGATGACAGGCCTGGAAACCGCTGTCAAAGACATGCTGCGGTTGATGAAAAAATATCGCGGGTAAAAATTCTACGGAACGGCATATTCCTCAATGAGGCGCCCGTCGGCGTCCGTCCGCCACGCTTTTTGCAATTTCCAAGGACTGTCTTTGGATTCTTGAACCAAGGTATAATGGTACACGGAAAAATCATGACTTATCTGGCTGCGATTCTCAAAATGTCCTTGCAAATCACCGTAGCGCGCATGAACCACATCGGCCTCAGCGGGCAGAGTTAGCGTTTTGCCTTCCATTGCTTCAGCGATCCGCTGCCGGTTATTGACGCGAAAGGTGACCTGCAAGCGCTTTACTGTGTATGGTGCCGGATCGCAGCCCGCCAGGTCGCTGTCGGCAGAAATTCGACGCGCGCCGTCGGCAACGAGTGATTTGACCTTTGGCGTAACATCAACCCAACCGGGAACGCCGCTTTTGCGGATGTTGAAGGTCAAAGTGATGGGATAATTCGTGAAAGAATTCAGATTTTGTGACAATTCTCCTTCTCCGCCTTTATCACTTTTTGCCCAGCCGGGCAGTTGCCCCTTTTCCACCAAACTGCCTAAATAATTTCCGGCTTCCAATTCAAGAAAAGAGCTTGGGTAATGGGGTCCAACATCTTCCTGTTTTAGAAACATCATCCGTTTCGGAAAGTTAAATGTGACCAAGTTTCGCGCGAGAAAAGGCAAGCCAATCAAATCACCATCCGGCCAAGTTCCGGCCCATTCCATAAAGATCAGGTTGGAATAGGTCTGGCCGCCAAACACGCCGGTTGAAAAAGCCGCCCCCCTTATGGACGTGCCTGAGTATGCGGCGAATTGGTTTGTCCAAACGGGCCTTTGTTGCTTAAGCGCACGATCGAAAAGTTTTGGCTTCAACATGGCGTCCGCATCCGTACAGCCCGTGTCAGGACAGAAATACACTTTCCCTGTTCCAAAACAATCCGCATGAGCAATGACGAGGCCAAAAAGTATGGTCAATGGAAAACCTTCGCCCAAATCGTGATCGTCGAGCTGATATGGATCAAGGAAGCGCAGTTTATTGTGAGTAAAATCCAGTTGAATGCAATAATGTCGCAGGCAATCCATGCCTAAAATCCCCATAAGTCCCGGCTCCAACCTTTGCCAGTCGTAGGTGTAAACTCGTGAATTGGTCAACAATTGAGTATTGCCCAGATAAAGTTTGGGCGCTTTGTACACACCTGCTCTTGATACACCGCCAAGAAGCGGTTCCAAACATGTACTGGTCCCAAGACGTTTTCCCAGTTTCGGTTCCAAAGATTTGTCCAAAATGGTATTGGGACGCCCGGTATCCACTAGCAATAACAGTTCCTCGCCGCTTTCCAGGCGGAGTTTCACAAAGATTCCATTCTCGCGGCCATCGTTTTGAATAAAGGAACTTTCGGCAGGAAGAATTGGATGAATTGAGTTTTCTGTCGCGCAAGAACACAAGAACAGCAAACAAGTATACGTAACCATCAGGCTAATGGTTTTCATGGGCTCGCATTTGAGATTAAAGGGCATTTTCTCTATGTCCAGCCGAGTTTCCTTGCGCGTCAATCGTAAATCGTAAATCGTGAATCGCAAATGATCCTGGGTACCGGCATTGACATCATCGAAGTGAAACGCATCACTGCGTCCTACGAGAAATTCGGTGAGCGGTTCGTGAACCGGATTTTGCTGCCGGGCGAAATCGCCTATTGTCTCTCGCATAAAATGCCCGGGCCATTCCTGGCGGCGCGGTTCGCGGCCAAGGAGGCGATCTCCAAGGCGTTCGGCACCGGCATCGGCGCGGCGCTGGGCTGGCAGGACATGGAAATCCGGCGCAAGGAATCCGGCGAACCGTTCGTAGTGCTGCACGGCAAGGGCGAACAATTGTTCGCCGCGCGCGGCGCGAAACGGTTGCTGGTCAGCTTGAGCCACACGGCGAATTACGCGGCGGCCACGGCGGTTTTGGAGGGTTGATGCATCCGAACGTTTGTTAGTTAACTTCAACACCGGGCGGTATGCGCGAATCTGTCACCCTCTTCCAACGACGTGAAGCGAACGAATTCTCGAAAGTCTCGTCTCCAACGCGAACATACACCAAATCATAACTCTGATCCTTCGTTGGAATGTAGAAAATAGCCTTCTGGCCGACAAGGTTTTCGCTGGGGGGATGGAATTCCGGAGATAGCCGTGCTTTGCCGACCACCGAGATAGAGCGCGCCTTCAAATCGTAATTCTTAGGATACTGCAAATAATTGACCAGAAATGAAAATTGCTCTGCTGGAATATCGTGCGGAAATGTAATACGGGTGGAGCCCATGTCGTGAGGCTGGACTTCATAGTCAAAGTCGGGGCCTAGACGGCCACTATACACATCTCCGAAATCAGTCAAAATGCCCGACAGCTCTTCACTCGTCCATCCGCTCACAATGACTTCTTTCTGGTGCGGAACATGCGTTGGGTCGCGCTCAACATGATTGATTTTTACTCCAACGTCTCTTCCTTCCATCGCGGCTCGCAATATTTTTGCGATTTTTTCAACATCATTGTTCAAAATGCGAACGCATCGTCCAAACTCCGTTTTGGACTTAAACACGATGCTAATATATGGCATCTTCCCATTACGCTTATAGATTTGTTTGATCTGTGATGTGAGAACGCGAGCCTCCCGCCCAGAACCACGAATTATCAAAGTGTCACCGGCAAGCGTGACTTGCTTGAAACGCGAGAAAAACCACAAAAGGAGGAATGTGCATGGCGGGAGAACATAATACATGAAGTCTCCTCTGTGATTTCCTTTTGCCGACTCGACAATCATCGTACCCCACATAAAAGCGAGAAAAATGTAGGTAATCCATTTGTAATACGCAGTCGCAAATGCTGAATCGAGTCGTTGCATTATGATTCTTGCCACCAACTGACTCAAAAAACTATTCCTCTCGGCCATCCCTGTCTAGCCGCTTTGTCCTTTTTCCAGCATCAGTCTTCCGACATACTCGCCGCATGCAGCCGGCGGTCATGACGGCGGTGGTAGTGATTTTAATTTCTGCCGGCGCGAGTTTCTTTTTCGCGCTGGCCGAGGCGGCGTTGCTTTCCCTCAGCAAATGGCAGGCGCGCCAACTGGCCGAGCGCCATCCGCATGCGGGCGCCGTCGTGGCGCGGCTGCTCGAACAACCGCAGGATTTGCTGGCCACCATGGCGCTCGGCAACACCTTCGCCAACGCCGCCATGCTCGCGGTGGCATTGCAGATGGTGTTTGACGGCCGATGGCCGTTTCTGCTGACGGTGGCGCTGCTGCTGGCGCTGATTCTCATCGGCTGCGAAGTCCTGCCCAAAACGCTGGCCGTGCGCCAGCCGGAACGCTGGGCGCGGCGCACGGGTTGGCTGTTGCTGCTTTTCCAAAGATTCACCACCCCCTTGCGCCAAGTGGCGCAGAAAATGAACGAGATCATTTTGAAACTGGCCGCGCCCCAGTTCATAAAGCCGCCGCCCGCGCTCACCGACGGGGAATATCACGAGCTGCTCGAAATGGCGTACCAGCAGGGTACGCTGGCCGAGTCGGAAAAGGAAATCATCCTGCAAATCGTCAGCCTCGACCAGCGCATGGTGCGCGATGTGATGCGGCCGCGCACCGGCATGGCGTGCATCTCGGACGATGCCACGGTCGAGGAAATGATTGCCGCCGCCAGAAAATTCAAACACCGCCGCCTGCCAATCTACGACGAGACCCCGGACACCATCGTCGGCATTCTGAACACGCGCGCGTTGCTGCTGGATCCGAAGATTGACCTGGCCGACGCGATTGAATTCCCGTCGTTCGTGCCCGAGACGATGAATCTGCTGCAATTGTTCCAGAGCCTGCAGAAACAGCAGCGCGGACTGGCCGTGGTGCTGGATGAATTTGGCAGCACCGCGGGCATCGTGACCATGGAGGACATTCTGGGCCAGATCGTCGGCAAAATCCGCTCCGAAGCGCGGCAACCGGACGGCTTCGTGAT
Source organism: Candidatus Limnocylindrales bacterium (assembly GCA_035604955.1). Taxonomy (GTDB): domain Bacteria; phylum Verrucomicrobiota; class Verrucomicrobiia; order Limisphaerales; family UBA11358; genus UBA11358. Next base: position 21,149 of record DATNHM010000060.1, on the reverse strand, counting down.
GGAAAAACTGACGCCGGGCCGCTGGCGCGTGAACGGCACCATGCGGCTGGACGATTTCCGACGCGAATTTCCCGCGCTGAGCAGCGTGGCCGAAGCCGAAACGATGGGTGGACTGCTCGTGCATCTGCTGGGCGTCGTGCCCAATACCGGTGAATCCGCGACGTTCGACGGATTGAAGCTGACGGCCCAGGTGGTTGACGACCGGCGTGTCCGGGAATTGCTGGTGGAAACCGCGAAATAAAAATGGAAACTTCAATGTTAACCGGGCTGTTTCTGGCGGCGTGCCTGGCGCTTTCGTTTCTGTTGTCGGGCATGGAAGCAGGCGTGTTTGCGCTGAATCGGTTGCGGGTGCGGCATCTGGCGCGCGCGGGCCGGCCATCGGCGAAACTGCTCCACGATTTTCTCGAGCATCCGGAAAATTTTCTCTGGACCATTCTCGTCGGCAACACCCTCGCAAACTTCATCATCCTCGGCTGGGTCGTCGCCACCCTGCACGACCGATTCCCGGGGCGTTACCTTCTCATCACCGGTCTTTTCGCCGCGATTGTGTTCTTGTTCTACGCGTTGTTCGATCTGCTGCCGAAAATGCTGTTTCGCGCGCATCCCAATCAACTATGTCTCTCGGCGGCCCGGATTTTCCGGCCCGTCCATTTTATTCTGCGACCGCTGGTGGCGGTGGTTGAAACCACGGCAGCAGAGGTGTTGCGCTGGACCGGCGGACACGCATTCACCGGCCGCCCCTTCGGCAATCGCGAGGAAATGCGCGCGGTGATGCAGGAATCCGCGCAGGCGTTCACGACCGGCGAACGCGCCATGATCAATCGTGTGCTCGATTTGCAAAATTTCACCGTCCGGCAAATCGCCATGCCCCTGGACCAGGTGGTGACGGTCGAAACCCAGACAGCCATCGGGAGTGCGCTGGTCCTGGCGCGCGAACGGAAATTTTCGCGCCTGCCGGTCTGGGAAATGCGCGCCGGGCAACGGCGCATTGCGGGATTACTCCTGCTGGGGCCGCTATTGTTCCGCGACGATCTGGATGTGCAGAAACCCGCCGCCGCCCACATGACACCCGCGTTGTTTCTGGATGAAGACACGCGCCTGGAAGTCGCATTGCGGCGGATGCAGCGCGCGGGTGAACGGCTGGCCATTGTGCTGGGCCGTGACCGGCAAGAATCGGGCGTGGTGACGCTGGAAGACATCCTCAAAGTCATGTTTGGCGAGGTGAAATTGTGAATCCTAACCCGCTCATTCACAACGCCCTGGAACTGGTGGCGGTGATTCTGCTCGTGCTGCTGAACGCGTTTTTCGTCGCCGCGGAACTGGCCCTGGTCCGCATCCGGGACACCCAACTGGCGGCGTTGGAAGCCAGGGGCAATCGCCGGGCGAAAATGGCGCGGCATATTGTCGCGCACATTGACACTTACATCAGCACAACGCAATTCGGCATTACGTTGGTGAGCATGGCGGTCGGCGTGGTGGTCGAACCGGTGTTTCGGGACCTGCTGGCTCCGCTCTTTGACCTGCTTAAAATCACTTCGGCCGGAGCCCAGCGCGGCATCGCCATTGGTGTCGGTTTCTTCGTGAACTGTTACCTGCTGATTGTGGCCGGCGAATTGGTGCCGAAGGCGATTGCCATCCGGCGCACGTTGCAAACGTCGTTGTGGGTCGCCGCCCCGCTGAACTGGTTTTATCGTTTCTCTTTCCCGTTCATCTGGCTGCTGCATCGCTCGTCCCAGTTTGTGTTGCGGCGGTTGGGCTTTTCCGCGGAGGAATGGCGCACCGCGCCTTCCGAGGAGGAATTGCGCCTGGTGCTCGCCGCGACGCGCAGCGCGGCTGGCGGACGCAACCTGATTCTGAACGCGCTCGACCTGCGCCATCGCGTCGTACGCGAAGTCATGAGGCCACGCCACGAGATCACCGCCTTCGACACCGCCGCGACGCTGGCCGATTGCGTCGCCCTGGCGGAGGAAACGCGCTACTCCCGTTTCCCGCTTTGCGAAGACGGCAATCTGGATCGGACGCGCGGCGTGGTTCACATCAAGGACCTTTATCCCGCCGCAAGGAATCTGGCGGGAACGGCGGCGGATTTGCTGCCGATGGCGCGCAAGCTGGTTTACGTTCCTGAATCCGGCGGGCTGGAAAAATTGCTGCAGTTGTTTCTCGAACGGAAACTGCATTTCGCCATCGTCGTGGATGAATACGGCGGCACGGTCGGCATTGTGACGCTGGAAAACGTGCTGGAGGAACTCGTCGGCCAGATTCAGGACGAATTCGACCAGGAAAAACCGGAACTGGTGCGCGTGAGCGAAAATGTCTGGGAAGCCGCCGGCGCCTTGCCGTTGCACGGCCTGGAAAAAATCATCGGCGAAACACCACATGAAGAGGGTATCGCGACCGCCAGCGGCTGGCTGACGCGCAAGCTCAGCGGCTTTCCGAAGGCCGGTGACATTGTCAGGGTCGGTCCCTATGAATTGCGGGTGGAGGAAATGGACGGCCCGCGCGTGGCGCGCCTGAAAATCACCAAACACGCGGCGGAGACGGAATTTCTGAGAAGGCCGGGAACGTCGTAGTCATCACCAGGTCCCGCCACGAATGGCGAACACCGTGACGATGCCCGCCAGCACTCCATCCGCCACGGCGGCGGACAAAAGCCCGTCCTGGGCGCAACCGGTTGCAAAAAGCAAAATCGCACCCAGCCAGATGGCGAACGGATGAAAATCGGGTGTGTTTTTCTTGCCCGGCTGCTTGTTGATCAAAGCAGGCGCAATGACCACCGAGAGGAGCACCGACACCGCCGCCCAGGCCAGAAAATTCGACACCGGCGCACCCTGCCACGTCACCGGAAATTTTGTCGGCGTCCACAGCCAGTAATGTTTTACGCGGGAAGCAAACGGTTCCAGGGCAAAATCGAAAAGCAGCGTCAGCGCCGCCGTCACGCCGATAAGCCAGAAACCGTACGCGCTGATTTTTCGCCACGGTCGCAGGATGAGCCGGGCCACGCCGCGCGCGTTCAAAATGGCCAGAACCCAAATTAACGGCACGGCCCACGGCAGGGTTTTGAAAACCTGCGGCCCGATGCTCTCCCCGAACTCAAATGGACCGAAAGGAATGCCGGTGATGGCGCCCAGGGCATGCGCCGCACCGCCCAGCACAGCGATGATGAATACCGACAGCAGGACATTCTGCAGCGGCAGTCGTTGTGTCAGCGCAGTAATGGTACAAGCCACGCCCGACGCCAGCAGCAAGAGTTCCGGCCAGCCCGGGATGCCGGGGAGTTTCAACGGCTTGAACAACATCACCACCACGAGCACAAACGCGGCGGCGAACACAACGGTCAACAGCCAGTGAAGGCACAGGGCGATGATGGCTTCGGAAAAGACCTTGCGTTGTTTTCTGAGCGGCATGTATGTCTGGTAATTCTAGCTGAAATGGGCGAGCGCGCAATCTTAGGAATGAACGGGTTTCATAAAACTGACGCGCGAAGGACGCGAAGCGGGCAAAGGATTTTTCAGCCACAGATTGAACACAAATTGGGGATTTTTGGTAACGACCTCCCTCGCCCCGGCCCTCTCCCCAAGGAGAGGGAGAATCATTCGCCGCGTTTTTGGAACATCGCGTGACCGGATAGGCCGGACGGTTTTCCACCAACCGAGGACGGACGACAGCACCCCTTCTCCCGGGGGAGAAGGCTGGGTTGAGGGCGAACATTAAAATAATTTTCTGCCGTAGTGGCTGTCGAAAGCAAGCCGCCATCTAAAAGTGAGGGAAAGAAGACGGCGCTTTGCGGAGACGCCGCTACGCCGAACACGAAAGCGCCATAGGCCGAATCAAAAGCCAACTCCTGAAGAAATTTTCAGCGCGATGGTTGTGGTTTCTCTGCCAATTTAATTACAACGGCACCCGTGGAGGAATCCTTCGCAATGACAAGATTATAAGCCTCGCATAACGCGACGATGGCCTGCCTTGCAGTGACTTTTTCCCAGCGAAGAGACACCTGTGGCATATTAACGCCTGCAGGTATTTTGAAATCAATGACGATTTCAAAATGAGCGGCTTTTGCAAGTTGTTTGAAGGCTTCATCCAGTGGCGTATTTCTTAAGTTTATTGGAGGAACAACTCCGTTGGTATCATTCCCGAGCAAATCGGCATCCAGAGGAATGACAATACGATTCGTATATGTAATTAGCACAACCGGAGTCGCCGCGTTTGTAACCATGACAAACCCGTGCTCCTTGAGCAATTGTGAGATGGCTTGGCTTGCTGTTAGATTCGTCCAACCCAATGTTACTATTGGTTCTTGAGTAACTTTGCCGTCGGAATTCAAAAATGAATCACACAGCTTGGGATCTAAAATGTAGTTAAGTCCCGCAAACCGCGCTAAGTTAGCAATTGCCGAAGTGATGGGAGCATCTTCAATTTTGATAGGCATGACCGCGCCAGAAACGGGCTGGCATTTTGATCCCGTTGTAGCAAAGAAAAGAATGCCGATCGCTAAGATTATGGCAAAACGAAATTTAATTGTTTTCATGGTTTCTTAAAGCTTTTCAATCACCTGCCCCATCCTTGCCAGCACCTTTTCCTTTCCCAGCACTTCGATCAGGTGATACAGGCTCGGGCCGGCGGGTTTGCCGGTAACGGCGAGACGGCAGGGATGCACCAGAACCCCGGCTTTCACGCCTAGTGCCTTGGCGGTTTCCTTGAGCGCGGCCTCTAGCGTTGCGGCGTCGAATTTCGGCCCGGCCGCAAACGCATCGCGGAGTTTTTCCAGGCGTGGTTTGTTCTCGGGGACGAAATCCTTCCTGGCCGCCTCGGCGTCGTATTCAATCTGGTCGGTGAAATAAAATCCCGCATACCCGGGCAGCTCGCGGAAAAGCTTAAATTTACCTTTGCAGGTGTCGAGCGCGGCTTTGACGTAACTTAAGGGAAATTTGTTCGTGTCCATCCCGGCTTTGCCGAAGGCATGAACGGCCAGTTCGTAAAAGCGGTCGTCGCCGAGTTCACGCGCGTATTCGCCTTGCAGCCAGAGGAGCTTTTCGTGGTCGAACCGCGCGTTGTGCCGGAGGATTTGCGGCAGGTCGAAAGTTTCAATGGTTTCAGCGAGCGACATTTTTTCGCGGTTATTCTTCGGCGACCAGCCGAGCAGGCACAGATAATTCACGACGGCTTCCGGCAGAAATCCTTCGTCGAGGTAGTTCGTCAGCGACGCGCCGGTGTCGCGCTTGCTCATCTTGGTGCCATCGGCGTTCAGAATCAGCGGAATGTGCGCGTAATGCGGCGGATGCACGTCAAAGGCGCGGAACAGCGCAATGTGCCGTGCGGTGTTGCTCAAATGGTCTTCGCCGCGGATGACGTGGGTGATGCCCATTTCCAAATCGTCCACGACGTTCGTGAGATGAAACACCGGCTGGCCGTCCGAGCGCAGAATTACGAAATCAGGATCCTGCTCCTCGCGGTCGGTCAGCTTGCGGACCACGTCGCCGACGACGAGGTCGCGGATGGTAACCGGCTCGCGGGTCATTTTGAACTTCACCGCGCCTTCGTGTTCATAGGCCAGGCCGCGCGACAGGAGCGCCTCGACGCGGCGTTGATAATTTTCCTTCCGCTGGCTTTGGAAATACGGGCCGCGGTCGCCTTTGCCGGGGCCGGTGGCGTCGCCGGTGAGCGGGCCTTCGTCCCAATCCAAGCCGAGCCAGCGCAGGCCGTTCAGAATGACGTCCACGGCTTCCTGCGAGTTACGCGCGGCATCGGTGTCCTCGATGCGAAGGAGGAACGTGCCGCCAGTGTGGCGGGCGTAAAGCCAGTTGAACAAGGCCGTGCGCGCCCCGCCGATGTGCAGGTAACCGGTCGGCGATGGCGCAAAGCGAACGCGCGGTTTCATGGGCTTGATTTAACCACGGATGGGTACGGATGAACACGGATAAAATGCCACGGCCTCTCATCGTCAGCGCGACGGATCCAATTGATGCAAGACTTCGCAGAGCCTGACCAGGCGCGGCACCGGCACGCCGGCGGTTTGCGCCTGGCGCAGCGGTTCCAGAAACATGTTTTCCAACTCCAACGGCTGGCCCCGCTCAAAGTCAATGAGCGTGGATGCCTTGTAAGCGCCCATGATGCGCGTCCGGTTGACCTGTTCTTCCACCCGGGATTGGGGAATGTCGAAATCCAGCGCGTTGGCGGCGGCGATGACTTCGAGCATCAATTCGCGGACGAGTTGTTCCCAGCGTGGATCGCCAAGCAGGAGGTCGGTGGTCAAGACCGGTTGAGAGTTGAGAGTTGAAGGTTGAGAGACCAGCGCCTCATACCCGGCGGTGCCGGCGACGCCGAGGCCGTTGAAGGGAATGTTCCAAACAAGTTTCTCCCAATGCGTGCAGGCGAGGTTCTCGGTAATATCGCACGCAATGCCCGCCTGACGAAAGAGCGCGGCCAGTTTGTGGGTGCGCGGTCGCGACGGACCCTGAAACTCGCCCAGCACGATCTTTCCGTGGGCCGTGTGTTGGATGACGCCTGGTTCAACACGATTGAGACAGACGAAGCAGAGGCCGCCCAGGATCTGTTCGGGCGGGAACAGTCGGGCCAGTTCTTCCTCGTTACCCAAGCCGTTTTGGAGCGTGACGACCGCCGTGTGCGGGCCGACGAGCGGCGGGAGCACTTTCGGGAACTGGTCGTTGGCGGTGGTCTTTAGTCCAATCAGGACCACGTCGCACACGCCAATTTCGTCCGGCGTCCGGGCGCAGCGGGGCTGAACGTGAAAATCACCGTCAATGCTGCGGATGGTCACGCCTTTCTGGCGCACGACATCGTAGTCGGAACGAAGCAGGAAATGGACGTCCTGTCCAATCCGACAGAGTTTGGCGCCGTAGAAACTGCCCAGCGCGCCACAGCCAACGACGGCAATTTTCATCCCCAAAAGTTAATAGTTAGTAGTTTATAGTCAGTAGAATGAGACGCAAAAATACGTTGGTTTTGCCACTGACTACTCTTAAGAAACAAGACGCGCAAGTCGTTGATAATAAACAAAACGTCCCTGTCTTGTTTCTTGTGTCATTGCCCCCCGCCGGGCGGGGTTGGTGTGCTGACAACTAACTACCGACTAAATGATAAAAAAGGCGCTCCGAACCAATCAGAGCGCCGATTTAAATCCGAAAACTACTTGGCGCCGAGGATGGCGTCTTTCGCAGCCTTGGCGACGCGGAATTTCACGACGCGTTTGGCAGGAATCTGGATGGTTTCACCGGTCTTGGGGTTGCGGCCCAGACGGGCGGCGCGATCGCGCAGCACCAGTTTGCCGATGCCCGGCAGCGTGAACGTGTTCTTCGCGTGCTTGTAGGCGAGTTCGGCAATGTAATCGAGAATTTCCACCGCTTGCTTCTTGGAAATGGCAGCCTTTTCGGCAACTGCGGCGGCGAGTTGGGATTTGGAGAGGGCTTTTGACATATCGTCGGTGTCCTTCGGTTGTTGTTTTTTTTATCTGGTTTCGTTAAAAAGTCATTTGACTCGCGTCGAATTAAAGGCCTTCAATCGCGGCACGCAAGCAAAAAACATAAAAAAATCCCGGATTTTTATCGCCGCCGGGGCTTGACTTCGCCGAAGGTTTTCCCAACATCCGATGCGTGGCGTTGTTCACGATCCAAAGCGATTTCAGCTACGACGTGGTCCGCAAAATCTTTGAAGGCGGCATGGGCGTGGTCTATGAAGCCGAGCAGCACGGCGCGCACACCTTTGCCAAGCGCGTGGCCATCAAGATTATCCGGCCCAATTTCGCCAGCCAGAAGATGTTCATCGAGAATTTCATCGGCGAGGCCAAGCTGGTCGCCGACCTGATTCATACGAACATTGTCCAGACCTACCATCTCGGCGAGGCCAACGGCGCCTGCTTCATCTGCATGGAATTGATCCGCGGCGCGAATCTGGAACAATTCACCCGCCAACTGGTCGAAAAAAAACGCACCCTGCCCATGGAACTCGCCGTCTTCATCACCAGCCGGGTGGCGCGCGGACTGGCCTACGCGCACGCCAAAACCGACAAGGACGGAAAGCCGCTGGGCATCGTCCATCGCGACGTGAGTTTCAAAAACATCATGATTGCGTTTGAAGGCGACGTGAAACTGACCGATTTCGGCATTGCCAAGGCGCGCGGTTTTCTGACCGACCAGGAGGGCGAAGTGGTGGCGGGCAAGGCGGATTACATGAGCCCGGAACAGGCCAATTTTCAGGTCACGGACAAACGTTCCGACCTGTTTTCCGCCGGCGTCGTGCTCTCGCATTTGTTGCTGGGGCGCAACATTTTCAAGGGGACAAACGCCGAGGAATCCCGCCAGCGCATCATCAACCAGCCGATCCCCGATTTCCGCACGTTGGATTCCCACATTGACGATGAGCTGAACGACATCCTGCAACATTGTCTCACGCGCGATTTGAAACGCCGGTACGCAACCGCTGACGAATTGATGTACGACCTCGAGTATCACATCTACCACGGCGGTTACGGCCCTACCAACGAGACGCTCGGGAAATTCATCCGCGAACTTTTCGACCAAATTGATCCACGCAGCGTGGCCGAGGACAAGCACAGCAAGACCGCCATGCTCGAAGAATCCGTCCGGCTCAAGCAACGCGCCAAATGAATGAAACGGCTCCCCGCCAGTGCCGTAAAAATCGGGCTGCTGCAGACCACCTGTTCGCCGAATCCCGATACGAATCTCCGGCAAACCCTGGCCTTGGCTGAACACGCGGCGCGGCGCGGCGCGCAAATCATCTGCACCCAGGAATTGTTTCGCTCGCAGTATTTCTGTCAGAACGAAGACCACAAGAACTTCAAGCTGGCCGAAACCATCCCCGGTCCGAGCACCGACGCCTTCGGCAAACTCGCGAAAAGGCACAAGGCGGTGGTCATCGCGTCGTTGTTCGAGAAACGCGCCGCCGGCGTCTATCACAATACCGCCGCCGTCATTGACGCCGACGGTTCCTTGCTGGGCATCTATCGCAAGATGCACATCCCGGACGACCCGTTATACTATGAAAAATTTTATTTCACGCCCGGCGATCTTGGCTTCAGGGCGTGGCAGACCCGATACGCAAAAATCGGCGTGCTCGTCTGCTGGGACCAATGGTATCCCGAAGCCGCGCGGCTGACGGCCTTGCGGGGCGCACAAATTTTGTTCTATCCCACCGCCATTGGCTGGCATCCCGGCGAGAAGAAAAAATACGGTGAACGCCAGCACGACGCCTGGGAAATCATTCAGCGCAGCCACGCGGTCGCCAATGGCTGCTATGTCGCCGTGTCCAACCGCATCGGGCACGAGCAGCTTGCCGGCAAAGGCCTTGAGTTTTGGGGACAAAGTTTTGTGGCGGGCACGTCCGGCGAAATTCTGGCCCGGGCTGGCGCGCACCGGGAGGAGATTTTGATTGTGCCGGTGGACCTTGCCCAAGTGGATGTGACGCGCACCCACTGGCCCTTCCTGCGCGACCGCCGGGTTGACGCTTATGGCGACCTCACCAAACGGTTCGTTGATTGAGCCAGACTCAAAATCCCCGGTTTGGATCACCGGTGCCGGCGGACTCATCGGAAATTATCCCGTTGAAACGGCACGGGGTGTATGGAAGTTGGCGGCCCGGAATCGGACCGGCGTGTTTCATGCGGCCGGCGCGGAACGATTGTCACTCTGGCAAATCGGACAGTTACTGGCCCGGCGCCGGCCGGAATTCAGGGCCAACCTCGAACCCGGTTCGGCCCGGGATTTCCCCGGTCCACCGCGCGCGCCGGACACACCGCTTAACATTTCCAAAATCCAGGAAATTTTATCCGCGCCCCTGCCCGGTCTAAGCGAATGGCTGGCGGCCAATCCCCATGAGCCGTTTTGAAAAACGGTATCGCGGCCGTCTCGCACCCTCGCCGACCGGTTATCTGCATCTGGGCCACGCCCGGACTTTCTGGATGGCTCAGGAACGCGCGCAGGCGAACGGGGGTACGCTGGTTTTGCGGAACGAAGACATTGATTCCACGCGTTTCAAACTGGCATTCGTTGATGCGATGATTGAGGATTTACGCTGGTTCGGTTTTGACTGGCAGGAAGGACCGGATTGCGGCGGCCCATTCGCACCGTACCATCAAAGTGAACGATTTCATCTCTACCGCGCCGCATTGGAAAAATTACGCGCCGACGGGTTCATTTATCCCTGCACTTGTTCGCGGAAGGACATCCGCGACGCTGCCAGCGCACCGAACGCCGAGAATGTAGAACCCATTTATCCCGGCACCTGCCGGCCAAAAGGTGACCGGTGGCAGGTGACGGGTGACGCGAACTCCGTTTCAGTCTCGTCACCCGTCACCCGTCACTCGTCACGTTTTAGCTGGCGTTTTCGTGTGCCCGACGGCGAAACCATTTCGTTCACCGACGGGAATTTCGGACCACAACAGTTCGTGGCCGGGAAGGATTTTGGCGATTTTGTCGTCTGGCGGCATGATGATGTGCCGGCGTATCAACTGGCCTGTGCCGTGGACGACGCGGCCATGCAAATCACCGAGGTGGTGCGTGGCGCGGACCTGCTGGTGAGCACGGCGAGGCAGCTTCTGCTTTATCGCGCGCTCGGGCTGAAACCGCCTGAGTTTTTTCACTGCCCGCTGATGCAGGACGAAAGCGGCCAGCGACTGGCCAAGCGGCACGACGCTTTAAGTCTGCGGACGCTCCGCGCCAGCGGCAAAACGGCCAAAACATTGCGTTCAGAGTGCTTTTAGTCCCCGCGCCCGGCCTGAATTTTGTCAAAAATTGCTTGTGAATTATTTCACGACCAGGCAATCTTTTCAGTCTTTCAGGCCCGCAATCCGGATTGCCCAAAGGGCAATTCGTGTGGACTGAAGAGACTTATTCAAGTGAAGCGATTCGGCATAATGATATTGGCCTGTGCGTTCTTCGCCGCGGTTTTTGCGGCAAACCTGAATGCGCAGCCGGCGTCTCCGCCAGTGGCAGGGCCAGCCGCGCCGGCCGCCGGTGCTTCGGCGGCGAGGGGGACACCCGCAGCGGAAGCCGGATCTGGTTCGGAACTTGTGCCGGCCGCGCCGCCGGTGCTGTTCACGGTTTTGGGGCTGCCGGTGACCAATTCGATGATTTGCACGTGGATCGTCGCGGCACTCATCATTGTCACCGTTCGTGTGACGACGTGGAAAAACATCAAGGAGATTCCGTCCGGGGGACAAAACGTGATGGAGACGCTCGTCGAAAGCTGGGAAAGATTAATTGGCGACATCCTCGACAAACGGGTCGCGGGCTGGGTTTTTCCCTTTGCCACAACGTTTTTCATTTTCATCGTGGTTTCGAACCTGGTGGATCTGGTTCCGGGTGTCGGCAGCATCGGGTCTTACCAACACGGACAGTTCACGCCGTTCTTTCGCCCGCCGACAACCGACGCGAACCTGACCGTGGCCATGGCCGGGATTTTTCTGGTGATGAGCCTTTACTGGGCAGTGCGTTACGATGGGTTTTGGGGGCTGATCAAACACATTTTCGGCGTGAAGATGCAGACGAGCAAGTGGGCTTATCCGCTCTTTTTCCTGTTGTTTGTTTTCATCGGGGCGATGGAATTGCTTTCCATCGGCTTCGCCCGGCCGGTGGCGCTGGCCATGCGCCTTTACGGAAATATTTTCGCCGGTGAAAGCATTTTGGAAATGATATTCCATAACCAATCATTTTTGCTGGGCCTGGCCCTTTCGTCGTTCATGTACTTTTACGAGACATTCGTCTGCCTGGTGCAGGCGTTCGTGTTTGCCATGCTGGTCGTGGCTTTTGTCGGCACGATGTGCACGCACACCGAGGAAAACGGCCACTGAAAAAATTTGAACCTGCCCCGGCGAAGAATGCCGGGGCGTCAACCCAAACCAAAAGAAAGTAAAAATTATGATGCTCGCACAAGCAGCCGGCAACATTGCCGGCAACATTCACATCGGCCTTGCCTTCGGCGGCGCGGCCATCGGCATCGGCATCGCCACGGCCGGCGGTGTCATCGCCATGAGCCGCAATCCCGGAATGTTCGGTAAAATCCTGACGTTCATGTTCGTCGGCATCGCCCTGGCGGAGGGTTGGGCGGTCATCGCGTGGCTCGTCGTCAGATAATCCGGCCATGGACGCTTTAGGAATCCAGTGGAAGATCCTGCTCGCGCAGACGATCAGTTTTTCGGTCGTGCTGTTCTTCCTGTGGCGATTTGCCTACCGGCCCATCTTCGCCATGCTCGAAGCGCGCCGCGAAAAAATCGCCGAAAGCCTCGCCAACGCGGAAAAAATCAAGGCGCAGCTCGCCAAGACCGAAACCGACCGGCAGGCGGTATTGTCCCAGGCCGGCGACCTCGCCGACAAAATGATTGAGGAGGCGCGGGCCGCCGCCGCGCGCGTGCGCGAAGTCGAGACGCAAAAAGCCATCGCCGCCGCCGAACAAATCATCGCCAAGGCGCGCGAAGCCACCACCCAGGACCACGCGCGAATGCTGGATGAATTGAAACGGGAGGTCGGGCGGCTGGTCGTGCAGACCACCACGACGGTCACCGGCAAAATTTTAACGCCGGAGGACCAGCGGCGGCTGGCGGAGGAAACCGAAAAACAACTGACGGCGTAAACGGTAGGGCGCGTCACTCCGTGCGCGCCGCGGCGGGCAGAGGACTGTTCGCCCTACCAGAAACAGCAATGAAAATCTCCAAACTGGCGCAGCGCGAAGCCCGGCAACTGTTCCGCAGTTGCCAGGTGAACGGTTTGCTGGACGAAAACCGCGTCCGGCAATCCGTGGCTCTGCTGCTGTCAAAGAAGCCGCACGGCTACGTCGAAATTTTGTGGCGGCTGCACCGGCTGGTGAAACTGGATTTGGAGCAGCGCGCCGCCCGCGTTGAAAGCGCCACACCACTGCCGGCCGATTTGCAAACGGATGTGACCAACCGGATCAGGAAAATTTACGGCTCCGGCGCGGACATCACGTTCCGCCAGAACCCGGCACTGATTGGCGGACTGCGCATTCAGGTTGGCAGCGACCTTTATGACGGCAGCGTGTGGACGCGGCTGGAAAAATTGGAACAAAGTTTTTGATAAAATCCCATGAGCAACTTGTTGCAGGAAATTGAAGCCCAGATCGCGGGTGTAAAGCTCGCGACGGCGAAACAAAACGTCGGCACCGTCCGCGAAATCGGCGATGGCGTGGCCAAAATTGAAGGCCTCACCGACGCGATGTTGAACGAGATGCTGGATTTCGGCCACGGTATCACCGGCATTGCGCTGAACCTGGAAGAGACCGAGGTCGGCGCGATCATTCTCGGTGACTACACCAAGATCAAGGAAGGCGACGAGGTCCGCACCACCGGCCGGTTGTTACAGGTGCCCGTCGGCAGGGGTCTGCTGGGCCGCGTGGTCAACGCGCTCGGCCAGCCGCTCGACGGCAAGGGCGCCATCAAGGAAAGCGGATTTTATCCGGTTGAAAAAATCGCGCCCGGCATCATCAAACGCAAATCCGTCAGCCAGCCGGTCCAAACCGGCATCATGGCCATTGACGCGATGATTCCCATTGGCCGCGGCCAGCGCGAATTAATCATTGGCGACCGTTCGACCGGCAAAACGACGATTTGCGTGGACACCATCATCAACAACGCGCGGCTCAATCAGGACGCGGAGCAGGCCGATGATAAGAACTACCGTCCGCTGTATTCCATCTATGTTGCCATCGGCCAGAAACAGTCGAACATCGCCCGCGCCATCGGGGTTTTGGAAGAAGCCGGTGCGATGCCTTACACGATTGTCCTGGCTGCCTCGGCATCCGATTCCGCCACCAATCAATACCTGGCGCCGTTTGCCGGCGCGGCGATGGGCGAATGGTTCATGGACAACGGCATGGACGCGCTCATCGTTTACGACGATTTGTCGAAGCACGCCGTTGCGTACCGGCAGGTTTCGCTGGTGCTCAAGCGTCCGTCGGGCCGCGAGGCGTATCCCGGTGACGTGTTTTACCTGCACAGCCGTTTGCTGGAACGGAGTGCGCGCGTTTCCGAAAATTACGGCAACGGCTCGCTCACGGCGCTGCCCATCATCGAAACGCAGGCCGGCGACGTCTCGGCCTACATCCCGACGAACGTGATTTCCATCACCGACGGGCAGATTTATCTGGAAACGGATTTATTTTATCAAGGCGTGCGTCCGGCGATTTCCGTCGGTTTGTCCGTGAGCCGCGTCGGTTCGGCGGCGCAGGTCAAGGCGATGAAACAGGTCGCCGGCCGGATCAAGGGTGATTTGGCACAGTTCCGCGAACTGGCGGCCTTCGCTCAGTTTGGTTCAGACCTCGACTCCCGGACGCAGGCGCAACTTGAGCGCGGCAAGCGCATTGTGGAGGTTTTCAAGCAGCAACAATACAATCCGCTGCCGGTGGAAGCCCAGGTCGCGGTGCTGTGGGCGGTGCAGAATAATTTCATGGATGACGTGCCCGTGGACAAGATCAAGGATTTTCAGGCCAAGTTCACCGACTTCCTCAACACGCGCAAGGCAGAGTTGCTGACGAAGATTCGCAACGAGAAGACCATCAGTGACGCCCTGGCGGCGGAGTTGAAGGCGGCAGTGACGGAGTTCAAGCAGACCTATCACTAATTCATGCCCAGCACCCGCGACATACGCCGACGCATCCGCTCGGTCAAAAACACCGCCCAAATTACCAAGGCGATGCAGATGGTGGCGGCGGCCAAAATGCGCAAGGCGCAGCAGGCCGCGCTGGCGGGACGACCGTATGCGGCGCTGATGAATGAAGTGCTGGCCCGGGCCGCGGCGCGCACGGCAGTCTTTAAACATCCGCTCATGGAGGCGCGTCCGGTCCGGAAACGCGCCGTCATTCTCGTCAGTACCGACCGCGGCTTGTGCGGCGCGCTCAACAGCAACTTGTTCCGCGAAGCGGCGAAGTTCGATCAGAGCAACACGGTTTTCATCTCCGCCGGGCGCAAGGCGGCGCAATTCGTTGCCCGCGTACGACGCCCGCTCACTGCCGAGTTCACCTACAAGGACGCGCCGCAATTCGGCGAGGCGCGGGCGGTTTCCAAATTCGCGCAGGATATATTTCTCAAGGGCGAAGTGGACGCCGTGGACATCTTGTTCACGAATTTCATTTCGACATTAACCCAGCAGCCGAAAGTCGTTCCATTTCTGCCGATTGGAAAAATTGAGGCGGTCAAGGCCGGGCACGGCGACGCGCCGAAGCCAGAACCATTGTCGCCCACCGTGACCACAGAGGTCTTTGAATTTGAACCGGACGAGACCACGGTGCTGGGGGCGTTGCTGCCGCACAGCCTGAGTTTCCGGATTTACCAGATTCTGCTGGAAGCCAGAGCCAGCGAACACAGCGCGCGCATGGTGGCGATGAAAAATGCCACGGATAACGCGCAGCAACTCATCAAAGGACTGACGCTCGAATACAACAAATTGCGCCAGTCGAACATCACGAAGGAACTGCTGGAAATTGCCACCGCGCAAATGGCGGTGGGTTGAAATCATTTCGCATATGAACAAAGGCAAAATCGTTCAAATCATCGGGCCGGTCGTGGACGTGGAATTTCCCGGCCAGCCGCCCGCCATTTACAACGCGCTGACCGTCGAGTACGAGGTGTCCGGCACCGGTAAAACCAGGCAGACGCTCGAAGTGGAACAACATCTCGGCGACAAGTGGGTGCGCTGTGTTTGCATGGGTTCCACCGAGGGCATGAAACGCGGTATCGAGGTGGTGGATTCCGGCGGCCCTATTTCCATGCCGGTGGGCGAAGCCATCATGGGCCGCGTGTTCAACGTCGTCGGCGAGCCGGTGGACGAACGCGGACCCGTCAAGGCCGATAAGTTTTATCCGATTCACCGCCCGGCTCCGACATTGCTGGATCAATCCACTTCACCGCAGGTGCTCATGACGGGCATCAAGGTGATTGACCTCATCTGTCCGTTCCTGAAAGGCGGCAAGGTCGGCGCGTTCGGCGGCGCCGGTGTCGGGAAGACCGTCGTCATCATGGAACTCATCAACAATATCGCCAAGCTGCACGGCGGCATTTCCATGTTCGCGGGCGTAGGCGAACGCACCCGCGAAGGCAACGATCTCTACAACGAAATGATCGAAGCCGGTGTCATCAAGGTCGAAAAGGACGACAAAGGCCATCCCAAACTCGGCGCGAACGGCCTGCCCGTTCTCAAAGGCGGTTCCAAAATCGGCCTCGTGTACGGCCAGATGAATGAGCCGCCCGGCGCGCGTTTGCGCGTGGCACTCTCGGCGCTGGCCGTAACCGAGTACTTCCGCGATGAGAAGAACCAGGACGTCCTGCTGTTCATTGACAATATTTTCCGTTTCTCGCAGGCCGGCTCGGAAGTGTCCGCGCTGCTGGGCCGCACGCCCAGCGCCGTCGGTTACCAACCGACCCTGGCCGCCGAAATGGGCGATTTGCAGGAACGCATCACCTCGACCAAGAAAGGTTCCATCACGTCGTTCCAAGCCGTGTATGTGCCGGCGGACGACTTGACCGACCCTGCGCCCGCCACGACGTTCGCGCACCTGGACGCGACCATCGTGCTGGAGCGCGCCATCGCCGAGCTCGGCATTTATCCGGCCGTGGACCCGCTGGCCTCGACCAGCCGCGCGTTGGCGCCGGAAATCGTCGGGCAGGAACCTTACGAAGTCGCCCGCGGCGTGCAGAAGGTTTTGCAGCGTTACAAGGATTTGCAGGACATCATCGCGATTCTCGGCATGGACGAGCTTTCGCCTGACGACAAGCTCACCGTGTATCGCGCGCGCAAGATTCAACGGTTCCTGAGCCAGCCGTTCTCGGTGGCGGAAGTGTTCACCGGCCGGGCGGGCAAACAGGTGCCCGTGGCGGAAACGGTCCGTGGGTTCAAGGAAATCCTGGACGGCAAACACGACGACGTGCCCGAACAGAATTTCTATATGAAGGGCGGAATTGAAGAAATTAAAGAAGGTTAAATGAGCAACTTGTTAAACAGGTTAAATGAGTCGCAGCGTGATCGCGCGAATCTCCTGTTTAACTTGTTCAACTCATTTAACCGATTACAAATTTAACCATCCACATGGCTGCAACCATAAAACTCGAAATCGTCACGCCGGAGGCGAAAATCTTCTCCGATGATGTGGACATGGTTACGCTCACAGGCGGTGAAGGCGAGATGGGCATTCTGCCGCAGCACATGCCACTAATGACGCAGCTGGTGGCGGGTGAAATTACCGCGCAGAAAGGCAGAGAAACCATTGCCATCTGCGTCGGTGATGGTTTCGTGCAAGTCACGGGCGACCGCGTGGCCGTGCTCACCGACATGGCCATCAATGCCGACAACATTGACGAGGCCAAGGCCGAGGAGGCATTGCGCCGGGCCGAGGCGCGTCTGGCGGAGAAAATCAGCGACGAGGAAGCCGCGCGCGTTCAGGCTGCGCTCGTGCACGCCACCACGCAACTCAAAGTAAAACGGCGGCGAGGTTAGCCTGGTCCGGGGCATTTACCGGCCCGCGTCAAGATTCCATTTGCCTTGGAGGGAATTACCGGCAAGATGTTGCCTCATGCACAGATTTTTTATTTTGATTTCCGCGCTGATGCTTACCCTCAATTCTGCCGCCCGGCAAGACACGTTGCTGGATTCAGGCTGGCATTTCAAATCCGGTGACATCCTGGGTGCGGAGGCCGTGGACTTCAGCGATACCAATTGGCAAACCATTTCCATTCCCCACAGCTGGGGCTGGGAAGAGGCGCAACAGGGCAAGGATTATTACCGTGGGCCAGGCTGGTACCGGCGCGAACTGGATCTCAAACCGCAAGCCGGCAAACGCTGCTTTTTGCGATTCGAAGCCGCGAGCCTGTTCGCCGACGTTTACCTGAACGGCGATTTTCTGGGCGAGCATCGCGGCGGGTTCGGCGCTTTCTGTTTTGAAATCACCGGGCACCTGGCTGCCAGCGGCACGAATGTGATTGCCGTACGCGTGAGCAATTCCTGGGAACCGGACATCGCGCCACTGAGCGGTGATTTTTCAGTTTACGGCGGCCTCTACCGGCCGGTGCATTTGATAGAAACGGCGGATGAAAACTTCACACCCACCGACCACGGCTCCCCCGGCGTCGCGTGGCTGCAAACAAGCGTCACGAAGAAAAAGGCGCTGCTCGACATGACGGCGCAAATTTCCAACGGCACGCGGAACAATCAGTCGCTGACGCTGGTCGCGACCGTGTTTGATGCGAGCGGGAAAAAAATTGCCGAAACCAAACTGCCGGTCACTTTGGCGGCCAATACGACAGCGCCGTACTGGTTGCGCGTGACAGTGCCGCACCCGCATTTGTGGAATGGCCGGCCCGACCCTTACCTTTATCAGGCCGTGGTTGAATTGCGCTCGACCAACGGCATCGTGGATTCGGTCGCGCAGTCGCTCGGCCTGCGCTTTTATCGGGTGGATCCGGACAAAGGATTCTTCCTCAACGGCAAGCCTTACGCGCTGTACGGCGTGGACCGGCATCAAGACCGGTGGAACAAAGGCTGGGCGATTTCCGAAGCGGACATGGACGAAGACATGCGGCTCATCCAGGAAATCGGCGCGACGGTCGTCCGCTGCGCGCATTACGAGCACAGCGATTATTTTTACAGCCTGTGCGACAAGGCGGGCATTCTGGTCTGGGCGGAAATCCCGCAGGTCAACGAAATCAACGCCTCGGCGCGGTTTGCCGAAACTTCGCGCGGCCAGTTGCTTGACCTGATCCGGCAAAACGTCAATCACCCTTCGATTTTCACCTGGAGCTTGTTCAACGAAATCGGGCTTGGGAAAACCCCCGACCCGGAACGCGAGTTGCAGGATTTGAACAATCTCGCGCACAGCGAAGACCCGACGCGCCCGACCATCGGCGCCACCTGCACTGACCGGATTCCGCAAATGAACAAAATTCCCGACTTGCTGGGCTGGAACATCTATCCCGGCTGGTATGCCGGCTGGGGAAACCCGGGCGATATCGGCAAACTGCTGGATAAACATCGTTATGACAGCCAGCACGGTGGCTTTTGCGTGAGCGAATACGGCGCCGGGGCAAATCCGGAACAGCACGAACAAAACCCGGCCCAACCGGACCCCGGCGGCCAATGGCATCCCGAGGAATGGCAGGCGATGTTGCACGAAACCATATGGCCGATCATGAAATCGAAGCCGTATGTCTGGGGTACGTTTGTCTGGAACATGTTCGACTTTGCCGTCAGCACGCGCCACGAAGGCAACGTCCCCGGCCGCAATGACAAGGGTCTGGTAACCTATGACCGCAAAACAAAAAAGGACGCCTTTTATTTTTACAAGGCCAATTGGTCGGAGGAACCGGTATTGTACCTTGCCGAACGCCGGTTTACCGAACGCACGAACGCCGTCACGGACGTAAAAATCTATTCCAACGCCAAGACGGTGGAGTTGTTGTTGAATGGAAAATCAGAAGGGTATCACCGAACCAGCACGAACTGCGTGTTTGTTTGGCGGAACGTCGCTTTAAAGCCCGGCGAAAATCGGGTTGCCGCCAGGGCGGAACGTGACGGAAAGCAATTGAGTGATGCCTGCACGTGGACTCTGCCGACAACCACAAATGAACACTAATCCCGCCAGCGCGGGGATTCTCGACCATTCAGGGGTAAAGCATACAAAGTTTTCAGGCGTCGCAGACTGTTTTACGTCTGGGACATAACCGGCGGACGGAATGCCGCCGCCACCTTTGGCCGGGTCATAAAGATAAGCAGGAGGACGGGATAAATCAGGCCGAAACACCCGCCGATGGTTCCACCGATTGCCCCGCCAATGGCGGCGGCGGCTTCCGGCCCTTGTTGCTGTCGGGCTTGTTCAGCCATGGGCACAACCATCACAACGAAGTTGACCACCGTTCCGACAATGCCGAAAACGATGGCGTAAATCGCGTAGGCAATGGAGAGGATACGCGCCCAGGACTTGAGGCACAAAAGTCCGATGCCGGTTGCCAGCAAGACCAGACAACTCGGCACTCCCAACAGGATGCTGGCCTTCAACCAGGCGGCATAGGCCGGGTTTTCATGTATGAGCTTGACGACCGGGTTATTCGAATCGGCTGGCAGGTGGAACAGGGCCATGGAGAAAATCAGCCCGAAGACGCCGAACGCGGCGAACACAATATTCAGAATTCCGAACACGGTCACAGAAGTCGGTCGTTGCATACGTTGTCGTCCTTTCTGGTTATTGTCACGTCCGGGTGAAGCGGTGCGACGCGCAAAAACTGAACCAATCTTCGCGCATAATCAACTTTTAAAATTTGCCCGATGGGCAGCCGACCGGCGGAAATCGCAGTCGCCGTGCCACTTGAATAAAAAAAGCCGGAGAAGTTTCTCCGGCTTTTTTGAAAGACTGGCGGCAACCTACTCTCGCAGAACCTATAGGACTACTACCATCGGCAAGACTGCGTTTGACGGCCGAGTTCGGAATGGGATCGGGTCGGACCACAGCTTTATGGCCACCAAAAAATATTTAGTTGATAGTCATTAGTTTTTAGTTCTTAGCAAGGGACAGGCTTCCAAATCCCAATGCTGCTGACTACTGACCACCAACTACTGACAAAGAACAAACATTCTCTGAAAACTACACACAGGGGACACAGTGCAATTACAATTCGCGAGTTGAAATCGCTATCTTCGATGCGTGATTCGTTAAATGCTGAATCGTTGAAATCGGTTGCCCGATGAAACAATGAACATATAACCAGTCACCATTCGAAAAATAAGCGATCAAGCCGCACGACCGATTAGTACCAGTCAGCTGAACGTCTCACGACGCTTACACCTCTGGCCTATCAAACGGGTGGTCTGCCCGTGGTCTTCAGGGAGCTTGCGCTCCGGGAGACATTATCTTGGGAGGAGCTTGGCACTTAGATGCTTTCAGCGCTTATCTCTTCCGCACATGGCTACGCAGCGATGCCCCTGACGGAACAACTGCCACACCAGAAGTGCGTCCAACCCGGTCCTCTCGTACTAAGGTTGGAACCCCTCAAGTTTCCTGCGCCCACAGTGGATAAGGACCGAACTGTCTCACGACGTTCTGAACCCAACTCGCGTGCCGCTTTAACCGGCGAACAGCCGGACCCTTGGGACCTTCTCCAGCCCCAGGATGCGACGAGTCGA